>CAZREF010000016.1:0-52850 GCA_964599245.1 uncultured Aeromicrobium sp. | reverse complement strand
TCGCGCAGCTTGCGGGTGAGGTCGGCGACGGGGTACTGCGCCTGCGCGACCGCCATGCCGTAGCCGGGCGTGATGACGACGCTGGAGGCGTCCTTGAGCATCTCCGCGACGCCCTCGGCGTCGACCTCGCGGTGCTCGCCGTAGTCGGTCGCCTCGCCGGACGCGGCCTCGATGCCGAACCCGCCCGCGATGACGGAGATGAACGAGCGGTTCATCGCCTGGCACATGATGTAGGACAGGTAGGCGCCCGAGGAGCCGACGAGCGCGCCGGTGACGATGAGCAGGTTGTTGCTCAGCAGGAAGCCAGCGGCGGCCGCGGCCCAGCCGGAGTAGCTGTTGAGCATCGAGACGACGACGGGCATGTCGCCACCGCCGATGGAGGCCACCAGGTGCCAGCCGAGCGCCAGCGCGAGGGCCGTGACGAGCAGCAGCAGCCAGATGTTCGGGTTGGCCACGAACACGACGGTGAGCACGAAGAACAGCACCAGCGCGCCGATGTTGAGGTAGTTCTTGCCCGGCAGCACGAGCGGCGCCGACTTGATGCGCGCGCTGAGCTTGAGGAACGCGACGATCGAGCCGGTGAACGTCACCGCGCCGATGAAGACGCCGACGAACACCTCGGCGGAGTGGATCCGCTCGAGCGACTCCAGCGCGTACTCCGGGTGCTCGAGGTAGCCGTTCCACCCGACCAGCACCGCGGCGAGGCCGACGAAGGAGTGCAG
Organism: uncultured Aeromicrobium sp.; assembly: GCA_964599245.1. Lineage (GTDB taxonomy): Bacteria > Actinomycetota > Actinomycetes > Propionibacteriales > Nocardioidaceae > Aeromicrobium. Next base: position 52,128 of record CAZREF010000016.1, on the reverse strand, counting down.
CAGCGCGATGAGCTCGGGCATGCCGGTCATCTCGACCTCGCGGGCGCGCCACAGGCCGATGCCGGCCCCGATGACGACCGCCCCGACCAGCAGGACGACGCCGACGGCCTCGGCGTCCTCGACGGCCAGCACGACCGTGGCGACGAGGGCGATCGCCATGCCGACGATGCCGTAGGCGACGCCGGAACGGGCGGTCTCGTGCTTGCTCAGCCCCGCGAGGCTGAGGATGAACAACAGGGCCGCGACGATGTAGGCGGCGGTGGCGATGCTCTGCGCGGTCATCGGATCAGCCCTTCGAGAACATGCTGAGCATGCGTCGGGTCACGGCGAAGCCGCCGAAGATGTTGATGGAGGCCAGCAGCACGGCGACGAACGCGAGCAGGCGGATCGCCCACGCGTTCTCGGTCTCCCCGCCGACGCCGATCTGCAGGAGCGCGCCGACGACGATGATGCCGCTGATCGCGTTGGTCACGCTCATGAGCGGCGTGTGCAGCGCGTGGTGGACCTTGCCGATCACGTAGTAGCCGATGACGACCGACAGGGTGAGCACGAAGAAGTGCTCCGGCAGCGGGGGCGGCGCGTACGCGTTGACCAGGAACAGCACCGCGATGCCGGCGGCGATGAGGAGGTACTTGCCGCGCTGGGTCAGGCCCGCCCCCTTCCCTGGTCCAGCGTCGGGCTTCTCCTGCACCGCGGGCATCTCGGCCGTCGGGGCGGGAGCGGCCGAGACCTGCACCGGGGGCGGCGGCCAGAGGAGCGTCCCCTCGTGCACGACGGTGACGCCGCGCTGGACGACGTCGTCGTGGTCGAGGACGAGCTGGCCGTCCTTGCCCGGGGTGAGCAGCGTGAGCAGGTTGACGAGGTTCTGCCCGTACAGCTGCGAGGCCTGCGTGGGCAGGCGGCCGGCGAGGTCGGTGTAGCCGAGGATCGTCACGCCGTTCTCGGTGACGACCTTCTGTCCGGCGACCGAGCCGGCGACGTTGCCACCCTGGCCCGCGGCCATGTCGACGATGACGCTGCCGGGCTTCATCGCCGCGACGTCGGCCTCGGTGAGCAGACGGGGCGCCGCCCGACCGGGGATGAGGGCCGTGGTGATGACGATGTCGACGTCGGCGGCCTGCTCGGAGTAGATCTCCGCGGCGCGCCGGTCGTACTCCTCGCTGGTGGCCTTCGCGTAGCCGTCGGTGGACTTCTCCACCTCGACGTCGACCTTCAGGTACTCGCCGCCGATCGACTTCACCTGGTCGGCGACCTCGGGCCGCGGGTCGGTCGCGCGGACGATCGCGCCGAGGCTGGAGGCCGCGCCGATGGCCGCGAGGCCGGCCACGCCGGCGCCGGCGACCAGGACCTTCGCCGGCGGCACCTTGCCGGCGGCCGTGACCTGGCCGGTGAAGAAGCGGCCGAACTCGTGGGCGGCCTCGACGACGGCGCGGTAGCCGGCGATGTTGGCCATGGAAGAGAGGACGTCCATCGACTGCGCGCGCGAGATGCGCGGGACGGCGTCCATCGCGATGACGGTGAGCGGGCGGGCCGACAGCGCCTCGAGCAGCTCGGGGTTCTGCGCGGGCGCGATGAGGCTGACGAGCGTCGCGTGGTCGTTCAGGCGGCCGATCTCGGCGGACGTCGGCGCGTTGACCTTCAGCACGACGTCGGACCGCCAGGCCTCGTCGCCACCGACGATCGAGGCACCCGCCTCGGTGAAGGCCTCGTCGGCGAAGGACGCCTTCGCCCCGGCGCCGGACTCGATCGCGACCTCGTAGCCGAGCTTGAGCAGACGTCCGACCGTCGCGGGAGTCGCAGCCACCCGGGTCTCCCCGGCCTGCGACTCGGCGACCACACCGATCCTCATGTCGCGGACCCTAGCGGAGCCCCTCCCCACCGACCACAGGATGAGATCCCCGTCTCAAGTGCTGGCGATCGCGGCTCGACGCGCTCCGGCCGCGCTGGTTCCCATCAGTTGATGGGAACCAGCAACCCACCATGGTGTCCCCTCTCTCCCCCTCGGATGCATCCCGGGGTGAGTGAGGGATTCCCATCACTTCATGGGAATCAGCAGCCGGCGAGGACGTCCTGGAGGGCCGACTTCTCGGCGGAGTCGACGCTGAGGCCCCAGCGGTACTTCACGGCGATCCAGTCCGACACGTAGGTGCAGCGGTAGGAGGTCGCCGGCGGGAGCCAGGAGTCGGGGTCCTGGTCGCTCTTCGAGCGGTTGGTCGAGGCCGACACGGCGATGAGGCTGCGGCCGTCGCCGAGGTCGTTGGCGAAGTCCTGGCGGCGGGTCGAGCTCCACGACGACGCGCCGGAGATCCACGCCTCCTTCAGCGGCACCATGTGGTCGATGTCGAGGCTGCTCGCCGTCGTGAAGCGGACACCGTCGTAGCGCGACAGCCAGGAGCCCGTCGTGATCGTGCACGTCCCGGTGCGTCCCGTCGACGTGGACGACTCGGCGATCAGCACCTCGGCCCGGGTGTCGCACCCGTCGCCGTCGGCGTCGATCCAGTGCCGGAAGAGGTCGCGGTCGTAGGTGCTCCCGTTCGCCTCCGACCGGACGGTGAGCGCGGCCAGCTGCGACTCCGGCGACGCCGACGCCGCAGGCGCGACGAGCACGGTCGCGACGAGCGTCGCGGCCAGCGCGGCGAGCAGCGTCCGCAGCCTCCTCCGCCCCCGACGCGACGGCCGGACGTGGACGGGCGCGATGACAGGCACCGACATGGTGGGACTCCCCCCGAAGTCACTGGTCAGGTCCCGAGGACCGTACGCAGGCCGACGACGTCGGGGGAAGCCTCGCCGACCACCGTTCACCAGAACGTCATGCTCGGGCCTCAGCCGAGGTCGATCACCTGGCGCAGCGCCCGGCCCTCCGCCAGGTCGTCCATCCCTTGGTTCACGTCCTCCAGCGAGATCGTCGAGGTGATGAGTCGCTCGACCGGGAGCCGTCCGGCGCGCCACATCTCGACGAACCTCGGGATGTCGCGTGACGGGACGGCCGAGCCGAGGTAGCTGCCGACGATCGACCGGCCGCCGGCGACCAGCCGCAGCGGCGACACCCGCGCCACCGCGTCCGCCGGCGGGAGCCCGACGGTGACGGTGCGTCCGCCCGGACCCGTGACAGCGACCGCGGTCTCGAACGCCCGCGCGTTGCCGGCAGCCTCCACCACGACGTCGGCCTCGAGGCCCCGCTCCTCGGCCTCGGCGGGCGTGAGCGCCTCGACGTCACCGAGCGCACGCGCCTGGTCGAGCTTGTCGGCGGCCGGGTCGATGCCGACGACCCGCACGTCGTCGAGGGCCAGCGCCGTCAGCACGGCCGCCATGCCCACCCCGCCCAGGCCGACGACCGCGACGGTCTCGCCGGCTCGAGGACGGCCGGCGTTCAGCACGGCACCTCCTCCGGTCAGGACCGCGCACCCCAGCACCGCGGCGACACCGGGCGGCACGTCGTCGTCGACCGGGACGAGCGACCGCTCGTCGACGACGGCGTGGGTCGCGAACCCGGAGACCCCGAGGTGGTGCGCCACGGGTGCTCCGTCGCGGTGCAGCCGCGACCCGCCACCGATCAGCTCACCGGCCTCGTTCGAGCGGCTGCCGACGAGGCACGGCCGCACCCCGTCGGTCAGGCATCCCGCGCACTCACCGCACCGGGGCAGGAAGGTCATGACCACGCGCTGGCCGACGCTCCAGTCCCCCGCGTCCGGACCCACCGCCTCGACCCGGCCGCACGCCTCGTGGCCGAGCAGCATGGGCACGGGACGTGGCCGGTTGCCGTCGACGACCGACAGGTCGGAGTGGCAGATGCCCGCCGCCTCCACCCGCACCAGCACCTCGCGACCGCGGGGCGGCTCGAGGTCGACGTCGGCGACGGTGAGCGGTGCGCTCCGCGTGTACGGGCGCGTCGAGCCGAGCCGCTCGAGCACGGCGGCCCGGACCCTCATCGTGCGCCTCCCTCGATGGTCGAGACGTCGAGGACGTAGCGGTAGGGCGCCCGGCCCTCCGCCAGCGCGTCGAACGCGGCGTCGACCTCGTCGGCGCCGACGACCGTGGTCTCCGGACGCACGCCGGTCTCGACCACGTGGGCGAGCAGGCTGCGCATGTCGTCGGGACTGCCGATCTTGGACGCCGAGAGCCGACGACGACCGTCGGCGAGCTGGTCCCACCGGATGCTGCGGGGCGTGGTCGGGACCCCGACGTCGACCCAGGTCCCGTCCTGGTCGAGCACGCCGAGCATCGAGCCGACATCGAGCTCGGCCACCGTGTTGATGACGAGGTCGAGGCCCAGTGCGGCCGACGCGACCTCGTCGAGGGTCACGTGGTGGGCCGCCCCGAGCCGGACGGCGTCCGCCGCCTTCGAGCGGGTGCGGCCGAAGACGGTCACCTCCGCGCCGAGCGAGCTCGCGAGCTGCACGGCCAGGTGGCCGAGCCCGCCCAGGCCGACGACCCCGACGCGGCTCCCGGGCCCGACCGACCAGGCCCGCAGCGGCGACCAGACGGTGGTGCCCGCGCACATGAGCGGACCGGCGTGCTCGAGCGCGAGGCCCGGCGGCACCGGGATGACGAAGTGCTCGTCGACGGCCATGCTGGTGCGGAAGCCGCCGTACGTGGGGCGGCCGTCGTAGTGACGGGCGTTGTAGGTGAGGACCTCGCCCTCGAGGCAGTACTGCTCGAGACCCTCCTGGCACCGGCGGCAGCGCCGGCACGAGTCGACGTAGGTGCTCACGCCGACGCGGTCGCCGACGACGAACGAGTCGACGGCGGAGCCGATCTCCGTGACGGTGCCCGCGATCTCGTGGCCCGGGACCATCGGGAAGGTGCTGGCCCCCCACTCGTCGCGCGCGAGGTGGACGTCGGTGTGGCAGATGCCGCAGAAGGCCACGTCGATGCGGACCTCCCGCGGCCCGAGGACCTCCGGCTCGAGCGACCCGGAGGTGAACGCCGCACCTGCGGCGACGACCTGCAGCGTCGTGCTCATGCCGGCACCTCCACGATGCTCGGCCGGCGGAGGTGGTCGCCGGTGGAGTCCTGGAACGCCGCGGCCACGCCGAGCAGCAGCCCGTCGCGCCCCGGTGCGCCGACGAGCTGGGCGCCCAGCGGCAGGCCGCGGGAGTCGACGCCGCAGGGCGTCGACAGCGCAGGCAGCCCGGCGAGGCTCCACGGGTAGGTGAGCCGGGTCCCGCGGGCCGTCGTCTCGACCATGTCCTCCACCTCGTCGATGCGGGGCGGACGGGAGCCGACGGTTGGTCCGACCAGGACGTCGAACCGCTCGACGAGGTCGCGCGCCGTGACGGACCACTCCCGCGCCTCGGTGTAGGCGGTGCTCACCTCGGCACCGGTGAGCCGGGCGCCGAGCTCGAGCCGCGCCACCACGTCGGCGCCCAGGAGGTGCCGCCGCGCGACGAGGTCGTCGGCGTACGCGGCGTACGCCTCGGCACGGATGATGCGTCCGCAGAGGTCGTTGGCCCGCGACGCGTCGGGCACGGTGCACGACTCGACGTGGGCGCCGAGGTCGCGCAGCACCTCGACCACGTGGGCGACGCCCGCGAGCACCTCCTCGTCCACATCGGCGGTGAAGAAGTCGTCGAGGAGACCGACCCGGAGCCCGGCGACCGCGTCGAGCGCGGGCTCGGTGGACGGCGTCCACGGGTGACCGGCGGGCAGCGACCAGGGGTCGCGCGACGACGGCCCGGAGATGACCTGCTGCACGCGGGCGACGTCGAGCGCGGAGCGCGCCAGGACGCCGACGGTGTCGAAGGAGGCGCTGATGTGGCGCACCCCGACGTTGCTCGCCGAGCCGAACGTGGGGCGCAGGCCCGTAACGCCGTTGTAGGACGCCGGGATGCGGACGGACCCGCCGGTGTCGGTGCCGAGCGCCGCCAGGCAGAGGTCCGCCCCGGCGGCAGCGCCCGACCCTCCGCTGGACCCGCCCGGGACACGTTCCAGGTCCCAGGGGTTGCGGCACGGCCCGAAGGTCGCGTTGTCGTTCGTGCCCCCGTACGCCAGCTCGTGGAGGGTCACCTTGCCGACGACGACCGCCCCGGCGGCCCGGAGCCGCGCGACGACGTCGGCGTCGCGCGCGGCCGGCGCGTCGGAGGCGAAGAGGCTGGAGCCGGCGGTGGAGACGTAGCCGGTGACGTCGACGTTGTCCTTCACGGCCACCGGCCACCCCGCGAGCGGGAGGGCTGCACGCTGCGAGGGCGGCAGGGCGTCGACCGCGGCGGCGTCGGCGAGGGCCCGTTCGGGGTCGACGGCGATGAAGGCGTTGAGGGACGGCTGCGCGGCCTCGATCGCCGCGAGGCTGGCGGAGACCATGTCGGCCGCGGAGGCGTCGCGCCTCAGGTCCGGGTCGTCGACGAGGGCACGGAGCTCGCCGCTCACCGGTCGCTCTCCGGCGTCGCACCGGCGAGGTCGGCGGGGGTGAAGACCGAGCGGCCGAGGTCGGTGGCGACCTCGGCGAGCCCGAGGTCGTCCTCGGCCTCCTGGGCGTCGACGCCGGCGGACCGCGCGGCGAGCGCACGGAGCCGGTGCACCGTCGAGACCGCGCCGATCTCCACGTGCAGGCTCATGAAGCGGCGCGCGAGGTTGGAGTCGCGGGACTCCACGGCCGCCGTGATCGCCTCGTGGTGGTCGAGCGAGGCGCGGGCACGCGAGTCGAGCCAGACCGCCTCGAACGGCATGGTGGCCCAGGCGCGCTCGATCAGCTCGCCGATGAGGTTGTTGTGGGAGGCGCGGTAGACGGCGCGGTGCCAGTCGGCGTTGAGCACCGCGAGCTGCTCGCTCACGTCGTGCCCGAGCACCGCGGCGCGGAACCGTTCGTGCAGCTCGCGGATGCCCTCGAGGTCCTCCGCCGTCGCGGCCTGCGCGGCCATCTCCACGGCGAGCGGCTCCAGCGCCGACCGCACCCGGTAGAGGTCGGTCACGCTGTCCGGGCTGAACTTGGCGACGATCATCCCCTGCTGGGGACGGTCGATGATGAGCCCCTGGGCCTGCAGCAGGCGCATCGCCTCACGGATGGGGGTGGGGCTCATGCCCAGGGTGTCCACCAGCTCGCGGATGACCAGTCGCTCGCCGGGGACGAGCTCCCCGTCCTCGATGGCCGAGCGCAGACGGCGGTAGGCCTGGTCGGTCTTGGTTCCCCCCACCTTCGTCATGCCGGGTCCTCCACCTGCTCAGCGGGCATCGCGATCACGCCGGCCTCCTCCAGCTTCACCAGGTCGGCGTCGGAGTAGCCCAGCAGGTCCTGCAGGATCTCACGGTTGGAGGATCCGAGGTCGGGTCCCACGCTGCGGATGCGCCCCGGCGACTCGCTCAGGCGCGTCAGCACGTTCTGCATGCGCAGCGGGCCGAGCTTGGGGTGCTCGACGGTGGTGATGTAGTCGCGGGACTGGAACTGCGGGTCGGCGAAGATGTCCTCGATCGTGTTCACCGGGGCGATCGCCGCCCCGACGCGCTCGAACTCGCTGATGACCTCGTGGGTGTCGCGCGCGGCGATCCACGCGGAGATCGCGTCGTCGAGCTCGTCCTGGTGCTGGAGGCGTCCGGCGTGGTCGACGAACCACGGCTCGTCGATGACGTCGGCCCGACCGACGAGCGTCATCACGCGCTCGGCGGTGGACTGCGAGCTGGCCGACATGCCGAGCCAGCGCCCGTCCTTGGCCTGGTAGGCGTTGCGCGGCGAGGTGAACGGCGCGCGGTTGCCCGTGCGGGTCTGCACGACGCCGAGCTGGTCGTACACCGAGGCCTGGGGGCCGAGGATCCAGAACATCGGCTCGGTGATGGCGAGGTCGATGAACTGGCCGGTGCCGCCGTGGTCGCGCCACCAGAGCGCGCTCATGACCGAGAACGCGCCCGCCAGGGCGGCGATGCTGTCGGCGAGCGCGAACGGCGGTAGCGTGGGCGGGCCGTCGGGCTGGCCGTTGATGTGGGCGTACCCCGACATCGACTCGGCGAGCGTGCCGAAGCCGGCGCGCGTGGCGTAGGGGCCCGTCTGGCCGAAGCCGGTGGTCCGGACCATGACGAGGTTCGGGTTGATCTCCTTGAGGACGTCCCACCCGAGGCCCCACCGCTCCAGCGTCCCGGTGCGGAAGTTCTCGATGAGCACGTCGGCGTCGGCCACGAGCCGCTTGAGGATCTCCGCACCCTCGGGGGTGGACAGCTTCGCGGTCACCGAGCGCTTGTTGCGCCCGACGATCGCCCACCAGAGGGAGACGCCGTCCTTCTCCCAGCCCATCTTGCGCAGGTTGTCGCCCGTCGGCTGCTCGATCTTGATGACGTCGGCGCCGAAGTCGCCGAGGAAGGTGCCGATCACCGGTCCGGCGAAGAGGCTGGCGGCGTCGACGACCTTGATGCCCTCGAGGGGCATGGGGCGCTGGGTCTCGGGCTGGTCGGTCATCAGGAGGTCCTCGTGCTCTCGGTGGGGTCCTCGGCGGCGATCCGCCGAAGCGCGGTGTGGTAGGTCGGGTAGTCGACGAAGAGCTCGCCGACGCGGATGGAGGCGAGCCCCTCGGCCTGGGCGGCCTCGAACTCGCGGACGATGCGGCGCTGCAGCGCGAGGTCGTCCTCGCCGTAGGCGGCGTGGACGACGGACAGCTGCGGCGGGTGGACGACGACGCGGCCCTGGAAGCCGAGTGCTCGCGACCGGCGGCTGGCACGCTCGAGCGCCTCGTGGTCGCCCAGCGCGAGGAACGGGCCGTCGAGGGGGGCGGGCAGGCCGGCCGCCCTGGCGGCGAGGACGACGTGGGAACGGGCGTGCAGCAGCTCCTCGGCGTCCGGCGTCAAGGTCACGTCGAGCTCGGCGGCCAGGTCGCCCGTGCCCACGACGACGAGGTCGGGCCGACCCGTGCGGCAGACGTCGGCCGCGGCGAGGACGCCTGCCGAGGTCTCCAGGAGCGCCACGACGGGCACGTCGCCGACGACCTCGCGCACGTGGTGGACCAGCCCGGCCTCCTCGACCTTCGGCACGACCACGGCGGCGACCGGCGTGCCGGCCAGGGCGGCGAGGTCGGGCTCGAACCAGGCCGTGGACGCAGCGTTGACACGCACGGCCACGGGCGAGTGCGAAGCGGGGCCGCGGAGGTGCTCGACGGCCGCGACGCGGGCCTCGTCCTTGCGCGCGTCGGCCACGGCGTCCTCGAGGTCGAGGACCACCAGGTCGGCGCCGAAGCGCCCCGTGGCTGCCACCTTGCGCGGCTCGCTGGCGGGGGCGAAGAGCATCGACCGCACCCGTCGGGCCGAGGGGTCCCAGACCATCCGTGGCTCCTTCCGTGAACCGTTGTCGCTACGAACTATATATCAGGTGATATTAATTCGACGTCAAGTCTGTGTTACGCGATGGCACGCGGGTCGGCGTCACACGTCCCAGAGGAAGCCGATTATCGCTTTTATAGCAGTGGTCTGTCGACGCAACCCGGACGGTGCAGGGTTTTCAGGATCTTCGGCCCGTGTCGGCTGGATCACATCAATCCCCTTGTCAAAAAATATGATCTGAGTATCGTGGTGCTCGCACCGCCCCCACCTGAGAGGAGCTCCCGTGAGCAACGCCGACACCCCGCGCTTCGCCGAGCGCGACGACATGGGCCCCGCCCGTGATGTGGTGGGCTACGGCCGCGACGTCCCCGTCGCCGCCTGGCCCGGAGGCGCGCGCGTCGCCCTGAGCCTCTGCCTCAACTGGGAGGAGGGGTCCGAGAGCAGCCTCATCGCCGGCGACGGACGCAACGAGGGCCTCGCCGAGATCCCCTACTTCATCGAGCCGCAGTACCGCGACCTCGCCGTCGAGTCCGTCTACGAGTACGGCTCGCGTGCCGGCATCTGGCGCCTGCAGCGGTTGTTCGACTCCCTCGACGTCCCGGTGACGCTCTTCGGCGCCGCGGTGGCGTTCGAGCGCAACCCCGAGGTGGCCGCGTGGGTGCGCGAGCGCGACCACGAGGTGTGCTCGCACGGCTGGCGCTGGGAGGAGGTCTGGCGACTGGGTCGCGAGACCGAGCGGGCCCACATCCGCGAGGCCGTCCGCTCGATCGAGGAGACGTGCGGCCGTCGCCCCGTCGGCTGGTACTGCCGCTACGGGCCGTCCATCCACACCCGGGAGCTGCTCGTCGAGGAGGGCGGCTTCGAGTACGACTCCGACGCCTACAACGACGACCTGCCGTACTACAAGGAGGTCTCCGGCACCCAGCACCTGGTGCTGCCGTACTCCTTCACCTACAACGACGGCAAGTTCGTCCAGGCGCAGGGCGTGTCCGGTCCCGCCGACTTCTTTGACCTGCTGCGCACGGGCTACGACTACCTCTGGGAGGAGGGCGCGACGCACCCGCGGATGATGTCGATCGGTCTGCACCCCCGGCTCATCGGCCAGGCCGCGCGCACCAGCGCCCTCCGCGACTTCCTGCGCTACGTCCAGGACAAGGGCGACGTGTGGATCACGCGCCGCATGGACATCGCCCGCCACTGGGCCGCCCACCACCCCCCGACCGATCGGAAGACCGCATGAGAGCCGTCCGCTTCCACTCCTACGGCGAGGCCGACGTCCTGTCGGTCGACGACGTGCCCGACCCGACGCCCGGGCCGACCGACGTCGTCGTGGCGGTGCGCGCCGTCGGCGTCAACCACGTCGACATCGACATGCGCAACGGGACCTCCCGCCTGCCCCTCGAGCTCCCCCACACCCTGGGGCTCGAGTTCGGCGGCGAGGTCGTCGAGCTCGGGTCCGCGGTGGAGGGCTGGCAGGTGGGCGACCGGGTGACGGCGCTGCACCAGATGGCGTGCCACGAGTGCGACTGGTGCCTGCGCGGCCTCCAGCAGCACTGCCGCAGCATGACGCTGTTCGGCGTGCACCGCCCCGGCGGCTACGCCGAGCGTGTGCTCGTGCCGGCGTCGGCGCTCATCCGGCTGCCCGACGCGATGTCGTTCGTCGACGCGGCCGTCACGCAGACGAGCTTCGGCACCGCCTGGCACTGCCTCACCGGTCGCTCGCGCGTGCGGCCCGGGGACTGGGTGCTGCTCTCGGGCGCCGGCAGCGGCGTCGGCTCCGCCGCGATCCGCATCGCCCGCATGCTCGGCGCCCGTGTGATCACCACGGCCGGCAGCCCGGAGAAGCTCGACAAGGCGAAGGCCATCGGGGCCGACGTGGTCGTCGACTACACCACCGACGACGTCCCGTCCGCGGTCATGGACGCCACCGGCGGCGAGGGCGTGCAGGTCGCGCTCGAGCACATCGGCGGGTCCAACTTCGACGCCTGCCTGCGCTCGCTCGCCACCGACGGCCGGATGGTCGTATGCGGCGGCCACGCGGGCGAGACGGTCCCGCTCGACCTCATCGAGCTGTTCCGCCACGAGTGGTCGGTCGTCGGCGCCGCCCGGGCCACCGAGACCGAGCTGCACGAGATCGTCGGGCTGGTCGGCAGCGGGCTGCTGGAGACCGTCGTCGACAGCACCTTCTCCCTCGACGACGCCGCGTCCGCGCACCGCCGCATGGAGGACCGCCTCCAGTTCGGGAAGCTCGTGCTCACCCCGTAACCCCCCAGACCCGGTCGCGACCCACGTCGCGACCGTCGACCGGCACCGGTCACCTCGGACGACCTCGTCGGCCACCTCACCCCTCACCAAGGAGAACGCATGAACACCATCCGTCACGCCGCTCGGGGACGGCGTCTCACCCAGGCCGTCGCCCTCGCGTCGGCGGGCCTGCTGCTCGCCGCCTGCAGCAACGCGGCCAGCGACAGCGGCTCGGCCGGCGACGGCGAGAAGTCCGAGGCCCAGAAGGAGGCCGCCGCCAAGATCGAGGCAGCTCGCGCCATCCCCCAGTTCACGCTCGACGCGCCGGCCTTCGACGTCTCGAAGGCGAAGGGCAAGAAGGTCGTCAACGTGCCCATCACCGAGTCGATCCCCTACGTCAAGGCCGTCGACGCGGAGGCGAAGGCCGTCGCGAAGAAGAACGGCGTCGAGTGGGTGAACTACCAGAACAACGGCACGCCCACCGAGTGGAGCAAGGGCATCGACTACGGCATCCAGACCAAGGCCGACGCGATCATCATCCACTCGGGCATCGACCCACAGGTGGTCATCCCGGCGCTCCAGCGGGCCAAGAAGGCCGGGATCCCGGTCCTCTCCACCCACACGTACGCCAACGGCGAGAAGCCGCCGGCGTCCGTCGCCGACCTCATCACCGCGACCGTCACCGTGCCCTTCCACGAGGCGGCCGCCCTCCAGGCCGACTACGTGGTCGCGGAGAGCGGGTGCGAGGCGAAGCCGGTGATCATCACCTCCAAGGAGGTGCCGGCGTCGAACGGGATCGTGGAGGCCATGCGCAAGGAGCTCACCGCGCTGTGCCCCGACCTCGACCCCGAGGAGATCAACGTCCCCGTCGCGCAGTGGGGCACGGGCATCAAGACAGAGGTGCAGTCCTACCTGGTCAAGAAGCCGGACACCGACTGGATCATGACGAACTACGACGACATGGTCGTGCCGGCGGTCGCCGGCGTCCAGGCCGCGGGCAAGAACGGCAGCGTCCGCATCACGTCCTACAACGGCACGCCCGCGAACGTGAAGCTGATCCAGGAGGGCGACATCTTCGCCGCCGACATGGGCGAGAGCATCAAGTGGCTCGCCTGGGCGCACGTCGACCAGACCCTGCGTGTCCTGAGCGGGGTCGATCCCATCGCCGACGGCAACGAGCAGACGCCGGTGCGGGTCATCGACGACTCCAACGTCGACGACATGGGCACGCCGCCCGGCACGGAGACCGGCTACGGCGACGCCTACGTCAAGGGCTACGAGTCGCTCTGGCAGAGCGGGAGCTGATGACATGACCGAGGCAGCACAGGGATCCCGGACCACCGCACCAGCGGGGACGAACGTCTCCCTCTCCGGGATCACCAAGTCGTTCAACGGGGTCCAGGTGCTGAAGGGCGTGGATCTCGCCATCGAGTACGGCGAGATCCACGGCCTCCTCGGCCAGAACGGTTCCGGGAAGTCGACCCTCATCAAGGTGCTCAGCGGGACGTACGACCCGGACGCCGGCCAGGTCGTCGCCGGAGGGCAGCGGCAGACCCTGCCCCTGGTCCAGTTCGCCGACGCCGGGTTCAGCTTCGTCCACCAGGACCTCGGCCTGATCGACGACCTGTCGGTCCTGGACAACTACCTCCTGACGCACACGGCTCGATCGCGGTCGTGGCGGCTGCGCTGGGGGCGGGATCGTGTCGCGGCGCGGCAGGCGCTCTCCTCGCACGGGCTCGAGCTCGACGTCGACGCCAAAGTCTCGACGTTGGAGGCCACCGATCGCGCGCTGCTGGCCATCGTGCGCGCGGTCGAGAACGTCCGGCACAGCTCGGTGCCCGGTCTGCTCGTGCTCGACGAGCCCACGGTCTTCCTCCCTCGCGAGGGCGTGGAGCGTCTCTTCGCCCTCGCCCGGTCCGTCGCCGCGGCAGGGACGAGCATCCTGTTCGTCTCGCACGACATCGACGAGGTCCGCGAGCTCACGTCCCGGGTGACGGTGCTCCGCGACGGCCAGGTGGCCGGGTCGGCCGAGACGGCCAGCCTGTCGGACGAGGACCTCATCACGATGATCGTCGGTCAGCGGCTGGCCCGGCACCAGGGCGAGATCCGCGCACACGACGACGCGGGACGCGTGGCGCTCTCCGTCCAGGGACTTTCCACCTCGCTGCTCGACGACGTCGACCTGCAGGTCCGCGAGGGCGAGGTGCTGGGCGTCACGGGACTGGCCGGCTCGGGGTTCGAGCACGTCCCGTACGCCTTGTTCGGCGCGCTCGGAGCTCGAGGCACGATGACGATCGACGACGCACCGTGCGAGCTCGAGTCCCACAGTCCTCGCCACGCCCTCGGGCAAGGCCTGGCTCTCGTGCCGGGCGACCGCAAGCGGGAGGGAGCCGCGGTCGACCTGACAGTCGGTGACAACGTCACGCTGCAGGCGCTCTCCTCCCATCGACCCTGGCGACTGCGCCGTCGGGCTCTGTCGGCGCTCGCCGACGACCTGGTGGCCCAGTACGACGTCCGGCCCCGCGACGCCCAGGCGGTCTACGGCTCGCTCAGCGGAGGCAACCAGCAGAAGGCCCTCATGGCGAAGTGGCTCGACACCGAGCCCAGCGTCCTGCTGCTGCACGAGCCGACGCAGGGGGTCGACGTCGGCGCACGGGAACAGATCTTCGCGGCGCTCGACGGTGCGCGCTCCGGTCGGACCGCGGTCGTCTGCGCGAGCTCGGACTGCGAGCAGCTCGCGCGCATCTGTGACCGCGTGCTCGTCATCAGTCGGGGGCGCGTCCAGGCAAGCCTCGCGGGGGACACGCTGTCCAAGGACCAGCTCGTGGAGACCGTCTACAGCACCTGGACACCCAGCACCACCTCAGACACCGAGACCACGAAGGACAGGGCATGACTACCTCCATCGACACGTCGAAGGACCCGCAGCAGGTGCCGGAGGCACCGGACGCTCCGGGAGCCGAGCCGCCACGGCGGTCGCGCAGGACGCGCGGGCTGCTCCAGCGCTACGCCCTGGTCATCGCCTGGGCCCTGGTCGTCGTGGCCTTCGGCTCCCTCAAGCCCGACATCTACCTGAGCGCGGCGAACTTCCAGACGATCTTCGGGTCCCAGGCGGTGCTGCTGCTCCTCTCGCTGGGGCTGCTCCTCCCTCTCATCACCGGGAACTTCGACCTGTCGATCGCCGCGAACCTCACGTTCTCCTCGATCCTGCTGGCGATCCTCCAGGTGCAGCACGGTGTCGCCCTGGTACCCGCGATCCTCGTCGTGCTCGTCGTGGGTCTCGTGATCGGCGTGATCAACGGCTTCCTGGTGGTCGGGCTGGGGATCGACAGCTTCATCGCCACGCTCGGGACGAGCACGGTGCTGCAGGGGCTCGTGCTGGCCGTGTCCGACAGCCAGACCATCTCCGGCATCAGCAGCAACCTCATCAACTTCGCTGCGAACTACCGGTTCATCGGGATCTCGCTCGGCTTCTGGTACGGCGTCGTCCTGACGTTGCTGCTCGCCTACCTGCTCGGCTTCACGGCACTGGGTCGCAGGATGCTGTTCGTCGGACGCAACCCGGAGGTGTCCCGACTCAGTGGTGTCGAGGTCGGTCGCATCCAGTGGGGCGCCTTCGTCGGGTCGGGCCTCATCGCCTCGCTGGCGGGCGTCGTCTACACCGGCTCCCAGGGCGCGGCAGACCCGACGTCCGGGCTCGGGTTCCTGCTGCCGGCCTTCGCGGCCTGCTTCCTCGGGTCGACCGCTATCCAGCCGGGACGCTTCAACCCGGTGGGCACCTTCGTCGCGGTGTTCTTCCTGGTCAGCGGCATCACCGGTCTGCAGATCCTCGGCGCGGAGTCGTACGTCCAGCAGCTGTTCTACGGTGGCGCGCTGGTCCTCGCGGTGGCCCTCGCCAAGCTCCCCGAACGTCGACGTCGCAAGAGGGGCGCATGAGGAGGAACCGCATCGGACGGAGCGCGCTCGAGGTCACCCAGCTGGGCCTCGGGTGCGCGCCGCTCGCGGGCATCTACGACTCCCTCGCGGAGTCGGCGGCCGTCGACACGGTGGAGGCCGCCTGGGAGGCCGGCGTCCGGTACTTCGACACCGCGCCCGTCTACGGCGCCGGGCTCAGCGAGATCAGGCTCGGGCGAGCACTCCGCGGGGTGCGTCGCGACGAGTACGTCCTCTCCTCGAAGGTCGGGTACGAGCTCGTCCCCCTCGCCCCTGGCGAGCAGACGTGGGACCAGTTCCCCGGTGGCCTCCCGTTCGCCAGACGCTTCGACTTCTCGGCCGAGGCGACGAGGCGGTCGATCGAGGGCAGCCTGGAGAGGATCGGCACCGATCGGCTCGACATTGTCTGGATCCACGACCCGGACGGGGCACGAGGAGGCTTCGACGGGGTGGACCCCTATGTCGCGAGCCACTACGACGAGGCGATGAAGGGCGCCTACACGGTGCTCGACGAGCTCCGCGCCGCAGGCGTCATCGGCGCCATCGGTGTCGGGCTGAACCAGGCACCGATGTTGATGGACTTCGCACGTGACGGTGACTTCGACGCGTTCCTCCTCGCGGGTCGGTACACCCTCCTGGAACAAGGTCCGCTGGATGACCTGCTCCCGCTCTGCGTCGAGCGCGGGATCAGCCTCGTGGTCGGGGGGCCCTACAACAGCGGGATCCTGGCGACGGGCCCCGTGCCGGGCGCACGGCACAACTACGCACCGGCCACGCCCGAGGTCCTCGACCGTGTACGCGCCATCGAGCGGGTCTGCCTCGATGGCGGCACGACGTTGCGGGCGGCGGCGCTGCAGTTCGTGCTGCGCCACGAGGCCGTGGCCGCCGTGATCCCGGGAGTGTCGAGCCGCGCGGAGATGATGGACGCCGCCTCGGCGGTCTCCGACCCCATCGACGACGGGGTCTGGGCCGAGCTTCGGGCGCTCGGCCTCGTCCACCCCGACTCCCCCTGAGAGGAACCACCATGAACCAGCCCACCCTCGAGGGCCGTCGCGCACTCGTGACCGGCGCGGCCGGCGGCATCGGCGCCGCCATCGCGCTCGACGTCGCCCGCAGCGGCGCGGACCTCGTGCTGCTGCACGACCGCCCCGGTGCCGACCTCGAGCGCGTCGCGGCGGAGGTCCGCGCAACGGGCGCCACCGCCGGGACGATCGAGGCCGACCTCGCCGACGTCGACGCCGTGGAGTCCATCGTGCAGTCCGCGCTCGAGGCCGGCGGCGTCGACCTGGTGGTCAGCACCGCCGCAGCGCACGAGAAGGCGATGACGACGCAGAGCGACACGCTCGGCCTCGACGTCGGGCTGTGGGACCTGGTCATGGCAGTGAACGTGCGCGCCCCCTGGCTCCTCGCACGCGGACTGGCACCGTCGATGGCCTCGTCGTCGTCGGCCGCCGTGGTGAACGTCGCCTCCCAGCACGGCATCGTCGCGGCCGAGGCGAGCCCGGCCTACAACGCGAGCAAGGCGGCACTCATCCACCTGACGAGGAGCATGGCGCTCGACCTGCGCCACCTCGGCATCCGGGTCAACGCCGTCGCGCCCGGTGTGGTCGACACGCCCATGGTCGAACGCATCTTCGACCTCACGCCCGACCCCGTCGCCACCCGCGCGTCGGCCCTCGACACCTACATCATCGAGCGCTTCGGCCACCCGACCGACATCGCGCGGGCCGTGACCTTCCTCGGTTCCGACCTGTCGTCGTGGACGACCGGGACGTGCCTCGTCGTCGACGGCGGGCAGACGGCCTGGCGCTGAACCGGCGCGCGGTCCGCACCGGCACCGCCGCACCCGGACCTGGGACAGAGCTGCGGGCAGGACCCGTAGGTCCTGCCCGCAGTGTCCTCTCCCAACCGGGAGGTCAGTTGCCGTCGTCACCCGAGGTGGTGTTGACGGTGATCTTCGCGACGCCGACGAGCAGGTCGGGGGTGACCGCGTCGGTGCCGAAGGTCTTGTTCAGCAGCTCGGCCGCGACCGGGCTCACGAAGACCTTGGTGCCCTCGAGGATCGCCGTGTCGCCCTCCGTCTCCAGCGGCTTCAGCGTGCTGCCGTTCAGGGTGAAGATGTACGCGCTGGAGGCGACCGTCTTCCCGTTGACCGACACGTCGCCGTAGACGCGAGAGACGCCCGGGTCGACGTTGAGGTTGGTGATGTCGACCTTCGTGTCGCCGGCCGTCAGCGAGAAGCCGGAGCCCTCGTGCTGGATCTGGCCGATGACGTAGGGCGAGACCTGGCCCGGCTTGAAGACCTCGACGTTGCCGCCGGTGATCGGGAAGACCAGCGAGCCGTCGACGAGCGTGCCGTCGCCGACCGTGCCGGGGGTGAGCTTCAGGGAGGCGAGTGCGTCGGTGAAGCCGGTGTCGAGCTTGACGGCGGTGTCCTTGCCGGTCAGGGCCGTGATGGAGGCGACCGGCTTCGGGGGCGTCGCGCTGGAGGACGAGCTCGAGGTCGAGCCGGAGTCCGAGCCCGAGCTGCACGCCGCGAGGGGGAGCGCGGCGGCAGCGACGATGGCGATGCTGGCGAGGAACTTCTTGGTGGGGTGGGGGGTGCTCATGGGAGCCACTTCCTTGATCGTTGGTGTGACTCCGGTTCGAGGTCCAGATGATCGAGGTTTGGTTGCCGAGCGCAACCTCAGGTGAATCACAGGAGCACGAGAGACGGATCCGGCGCTGACGACCCCTGCCGTCGACGTGCGGGAACCCGCTGACCTGCGGAGACGCGACGCGCGGCTCGTGCTGGTCGTGCACGCACGGGAGGGTGCCGGCGACGGGCGGACCACCTCACGCTGACCCGCCGCCCGCGACGGGCCCGTCTCAGCGCACCGACGTGCCGCACACCCGCGCGAGCCGCGCCTCGTCCATCGGACTGCCCCAGCGATAGCCCTGCATCAGCCGGTACCCCATCGACTGCAGAACCTCGGCCTGGTCCAGCGTCTCCACCCCCTCGGCGACGGTCTCCACACCGAGCCCGTCGGCCATCGCGATGACGCCGGCGCAGACCGACCGGGCGGCGCCGCCCGCGAGGACGCCGGCCACGAAGGAGGAGTCGAGCTTGATGATGTCGAGCGGCAGGTCGACGAGGTGGGTGAGCGTGCTGAACCCGGTCCCGAAGTCGTCTACCGCGATGCGGACACCGAGGGCCCGCAGCGCGACCAGGTCCTCCAGCAGCGAGCCGTTCACCGCGATCAGCCGCGTCTCGGTGACCTCGAGCACGAGGTTCTCCGGCGCCAGGTCCGACGCCTCGAGCGCGGCCCGTACCCGTTCCACGAGCTGGGGTCGGGCGAGCTCGTTCGCGGAGACGTTGACGTGCATCGCCACCGCGGTCCCACGAGCGGCCAACCGTCCTCCGACGGCGCAGGCCGCACGCAGGGCGCGGTCGCCGACCTCGTGCATGAGCTCGCTGGCCTCGAGCACGTCGAGGAACGCGGCCGGGCACAACCGACCGCGTTGAGGATGGTCCCACCGCAACAGCGCCTCCACGGCGGTCACCTCGCCCGTGGTGGCGTCGACGATCGGCTGGTACACGAGGCCGAACTCGTCGGCGGCATGGCCGCGTTCGAGGTCGAGCAGCAGTCGTGCCGATGCCTCGGGACCGGCCAGCAGGGAGGGTTCGAAGCGCTCGAACCGGCCACGCCCCTGCTCCTTCGCACGGTAGAGCGCGACGTCCGCACGACGCAGCAGCAACCGTCCGTCGATCCCCTTGCCGGTGGTGTCGGCGATGCCGATGCTGAGGGTGAAGCTCACGAACCGGCCGTCCCGCAGGTGCGTCGGTGCGAGCATCGCGTGCTCGATGCGCTCCGCGGTCTCCCTCGCCTGGTCCCACCCGTCGAGGCGGTCCAGGAGGGCGAACTCGTCCCCACCGATCCGTGCGACGGTGCCGCCAGGACCCACCAGGGCCGCGAGTCGCCGCCCGATGTCGCGCAGCACCTCATCGCCCACGTCGTGCCCGTAGCCGTCGTTGATCCTCTTGAAGTGGTCGACATCGATGTACATGACGACGACCGGCCGGTGGTCGAGCCCGGCGGCGCGCAGCGCCTCGTCCAGTCGCGACGTCCAGAGCGCACGGTTGCCCAGCCCGGTGAGGTCGTCGTGGAGGGCGGCATGCTCCAGAGCCTGCTCCGCGCGACGTTGAGCCGTGAGGTCGACCATCTGCAGCGTGATGGCCGTCGTGCCCGGCCTCGGGGCGCCCGCGGCCGGGTGGCCCCCCTCGCGGACGTGCGCCACGGCGACGTCGACCCAGGCTCCACCCCACTCGTCGGCGAGCCGGAGCTGACCGCGCCAGCCGTCGACGTCGGTGGCCGAGATCCGCCCGAGGGCCTGGTCCAGCTGCGTGGCGTCGTCCGGCACCATCCACCGGCGCGGGTCCGTGCCGTGGAGCTC
The DNA here is from genome assembly GCA_964599245.1 of uncultured Aeromicrobium sp. Taxonomy (GTDB): domain Bacteria; phylum Actinomycetota; class Actinomycetes; order Propionibacteriales; family Nocardioidaceae; genus Aeromicrobium. The sequence goes on along the minus strand of CAZREF010000016.1, from coordinate 32,283 downwards.
GGCGCGGTCGCAGCCGGTGAGCGCGACCATCGCCGCGTTGACGGCGTCGCAGCGCCACTGCTCGTCGGCGTCGACGACGACGTGGGCGGACGCGACCAGCGCGGCCTCCACGTGGTCCTGCAGGCGCTCACGATCGTGCTCGCTGCGCTGCAGCGCCTCGTCGCGCTCCTGCTCCAGGATCGACATGACCATGCCCATGACGGCCAGCACCAGGATGAAGCCCTGGGCGACGATCACGCGCGGCTCGGCGGCGTCGATGCCGGCGAACTGACCCTCCCCCTGGCGGGTCACGGCGACCACCAGCACCCCCTGCAGCGCCACCACCACGGCCGTGACCTGGGGGCCGCACCGCAGGGCGACCGCGATCACGATCGGGACGATCGCGAAGCCGACCGGCCAGGGGACCAGCAGGACGCCGGCAGTGAGCACCAGCGCACCGACGCCGACGACGCCGGAGGCCGCCAGACCCCGGCGACGTCTTCCGTCCCACAGCTCGGCGCAGGCCACCAGCGCGTTCACCACGACGAAGGAGCTGAGCGCGTTGCGCGGGCCGATCATGTCGACGCCGTCGAGGAGGGACCCGCCGAGGCGCGCCCAGGAGACGAGGCCACCGAGGACGGCGCTGGCGCTCGCGGCGGCGAGCGAGGCGGTCCCGAGCGCTGCCACGTCGCGCAGCGATCGCGCCGAGCTCCTTGCATCCGGTCCTCGCCACGCCCTCAGGATCGCGGACCCGACGAGCCCGTGCGCGAGGTTGACACCGCCGAAGAGCCAGGCGGCCGGCGCCTCCAGGCCGGTCGCCTGGTTCATCGCGACCGTCGCGAGGACGATCAGCGCACAGCCCACCACCGTCTCGCGACGACTGCGTGACCACAGGAGCCAGGCGATGGACACCCCGGCGGCCGGCCAGGCGAGGGCGAGCTCCGACGGCGGCAGGCTGGTCGCGCGGCCCACGACGATGGCCGAGGAGTAGAGCAGCAGGAACGTGAGGACCCGCAGGGCCTCGCGACCGCGCCCGTCAGGGTTGCTCGAACGGTCGACCATGTCTCGCGCTCCCTTCGCGACCCCCGCGGACGCGCGCGCAGCACGCCCGTCCACCTCTCCCGAGGCCAGGATAGGTGGCCGGCGGCTCGTCGGCTCGAGATCTCGAACCACCCCCGTCGGCCGCACCGCGCCGCACCGCGACGCAGGGACGGCAGCGAGGAGGCGGGCGCGCCGGTCAGTAGTACCAGGGGAAGGGCGACCAGTCGGGGTCGCGCTTCTCCAGGAACTGGTCGCGCCCCTCCTGCGCCTCGTCCGTCATGTAGGCCAGGCGGGTGGTCTCGCCCATGAGGACCTGCTGGCCGACCAGGCCGTCGTCGATGAGGTTGAAGGAGTACTTGAGCATCCGCTGCGCCGTGGGGCTCTTGCCGTTGATCAACCGACCCCACTCGAGCGCGGTGGCCTCCAGCTCGGCGTGCGGGACGGCGCGGTTCACGGTGCCCATCCGCACGCCGTCCTCGGCGGAGTACTCCTCGGCGAGGAAGAAGATCTCGCGGGCGAACTTCTGGCCGACCTGGCGCGCGAGGTAGGCCGAGCCGAAGCCGCCGTCGAAGCTGCCGACGTCGGCGTCGGTCTGCTTGAAGCGCGCGTGCTCGGCCGACGCCAGGGTCAGGTCGGAGACGACGTGCAGGCTGTGGCCGCCGCCGGCCGCCCAGCCGGGGACGACGCAGACGACGATCTTCGGCATGAAGCGGATGAGGCGCTGCACCTCGAGGATGTGCAGCCGGGCGAGGCGCGCCTTGTCGATCGGGGACGGCTCCTCGGCGCCGGTGTCGGAGCCCGACGCCGTCCCGTCCTCGTACTGGTAGCCGAACCGGCCGCGGATGCGCTGGTCCCCGCCCGTGCAGAAGGAGCGCTTGCCGTTCTTCTCGCTCGGTCCGTTGCCAGTGAACAGCACGCAGCCGACGTCGGCCGACGTGCGCGCGTGGTCGAAGACGCGCAGCAGCTCGTCGATCGTGTGCGGCCGGAACGCGTTGAGCACGTCGGGACGGTCGAAGGCGACGCGGACCGTGCCGTGCTCGACGGCGCGGTGGTAGGTGACGTCGGTCAGGTCGTCGAAGCCCGGGACCTCGCGCCACGCGGAGGGGTCGAACGTCTCGGACACACCGGGCAGCGCACTCATGGCCGCGAGGCTACTGCGTGCGCGGTCGGCGACGTCGGGCACCGGCTCGGTCACATCGGCGTGACGCATCCAGATACCGTCGGTATCTTGCCCGCATGGCTCTCTTCGCCCGCAAGGGCTTCTCCGGGAAGGTCCTCGTCGTCACCGGCGCGGCCCGCGGCATCGGCGCGGGCGTGGCCCGGGCGTACGTGGCACGGGGCGGGCGCGTCGCCCTGCTCGGCCTCGAGCCCGAGCTGCTCGAGGCCCTCGCCGACGAGCTCGGTCCCGCGGCCGCGTGGTGGGAGGCCGACGCCCGCGACGGACGTGCCATGACCGCCGCCATCGACGCCGCCGCCGCACACTTCGGCCGCATCGACCACGTGCTCGCCAACGCCGGGATCGCCTCGTACGGCACGGTCCGCCAGATCGACGAGGACTCCTTCGAGCGCGTCGTCGACATCAACGTCAACGGCGTCTACCGCACGCTGCACGCCTCGATCCCCCACCTCGAGAGGACGCGGGGCTACGCCCTCGTCGTCGCGTCGCTCGCCTCGTTCACGAACCTCGCCGGGCTCGCCTCCTACAACGCGAGCAAGGCCGGGGCCGAGTCGCTCGCGCTCGCCTGCCGCCAGGAGGTGGCGCACCTCGGCGTCAAGGTCGGCGTCGCGCACCCGTCGTGGATCGACACCGACATCGTCCGCGGCGCCGAGGCCGACCTGCCGACCTTCAAGCTCATCCGCGCCAAGCTGCCGTTCCCCGCGAACACCACCACGACGCTCGCGGAGTGCGTCGACGCGATGATCGCCGGCCTCGCCCGGCGCAAGACCCGCGTCTACGTGCCCCGGGGCGTGGTCGCGGCGAACTGGACCAAGCCCCTGATCAACTCACCCGTCGGGTGGATCGTGATGCGCGGGCAGCTCCGCAGGCACGTGCCAGAGCTGGAGCGCGAGGTCGCTGCGCTCGGTCGGTTCCAGCACGCCCACGTGCCGCTGACCGACCCCAAGAAGCCGGTCGTCGAGGAACCCGCCCCGCCGCAGCGACCCTAGGCCTGGACCGACCCGGCCAGGCCCGCCATGTGGCCGAGGCGCGCGAGCTCGGAGGCGAGGAACTCCGGCCCGCCGTGCCGGCCGACGACCAGCACGAACGCATGCCCGTCGCGGTCCTTGGCCGGGGTCGCGGCGAGCAGCGTCGACGACCACGACTCGACTCCCTCGAGCGTGGTCGGGCCGTCGACGGAGAACCAGCCGGCCGCCTCGGGCACCAGCTTGGGCGCGGCGGAGGACTTGTGCAGGATCGCGGGCTCACCGTCGACGTGGTGCAGGGCGAGCGCCCAGTCGGTGCGGAAGGTGGCGGGCACGACCTCGACGAGCCGCTGCAGGGCGTGCTCGGGCTCGGCGGTGAACGCCTCCACGGCCTCGAGGTCCATGCTGAGGTTCGCGCCCGCGTTGTACCGGGTGATCCAGTGCACGCGCACGCCCTCGAGCTCGTGGCACGCGGTCACGAGCGCGTCGGCCATGACGGTCTGCGGCAGCTCGAGCAGCACGTCGTCGACCGCGACGCCGTCCGGTCGGTGCTCCACGATCTCGATCGCCTCGATGTCGGCGCCCGCCCCACCGAGCGCGGTGGCCAGGGCGCCCAGCGATCCGGGGACGTCCGGGAGCTCGACGCGCAGCAGGAAGGCCATGTCCCCATCCCACCACGAGCGTGTTTCCTTGAGGTGACGCCCTACCCTGGCCCCGATGAGTGAGACAGCGAGCCGGACCGGCACCGGCGTCGGACCCGGACCGATCGACAGCCCCCGCGTCCGCACGGCGTTCCGCACCCTCGCGTTCGCCGAGGCCGTCTCCTGGGCCGCGCTGCTCGTGACGATGTTCTTCAAGTGGATCGTCCAGGCCGACCCCCACAGCGGCATCGAGGGCGGCGTCCCGATCGCCGGACCGATCCACGGCACGCTGTTCGTGGCGTACTGCGTCGCCACCGTCGTCGCCTGGCGCACGTACGGCTGGAGCACCCGCACGCTCCTGCTCGGCCTCCTCGCCTCGATCCCACCGTTCTTCACGGTGCTCTTCGAGGTCGTCGCCGACCGGCGCGGCCTCCTGGGCCGACCGGCCCGCACCACTCAGGACTGATCGGCGGAGCGGCGCGTCCGCTTCTGCTCGTACATCCGCACGTCGGCCCGGGCGAGCAGGGTCGCCGTGTCGTCGTCGGGACGCGCCTGCGCCGCCCCCACCGACCACGAGACCGGCGCACCCTCGGCCAGACGTCGCGACACCACCTGTGCCGCGCCGCGGTCGACGCCGGGCAGGACCACCACGAACTCGTCGCCGCCGAGTCGACCGAGCGCGTCACCCGGTCGCAGACCGCGCTGGAGGTGCTGCACCACCGCGACGAGCAGCGCGTCACCGGCGGCGTGACCTCCGGCGTCGTTGGCCGCGCGCAGGTCGTCGACGTCGAGCAGCAGCACCGAGAGCGGCGTGCCGAGCCGGGACCGACGCACCAGGTGGCCGTCCACGACGTCGTGCACACCACGACGGTTGAGCGCACCCGTGAGCTCGTCGGTCCGGGCCTGGCGCTGGAGGCGGGCGCGCAGCCGCCCGAGCACCTCCGTCACCACGACCACCTGCACGGCGACCGACGCGCTCGGGACGACGAGCGTCGTGTCCCCGTGCTGGGCCACCGCCACGAGCCAGAGCACCGTGCCCGGGTAGGCGAGGAACCGCGCGATCGCCAAGGGCAGGAACCAGGCGGCGAAGATCGCCAGCATCGGCAGGCTGGTGCCGTTGGAGAAGGCTGCGAGGTCACGCTCGGTGCCCCACGTGAGGCCCGCCAGCGCGAGGAACGCGAGCGCCAGCATCGCGACCACGTCGCGGACGCCCACGAGCGGCCCGCGCAGGACGGTCCAGCCGAGGGCGGCGAGGGAGGTCACGAGCAGGCCGGCGATCACCCACCGGGGGTTGTTGTCCGGTCGCCAGGTGAGCAGGGTGAGCGACAGCATGGACGCCGCGACGAGGTTCAGGAGCAGCGTCGCCCACGTCAGCGTCGGCCAGCGGCGCAGGGCGGCGTGCAGCACCAGGGCTCCCTCTTCCCTCGACGAACCCCCGACGTCCGGAGCCATTGTCACGGAATCGCCCGCCCCGCGGGCCTAAAACGCGAACCCTGGTCCGTCCTGGCTAGGGTGACGCGCGTGGAGGAGCACGCACGCGGGTACCAGCGCATCAACCGCTCCAACGGCGCGCGGTTCCTCGCCGAGCCGCCCGTACGCATCATCGGCGCGCTGACCATCCGGTCCGACACGCACGTCGGAGCCTTCACCGAGTTCGGCAAGATCGTCGAGGTCCAGTCCGCCGACCTCGGCCGCTACGGCGAGATCGGCCCCGGCTGCCTCCTGGGCGCCATCAGCCACCCGACCACGTGGCTGAGCGCGTCCGCCTTCCAGTACCGCGCCACCACGTGGGGCTGGCACCCGAGCGCCGACGCCGTCGAGACGGTCGACCCCGAGGCCGGCGGGCGCACGTCCTTCCGCGGGGTGCGCGGTGAGGAGCGGGCTGTCATCGGCAACGACGTGCACCTCGGCGCCAACGTCGTGGTGCTGAAGGGGGTCCGCATCGGCGACGGCTGCGTCGTGGCCGCCGGCGCCGTCGTCACGAAGGACCTGCCGCCCTACTCCATCGCCGCCGGCCTGCCCGCGCGCGTCGTCCGACGCCGGCTCCCCGACGACGTGGTCGAGGACCTGCTCGACCTGCGCTGGTGGCGCTTCTCGCCGAACCAGCTCAGCGGTGTGCCGTTCGACGACCCGCGGGCCGCCGCCGACGAGATCCGCCGCCGCGTCGAGGCGGGCCTCGAGCCGTACGCGCCGGGCTTCGTCGAGATCCTCAAGCCGGCCGCACCGGCCCCGTCGTCCCGGTGGCGGCGTGCAGTCCGACGGTGGCGCGGCTGAGCCGAGCCGCAGCGGGTGCACCGTGCCGGTCGCGGCGATAGTGTCGACGAGCAGAAGCACCACCGACCACCGAGGAGACGTGCCACCCATGCCGCTGAAGAGGAAGAAGACCGTCCGGGACCAGCTGGAGGCCCGGCTGGAGGACCTCGTCGCGCAGGCCGACGTCGTCCGCCAGCAGATCAAGGACCGCGCTCCCGAGGTGCGCGACACCGTCGTGGCGAAGGCCCAGTCCGGCGCGGCCGACCTGCGCGAGCGTCTGCCGGAGATCGGTCACGACCTGCTCGAGCGCGCGCCCGAGCTGAGCGAGAAGACCTACGACAAGCTCCCGAAGTCCGTCGCCGACCGCCTTCCCGACGAGGTGAAGCCCAAGAAGCGCCGTCTGCGTCGGGTCGTCGGCCTCGGCCTCGTGCTGGGCGCCGGCGCGGCTGCCTTCGCGACGCTGCGCGGCAAGCAGGCTCCGCCCCCGCCGCCGTACCAGCCGACCCCGGCTCCCGCGCCCGCCGCCCCGCACAGCGGCACCGCGCCCCCCGCGGTGGCGCTCTAGGCGGTCGACGCACCGGGCAGGACGTCGACCGACCCCCGGCTCCGGTGGGGCGGGGACCCTCGGGTCCCGGCCCGACGTGCGTCCACGCCCGCCTCGCCGCCCACTGGCACCGCACCTTCCGCTGCGGAACACTGGCCCCATGCGTTCGCTCTGGAAGGGCTCCATCAGCTTCGGGCTGGTCAACGTGCCCGTGCGCGTCTACAGCGCCACCGAGAACCACGACGTCTCGCTGCACCAGGTGCACGCCGAGGACGGCGGGCGCATCCGCTACCAGCGTCGTTGCGAGGTCTGCGGCGAGGTCGTCGCCTACGAGGACATCGCCAAGGCCTACGACGACGGCGAGCACACGGTCGTGCTGACGGCCGAGGACTTCGCGACCCTGCCGGCGGAGTCGGCCAAGGAGATCGAGGTCGTCGAGTTCGTCCCGGCCAAGCAGATCGACCCGATCCGGCTCGACAAGGCCTACTTCCTCGAGCCCGACAAGAGCGCGATCAAGCCCTACACGCTGCTGCGTCGCGCCCTGGAGGACACCGACCGCAGCGCCGTGGTGCGCTTCGCCCTGCGCCAGAAGACCCGGCTCGCCGTGCTGCGCGTGCGCGACAAGACGCTGCTGCTGCAGACCATGCTGTGGGACGACGAGATCCGCGAGGCCGACTTCGACGTGCTCGACCAGGTCCCGCGCATCAGCGCGAAGGAGCGCGACATGGCCGCGCAGCTCGTCGACTCCCTCGCCGCCGACTTCGACGCGTCCCAGTTCACCGACGACTACCAGGAGCAGCTGCGCACGCTTGTCGAGGCGAAGCTGGAGCAGGGCGACACGATCGACACCGCTGCCACCTTCGGCACGAGCGAGGACGAGGGCGAGGACGCCGAGGTCGTCGACCTCATGGAGGCGCTCAAGCGCAGCGTCGAGCGCAGCAAGGAGCGCCGCGGGGCCTCGGCGTCGAAGCCGCGCGCCCGCAAGAAGGCCTGACCCGCTCCATGGCGGGCCGCGGGTCGAGCGCGAGCCAGACCGTCCAGATCGACGGTCGGCGGCTGCGCCTGACCAACCCCGACAAGGTGCTCTACCCCGCGTCCGGCACCACGAAGGCCGAGGTCATCTCCTACTACGTGGCCGTGGCCGACCGGCTCCTCCCGCACGCCCGCGGGAGAGCGACGACGAGGAAGCGGTGGCCGGACGGCGTCGGTACGCACGACGCTCCAGGTGAGGTCTTCTTCGAGAAGAACCTGCCCGAATCCGCGCCCGACTGGGTGCGCCGGGTGGTGGTGCGGCACAAGAGCCACGTGAACACCTACCCGCTCGTCGACTCCGCCGCGACCCTCGCGTGGCTGGGCCAGGTGGCGGCGCTCGAGCTGCACGTGCCGCAGTGGCGGGTCGAGGCCGACGGCACGCCACGCAACCCCGACCGTCTGGTCCTCGACCTCGACCCCGGTCCGGGCGTGGGCCTCGCCGAGTGCGTCGAGGTGGCCCTCGCCGCGCGCGAGCTGCTCGACGACGTCGGCCTGACGGCATGGCCGGTGACCAGCGGCAGCAAGGGTCTGCACCTCTACGCGCGGCTGACGGGAGAGCACGGACCCGACTACGTCAACGCCTTCGCCAAGCAGGTGGCGGCCGCCCTGCAGGACGAGCTGCCCGACCTCGTCGTCTCGTCGATGAAGAAGTCGTTGCGCGAGGGACGGGTGCTGGTCGACTGGAGCCAGAACAACCAGGCCAAGACGACGATCGCCCCCTACTCGCTGCGGGGTCGGGCGGCGGGCGACGGCGAGGGTCCGTTCGTCGCCGCGCCGCGGTCGTGGGACGAGCTCGGCCCCGACCTGCGCCACCTGACGATGGCCGAGGTGCTCGAGCGCACCGACGACCCACTGGCCGCCCTCGACCCCGGCGCGTCCGACGGCCACCCGGCGGAGCACGACGAGCCGGTGCCCGACCGGCTGACGGTGTACCGGTCCATGCGCGACGGCTCCCGCACGCCCGAGCCCGTCCCGGCCGAGGCGCCGCAGGCGCGGGACGAGGAGCCCATCTTCGTCGTGCAGGAGCACCACGCGACGCGCCTGCACTACGACGTCCGGCTCGAGCGGGAGGGCGTGCTCGTCTCGTGGGCCGTGCCGAAGGGCCCGCCGACCGACCCCGGCCGCAACCACCTCGCCGTGCCCACTGAGGACCACCCGATCGAGTACGCCACGTTCGAGGGCACGATCCCGAAGGGCGAGTACGGCGCGGGCGAGGTCACGATCTGGGACCACGGCACCTACACGCTCGAGAAGTGGAAGGAGGGCGAGGTCATCGCGACGCTGCACGGCAGCGACGGGGGCGGCCTCGGCGGCAGCGTCCGCTTCGCCCTCATCCGCACCGGCGAGAACTGGCTCATGCACCGGATGGACCCGGCGCGGCCCGGGGCGGACGGTGAGGACGCTCGCGAGGACGGGGGCGGGGGCGGGGCCCAGGCGGAGCCGGACCCCGGACCGGCACGGCTCGACACCGTCGCGCCGATGCTGGCGAGCCGCGCCGACGCGTTCGACGCGCACGCCGACGCCGAGTCCTGGGCCTTCGAGATGAAGTGGGACGGGATGCGCGTCGTGGCGACGGCCGACGGCGAGGCGACGCGCCTGGTCGGGCGCAGCGGCAAGGACGTCACGGCCACCTACCCGGAGGTCGCGCACGCCCTGGCCGAGCTCGACCTCGACGACACCGTGGTCGACGGCGAGGTCGTGGCGCTCGACGAGGGCGGGGCGCCGTCGTTCGGACGCATCCAGCAGCGGATCGGGCTGGTCCGCCCCCGGGACGTCCAGGCGGCCCAGCGCACCGTGCCGGTGCGCTACGTCGTCTTCGACCTGCTGCGGTTGTCGGGCTCCGACGTCACGGCCCTGCCGTACGCGCAGCGACGCGAGCTGCTGGAGGACCTCGCCCTGGACGACGTCGACGGCGTCGACGTGCCGGCGGCCTTCGACGGCGACCTGGCCGCCGCCGCGGCCGCGAGCCGCGAGCTGCGGCTCGAGGGCGTGGTCGCGAAGCGCCGCGACAGCCGCTACCGGCCCGGGTCCCGCTCGTCGCACTGGGTGAAGGTCAAGCACGAGCAGCACACCGAGGTGGTCGTCATCGGGTGGCGCCCGGGTCGGGGCGGGCGCACCGGCAGCATCGGGTCCCTGCTGCTCGCCGTCCCCGACGACACCGGCAGCCTTGTCTACGCCGGACGGGTGGGCACGGGCTTCACCGATCGCACGCTGGCCGACCTCCAGGCGCGGCTCACCCCGCTCGTCCGCGACGACGCGCCCGTGGAGGTCTCTCGCGAGGTCGCGCGCGAGGCCGTCTGGGTGGAGCCAGAGGTGGTCGGCGAGGTCTCGTCGGCGGGCTGGACCGGGTCGGGACACCTGCGGCACCCCGTCTGGCGCGGGCTGCGCACCGACAAGACGGTCGCGGACGTGGAGCCGGTCAGCCGAGGCTGAGGCGGGCGAGCTGCTCGGCGCGCCAGCCGCGCGGGTCGCTCGTGTACTCCTGCGCCGAGAGGCGCCACGGCGACGCGGCTCCCCCCACGAGGCCCGCCGTGCGCAGCCCCGCCCCGACGACGGCGTGCCCGGCCGCAGCGGCCGTCCCGACCGGGGTCGCGTCGAGCCACGAGGTGGCAGGGCGACCCATGGCGCCGGTGGAGAGGGCGACCGCCCCGACGGCCCCACCGCTGAAGGCGAGCCGGTTCCAGGTCGTCGCCGCGTCCCACCACGCCGTGAGGCGCTCGAGCAGGCCGGCCATCCAGGCCTCGCCGCCCTGCACCGCGGACTGCACGCCGCCCGCCACGGACGGGGCGACCACGAACGTCACGACGACGAGTGCGACGAGCGCCAGAGCGGCGACGCCCCGCACGAGCGCCGGACGTCCCGGGGCGCCGTCGAGGTGCTGCACGATCTGACGCATCTCTCGCTGCATGGCGACGAGCGTACGAGAATCTCGCAGTCCCGACCATCGGTTCGTCCACCGCGACCCGTGCGACGAGGACGCCCCCGTCGGCCCGACCGCGGCCTCGGCCTGCTGGCGCAGGTCACGTGCCACCACGTGGGCGAGGTGCCCGCCGGACTCCACCACGGGCGCGACCGCCCGAGCGGGGCCGCCCGACGCCCTGAGGCGCTCCCCGACGTCGAGCAGCGTGTCCAACCACGCAGGGACCGCCGCGTCCTCCAGCGAGGCGTCGCGCCAGCGCGCCAGCCGCCGCGCGTCGACGAGCATGACGACCAGCACCACCAGCAGGACGGTCCCGGTGCGGCCCCATCCGGCGGGAAGCACGTCCTCCGTGAGTCGCATCGGCGTCGGCAGGTCGACGTCGAGGGCCAGGGCGTTGAGCGCCGCGTGGCGCACCACGAACGTCCACCAGACGACCACCGGAAGCAGGACGCCGCCGGCCACGAGCACGCCCCGCCTGGCGCCGACGTCGCGCCCGCCGCGTCGCACGAGCGCCACGCCCAGCCCGATCGCCGCGGCCGTGAGCCCGGTGGCCGCGTGGTGGCCGGGGTAGGCGGCCGCACCGTCGTAGCCCAGGTGCATGCCGAGCAGGCCGAAGGTGTTGAAGCTGCGGGGCAGGCCGCCGCCGTCGAGACCGACCTCGCCCACCCGACGGACGGCCTCCTCGACGGCCGTGAACGCCGCACCGCACGCGAGCCCGGCCAGCGTCCAGTCGGCCACGGAGAACCGGTGCACGCGCGCCGGGGCCACGACCGCGAGCACCAGCAGCGGCGCGAGCTTGAGCGCCTCCTCGCCGAGGGAGGCCACCGCGACGGCGGGGCCCGGCGCCTCGGGACCTGCGCTCGTCACCGACGACGCGACCGCCCCGAGCAGCATGCTGGCGACCACCGACCACAGCAGGGCGACGGTGAACAACGACCAGAACCCCGCCCACGAGAGCGTCTTGGTGCGCAGGACCGCGAACCCCACCAGCGCGATCCAGACCGCGCCGAGCCACGCCCCGAGGCCCGCACGCACGGCGGGCGAGGCGCCGGCGGCGAGCAGCACCACCGCGAGCGCGACGAAGAGACCGATGCGCGCCAGGTCGCCGACGAGCCGGTGGGCGTCCCGCCGCCGCTGCCAGGCATCGACGCACCGCTCCCACCACTCGGCCCGCCACAACCGGTCGTCGTCGGCGCCCTGCACAGGTGCGTCCGCCACGGCTCACCTCCCCCTGGGCCCGTCCCCGGGCGGTCCACGCTCGTGCCGCCATGATGCCAGCCACGGCGGTCCCGGTTCGTCTCGGACGGGTGTCCAGGACGCGCTAGCATGTCATCGCGTGCCCCGCTCCCAGGGGTGTTGAGGCGCGCAGGCGGACGTCCCGGCGCCCTCGAGAAGCACCGGGGCGTCCGTTCCCCCGACCGTCGGGCCCGACCCTCGGCCCCCACCGTCGACCCCCACCGTCGACCGGGTCGGCATGCGGGGGTGGTCGTGCGCTCCTAGCGTGGGTGGTGCCCCGCCCCCGACGCCAGGACGACCCGTGAGCTCCTCCCCCTCCTCCCTCCCGCCCCAGGTCGTCGTGCTGTTCGGCGCCACCGGCGACCTCGCGAAGCGCAAGCTCTTCCCCGGGCTCTACCGGCTGGAGAAGGCCGGGCGGCTGCCCGAGCAGTACCGGGTGATCGGCTCCGGACGCCACGAGCCGGAGGGCGACTTCGGCGAGCAGGTGCTCGCAGGCCTGCGGGACTTCGTCGACGACCTCGACGACGACGTCGCGCGGCGCTTCGTGTCGCGCGTGACCTTCCAGACCTCCGACGCCGACGATGGCAGCGCGCTCGCCGAGGCCGTCCGGTCGGCCGAGTCCGAGCTCGGCGACGGCGCGCAGCGCCTCGTCTACCTCTCCGTCCCGCCCACGGCGATGGAGCCGATGATCCGCATGCTGGGCGCGGAGGGCATCGCCGACGGCGCGCGGATCGTCGTCGAGAAGCCCTTCGGCTCGGACCTGGAGTCCTCGCGCTCGCTGCAGAAGGCCCTGGACGACGTCGCGGGCGAGGACAGCGTGTTCCGCATCGATCACTTCCTGGGCAAGGAGGCGGTGCAGAACGTGCTCGCCCTGCGCTTCGCGAACGGCCTGCTGGAGCCGTCGTGGGACGCCGAGCACGTGTGCGCCGTGCAGGTCGACGTGCCCGAGGAGCTGACGATCGAGGGCCGCGGCGGCTTCTACGAGTCGACCGGCGCCCTGCGCGACATGGTCTCCACCCACCTCTCCCAGGTCCTCGGCTTCCTCGCCATGGAGCGGCCCGAGAGCATCGACGCCGACCACCTGCGCGACGCGAAGGCCGCTGTGTTCGAGGCCGTGCAGCCGCTGCGTCCCGAGGACGTGGTCCGTGGCCAGTACGAGGGCTACACCGACGAGGAGGGGGTCGACGCCGACTCGACGACCGAGACCTTCGTCGCCGCCCGCGTGCACGTCGACACCGACCGCTGGCGGGGGGTGCCGTTCCTGCTGCGCACCGGCAAGGCGATGGCCGCCACCCGTCGCACGGTCACGCTGTTCTTCCGCGCACCCGAGCCCCTGTTCGAGCGCGGCCAGGACGGCGACGACCGCCTGGTGCTGGAGCTCGGCGAGGTCCCCGAGGTCACGGCCAGCCTGCATGTGAAGCGCCCCGGGCCGACCTTCGAGCTCGAGCGCGCCGCGGCCACCCTGACGCTGCCCGAGGACGACGACGACCACCGTCCGCTCGAGGCCTACGAGCGCCTGCTGCTCGACGTCATGCACGGCGACCAGACGTTGTTCACGCGCGGTGACGAGGTCGACCGGCTGTGGCAGGTCATCACGCCCGTGCTCGAGGACCCGCCCCCGGTGCAGCCCTACCCGAAGGGTTCCTGGGGCCCGCAGGCGGCGATCGACCTCGCGGGCGAGCGCGGCTGGCACCTGTCGTGAGCGGGGCCGGCCCCGACCCGTTGCCCATCTCCGACCACGGGTTGGTCGGCGACCTCCGCACGGCCGCGCTCGTGGGCACCGACGGCACCGTGTCGTGGTTCTGCCCGGGCCGCTTCGACGCGCCGAGCGTGTTCGCGTCCATCCTCGACGTCGAGCGCGGCGGCTCCTGGCAGCTGTCCCCCGTCGACGGCTCCGTCCGCTCGCAGCAGTTCTACTTCCCCGACACCGCCATCCTCGCCACCCGCTTCCTCACCGACGACGGCGTCGTGGAGGTGCACGACTTCATGCCCGTCCTGGAGCCGGACGACGCCGACCACCGCCAGCGTCTGGTGCGCCGGGTCAGCGCGGTGCGAGGCCGGTCGGTCGTGCGGTCCCGCGTCTCGGCGCGCCCGCACTACGGTCGCGTCGACCCCGACGTGGAGGAGGTGGACGGCTCCGTCGTGCTGTCGGCACCTGAGCACGGCGACGACCCGGCCCTGCGACTGGGCCTCAGCTCGACGGCGGCGCTGCAGGTCGACGGCACGGACGTCGTGGCGGAGGTGACCCTCGAGGAGGGCGAGCACGCCCTGTTCGTCCTCGAGGTCCTCCCCCCGGACGCCTCCCCGCGCCACCTCGAGGCGGACGACGACACCGACACCTCGACCCTCTTCGAGGCCACGTCGCAGTTCTGGCGCAGCTGGATCCGCCAGTCGTCGTACACGGGTCGCTGGCGCGAGACGGTGCACCGCTCGGCGATCACCCTCAAGCTCCTCACCCACGAGCCGTCCGGCGCCGTCATCGCCGCACCCACGACGAGCCTGCCGGAGACCATCGGCGGCACCCGCAACTGGGACTACCGCTACGTCTGGATCCGCGACGCCGGGTTCAGCCTCTACGCCCTGCTGCGGCTCGGCTTCACGTCGGAGGCGAGGGCCTTCACCCGGTGGCTGTCCGAGCGCCTCGGCGAGGAGCGCGACGACGCCGAGACCCTCGGACCGCTGCGGGTCCTGTACGACATCGACGGCTCCGTGCCCGTGGAGGAGCACGCCCTCGACCACCTCTCCGGCTACGCCGACTCCCGCCCGGTCCGCGTCGGCAACGGCGCCGTCGACCAGCTGCAGCTCGACATCTACGGCGAGATCATCGACGCGGTCTACCTGTTCGACAAGTACGGACCGGGCATCAGCCACGACGCGTGGAACGACCTGCGCCGGGTGCTCGACTGGGTCATGGAGCATTGGGACGACGACGACGCGGGCATGTGGGAGATCCGCGGCGACGTGCGGCCGCACACCACCAGCCGGCTCATGTGCTGGGTGGCCGTCGAGCGGATGATCCGCATGGCCCGTCGGCGCGGCCTCCCCGGCGACCTCAGCGCGTGGGCGCGCGTGCGCGACGAGATCCACGACCGGATCATGACGCGCTCCTGGGACCCGCACCACGAGACGTTCACGATGGCCGAGGTCGACCCCGACGCACCCCCGACCGACGCCCCGGTGCTCGACGCCGGCGTGCTGCTCATGCCGATGGTGAAGTTCTGCTCCCCCGTCGACCCCCGGTTCCTCTCCACCCTCGCCGCCGTCGAGCAGCAGCTCGTCGCCGACAGCCTCGTCTTCCGCTACGACGTGCACGCGGCCCCCGACGGCATCGACGACACCGACGTGGACGGCGACGGCCTCCACGACGGCGAGGGCACGTTCAGCCTCTGCTCGTTCTGGTACGTCGAGGCCCTCACCCGCGCCGGTCGGCTCCGCGAGGCGGAGGTGGCGCTGGAGAAGATGTTCACCTACACCAACCACCTCGGCCTCTACGCCGAGCAGATCGGCGCCACCGGCGACCAGCTCGGCAACTTCCCCCAGGCCTTCACCCACCTCTCCCTCATCAGCGCCGCCATCAACCTGGACCGGGCGTTGAGCTGAGGCTCTCGGCGCTCGTCCTGCGGCTGCGCCGCCTCGGCTTGTCGTGGTGGTGGGTTCCGAAAGGGCCTCGACCGGGGAGCCGGGTGCGCGTCGGGCTGGGTTCTCGGGCTTCCTGGGGGCTGGTGGTGACGCAGGGTTCTGCGTTGGCGTGTGGTGGACGCACGATTCTCCCTTCGCGTGCTGGCGGGCGAAGGATGCTGCGTTCGCGACGGGATCCGGTCGTCGACGCAGCGCGATCAGGTGCGTCACCTACCTCCGGGCGGGGGTGGAGGGGCAGGGATTCTCCCTTCGCGTGGCACGGTCCACGAGAAGGGAGAAGCCTTGCCCACGCAAAGGAAGAATCGTGCGTCAGACCCCACCGGACCCCGAGAACCCAGCCCGGACGCACACCCAGCTCCCCGGTCGAGGCCCTTTCGCGACCCACCACCACGAGGAGCCGGGGCAGCGCAGCCGCAGGACGAGCGAGAGCCGGGGCAGCGCAGCCGCAGGACGGGGAGGAGCAGAGCCGGCGCAGCCGCAGGACGAGACTGAGCCGAGGACCCGCCACGGCGGGCCGCCGACCTCAGGCCCGCGCGCGGAGTGCGTCGGAGAGGATGCCGACGAGCGCCTCGGTCTGGACGTCGGTCTCGTCGACCTCGGTGTCCTCGCCGTCCAGGGCGCGGGCGGCGAGCCCGGCCTTGGAGTCGATGAGCTCGACGATGCGCGAGTCGATGGTCTGCGAGGCGATGATGCGCCAGGCGGTGACCGGCTCGTCCTGGCCGATGCGGTGGACGCGGTCGATCGCCTGCATCTGCTCCGCGTCGGTCCACGACAGCTCCGCGAGGACGACGTTGGACGCGACCTGCAGGTTGATGCCGACGCCGGCGGCCGTGAGCGAGCAGACGATGATCTGCGTGGCCGAGTCGTTCTGGAACGACTCGATCGCCTTCGTGCGCGCGCTGGGCGTCTGGTCGCCGCGGATCGTCGAGTACCCGATGCCGCGCTCCTCGAACGCCTTCTGCGCGGCGTCCATGACGTCGAGGTGCTTGGCGAAGAACACGACCTTGCCGACGCTGCGCGCCAGCTGGGCGGTGTAGTCGGCGGCGAGGCCGGCCTTGGCCTGGCCGATGCGGCGCACCATCGAGAACACGTTCTCGCCGGTGGACTCGTTGGCCTCCTCACGCTCCCACGCGGCGACCTTGCGCACCAGCTCCGCGTCGAGGACGTCGGCCACCGGGTGGCCGGCCTCGATGCGCGCGGCGGCGGCGCGGTCGTAGCGGGCGACGAGGCGGCGGGCCAGCTCGGCCTCGGCGGCACGGATGGAGCGGCCGGCCTCGCCGTCGAGCTCGACGGGCATGTCGGCGATGCGACGGGCGGGGATGTCGGCGGCGACGTCGATCTTGCGGCGACGCACGATGCCGAGGTCGATGACGGCCTGGCGGGCGGCCGGGAAGAACCCGGCGTCGAGCGGCGTCAGGCCCGTCTCGTCGAGGGCGTGCATCAGCTCGGGCAGCGGCTTCTTCTCGTCGATCCAGCCGAGGAACTGCCAGATGGCGCGGAAGTCGTCGACGTCGTTGATGAGCGGCGTGCCGGTGAGCGCCATCATCAGCGGCCGCGCGGTGCGGCTGCGGATGCGGTCGGCGATCTTCAGCACGTGACGCGAGCGCTGCGACGACGTGTTCTTGATGAAGTGCGCCTCGTCGAGCACCATGCCGCGGAAGCCGAGGTCGCCGAGCCAGCCGGCGTGCCGGTCGAGGATCTCGTAGTTGACGACGACGATGTCGGCGAAGGCGTCGATGTCGTCGCCGTTGCCGTGCACGACGGTGACGGGACGGTGGGGTGTCCAGAGCCCGGCCTCGCGCGCCCAGTTGGCCTTGACGACGTTGGGCACGACGACGAGCAGCGGGAACGCGTCGGCGGCCTGCGCGGCCATCAGCGACTGCGCGGTCTTGCCGAGGCCGGGCTCGTCGGCGAGCAGGAACGTGCGGTGCCCCTCCGCCGCGGCGGCGACGAGCTGGGCCTGGTGGAGCATGAGGTCGGGACCGCGCCCGGGCACGGTGACGGGCTCGGGCAGCTCCATGCAGGCCGGGGCGCCGGCGGCGGCCCGCTCGAATGAGGAGAGCAGGGGGCCGAGCAGCTCCCAGGTGGCGAGCCGGCTCGGGCCGACGCGCGGCGGCTCGACCGAGAAGTCCGGCGGCATGAACGGGTTGGCGAGCTGGCGGGCGACGACGGAGCGCGGCACGACGGCGCGGTCGACGCGGACCGCCTCACCCTCGGCGGGGGCGGGCTCGGTGGCCAGCTCGAGGCCGGCAGCGGCGAGCAGGTCACGCTTCAGCGCGAGCGTCGAGCCGGAGATCTCGGCCTCCTCGGTGAGGAGCATGAGGAGCGCGGGCTCGCGGGTGGCCGTCTTGGCCAGGATGGTCGCGACGCCGTCGAGCCGCTTCAGGGCGTCGGCGCGCTGCGGCTCGGTGAGCTCGGCGTCGGCCTTCACGCGGGCGCGCTCCTCGCGCACCAGCAGACCGACCGCCTGGAAGGTGGAGCGGGTCGT
This sequence comes from uncultured Aeromicrobium sp., assembly GCA_964599245.1. Lineage (GTDB taxonomy): Bacteria > Actinomycetota > Actinomycetes > Propionibacteriales > Nocardioidaceae > Aeromicrobium. The sequence goes on along the minus strand of CAZREF010000016.1, from coordinate 14,368 downwards.
CGCGGTGACGCGACGACGCTGCACGGCGTTCTCGACCTCGCGGACCGCCTTCGCCAGCACGGGCAGCAGTCCGGTGTCGTCGTCGTGCTTCTTGCGTCGGCCCCCACCGTTCTGGCGGGTGGGGTTCTGACGCTGTGTTCTCGTGGCCAACAGGCTCCTCCTCCACGGCCGGACGTCCGTCACGGCCGGCGGCGACGGGACGTCCGCTCACCGCGACAGGGGCGTACGACGACTCGCCCGCCAGTGAGATCGGCGGCGGGACGACGTCTGAGCGACGTCCCCACGAGCGCGGGCCGTGCGGCTCCTGCTGCGGACCAGTGTAGACCCCGGAGGGCCACCTCGCGCGCGGTCGGTCGGTTTCGCGGCGCGGCGGGCCTCAGCCGAGCAGCGAGCGGACGAGCAGCACGACGGCGGAGGAACCACTCACGAGCAGCACCAGCGGGCGGACGACCCGCTCGGGAAGGCGTCGGCGCAACGGCCCGCTGAGGGCGAACCCGACCACGAGCGCCGGCACCGCGGCCGCCGCGAACACGAGCTCGTCGCGGGTGAGCTCGCCGGCGACGAGCAGCCCGACGAGGCTGAGCAGGGAGCCCGCGAGGAAGTAGACGGCGAGGGTGGTGCGGATCTGGCGGGGGCTGCGGTGCTGCAGGAGCAGGGCGAGCGGCGGGCCGCCGATCGACGACGCCGTGCCCGTGACCCCGCTGACGAACCCCGCGACGCTCAACGTGCCGCGGTTCACCGGCACCACGACCGTGCGCCAGGTCAGCAGGACGGCCACGAGCACCATCGCCCCGACCGCGACGCCCAGCTGGCGGTCGTCGACGCTCGCCACGACCCACACGCCGGCCGCGGTGCCGACCACCCGGGCGGGGAACGCCCAGCCGAGGCCCCGCCAGTCGATGTCCTCGCGCTCGCGGGCCAGGGTGACGAGCGGCAGCAGGACCACCACCATGAGCATCCCGCCGGGCATCAGCGACGGTGCGGCGAGGGTGACGACGGGCGCCGCGACGAGGCCGAGCCCGATCCCCACCGTCGACTGCACGAAGGCGCCGACCACGAGCGCGACGCCGACCAGCACCGCAGCGACCACGCCCAGCTCCCCCACCACCCCAGCCTCTCAGCCGGGCTCCCCGGCGAGGTCAGGGGGCGGCGTGCGCCGGTCCGTCGGGCTTGCGCAGGAACGGGACCAGCGCGACGAGCACGAGGCTGAGGACGGCCCCCACCAGGAACGCGCGCCGCACGCCGTCGACGAACGCGGCACCCTCTCCCGCCCCGGCATCGACGCCCGCCGCCGAGACGACGGTCATGATGGTGATGAAGAGCGCCGCGCCGGCTGCGCCCGCCACCTGCTGCAGGCTGCCGACGACCGCGCTCGCGTAGGAGTACAGGCGCGGCTCCACCGAGCCGAGCGCCGTGGTCATGAGCGGCGTGAACGTGGCGGACAGCCCCAGCATCAGCACGAGGTTCGCGCCCACGAGCCACGCGACGGACGTCTCGGCGTCGACGTCGACGAGCAGCCACAGGCCCAGCGAGACGCACACCGAGCCGGGCACCGCGAGCAGCCGCGGCCCGTACCGGTCGTAGAGGCGGCCGACGAAGGGGCCGCTGACGCCCATGACGATGCCGCCGGGGAGCGTGATGAGTCCGGTCTCGAGGGCGGTGAGGCCGAGTGCCTGCTGGGCGAAGAGCGGCAGCAGCAGGAACGAGCCGAACATGGCGCACATCGCGACGAGCATCGCGCCGAGGGCGACGCGGAACTGCCCCGAGCCGAACACGCGCAGGTCGAGGAGGGCACGGTCGGAGCGCTGCAGGTGCAGCTGGCGCGCCACGAACGCGGCGAGCGCCACCGTGCCCACCACGAAGGGGACCCACGTGGGCACCGACGACGATCCCTGGGCGTGCTCGCCGATCCCGACGAGCCCGTACACGAGACCTCCGAGCCCGAGCGCCGACAGCGGGACGGACGGCAGGTCGATCCGCTGGTCCCCATGCGCAGAGATGCTGACGACGTGGCGGGCGCCGACGACGAGGGCGGCGAGAGCGATCGGGGCGACGACGCCGAAGATCCAGCGCCAGCCGAGGTGGTCGAGGATGAAGCCCGACAGCGTCGGCCCGAGCGCGGGCGCCACCGCGATGACGACGGTGATGTTGCCCATCATCGCGCCGCGCCGCTCGACCGGGACGATGGTCATCACGGTCGTCATGAGCAGGGGCAGCATGACCGCGGTGCCGGAGGCCTGCACGACGCGCGCGACGAGCAGCATCGAGAACGTCGTCGACGCGAAGGCGAGGACGGTGCCGGCCGTGAACAGCGACATCGCCGCGACGAACAGCGTGCGGGTGGTGACGCGCTGGATGAGGTAGCCGGTGAGCGGGATGACCACGGCCATCGTCAGCATGAACGCGGTGGTGAGCCACTGCCCCACCGACGGCGGCACGCCGAGGTCGTCCTGCAGCACCGGGATGGCGACGCTCATGACGGTCTCGTTGAGGATCACCACGAACGAGGCCACCAGCAACGTCACGATGACGAGCAGGTGCTCGCGAGGCAGTGGCGCACCCGCGGGCACGTCGGCGCCCGTGGTCCCGGTGGGCGCCGCGGGGTCGAGGACGGGGTCGGTCGTGCTGGTCATGCGCTACCTGCTCGGGGTCGTGGACGGTCACGGCCAGTATTCCTGACCGGAAGAATGGACGACCCCAGTTCAGCAGGACCCGCCGACAGGAACGACCAACACCGCCCTGCCCCGATGTCTTCCCGGGACGCTCAGAGCCGGTTCAGCACCTGCACCATGTCGTCCTCGGTGTCGCTGCCGATCTTCTCGAAGACGAGCTTGACGACGGGCGTGGCGAGCTTGGCGGCGCCCGACATCTCGATGTCGGCGACGTAGGTGATCTCGCTGCCGGAGCCGTGCGCCTGGACGGTGATGGTGTCGGTGGTCTCGGCGGTCTCGTTGCGACCCCGGAACTGCACGTGGTGGTCGCTGAGCTCGGTGAGCTCGTACTCGAGCTCGGTGCTCACGCCCATGATCTTCGAGACGTTGTGCCACCGGCTGCCGACGGCGACGGGTCCGTCGTCGAGGCGCGTGCACGACTCGGTGCCTGGGTCCCACTCCTCGGCGTGCGAGAAGTCCTTGAGGTAGTCGATGACGGTCGCGGGAGCGGGCTGGACGGTGAAGGTCCTGCTGATCTCGGTCATGCCTCCACGGTCCGCGACGCCGGCGGACTGCGCACCTCGACGACGGCGCCTACCCCGAAGATCGCGGCCGAAACGGTGCGATCTCGGCGGGCGCACCCCTGCGGGCCGTCCTACGGTCGAGAGGAACTCGAGACGAGGAGACACCATGACCGACGAGAAGACGCTCGACGACCTGCTGACCGACCTGCGGGTCGCGATGTTCACGACCGTCACCGACGACGGCACGCTGCGCAGCATCCCGATGGCGCGCCAGGACACCGACCTCGACCCCGCCGAGCTGTGGTTCATCACCGCGAAGGACACCGAGCACACCCAGGACGTCGCGAAGCGCCCCGACGTGCAGCTCACCTTCAGCTCCTCGGACTCGTGGGTCGCGCTCACCGGCCACGCCGAGGTCGTCGACGACGAGGCGAAGCTGAAGGAGCTGTGGAACACCTTCGCCGAGGCGTGGCTGCCCGAGGGCCCCGAGGGCGATCGCTCCACGCTCATCAAGGTGCGCGTCGACAGGGCGGAGTACTGGGACACGCCCGGCAGCAAGGTCGCCTCCGCGATCAGCCTGGTGAAGTCCAAGGTGACCGGCGAGCCCTACAAGAGCGACCACGGCGTGGTGGAGAACCCGTGAGCGGAGGCCACACCCCGCCGAAGGACGTGCAGGAGACGGCGCAGCGCGCCGTGCGCTGGATCGAGGACGGCAAGGCCGGGCGGAACTTCACCGACACCGGCCGCCACCGCGCCCACCAGCTCGCGAAGGGCGACTCGCTGAGCGACGAGCAGGCCAGGAAGATGCGCGCCTACTTCGCGCGCCACTCCGTCGACAAGGATGCCGACGGCTTCACGCGCGGCACCGACGGCTTCCCGTCGCCCGGCCGAGTGGCCTGGGACGCGTGGGGCGGCGACGAGGGCGAGCGCTGGGTGGGCACCCTCGACCTGGACTCCTAGTCGCCGGCGCCCTGCACCTGATCGCCCACGAGGTGCCGCAGGTGGTTCGCTGCGGCCGCCGCCATGATGCCCGGCACCCCGAGCGAGGTGACGTAGGCAGCGGCCGCGTCCATCTCCTCGGCGCGGCGGCGCCCGTGCAGGGCGCTGCCGCGCTGGAACCGCTGGATCGTCGCGGCACCGTCGCCAGCGAGTTCCCGCACGATCTGGTCGGTGATCCACTGCTCGAAGCCGGCGGCCCGGCCGGCCTCGACCGCCTCGATGATCGTGGAGGCCAGGCCCTTCATGAAGACGCTGCGCAGGAGCTTGTGGCCCATCGCGGCGCCGACCGGACCGTCGACGACGTCGACGTCGGCGCCCAGCGGACGCATGAGCGTGGCCACGGCCTCGGCGCCCTCCCCCGCCGCCATGAGCGGCGTGCGGGCCCCGAGCGCGATCACCGGGCCGAGGATCGCGACGTCGACGAGGGAGGTGTCCACGTCGTCGAACAAGGGCGCGAGCGCCTGCTTGGCCGCCGGCGCGGAGGAGGTGAAGTCCGCGTAGAGCCGCTGCCGGCCGAGGTGGGGCACGGTGTCCTCGGCGACCGCGCGCGACGCACCGGCGGCGGTGAGGACGAACACGGCGTCCGCGCCGTCGACGACCTCGGCGATCGAGGTGCAGGTGCGCACGTGCGGCACCTCGACGTCGATATGGGCGTCGAAGGCGCGGACCTCGTGCCCCTGCTCGGCGAGCGCGGCGCTGTAGGCCCGGCCCACCTCGCCGTGGCCGATGATCGCGACCGACGTCGACGTCTGGTGGGTGGTGGTGTCGTCAGGGTGTGTCACGGGCTTCCTCGGTCGTGGGCAGTGGTCGACTTGACGGCGAGGACGCTGCAGGGAGCGTCGAGGATCAGGGACTGGGCGGTGCTGCCGAGCAGGAACTTCCCGACGACGGAGCGCCGTCTCGTGCCGATGACGAGCAGGGACGCGTCCTCCTCGCGGACGACGTCCAGCAGCGCCTCGGCCACGGACGTCACCTTCCGCACCTGGTGCACGGTCGCGTCGATCCCCTCGCGCCGCAGGTCGTCACGCAGGCGGTCGAGCTCCTCCGGCGGCGCCAGGGCGGGATCGGCGACGGCGGCACCGCTGGCCGCGTTCACCACGACCAGGCGCTCTTCGTGCAGCCGCGCCTGCGTGGCGGCCGCCGCGACGACGTCGCGACCGTCCGTGGTGGGCAGGTACGCGGCGACGATCGTCATCTCTCGGCCGTCCGGCGCTCGGAGCTCGACGAGGCCAGACCCGCCTCGATCCGGTCGCGCGTGCGCTGCTCGTCGGCCTGCTTGCGCTCGGCCGCGGCCAGGACGGCCTCGGCCTGCGCGAGAGGCACCACCACGACGCCGTCCTCGTCACCGACCACGACGTCGCCCGGACTGACGACGACCCCGCCGACCGCGATGCGGGCCTGCAGGAGGTGCGGCCCGTCCTTGTAGGGACCGGCCGGCGTGGTCGCGCGGGCGAAGACCGGCACCCCGTACTCCTGCAGTCCCGTGGCGTCGCGGACCGCGCCGTCGATGACGAAGCCGACCGCGCCGCGCAGGCGCGCCTTGCCGCCGATGAGCTCGCCGATCAGGGCGCGCGACTCGTCGCCGCCGCCGTTGACCACGAGGACGTCGCCCTGCTGCACCTGCTCGAGGGCGGCGTGGATGCCCTGGTTGTCACCGGGCCGGGTCCAGACCGTGAAGGCGGACCCGACGACCGTCGCGCCGGGCCAGACGGGCTTGATCCGGGCGTCGACCGCGCCGAGGCGTCCCATGGCGTCGCCGATGTTGGCCGACGGGACCCGGCGGAACCGGTCGAGGAGCTCGGCCGACGCGCGGCCGGGCTGCTCGACCGCGGTGGAACCGCCGAGCGTGACGGTCTCGAGGGTGGCGTCGCCCATGTCAGCGCTCCGCGTTCACGAGGGGGAGCAGGTCGGTGAAGAGCCGCGTCGTCTGGTCCCAGTACCCGGCGTAGTCGGCGCTGTCCATGTACACCGGCGCGAGGCCCTGGTCCTCCATCCGCTTCCGGAAGGCGTCGTCCTGCAGGATCTCACCGACCGCGTCCGACACCGTCGTGGTGATCTCCTCCGGAGTGCCGGCCGGGAAGGCCAGGCCCCGCGACGAGGCGATCTCGACGTCGATGCCGGACTCCTCGAAGGTCGGGACGTCGGGCAGGAACGGGCTCCGCTCGGCGGCCATGACGCCGACGATCTTCGCGTTCTTCTCGGTCACCAGCGTCTCCATGTCGCTGACGTTGGCCAGCAGGATCTCCGTGTTGCCGCCCAGGAAGGCCGTCGCGGCCGCCGTGGCGCCGTCCGCGAAGTGGACCGGCGCGATGCTCGCCCCGGTCTCCTCCTCCAGGCGCGCGAGCGCGAAGTGCTCGTTGCTCGCGACGCCGGTCGTGGCGGCGCGCAGGTCGCCGCTCTTCGCCGCGTCCACGAGGTCCTGTGGGGTGTCGATGTCGCTGTCGGCCGCCACCGCGACGGCGGTCGGGTCGACGACGTTGAGGGCGACGGGGTCGAAGCTGTCACGGTCGTAGTCGGAGCCTCGTGACTCGTCGATGACGGTGATGATCGCCGACGGGAAGGTGACCGCTCCCATGGTGTAGCCGTCCGGCTCCGCCGACGTCAGCGCGGTGTAGGCGATCTGGCTGCTGGCGCCGGGGCGGTTCACGACGGTGATCGTCGCGTCGAGCTTCTTCTCCAGCTCCTCGGCGAGCAGACGCGCTCCGACGTCGGTGGGTCCGCCGGCGTCGTAGCCGACGAGCAGCTCGATCGGCTTGGACGGGTACTCGCTGTCGTCACCGGTCGAGCCGGTCTGGGCGCAGCCGGCGGCGAGCGCCAGGGTCAGCACTGCTCCGGCGGCAAGGGGGATGCGTCGCATGGTGGGTTCCTTCGGGTTGGGGTCGGGGGTCGAGGTCGGGGGTCGGATCGGGGTCGGGGAGGTCAGGCCTCGCTGTCGACGGGCAGGCCCGCCTTCCGCTTGAGCCCGGCCGAGAACACGGAGGCGACGATCACGGCGACCGCGACGAGCAGGAAGACCAAGGACAGCGGTCGCGTGACGAAGATCGAGAAGTCGCCCTGGGAGATCTGCAACGACTCGCGCAGCGCGCTCTCGATGAAGGGGCCGAGGATCAGCGTGAGCACGAGGGGTGCCAGGGGCAGGCCGACGCGTCGGAAGACGAAGCCGATGACGCCGAAGGCGATCATGACGAACACGTCGACGACGCTGTTGCTCACGGCGTAGGAGCCGAGGACGATGAAGGCGAAGATCAGCGCGGTGAGCACCGAGTAGGGGATCGCGAGGATCTTCGTCCACAGGCTCACCAGCGGGACGTTGAGGAGCAGCAGCAGCGCGTTGCCCACGAAGAGGCTGGCGATGACGGCCCAGACGAGGTCGGGCGCGTCGACGAAGAGCTGCGGGCCCGGCGTGAGCCCGTTCTGCAGGAAAGCCCCGAGCAGCACCGCGATGGCCGGGCTCGCCGGGATGCCGAGCGTGAACAGGGGGATGAAGGCGGCGTTGCTGTGGGCGTTGTTGGCGGTCTCCGGAGCGGCCACGCCCTCGATAGCCCCGGTGCCCAGCTCGTCGCGATGACGACCGACCTTCTTCTCCGTGCTGTACGCGAGGAGGGAGGAGATCGCGCTCGTGACGCCGGGCACGAGGCCGACGAAGAAGCCGATGACGGTGCCACGGCCGACGGCCGGGGCGCTGCGCCGCAGGTCGGTGCGGGCCGGGATGAGCTCACGCAGCCGCGGCGCCCGGGTCTGCGGCGCGGCCCCACCGGCGTTGGCCAGCAGCTCGCCGAGGCCGAAGAGACCGACGAGGACCGGCACGTAGCTGACGCCGTCGAAAAAGTGCGCCGACCCGAAGGTGAACCGCGGCTGGCCCACCACCGGGTCGATCCCGACCATCGCGATCAGGAGGCCGATGCAGGCGGAGATCACGCCGAGCATCACCGAGCGACCGACGAGGCCGACCAGCAGGGCGAGGCCCACGAGCACCAGGGAGAAGAACTCCGGTGGGCCGATCTTCAGGCCGAGCGAGGCGAGCGGCTGGGCGGCGAAGACGAGTCCGAGCGTCGCGACGGTGCCGCCGACGAACGAGCCGATCCCCGCGGTGGTCAGGGCGACGCCCGCGCGACCCTTGAGGGTCATCTGGTAGCCGTCGAGGCAGGTGATCGCGGACTCGCCCTCACCGGGGATGTTGAGCAGGACGCTCGTGATGGTCCCGCCGTACGCACCGCCGTAGAAGATCGCCGCGAGCATGATGATCGCTCCGGTCGGGTCCATCGAGAGCGTGAGCGGGATGAGGATCGCCATGCCGGCGGTGGAGCCGATGCCGGGCAGCAGCCCGAGGATCGTGCCGAGGATGCAGCCGACCAGCGCGAAGAGCAGGTTCTGCGGCGTGAGGGCGTCGGCGAAGCCGCCGGCGAGCAGGGAGAGGGTGTCCATCTCAGAGACCCAGCTCGGCCAGGAAGGGGATGGAGGACGCGGGGAGGTTTACGGTCAGCAGACGTGTGAAGACGACGAAGACGCCGAAGCTGCCGGCCACGGACAGGACCCCGGTGAGGAGCCAGCCGCGCCGGCCCAGCACCGCGAGGTGGAAGACCAGGAAGGCCAGCATGGCCAGCTGGTAGCCGAGGACGTCCAGGAGGGAGGCGAGCACCAGCAGGCTCGCGAGGATCGCGCCGACGGTCCCCCAGGAGAACGGCTCCTCCCCGCCCGCCACGTCCTCGCCCCTGCCCTCGTCGTTCCGACCCGTCTCGGCCGGCAGGGCGCGGGCGGCGCGCAGGTCGCGCACCGAGCGCACCCACCACACGGAGGAGAGGCCCGCCAGGATCACGCCGAGCCAGAGGGGGAAGAATCCCGGACCGGGGCCGATCGAGGTCCAGAAGCCGAGCCGCAGCGAGCCGACGACGGCGGCCACCCCGAGGACGGCCACGAGCGCGGCCACGACGGCCGACCAGGCCGGGGAGACCGCTTCGTCCTCGAGGGGAGGCGTCACGGCCTCGGCGTGCGGCTGGGTCATGTTTATCATCCTGTGATAGAGCGTTGCACTGAGTGAGCCCAGCCTGTGTCTTCCACGTCACACCTGTCAACCCTGGATGACGAATTCATTGCATCAGTCGCACGAGTCTCTCACTGTGTGAAACACTTTCGCCATGGCGCCGAGCGACGACCCCACCCCCTCCGCCCCGTCGATGCGGTCCCTCGAGCGGGCCATCGACGTCCTCGAGGTGCTCGAGGCGACCCGCACCCCGCTCCGGCTCAGCGAGGTCGCACGCCGCGCCGGCCTGCACGTGTCCACCACCCAACGGATCCTGCGGGTGCTGGAGGCGCGCGGACGCGTCGAGTCCGGGGACCTCGGGTACCACACGGGTGTCGCGATGCTGTTCGGGGCGCACGCCTACCTGACCACCAGCCGCGTCTCCCTCGCGGCCCGGCCGGTCCTGCAGGAGCTCGCGGCGACGACGAACCTGACGGCCTCGGTCTTCGTGCGCACGGGCCTGTCCCGCGCCGTCGTCGCGCGTGTGGAGGGTGGCAACCCGATGCGCTACGAGCTGCCGGTCGGCCAACGGCTGCCGCTACACGTCGGCGCCGGCAAGGTGCTCGCCGCCTACCTGACGGGGGCCGACCTCGAGCGACTCATGGAGGGCATCGCCCAGGAGACCCGCGCCGACGGGGAACCCGTCGACCCGGCGTGGCTGCACGAGGAGCTGCGCGTCATCCGTGAGCGCGGGTACGCCGTCGCGGTCAACGAGCGGGTGGTCGGGGCCGCCTCCGTGTCGGCGCCAGTCGTGGCGCGCGACGGCACCTGCACGACCGCCGTGCAGGTCGCCGGTCACGCAGCCGACTTCGACGTCGCGGCGATCGACCAGCTCAGCGTCGACGTCCGGCAGGCGGCCGCGGCGCTGCGGTCCTACCTGGTCGACTGACTCCTCCCGCACCTCGCTGAGAAGCGCGGGATTCGCCGTTCCTCCGGCGGGTACGTCGAGCACGGCGGTCGGACCGACCGCCCGCACCCGTCGCCCGCACACCGGGGGGAAGGACGCTCGATGACGCTCGCCGAGGCCGTGGACGCGGCCACCACCCGTGCCGACCTGCGCGTCGCGTCGGTGCCGGCGTCGCACGTGTACGTGCGGCACCTGTCCTCGCCCGACCCGTTGCACGACGACCCGGTCACGCGGCTTCCGGACCCGGTCCCGCTGGGCGGCCCTCGCGCCACCGGGAGCGACTGGTGGCCGCCGGCGATGCTCGACCCCGCCTGGATCGACCGTCACCACGCCGGCTTCGACGTCATGCACCTGCAGTTCGGCTTCGATGCACTCGCACCCTCTCGGCTCGAGGAGGTCGTGGACGCCCTCGGACGCCACGACACGCCCCTCGTCCACACCGTCCACGACCTGCGCAACCCGCACCACCCGACGTCGGCCCTGCACGACGCCCAGCTCGACGTCCTGGTGCCCGCCGCCGACGCCGTCGTCACGCTCACGCCGGGTGCGGCGGCGGAGGTCGAGCGTCGCTGGGGCCGGCACGCGCTCGTGCTGCCGCACCCCCACGTCGCGCCGCTGGCCGAGGTGGAGCGACGGGCCCGTCGACGTGAAGCACCCGCGGCGCGCATCGCCCGCGACGGCGGCACGTTCCGGGTGGGGCTGCACGTCAAGAGCCTGCGCGCCTGCCTGGACCCGCTCACCGTGCTGCCCGTGCTCGTCGACGCCGTGCGCGCCCTGCCCGGCGCCGTCCTGCAGGTCGACGGCCACACTGACGTGCTCGACCCCGACGGCGCCCGGTTCCACCCCGAGCTCGCCGGGCTGCTGGCCGGAGCACCCCCGTGCGTCGACGTCCGCGTGCACGACTACTTCTCCGACGACGAGCTCGTCGACCACCTCGCCGGGCTCGACCTCTCGGTGCTGCCCTACCGGTTCGGCACCCACTCCGGCTGGCTCGAGCTGTGCCGCGACGTCGGCACGCCGGTGGCCGCGCCCACCTGCGGGTACTACGCCGAGCAGGCACCCGTGCACTCCTTCACCCTCTCCGAGGACGCGTTCGACGCCGACAGCCTGGTCGCCGCGGTGCACGACGCCTACACGACCATGCCGGTGCCGGCGCCGACGGCGGCCGAGCGCCTGCGCCAGCGCCAGGACCTCGCGGACGCGCACGCGGCCCTGTACGCGCACGTCGTGGACCGCACGGGCACCCACGTCGGGACGGACGGGCGATGAGGATCTGCCTGGTCGCCTCCTCCCGCTTCCCCATCGCCGAGCCCTTCCAGGGCGGGCTCGAGGCGCACACCGCGACCCTGGCCACCGCCCTGCGGCGGCGCGGCCACCACGTCAGCGTGTTCGCCGCCCCCGGCTCCGACCCCGCGCTCGGTGTGCAGGAGCTGCCGGTGCGCCGGTTCGAGCCGAGTGCCGCGGCACGCGCCGACGTCGGCGCCCACCCGGACACCTGGATGCAGGAGCACCACGCCTACCTCGCGCTGATGCTCGACCTCCTCGAGCGCGGCGCCGAGCGCTTCGACGTCGTCCACAACAACAGCCTCCACCACCTCCCCGTCGCGATGGCGGGGGCACTGCCGGTCCCGATGGTGACGACGCTGCACACGCCACCCCTCGGCTGGCTCGAGTCGGCCATCGCCCTCGCGCGGCGCTCCTCGACGTTCGCGGCGGTGAGCCGGCACACCGCCCACGCGTGGTCGCACGCGGTGCGGGCGGAGGTCGTGCACAACGGGGTCGACGTCGACCGGTGGCGGCCCGGGCCCGGCGGTGACCGTGCGATCTGGACCGGGCGGCTCGTGCCCGAGAAGGCGCCCCACCTCGCGGTCCGGGCGGCGCGGCGCGCCGGCCTCGGGATCGACCTCGCTGGCCCCGTGCTCGACCCCGCCTACGTGCGCGAGCACCTCGCACCGCTGCTCGGCGACGACGTCCGGCTGCTCGGCCACCTCGGCACCGACGCCCTGCGCGACGCGGTCGGCCGCGCCCGGGTGGCGCTGGTCTCGCCGCGGTGGGACGAGCCCTACGGCCTGGTGGCCGCGGAGGCGATGGCGTGCGGGACGCCGGTGGCCGCCTTCGCGCGCGGCGCCCTGCCGGAGGTCGTCGACGTGCGGGCCGGTCGGCTGGCACGGGCGGACGACGTGGACGACCTCGCGCGCGCCGCGCTCGAGGCCGCCACGCTCGACAGGTCCGAGGTCCGCTCCCACGCCGTGGCCCACTGCTCCCTCGAACGGATGGTCCGGCGCTACGAGGAACTCTACCGCCGGGCGAGCGACGCGGCGCGGCCGCCCGTCGGGTCGATCGCGTGATCGGCTACTACGTCCACCACCACGGACGAGGTCACGTGACCCGAGCCGCCACGCTCCTCCCGCACCTGCCGCGCGGTGTGGAGGTCACCGGCCTGTCGAGCCTCCCGCGACCGCCGGGGTGGCCACAGCTGTGGCTGCAGCTGGACGCGGACGCCGACGACGACCCCTTCCAGCTGCCCCTGGACCCGACCGCCGGCGGGACCTTCCACTGGGTGCCCCGCGGGCACGACGGCCTGCGCTCCCGCATGTCGAGCATCTCCCGCTGGATCGACGCCACCCGTCCCTCGGTGGTGGTCGTCGACACCTCCGTCGAGGTCGCGGCCCTGTGCCGCCTGCACGGCGTCCCCGTCGTCAGCCTGCTGCAGCCCGGCGACCGCACCGACCGTCCCCACGAGCTGGGACTCGGCCTGGCCGAGCGGCTCGTCGCGCCCTGGCCCGCCGACGTGCCGGACGTGGTGCGCGGCGTCGACCCCGCCGACCCCCGCCTCGTGCACGTCGGCGCGTTCTCCCGCTTCGACGACCGGGAACCGGCGAGCCCTCCCCCGCACGACACAGCCCCGCACGAAACAGACCCGCACGACACCCACCTCACCGACCCGTCCACCTCCGGCTCGCGGCACGTGGTGGTGCTGGCCGGCGCCGGCGGCAGCGCACTCACGCGTGAGGCGCTCGACCACGCGCGCACCACCACCCCGGGGTGGGACTGGACCGTCCTCGGGGGTCCCGACGGCACCTGGGTCGACGACCCGTGGGCGTCCCTGTGCAGCGCCCACGTGGTGATGACGCACGCCGGCCAGAACGCACTCGCCGAGGTCGCGGCGGCCCGCCGGCCGGCCGTCGTCGTGCCCGAGGAACGGCCGCACGACGAGCAGCGCACCACCGCGACGGCGCTGCACGCCGACGGACGCCTCCCCGTCGTCGTCCGCGACCGGTTCCCCGAGCACGGCTGGCCCCAGGTGCTCGAGCGGGCCGCCGGGCTGGACGGCCGGCAGTGGTCGCGCTGGAACGACCGGGCGGGTGCGCGCCGGCTGGCCGACGTCGTGCTCGAGGTCGCGGCGCTGGACGCGGACGAGGGACGGGACTGATGGACGTGGCGCCGCGCGTCGCCGTCGTGACCGTCGTGCACGGTCGGCACCACCACCTGCAGGCTCAGCAGCGCTCGCTCGCGCGCTCGGCGGTGCCGGTCGACGACTACGTCGTCGTCGCGATGGACGATCCCTGGCCGGCCCGCTGGCACGTCGGCCTCCCGCCGACCCCCCACGTCCTCCAGATCGGCGCCACGGAGCACGGGCTGCCGCTCGCCGCGGCCCGCAACCTCGGAGCCCGCGCCGCCCTCGAGCGCGGGGCCGACCTCGTGGTCTTCCTCGATGTCGACTGCCTCGCCTCGCCCGGCCTCGTGCTCGCCTACGACCAGGCGACGCGCCGACCCGGCTGCGGCGACGCCCTCCTGTGCGGGCCCGTCGCCTACCTGCCGCCCGCCCCGCCGGGCGGCTACGCCCTGCACGGCCTCGACGCGCTCGCCGCACCCCACCCCTCACGTCCCGCACCGCCGCCCGGGACGGTGGAGCTCGACCCCGACGGGCACCGCCTCTTCTGGTCGCTCTCGTTCGCCGTCACGCCGGCCACCTGGCACCGGGTCGGCGGCTTCGACGAGGCGTACGTCGGCTACGGCGGCGAGGACACGGACTTCGCGCAACGAGCGGCCTCGGTCGGCGTGCCGCTCGCCTGGGTCGGCGGGGCGCGCGCCTCCCACCAGCACCACCCCACGCAGGACCCGCCCGTCCAGCACGTGGCCGACATCGTGCGCAACGGTCGGCTGTTCCGCGACCGGTGGGGGTGGTGGCCGATGGAGGGCTGGATCGACGCGTTCGCCGACCTCGGGCTCGTGCGCATCGACGCCACGGGCGACGTCCGTCTCG
>CAZREF010000015.1:2609-52899 GCA_964599245.1 uncultured Aeromicrobium sp. | reverse complement strand
CGGCCTGCCCATCACGGCCTCCGACGTGTACGCGGAGCTCAACACCGCCTGGGCCCTGCTCGACAACGTCGGTCGGGCGAAGCGGGACGGGCGCCTGAGCCGCATGCTCGGCGGCTCCGCCCGCTGCCTGCTGCGGACGCGTTGGTGGAGTACAGCGTGGTCGAGCGAGGGACGGACCGTGGCCGACCGTCGAGATCGTCGTGCTGCAGCGCACCATCCGACGACGGCGAGAATGTCTGTCTCAGGTCGAGTCTATGTTCGATACATGGACGAGATCGGCACCCCTCCCGGAAACGGGAACGCACCTGCGCTCGAGGGTCTGACGGCCCTCGCGCGGGAGCGGGCGCGCGCCGAGGCAGCGGAGCTGTCGGCGATGCTGCGGTTCCGCTCCGCCGAGCTGGTCCGCATCGCGAGCATCGAGTCGCCGATGGTGCGCCTGGTCGAGAGGTCGGCGATCGCGCTCGAGATCGGGCAGGCCGTGGGGCTGTCCGAGGGGCAGGTGTCCTCGCGGCTGGCGGCGGCCGAGCGGGTCAAGACCCAGGCGCCGCGCACCTGGCTCGCGTTCGCCGCCGGCGACATCGACTGGGTGCGGGTGCGCGAGGTCGCCTCCGCGGTCGACGTGCTCGAGCTCGAGGAGTCGATCGCCCGCCTGGACGACACGGTCGTCGCCTACGCCTCCACCCATACGGTCGCGGAGCTGCGGGCCTGGCTGCGGCGGTTCGTCGCCCGTGTCGAGGCCGAGCAGGCTGCCGCCCGCGCCGAGGCCGCCCGCCGGCAGAGGGAGGTGACGATCACCCACGTCGATGACGGCATGGCCTGGATCAACGCGTTCGTGCCGTCCCACCAGGCCGCCGCGATCGGCGCCCGTCTCGCGAGGGCCGCACGAGACACCTCCTCGGTCCCCGAGCCTGTCGAGGGGCGGACCCGCGGCCAGCGGCGTGCGGACGCGTTCGTCGACCTGCTGCTCGCCACCACCGACCCGTCGCCCGCGCGCACCCGCACCGACATCGGTGTCGTCATCGACGCCGAGGTGCTCGCTGGCGCCGAGCCCGGGCCCGCCGTCAGCGACGACGGCTCCTGGACCGTTCCAGCGGAGTGGATCCTGGAGCACCTCGACGCCGACCAGACCTTCTTCCACCGGCTGCTGGTGGACCCGATCACCCGCGACGTCCTCGCCCACGACTACGTCGGACGGTTCGCTCCTGACGTCCTCGCCACCGCGATCGCCTTCCGCGACGGCGTCTGCCAGGCCCCGGGCTGCATGAGGCCGGCACGGCAGTGCGACCTCGACCATCGACGACCCCACCCACGCGGTCCCACCCGCGGCGAGAACCTCTGGCCGCTGCACCGCGCCCACCACGCCATGAAGAGCCATCGGACGATCCGCTGGATCCTGCCCAGCGGTCGGGTCGTCGACGCCGAACCCGCCACCCACGGCCTGCCCCACGCCCGCAGCGCGACGAGCGAACGCGCGCTCGCTCTGTTCCTCGCCGCGCAGACCTGAGGTCAGGCGTCCGCGCGCACCAGGCGGTCGGCCTTCTTGTCCGCCCAGTACTCCCGCACCTCCTGGCGCACCACCGGCAGGAGCAGGTAGAGGCCGAAGATGTTGACCAGGGCGCAGAGGAAGAGCATCGAGTCCGCGAGCGTGATGACGTCGCTGAGCGTGACGACCGAGCCGAGGACGGTGAACACGCAGAAGATCACCTGGAAGAGGCGCTCGGTGAAGACCGAGCGGCCGAACAGCGTCGTCCAGGCCTTCTGGGTGTAGTACGCCCACGTGATGAGCGTCGAGAACGCGAACAGCGCGACCGCCAGGGCGAGCACGTACGGGAACCACGGCACGACCGTCTCGAACGCGTCCGACGTGAGCACCACGCCGTCGGGGTTCGGCGACTCACCGGCCGCCACCGCGGCCTTGCCGTCGAGCCAGCTCTGCGGCTCCGCGATGACGATGACCAGGGCGGTCATGGTGCAGATGATCACGGTGTCGATGAAGGGCTCGAGCAGCGCGACGAAGCCCTCGCTGGCGGGGCGGCTGGTCTTGACGGCCGAGTGCGCGATGGGCGCCGAGCCGACGCCGGCCTCGTTCGAGAACGCCGCGCGCTGGAAGCCGATGATGAGCACGCCGACCACGCCGCCGGTCACGCCCTCGGGCGAGAACGCGCCCGTGATGATCTCGCCGAACGCGGCCGGGAGGTGGTCGATGTTCACGGCGATGACCGTGAGGCAGGCGAGCACGTAGACGATGGCCATGGCCGGGACGAGCTTGCCGGTGACCCGGCCGATCGAGGAGATGCCGCCGATGATCACGAGGCCGACCAGGATGGCGAGCACGATGCCGAAGCCGAGGGCAGCGCCGTCGGAGGCGAGGAAGCCGTCGTCGCCGCCTGTGACGTTCCGCGCCTGCGCGAAGGTCTGGTTGGCCTGGAACATGTTGCCGCCGACCGCGCCGAAGAAGAAGATCGCGACCGCGAAGACGCCGGTCAGGCCCGCCGCGACCTTCGAGCCGAAGCGCGAGAAGGCGATGGGCAGGTAGCGGAACGGGCCGCCGGTGACGGTGCCGTCCTCGTGCTCCTCGCGGTACTTCACACCCAGGGTGCACTCGACGAACTTCGTCGCCATGCCGAGCAGGCCGGCGACGATCATCCAGAACGTCGCGCCCGCGCCACCCAGCGTGACGGCGACCGCGACACCCGCGATGTTGCCGAGGCCGACCGTGCCCGACACGGCCGAGGCGAGCGCCTGGAAGTGGGTCACCTCGCCCGGGTCGTCCTTGCTGCCGAACTTGCCGCGCACCAGCTCGATCGCGTGGCCGACGCCCCACGTCTGCGGGCCCCGGAAGGCGATCGTGAAGACGAGTGCTCCGGCGACCAGCCAGAACACGATGAGCGGGAAGGCGACGCCGCCGATCGTCAGCTCGAAGAAGATGATGCTGGAGACGAAGTCCGCGACCGGCGCGAAGAATCCGTCGATGGCCTGCTCGATCCCGGTGACGTCCATCGGGCCACTTCAGCGGAAGTGGCCACGTGACGCAAGTCCTACACCGAATCGTCATGCGACGACGACGCCCCCGCGACCGAGCGGTCGCGGGGGCGTCGTGCAGTGGTGCTCAGACGAACTTCTCGCCGTTCTTCGCCTTCTCCAGCAGCAGCGCCGGGGGCTCGAAGCGGTCGCCGTAGGTGGCGGCCAGCTCCTGGGCGCGGCGCGTGAACGCCTCGACACCGATCGAGCCGTCGGCGGCCTCGTAGCCGTTGACGTACTGGATCGCGCCGCCCTGCAGGGCCGGGAAGCCGATGCCGAAGATCGAGCCGATGTTGGCGTCGGGCACCGTGCGGAGCACGCCCTCCTCCAGGCACTTGATCGTCTCGAGGCTCATCCGGAACGTCAGACGCTCCTTGAGGTCCTCGAAGTCCGGCTGGGTGTCCGCCGTCGGGAACTCCTCGCGCAGGCCCGACCAGAGGCCGACGCGCTTGCCGTCCTCGTAGTCGTAGAAGCCCGCGCCCTTGAGGCGGCCCGGACGGCCGAGCTCGATCATCCGGTCGATGACCTTCTCGCCGGGGTCGGAGACCCACGTGCCGCCCTCGGCCTCGGTGGCCGCCTTCGACTCGTTGCGGATCTTCGTCATCAGCTCGAGGTTCAGCTCGTCGCTGAGCTGCAGCACCGGCGCCGGGAAGCCGGCGATGGTCGTCGCTCGCTCGATCGAGACCGGGTCGATGCCCTCGGACAGCATGCCGATGCCCTCGTTGACGAAGGTGCCGATCACGCGGCTCGTGAAGAAGCCGCGGCTGTCGTTGACGACGATGGGCGTCTTGCGGATCTGCTGGACATAGTCGAGCGCACCCGCGATGGCGGCGTCGTCGGTCTGCTCACCGGCGATGATCTCCACCAGCGGCATCTTGTCGACCGGGGAGAAGAAGTGGATGCCGATGAAGTCCTTCGAGCGCTCCACCCCCTCGGCGAGCCCGGTGATGGGCAGCGTCGAGGTGTTCGAGCCGAGCAGGGCGTCGGGGCGGACGACCTTCTCGATCTCGCCGAAGACCTCGTGCTTGAGCTTGACCGACTCGAAGACGGCCTCGACGACGAGGTCGCACCCCTCCAGGTCGGCGTAGTCGGCGGTGGGCGTGATGCGCGCGAGGAAGGCGTCGACCTTCTCCTGGGTGGTGCGGCCGCGCTCGAGCTTCTTCGCGAGCAGCTTCTCGCTGTAGGCCTTGCCCTTCTCGGCCGCCTCGAGCGAGACGTCCTTGAGCACGACCTCCATGCCGGCCTGAGCCGAGACGTAGGCGATGCCCGCGCCCATCATGCCGGCGCCGATGACGGCGACCTTCTCGAACGTCCGGGGCTCGATGCCCTCGGGGCGCGAGCCGCCGGCGTTGATCGAGCCGAGGTCGAAGAAGAACGCCTGCGTCATGTTCTTGAACTGCTGGCCGACGAGGAGCTCCACCAGGTAGCGGGACTCGATGCGGCTGGCGGTGTCGAAGTCGACCTGCGCACCCTCGACCGCGGCGGCGAGGATGTTGCGCGGCGCCTTGTACGGCGCGCCCTTGGTCTGCTTGCGCAGCATCGCGGGGAACGCCGGCAGGTTGGCGGCCAGCTTCGGGTTCGACGGGGTGCCGCCGGGCATCCGGTACCCCTGGCGGTCCCACGGCTGCTTGGCCGCGTCGTCATCGCCCTGCACCGACTCGATCCAGGCCTTCGCGGCGGACATCAGCTGGTCCGCGGGGACGATCTCGTCGATCAGGCCGATCGACTTCGCCTTGGCGGGCTGCATGCGCGGGCCCTGCAGCAGGATGTTCATCAGCGCGTCCTGCAGGCCGAACATGCGGACCGTGCGGGTCACGCCGCCACCGCCGGGCAGCAGGCCGAGGGTCACCTCGGGCAGGCCGACCTCGAGGCGGACGTCGGCCGCGATGCGGTGGTGGGCTGCGAGCGCGATCTCCAGGCCGCCGCCGAGCGCGGCGCCGTTGATCGCCGCGACGACGGGCTTGCCCGACGTCTCGAGCTTGCGCAGCGTGGCCTTGATGCCCTCGACGTTGTCGAAGAGCTTCTGGGCGTCGGCCGGGGTGGCCTGGGTCATGAGCTTGAGGTCGCCGCCGGCGAAGAAGGTCTTCTTGGCCGAGGAGATGATGACGCCCTTGATGCTGTCGGCGTCGGCGGCGATCTCGTCGACCAGGCGGTCGACGGCCTTCGCCATGGACGAGGCGTAGGCGTCGTTCATGGTGTTGGCGTTCTGGTTGGGGTCGTCGAGGACGAGGTTGACGATGCCGCCCTCGACCTCGTAGCGCACTGCTTCACTCATGGGTTCTTCTTCTCCTGGGTCAGACGCGCTCGACGATGGTGGCGATGCCCATGCCGCCGCCGATGCACAGGGTGGCCATGCCGTACCGCTTCTCGCGGCGGTGCAGCTCGTCGACGAGCGTGCCGAGGATCATCGCGCCGGTGGCGCCGAGCGGGTGGCCCATGGCGATGGCGCCACCGTTGACGTTGGTCTGCTCGTGCGGGTAGTCACCGAGGTCGCGCATGAGCTTCATGGCGACGGCCGCGAACGCCTCGTTGATCTCGACCAGGTCGATGTCCTCGATCGAGAGGCCGGCCTTGTCGAGCGCCTTGCGGCAGGCGGGGCCGGGGCCCGTCAGCATGATCGTCGGCTCCGAGCCGACGACGGCCGTGGACACGATGCGGGCCCGCGGCGTGAGGCCGTGACGCTCGCCGGCGGACTCGTTGCCGATGAGCACGAGCGAGGCGCCGTCGACGATGCCGGAGCTGTTGCCGGCGTGGTGGACGTGGTTGATCCGCTCGACGGTCGTGTACTTCTCGAGCGCCACGTTGTCGAAGCCGGCGAAGTCGCCGAGGTCCTTGAACGACGGCTTGAGGCCGGCGAGCGACTCCACCGTGGTGCCCTCGCGGACGAACTCGTCGTGGTCGAGGATCGTCATGCCGTTGACGTCCTTGACCGGGATGACCGAGCTCGCGAAGTAGCCGTTCGCGATGGCCTTGGCGGCGCGCGCCTGGCTCTCGGCGGCGAACGTGTCGACGTCCTCGCGGCTGAAACCCTCGAGCGTGGCGATGAGGTCGGCGCCGATGCCCTGGGGCACGAAGTCGGTCTCGAGCGCGGTGCGGGGGTCCATCGCCCAGGCGCCGCCGTCGGAGGCCATGGGCACGCGGCTCATGGACTCGACGCCACCGGCGACGATGAGGTCCTCCCAGCCCGACTTCACCCGGGCCGAGGCCTGGTTGACCGACTCGAGGCCGGAGCCGCAGAAGCGGTTGAGCTGCACGCCGGCCACCTGCTCGCCGAACCCGGCTGCGAGGACGGCGGTGCGGGAGATGTCGGCGCCCTGGTCACCCACGGGCGAGACGACGCCGAGCACGACGTCGTCGACCTGGTTGGGGTCCAGGTCGGGGTTGCGGGTCTTGATCTCCTCGAGCAGTCCCTCGAGGAGCGAGATCGGCTTCACCTCGTGGAGGGAACCGGTCTTCTTGCCGCGGCCGCGCGGGGTGCGGATCGCGTCGTAGATGAATGCCTCGGTCATGTCAGTGTCCTTCGTGTAGAACCTTCGGTGCCGATTGTGACACCACTACTGTCAGAGTTGCTAGGCCTGGGTCGTTTCGTGACGCGGGTCACGCACGTCAGCGTCGCACGGCGTACTCGCGTGTGACGGTGATCTGCCAGAGCATGGCCTGATCGCTCGCACGGATGCGCGCCTCCAGATCGGAGGGGAACGGGTCGACCTCGGGCTCACCGACGTCGCCGCCGGTGAGGTCACCCACGAGCGTGATCGGGGTGACGTCGTCCGCCGCTGGGCTGAGCGTGGCGACGTCGACCTCGGTCCCGTCGCACGTGAACCGGTCGCCGGGCAGGCTCCCGGGTTCGGCCTGCACACCTTCGGTCCAGTACTGCAGCGCCTTGTCGAGCGACGAGCTGCCGACCGACTCGCACCCCAGTCGAGCCAGCCGCGCCCGCATGTCCTCGATCGCGCCGGTGACGTCGCCGCGCCGCTCGGCGGCGGGCAGGACCCATGACCGGCCGAGGGTGCAGGCGGCGTCGACCTCGTCGACCTTCCAGTTCTGCTGGCCCCGCTGGCAGACGTCCTGGCCCGCCTCGGCGAGCGGATCGCCGAGGTCCCACGCGTCGGGGCCGAGCCGCTGCACGGCGGCGCCGGCGTCACGCCGCTCCGCCGCGGTCGGCCCCGCGGGGGCCCCGCCGCACGCGGCGGCGAGGAGGGCCAGCAGGACGACGGTAGACCGCATCGGCTCAGGCTACGCTCTGCCGGGTGAACGACCAGGCCGCCGAGACGATGAGCGTGGAGCAGCTCGCCACGCGTGTCGACATGACGGTGCGCACCGTCCGCTTCTACGCCGGCCGCGGGCTCATCCCCCCGCCGCGGCGCGAGGGCCGCAACGGGTACTACGGTCCCGGCCACCTCGCCCGGCTCGAGCTCGTCAAGGAGCTGCAGGCGCACGGGTTCACGCTCGCGGCGATCGAGGGCTACCTCGAGCAGATCCCCGGCGACGCGACGCCGGAGCAGGTGGCGCTGCACCGGACCCTCCTCGCCCCCTGGGCGCCGCAGATGCCGGAGACCGTCGACCGCCCCATGCTCGAGCAGCGGGCCGGCCGCTCCCTCTCCGACGACGACGTCGAGGTGCTCGTCGCCATCGGCGTCGTCGAGCCGACGCCGACCGAGGACGTGTTCCGCCTCGCGCCGGCGCACCTCGCGGTCGGCATGGGCTTCCTCGACGCCGGTCTGCCGGTCGAGGCCGCGCTGGCAGCGCGGCGGATCATCACCGAGCACGGCAGGACGCTGGCCGTCGAGCTCACCGACCTCTTCCGCACGCAGGTGTGGCCGCACCTCGTCGCCTCGGGCCAGCCGCCGGAGCTCATGACCGCCATGATCGAGCGGTTCAAGCCGCTCACCGTGCAGGCCCTGGTCACCGCGTACGAGGAGGCGGTCGACGACGAGAAGCGGCGCACCGTGCGCCGCAAGGCGACCGAGCGCGACTGAGGTCACGCCGCGCTCGCGCTGCACCGCTTCGATGCCCCCGGTATCTTTGTCGACATCGAAGGGAAGTATCCCGACGACCCGCGTGCGTCAGCACGGTGCTCCCACGGGCACCCGCACCGGGTGGCCCCTCGGGGCGGAGAAACCTTCGCGATCCCTGTCCGTGACCCTGTCATCGGCACTGCACCGCGAAGGACTCGCACCCATGCCCCTCGGCTCCTCCCTCGACTGGACCCTGCTGATCGCCGCCCTGGTGGCGCTGCTCGTCGTCGACCTCCTGCTCGTCAAGGGTCGCGGCGGCGACATGCCCGCCCGCGTCGCCGCCGTCTGGAGCATCGTCTGGATCGCCATCGCCGTCGGCTTCGGCGGCCTGCTGTACCTGTTCGGCACCACCGAGCAGTCGACCACCTACCTCGCCGGCTACCTGGTCGAGAAGTCGTTGTCGCTCGACAACGTGTTCGTCTTCCTCGTGGTGTTCGGCGCCTTCGCCATCCCCACCCCGCAGCGGATGCGGCTGCTCACCTACGGCATCGTGCTCGCGCTCGTGCTCCGCCTGATCTTCATCCTGGCGGGCGCCGCGGCGCTCGAGAACGCGTCGTGGCTGACCTACCCGTTCGCCGCGCTGCTCGGCTGGACCGGCTGGCGGCTGTGGAAGCACCGCAACGACCACGACGGCGACGAGAAGCTCATCGAGGGCGTCAAGAGCCGCATGACGATCGCCGAGGGCGACCACGGCGACAGGCTCCTCACGAAGATCGACGGCAAGCGGATGCTGACCACGGCCGGCGCGACGCTGGTCGCCATCGCGGTCGTCGACATCATCTTCGCCGTCGACTCCGTGCCCGCGATCCTCGGCATCACCACCGACACCTACGTCGTGTTCGCCGCCAATGCGTTCGCGCTCCTGGGCCTGCGGCCGCTGTTCTTCCTCGTGGCCGAGCTCGTCGCCCGCCTGCGCCACCTCAAGGCCGCGCTCGCCGCCCTGCTCGTGTTCATCGCCGCGAAGATGGTCTACGGCGAGATCTTCGGCAAGGTCGGGCCGGAGTGGTCGCTCGGCGGCGTGGTGCTGATCCTCGGCGCCGGCGTCGTGGCCTCGCTGCCCTCCTACCGACGCGAGAAGAAGGCCGAGGCCGGTCAGGCCGACCAGTCGGTCTGACCTCCGACACCACGACGTCAGAGACCGAGGTCGCGCCCGATGATCTCCTTCATGATCTCGGTCGTGCCGCCGTAGATCGTCTGGATGCGGGTGTCGAGGTACGCCTTGGAGATCGGGTACTCGGACATGTAGCCGTAGCCGCCGTGCAGCTGGAGGCACTTGTCGACCGTCTTCTTCTGCAGCTCGGTGGTCCACCACTTGCCCATGGCTGCGTCGGCCACGGTCAGGTCACCGCGGTTGTGCTGGGTGATCGACTCGTCGACGAACACCTGCGCGATGCGGGCCTCCGTCTCGAGCTCGGCCAGCACGAACCGGCTGTTCTGGAACGAGCCGACGGGCTTGCCGAAGGCCTTGCGCTCCTTGACGTAGTCGAGCGTCATGTCGATGGCGGCACGGCAGGCGGCCGCCGCCACCACGGAGATCGACAGGCGCTCCTGCGGCAGCTTCTCCATCAGGTAGATGAAGCCGTGGCCGGGCTCGCCGATGAGGTTCTCCTTCGGCACGCGCACGTCCTCGAAGTACAGCTCGGCCGTGTCCTGCGCCTTGAGGCCGATCTTGTCGAGGTTGCGGCCTCGCTCGAAGCCGGGCGTGCCGCGCTCGACGGCGATGAGCGAGAAGCCCATGGCGCCCGCGTCGGGGTCGGTCTGGCAGACGACCAGCACGAGGTCGGCGTTGATGCCGTTGGTGATGAACGTCTTCGAGCCGTTGATGACGTACTCGTCGCCCTCGAGCACCGCGCGGGTCTTGATGCCCTGCAGGTCCGAGCCGGTGCCCGGCTCGGTCATGGCGATCGCCGTGATGGTCTCGCCGGTGCAGAACTTCGGGAGCCAGCGGGCCTTCTGCTCCTCGGAGGCGTACGACAGGAGGTAGCCGGAGACGAGGTCGGTCTGGATGACGAACCCGACGCCGCTGGCGCCGATGCGGGTGACCTCCTCGGAGAGGATCGCGTTGTAGCGGAAGTCGGTGATCCCTCCGCCGCCGTGCTCCTCCGGCATCATGAAGCCGAGCAGGCCGAGCTCGCCGGCCTTCTCCCAGACCTCGCGGGGGACGATGCCGTCCTTCTCCCACTGGTCGTGGTGCGGAGCGATCTCCTTCTCGCAGAAGGTGCGGACGGTGTCGCGGAACGCCTCGTGGTCGGCGTCGAAGATGGTGCGCTTCATGGGGTTCCTTCCTGGGCCTGGACGGCGACGCCGTCCTCGATGAGGGCGTCGACGTCGTCGATGCCCCACGCGGTGAGTGCGTCTCGGGTGTTGGCCCCCGGCGCGACCGGGGGTGTGGACAGCTGGGCGGGCGTGGCGCCGAAGCGCGGCGCCGGGGCCGGCTGCACCGTGCCGTGGTGCTCCACGTACGTGCCGCGGGCGACGTTGTGCGGGTGCTCGTAGGCCTCGACCAGCGGCAGCACGGGGTGCACGCAGGCATCGGAGCCCTCGAAGACCTCGACCCACTCGGCCTGGGTGCGCGACGCGAAGCGACGCTCTAGCTCGGTCCGCATCGCCGGCCACTGCTGCAGGTCGTACTGGCCGGGCAGGTCGCCTCCCACCAGCTCGACGAACGCGGCGAAGAACTGCGGCTCGAGCGGACCGACCGACATCCAACGGCCGTCGGCGGTCTCGAAGACGTCGTAGAACGGGGCGGCGCCGCCGAGCATGTTGGTGCCGCGACGACCGTCCCAGATGCCGGCCTGCTGCATGGTGACGGCCATGGTCATGAGGTGCGCGGTGCCGTCGGTGATGGCGGCGTCGACGACCTGGCCCTGACCCGTGGTGCGGGCGTGCACCAGCGCGGCGAGCACGCCCGCGACGAGGTAGAGCGACCCGCCGCCGAAGTCGCCGAGCAGGTTCATCGGGAACGTGGGCGCGTCGCCGGGTCGTCGACCGAGGGAGTCGAGGGCGCCGGCGACGGCGATGTAGTTCATGTCGTGGCCGGCCGTCTGG
This sequence comes from uncultured Aeromicrobium sp., assembly GCA_964599245.1. Lineage (GTDB taxonomy): Bacteria > Actinomycetota > Actinomycetes > Propionibacteriales > Nocardioidaceae > Aeromicrobium. The sequence goes on along the minus strand of CAZREF010000015.1, from coordinate 41,812 downwards.
CTGAGCGGGCCGTCCTGGCCCCAGCCGGTCATGCGGCCGTACACGAGTGCGGGGTTGCGCGCGCGGCACGCGTCGGGTCCGATGCCGAGCCGCTCGGTGACGCCGGGGCGGAAGCCCTCGAGCAGCACGTCGGCCTTCTCGACCAGCCGGAGGACGGTCTCGACGCCGCGCGGGTCCTTGAGGTCGAGCGCGACGGACGGCCGTCCGCGGCCGAGCAGGTCCTGCTCGGGCGTCGTGAGCTGCAGACCACCGCCGCCGGGGCGGTGCACCCGCACGACGTCGGCGCCGAGGTCGGCGAGCATCATGGCCGCGAACGGTCCGGGACCGATCCCGACCATCTCGACCACGCGCACGCCCTGGAGGGGTCCGCTGCCGGGGGAAGCACCGCTGATCGTCACAGCAGCATTGTGACAGTTCTACTGTCACGGTGTCGAGAGGGGTGTCGAGATACCGACGGTATGTGGCACCATGCTCCCCGTGCACCCCGATCTCGCCTACACGCGCCGCGGCACGCCGGGCGCCCCGCCGCTCGTCCTGCTGCACGGCATCGGCCACCGCCGCCAGGCCTGGGACGCCGTCATCGACGACCTCGCCCGGGACTACGACGTCATCGCGCCCGACCTCTCCGGCTTCGGCGAGTCCCCCGCCTTCGCCGGCGGGGTCCGCTACTCGATGGACAATGCCTGCGAGCACATGCTCAGCCAGTTCGAGCGCTGGGGCGTCGCGAAGCCGCACGTCGTCGGCAACTCCCTCGGCGGTGCGATCGCGCTCGAGCTCGGCGCCCGCGGTCTGGTCTCGTCGGTGACCGCCCTGAGCCCGGCCGGGTTCTTCGGCCCGCTCAACCGGTTCCAGGCGCTCGTCCCGTTGCTGCTGATGCGACTCTCGGCGCTCCTGACGCCGAAACGGCTGCTGCAGCGCCTCGCCGCCGACCTGCGCGGACGCAAGGCGATCGGCTGGATCCTCTACGCCCGGCCCGAACGTCACGACGCCGAGCACACCTACGGCGACTCCCTCGCCCTCAAGCACGCGACGGCCTTCGAGCGCACCGCGAAGGAGGGCGTGGTCTACCGCTTCGACAGCCAGGTACCCGTGCCGACCACGATCGGCTGGGGCACCCAGGACCGGCTGCTGCCGTACGCACAGGCAGCGGTGGCGAAGCAGCGACTGCCGTACGCGCGCCACGAGCCGCTGCCCGGCTGCGGCCACGTGCCGATGGCCGACGACCCCGAGCTCGTCCTGCGCCTCATCCGGCAGACCGCGAGCTAGCCGGCGGAGGCCGCGAACCGGCCCGGCGTCGTCCCGAGCGTGCGCCGGAAGTGCCGTCCGAGGTGCGCCTGGTCCCAGAACCCGGCGGCGACGGCGGCCTCGGCCGGTGGCGCGCCGCGGAGCAGGAGCCGGCGCGCCAGGTCGACCCGGCGTCCGACGACGTACCGGTGCGGGGCGAGGCCGTACGCCTGGCGGAACTCGCGGGCCAGGTGCGCCGACGAGCGGCCCAGCAGCCCGGCGGCCTCCTCGAGCGTGACGCCGTCGACGAGGTGGTCGTCCAGCACCTCGCGCAGCGCCCGCGCGGCCGGAGCGTCCCCGTTCGGGCGACCCCGCGGCGTCGCGGCGGTCAGCGCCAGGTCGCGCAGGCCCAGCAGGAGCGACTCGGCCTGCCACGCGTCCTCGGGACGCAGCAGCACCTCGTGGAGCTCCTCGACGTGGCGCAGCGCCGCCGATCCCGGGAGCACCGGACGGTCCACCGCGTGCCCCGTCGCCGAGGCCGGCAGCCAGTCGTCGTCGAGGTAGAGCACCCGCTTGCGAAAGCCCACCCCCGCAGCGGCCGAACGGCCGTCGTGGGCGACGTGCGGCGGCAGCAGGCTCACCCGGTGCTCCGGCGCCAGCCGCGCGTGACGGTCGAGGTCGTAGGCCACGCAGCCCTCGTCGATCAGCAGCACCGTCCAGGTGTCGTGGGTGTGCGCCGGGTAGGCGTGCGACGTCATCGTCGCGTGGAACACCTCGCGGACCAACGGCACCTGCGGCGCCCAGGCCCGCACCTGCTCGGCCATGTCAGGAACGTACAAGACCGATCCCGGCCCGGGGACGGATCGTGGTCGCCATGGAGGACATCCGCTTCGACACCAAGATCGCCGTCGTCCTGCGCGACGACCTGCTCCCCTGGCAGGAGCTCAACGTGACCGCGTTCCTCGTGAGCGGGATCGCGGCGAACCCCGAGCTCCTCGGCGAGCCGTACGAGGACGCCGACGGGCAGCGCTACCTGCCGCTGCTGCGCCAGCCCGTCGTCGTCCTGACCGCCGACGCCGAGACCCTCGGTCGCGCCCACGCGAAGGTCGTGTCCCGGGGGCTGCCGCTCGCGGTCTACACGCACGACATGTTCTCCACCGGGCACGACGCGGCGAACCGCGCGGCCGTGGCCGCGGTGCCGACCGACGCGCTCGACCTGGTGGGCATCGCCGTCCACGGACCGAAGAACGCCGTCGACAAGTCGCTCAAGGGCTCGCGCCTGCACGGCTGACGGGCATAGACCGCCCCCCTGCGACGTTCTCGCCGGTGTGGAGGTCCTCGAGAGCGTCGTGGTCGGGGCCGGCCAGGCCGGGCTGTCGGCGTCGTACCACCTGGCGCGGCAGGGGGTGGGGCACGTGGTGCTCGACGCCGACGACGCCCCCGGTGGCGCGTGGCAGCACCGCTGGGACGCCCTGACCATGGCCGACGTGCACGGCGTCGCCGACCTGCCCGACGCGCCGCGTCCACCGGCGGAGGGGCACGAGCGCGCCAACCAGTTCGTCCCGGCCTACTTCGCCGCGTACGAGCAGGAGCACCACCTCCCCGTCGAGCGACCCGTGGCCGTCGACCGGGTGTCGAGCGAGGGCGACCTGTTGGTCGTCAGCGCGGGCGACCGACAGTGGCGCACCCGGACGCTCGTGAACGCCACGGGCACGTGGCGCCGGCCGTTCGTGCCGCGCTACCCGGGCCAGGAGGTCTTCGCGGGCGAGCAGCTGCACACCGTCGACTACCCGGGTCCTGAGCACTTCCGCGGCAAGCGGGTGCTGGTGGTCGGCGGTGGAGCCTCGGCCGTGCAGTTCCTCGGTGCGCTGCGGCCCGTCACCGACACGCTCTGGGCCACCCGCCGCGAGCCGGTCTGGCGCACCGAGCTCTTCGACCCCGAGGCCGGGCGCGAGGCCGTGGCGCTCGTCGAGGAGCGGGTGCGGGCCGGACTCCCGCCGCGCAGCGTCGTGAGCGTGACGGGCCTGATGCTCCGCGAGCAGGAGCGCGAGGCCGAGCGGCTCGGCGCCTACGAGCGCCTGCCCATGTTCGACCGGCTGTCCGCCGAGGGCGCCTGGTGGGACGACCACCTGGAGCGCGTCGACGTCGTGCTGTGGGCCACCGGCTTCCGTCCTGACGTCGACCACCTCGCACCGCTGCACCTGCGCTCGCCGCGTGGCGGCATCCAGCTCGGCGCGACGCTCGCGACGTCGACGACCGCCGTGGCCGATCCACGCGTGCAACTGGTCGGCTACGGGCCGTCGGCGTCGACGATCGGCGCCAACCGCGCGGGGAGGGTGGCGGCGAACGCGGTGGCGCGGACGCTCAGCGCTCGCGTGGACGCTTGAGCGACCAGGGCTCGAGGTGCTCGTAGCCCTTCACCGACACCCGGCGGGTCCGCCGCAGCCGGAACTGGTCGTGGTCGAGCAGCTCGGCCAGGTCGTGGTCGACGAGCACGCGGGCGGGGCGCGCGACGGAGGTGAGCCGGGCGGCGATGTTGACGGTGGACCCGAACACGTCGCCCAAGCGGGCGAGGACCGGTCCGAAGGCGAGGCCGACGCGCACGTCGGGGAACTGCTCGTCGGCCTCGGCCCGCTCGACGAGCTCGAGAGCCAGGTGTGCTCCCTCGGTGGGGTCGTCGAGGGTGAACAGCGCCTCGTCGCCGATGGTCTTGATGACCTGCCCGCCGTGCTGGACGACGAGCTCGGTGACCACCCGCTCGAACCACTCGACCATGGCGCCGAGGGCCCGTGGGCTCATCTGCCGGCTGCGCGAGGTGTAGCCGACGATGTCGACGAACCCGACCACGAGGTCGCGCTCGCTCTCGGACCGCACGTCACGCAGGGCGATCCGGGAGGCGGTGGCCAGCAGGTGGCGCCGCCAGACGTAGCCCTGGACCTCCTCGACCATCGGGATGACCTCGGCGAGGACGTCGAGCGGTGGCTGCTGCCCGTCCTCGGTCTGCAGCACGCCGAGCAGGAGGCGTGTCTGCCAGTCGGCGAGCCGCGCGAAGGTCCGGCCGAGTGATCGCACGAACTGCGGGAGCCGGTCCTGCTCCAGCACGCCGAGGTCGATCAGACGCTTCGTCACCCGCAACGCCTCGACGTCGGCCTCGGTGAACGCGACCTTGTCGTGCTCGACCTCGGGGAAGCCGAGGTAGCGCCACAGGCTGTTGGCGAGCTCGAGGTCCATGCCCGACCTCTCGGCGACCTCGCGCTGCGTCAGGGTGGGCCCGCCGTCGAAGAGGAACTCGCCCGCGACGTCGATCAGCAGGCTCGGGTCGAACGCCGACGACGACGTGCCCTCGATCGACTCCTCGCTCACCCCAGGGAGCCTAGTCGTCGAGGTCGGCCCTGGTCATCGCTTCAGGGTCGAACTCCTTGCGCTCCACCATGACGATCCAGTTGCCGGAGTTGTCTCGCAGGAGCGCCTCCACGCCGTACGGCCTGTCGGCGGGATCCTGGATGAACTCGACGCCCTTCGCGACCAGCTCGGCGTGGGTGGCACGACAGTCGTCGACCTCCACCCCGACTCCCGGCATGCCCCCGGAGTCGAGGGAGCGGGTGATCTCGGCCTGCAGCTCCTCGGAGAGGGGTGGACCGGGGGTGGTCAGGTGAAGGAAGAGCTCCGGCTGGTTCGGGTGGCCGACGGTCAGCCAGCGGAAGTCCTCCGCGAGGCGGATGTCCTCCCTGAGCTCGAAGCCGAGGACGTCGGTGTAGAAGGCGAGCGAGGCGTCCTGGTCCTTCACCCACACGCTGACGAGGGAGACGTTGGTGATCATGTCGACGACGCTACGGTTCCGTGTCCGGGTCGCGCTTCTCCTGATGTGCTCTCTCCGCCAGCCCCCACATGAGCACGAAGCAGCCTGGAACGCGCGGTGCCCCCAGCGCCGCGTGGCGCGCCTGGAAGGCGCTCGGTGACTCCCCGACCAGCTCCTTGAAACGGCCGCTGAAGGAGCCGAGGCTGCTGAACCCGACCGCGTGGCACACCTCGGTGACGGTGAGGTTGGAGGTGCGCAGCAGGTCCTGGGCCCGCTCCACCCGACGACGGGTCAGGTAGTGCGCCGGCGTCGTCCCGTACGTCGCCGTGAAGAGGCGGTGGAAGTGCCAGCGGCTGAGCCGCGCGACGGCCGCGAGCTGCGCGACGTCGAGCGGCTCGGTGAAGCTGCGGTCGACGAGGTCCCGCGCGGCGCGCAGGTGCAGGAGCACGTCGTCGTGGGCGCGTCGGCTCACGGGACCAGGAAGCCTGCGTCGAGGTCGGCCGCGCGTGGGCAGCCCAGCAGCGCGAGCGTGGAGTCGAGCTCGTCGACGACCTGCTGCAGCACTGCCTGGGCACCCGCGGCACCACCCCGGGCGAGGCCCCAGAGCACCGGGCGGCCGACGAGCGCGGCGTCGGCCCCGAGGCACAGTGCCTTGGCGACGTCCCACCCACGCCGGACGCCTCCGTCGACGAGCACCGCGGCACGGCCGGCGACCGCCTCGACGACGGGCGGGAGCGCCTCGGCGCCGGTGAGAACGGTGTCGAGCTGGCGGCCGCCGTGGTTGGAGACGACCACGCCCGCGGCGCCGACGTCGACCGCACGCTCGGCGTCGTCGGGGCGCAGGATCCCCTTGAGGAGGAGCGGCATGCCGGCCGCCTCGGCGAACGTGTGCACGTCGTCCCAGGTGATCGTCGGGTCGTGCATGGCGAAGATCTGCTCGGTGGTGAGCGGCCGGCCGCCGGGGTTGAGGGCGATGGGGTGCGTGACGCTGAACCCGGTGCGCTTGTCGCGCTCGCGCCACCCGGCCACCGGGAAGTCGACGGTGAGCACGAGTGCCTCGTAGCCGGACTCGCGCGCCTCGGCGACGAGGTCGAGCGAGACCCGCCGGTCCTTGAAGACGTAGAGCTGGAACCAGCGGTCGGGTCCGGCGACCTCGGCGACGTCGGCCGGGGCCGTGGTGGTCTGCGAGGAGAGGACGTAGGTGGCTCCCGTGGCGGCCGCGGCCCTGGCGGTGCCGCGCTCGGCGTCCTCGTGGGCGTGCCGCTGGTACGCCATCGGCGCGACGACCACGGGCGTCGCGCGGCGCTTCCCCAGCAGGTCGACCGACAGGTCGCGCTCGGCGACGTCGACGAGGACCTTCGGCGCGAGCCGCACCTGCGACCAGCTGGTCTCGTTGGCGCGCAGCGTCAGCTCGTCGCCCGCGCCGCCGGCGAAGTAGCCGTGTGCTCCCGCGCCGAGGAGGTCCTCGAGGTCGTCCATGGCGTCAGGCTAGGCGACGTCCCGCGCGCGTCCCGCGAGCACGGTGATGCGTGATGCGTGATGCGGTCGGCTGGTGACATGTCCCGCACCACCCTCTCCATCGATCCCCAGGCCCGGTCGTGACCGACGAGATGGTCGCCGACCTGCTCGACGAGGAGTGAGGTGGACCTCCCCGACGTCAACGTCCTGCTGGCGCTGACGCTGCGCGAGCACGTGCACCACGAGTCGGCACAGGGGTGGCTCGAGACGACGGACGGCTTCGCGACGACCCCCGTCACCGAGTCCGGCCTCGTCCGGTTGTCGATGAATCGCGCGGTCACCGGCGCCGCGGCGTCGATCGGCCTGAGCCTGGCCGCGCTCCGCAGCATCAGGACACATCCGCGTGCGGTCTTCGTCCCCGACGACACCTCTCTGGCGGTCCCGCACGTCGACCTGTCCGGGTTCGTCGGTCACCGGCAGGTGACGGACCTGCACCTGCTGAACCTGGCAGCGCGGCACGACGCCCGACTGGTCACGTTCGACACGCGCCTGGCGCCGACCCTGCAGCCGGCCGATCGCGACCGCGTGCTGACGCTCGTGTGACTCAGCCGCGGAACCGGGCCAGGAAGGCGGCGGTGCGCGAGTCGCGGGGGGCGTCGAACAGCTGCTCCGGGGGGCCGATCTCGACGATCTCGCCCTCGGCGAGGAAGGCGACGACGTCGCTCGCCTCGCGGGCGAAGGCCATCTCGTGCGTCGCCATGACCACGGCGATGCCGTCGTCGCGCAGCCCCCGGACGACGTCGAGCACCTCGCCGACGAGCAGGGGGTCGAGGGCGGACGTGATCTCGTCGAGCAGCAGCACCTCGGGGTCCATCGCCAAGGCGCGCGCGAGGGCGACGCGCTGCTGCTGCCCGCCGGACAGCGAGTCCGGGTACGCGCCGGCCTTGTCGGCCAGGCCCACCCGCTCGAGCAGGGCGTGGGCGCGAGCGGTCGCCGCGTCCTTCGGGACGCCTGCGGCCTTCGTCGGGCCGAGCACGAGGTTCTGCAGCACGCTCAGGTGCGGGAAGAGGTTGTAGGCCTGGAAGACGATCCCGACCCGGCGGCGGACCGCGTCGACGTCGACCCGCGGGTCGGTGACGTCGTGCTCCGTGCCTGCCGCGTCGCTGAGCCAGACGGTGCCGTCGTCGACCGTCTCGAGCAGGTTGACGCACCGCAGGAGCGTCGACTTGCCGCTGCCGGACGCGCCGATCAGGCAGACGACCTGGCCGGGCTCGACCGCGAGGTCGATGCCCTTGAGCACCTCGGTGCTGCCGAACGACTTGCGCAGCTGCTCGATCCGGAGCATCAGGCGCCCGCCTCCCGGCGCATGCTGCGGATCGAGAGCCAGTCGGCGAGGCGCGCGAGCACGATGGTCGCGGCGATGAACAGCACGGCGGCGACCACGAGCGGTGTGAACACGAAGTCGCGGTTGGAGATGATGTTGGCCTGGCGCAGCGCCTCGACCAGGCCGATGACGGAGAGCAGCGCGGTGTCCTTCTGCAGCGACACGAAGTCGTTGAGCAGGGGCGGCACCTGGCGGCGCAGCGCCTGCGGCAGCACCACGTGGCGGAGGGTCCTGCCGTAGGACAGGCCGAGCGCACGGCCGCTGGCCCACTGCGTCGGGTGGACGGACAGGATGCCGGCGCGAACCACCTCGGCCACGTAGGCGCCGTAGCTCAACGTCAACGCGATGACCCCGAGCCAGAACAGGCTGGTGGGCAGGCCGGTCAGGTTCAGCGCCGGGACGCCGAAGCCGACGAGCAAGACCACCAGCAACGTGGGCGTGCCGCGGAAGACGTCGGTGTAGACCGTGGCGATGAGGCGCAGCGGGGCCATGGCGGGCGAGGGCACCACCCGCACGACCGCGACGACGAGCGCGACCACGAGGATCAGCACCTCGCAGACGACGAAGAGGCGGATGTTCAGCCAGAACGCCTCGGTGATCGAGCCCACCGAGTCCTTCGCGTCCTGCCAGTCGAAGAAGGTGCGCTGCACCCGCTCCCACCCGGGAGCGTTGAGCACCACCAGCACCAGCAGCGCGAGCACGACGAGCGTCGAGCCCGCCGCGACGCCGCCACGACGCAGCGCCCGGGAGCGGCGGTACCGCTCCCGGGCCTGCTGGCGCTCGCTGGGCCGGGTGGTCAGGACTGGCTCAGCTCGGGCACGTCGACGGCGTCGGAGAGCCACTGCTGCTGCAGCTTCTCCAGCGTGCCGTCCTCACGCAGCGAGTCGACCGCCGCGCTCACGCACGGGGTGAGCGGGGAGTCCTTGTCGAGCAGGAGTCCGAACTCCTCCGACTCGCCCGTGCGCGGCTCGAACTGGCCGACGAGCTTCCCGCCGTCGAGCTCGGCAGCGACGAGGTAGAACGCCGTGGGGACGTCGGCGATGATCGCGTCGACCTGGCCGTTCTGCAGGGCCTGCGCCGCCTTGGACGTGTCGTCGTAGACGAGCGGGTCGTTCGTGCGGTCGAGCTGCTCGACGGCCTCGAGCGACGTGGTGCCCACCTGCGCGCCGACCTTGGCGTCCTTGAGCCCGGCCAGGCTCGTGACGCCGGCGAAGTCGGAGTCCTCGAGGGTGATGACGCCCTGCTGGGCCTTGTAGTACGGGCTGGAGAAGTCGACGACCTTCTCGCGCTCGCTCGTGATCGAGAACTGGTTGATGTCGAAGTCGAAGTCCTTCGCACCGGGCTTCACGGCCTCGTTGAAGCCCTGCGTGACCCAGGTGATCTCGTCCGGGGCGAACCCGAGCTTCCCGGCCACGGCGCGGGCGACGGCGCCCTCGTAGCCCTTGCCGTTCGTCGGGTCGTCGCCTGAGAACCATGGCTCGTAGGCGGGGGTGTCGGTGGCGATCGTCAGCGTGCCGGCCTCGTGCAGGTCGAGGTCGGCGGGCTGGCAGTCGTCGAGGGAGACGGGGCCGGAGTCGGCGCTGGGCTCGGACTCGTCCGCGGGGGCGCAGGCGGTGGCGAGGGCGAGCGTGGCCGCTGTCACGGCCACCAGGGGGGTCAGTCGCATGCGCGAATCGTACGGCGGGCGCGCCTCAGTCCTCGAAGTGCCCGCTCAGTGGACCGAGGATCGGCTTCCAGTCGCGCACCACGTGCTCGGCGACGAAGCCTGCCTTGACGAAGGGGTCGGCGGCGACGAGCGACTCGACCTGGCTGCGCGACTCCGCACGGAAGACCAGCACGGCCTCGCGGCTGTCGGACGCGGGGCCGCTGACGAGCAGCTCGGGCAGGTTCGCGAGGTAGTCGCGGTGCTCGGCGCGGAGCGTGGCGAGCTGCTCCTCAGGTGCTCCGTACGTGTAGGTGACGGCGAAGATCGACATGCGAGCCACCGTACGCCTCGCCGTTGCACTGCAACTGGTTGCATATGTAACCTCGGACGCATGGCGCTCGAGCACGCGATCCTCGTGTCCCTGGCGGAGCGGTCCGCCACGGGCTACGAGCTCGCGCGCCGCTTCGACGCCTCCATCGGCAACTTCTGGAAGGCCAGCCACCAGCAGATCTACAAGGTGCTCGGCCGCATGACGCTCGACGGACTCGTGACCTCGGAGGTCGTGGAGCAGGACGGACGACCCGACAAGAAGGTCTACGCCATCACCGGCGAGGGCCGCGAGGAGCTGGCCCGCTTCACGGCGGAGCCGTCGACGCCGGAGCCGTTGCGCTCGACGTTCGCGGTGAAGCTGCGCGCCCTCGCCCACGGCGACCGCGACGCCGTCCTGGCCGACGTGCACGCGAAGCGGGCCCACCACGTCGAGAAGCTCGCCTACTACCAGGCGAGTGCCGAGCGGTTCTACCCCGACCCGGACGCCCTCCACGACGCCGACGTCGGCCCCTACCTGGTGCTGCGCGGCGGGATCATCGGCGAGCAGACCCAGATCAGCTGGTGCGACGAGATCCTCGACCGGCTCGAACGGCCCGGACCCCGATGACCAGGACGCAGACGCCGAGGGTCACGGCGGCGGTGATGAGCACCGCGTGCACCCAGAAGAACGACGTGGGCGCACTGCTCCAGGCCTCGCCGGCCCACGCCCGGTCGTCGTCGACGATCGCCTTCGCGAACCGCGGCCAGATGACCACGTTGAACACGCCCGCCACGACCAGCACCCACGCCGAGAACCTCGAGATCACAGGACCAGTATGAGCAGCCCGTTCACCCAGCCCGACCACCCGGACTACCCGCACCTGCTGAGCCCGCTCGACCTGGGCCACACGACGCTGCGCAACCGCGTGGTCATGGGCTCGATCCACAGCAAGCTCGAGGACCGTCGCAAGGACCTGCCGAAGCTCGCCGCATACTTCGCCGAGCGCGCGAAGGGCGGCGTCGCGCTGTCGGTGACCGGCGGCTACTCGCCGAACCGCACCGGCTGGCTGCTGCCGTTCGGCGGGACGATGAACAACGCCTCCTTCGCCGACGCGCACCGCGTGGTCACCGACGCGGTGCACGAGCACGACGGCAAGATCGCCATGCAGATCCTGCACGCCGGGCGCTACGGCTACCACCCCTTCGTCAAGAGCGCGTCGCGCCGCAAGAGCCCGATCAGCCCGTTCCGGCCGCGGGCGTTCTCGGCCAAGGAGATCGACCGCACCGCCACCGACTTCGCGAAGGCGGCCGCGCTGGCGAAGCGCGGCGGCTACGACGGCGTCGAGATCATGGGCTCCGAGGGCTACCTCATCAACCAGATGATCACCGCCCGCACCAACACCCGCGACGACGCGTGGGGCGGCACCGCGGAGAAGCGGATGCGCTTCCCCGTCGAGGTCGTGCGACGCACGCGCGAGCTCGTCGGCGAGGACTTCATCGTGATGTACCGCCAGAGCCTGCTCGACCTCGTCGACGACGCGCAGTCGTGGGACGAGACCGTCGAGCTCTCGCTGAAGCTCGTCGAGGCGGGGGTCTCCCTCCTCAACACGGGCATCGGCTGGCACGAGGCCCGGGTGCCCACCATCGTGACATCGGTGCCGCGGGCGGCGTTCGTCGAGCACACCGCCCGGCTGCGCGACGCGCTGCACGAGCACGGCAGCATCGTGCCGGTCGTCGCCTCGAACCGGATCAACACCCCCGAGGTGGCCGAGCAGATCGTCGCCTCGGGCCAGGCCGACCTGGTCTCGATGGCGCGGCCGCTGCTGGCCGACCCCGAGTTCGTCGCCAAGGCGGCCGAGCGGCGCAGCGACGAGATCATCACCTGCATCGCCTGCAACCAGGCCTGCCTGGACCACACGTTCTCCAACCAGCGCGCCACCTGCATGCTCAACCCACGCGCCGGCCACGAGACCGAGCTCGTGCTGCTGCCGACGAAGCGCGCCAAGCACGTCGCCGTCGTCGGCGCCGGGCCGGCCGGACTCGCTGCCGCCGTCGAGCTCGCCGGTCGGGGCCACCGGGTCGAGCTGTTCGAGGCGAACGACGCCATCGGCGGCCAGTTCACGCTCGCCGCGCGGATCCCCGGCAAGGAGGAGTTCACCGAGACCCTCCGCTACTACACGCGCATGCTCGAGGTCCGCGGCGTCACCGTCCGCCTGGGTGGTCGCGCCGACGTCTCGGACCTGACCCCCTTCGACGAGGTCGTGCTCGCCACCGGCGTCGAGCCCCGCGTGCCCTCGATCCCGGGCATCGAGCACCCCTCGGTCCTGCGCTACGACGAGGTCGTGAAGGGTGCGCCCGTCGGCGAGCGCGTCGCGGTGCTGGGAGCCGGCGGCATCGGCTTCGACGTCGCCGAGCTCCTGCTGCACGACCCGCACGAGTCGCTCGAGCACTGGAGGCAGCGCTGGGGCGTCACCGACCCCGCGCTCGAGCGAGGTGGTCTCACGACCAAGGTGCAGGCACCGCCTCGCCGACAGGTGTACCTGCTCCAGCGCAAGCACACCGCGCACGGCAAGGGACTCGCCAAGACGACCGGCTGGGTGCACCGCCAGACCCTGAAGGACTCCGGTGTCGAGTTCCTGGGGGGCGTCACCTACGACCGCATCGACGACGACGGGTTGCACGTGACGGTCCGCGCCGACGAGAAGGCCGAGACCGGCGAGGCGCGGTTGGTCGAGGTCGACACGATCGTCCTGTGCACCGGCCAGGAGTCGGTGCGCGACCTCGTCGAGCCGCTCGAGGCGGCCGGCGTCACGACCCACGTCATCGGTGGTGCCGACGTCGCCGCCGAGCTCGACGCCAAGCGCGCCATCAAGCAGGCCACCGAGCTGGCCGCGCGCATCTGAGCACGCCCGACCACCACCGAGGGAGAACCATGCAGACCACCCAGATCCGCCTCGCCGCCTACCCGGTCGGCGAGCCGCAGGACTCCGACTTCGAGACCGTCACCGTCGACCTGCCCGAGCTGCAGGACGGCCAGGTGCTCCTGCGCTCGATCTACCTGTCGCTCGACCCGTACATGCGCGGCCGGATGAGCCAGGCGAAGTCCTACGCCGCCTCGCTCGGCCTCGGCGACGTCGTGCTCGGCGGCACCGTGTGCGAGGTCGTCGAGTCGCGTGCCGACAACCGCAGGCCCGGCGACGTCGTGCTCGCCTTCATCGGCTGGCAGACGCACGCCGTCGTCGACGCGCGCCAGATGAAGCGGCTCGACCCCTCCGCCCCTCCGTACGACGGGGTACCGATCTCGACGGCGCTGGGCGTGCTCGGCATGCCGGGGTTCACCGCGTACGCCGGCCTGCTCGAGATCGGCAAGCCCGCCGAGGGCGAGACCGTGGTCGTCGCGGCCGCTGCGGGTCCGGTGGGCTCCGCGGTCGGGCAGGTCGCGCAGCGCAAGGGCGCCCGCGCGGTCGGCATCGCGGGCGGGGAGGAGAAGGTCCGCCTGCTGCGCGAGCACTTCGGCTTCGACGTCGCCCTCGACCACCGCTCCCCGACGTTCGCCGACGACCTCAAGGCCGCCACGCCCGACGGCGTCGACGTGTACTTCGAGAACGTCGCCGGCCCGGTCGGCGAGGCGGTGCTGCGACGGATGAACACCTACGGCCGGGTGCCGGTGTGCGGGCTCGTCGCGAACTACAACGCCACGTCCGCCCCGGAGTCGGCGCTGTCGTTCCCGGGCTTCATGAACCTCGTCCTCACCCGCAGCCTCACCGTCCGTGGGTTCATCCAGGACGAGTTCGTGCCCACCCACACCGAGGCGTTCACCCGCGAGATGGGCGAGTGGGTCCGCTCCGGCGAGGTCGCCTACCTCGAGGACGTCGTCGACGGCCTCGAGAACGCGGTCGACGCCTTCCGCGGCCTCCTCACCGGCCGCAACGTCGGCAAGCTGCTGGTCAAGGTCGGCGACGACCCGACTGCCTGACCTCCCCGCGTTCTGTGGACTTCGCGACGATTCCCGCCCGAGGAACCTTCGCAAGGTCCACGAATCGCGGGCTAGGGACGGGGTCGGCTCGAGGTGCGGGATTCCTCAGGACTTCTAGCGTGGTTCGACGGACGTGATCCGTCCGCTTCCCGCCACGAAAGGAACACCACCATGGGCATCCTGACCCTCATCATCGTCGGCCTCATCGCCGGCCTGCTCGCCCGCGCCATCGTCCCCGGCGACGACTCGATGGGCATCCTCGCCACGATCCTCCTGGGCGTCGTCGGCTCGTTCGTGGGCGGCATCATCTCCGCGCTCTTCACCTCGCGGAGCGTCCTCGACTTCACGCCGACCGGCCTGATCCTCTCGATCATCGGTGCGATCGTCGCCCTGCTGGTCTACCGCCAGGTGCGCACCCGCGCGTGAGCGCGGACGACGAAGCCCCCGCACCGTGGGTGCGGGGGCTTCGTCGTCAGGGTGCGGCTCAGTACCAATGGTTCCGGCCACCGACCGCGCGGCCCGTGGCACCGAGGATCCAGAGGATCGCTCCGACGACCAGCAGGATCCCGCCGATCGTGTAGAGGATCGAGATGTCCAGGACCGCGCCCAGGATCAGCAGGATGACTCCGAGGATGATCATGAGATTGCCTCCCTCCGCCCCGGCGGATCTCGCCGTGTGGCGTCCTTCAACCTAGGGCTTCCGGGGCGATCCGCATCCCGGCGTCGCCCCCGACGACGCGCATACTGAGCTCATGAGGGTCCACCTCCTGCGCGCCGTGAACGTCGGCGGCGCGACGTTGCCGATGGCCGAGCTGCGCGACCTCGCCGCCGACCTGGGGGCCACCGAGGTCCGCACCTACATCGCCTCCGGCAACCTCCTGTGCGAGCCGCCCGGTGACCCGGCCGAGTTCGACCGCGCCCTCGAGGCGGCCGTCGAGACGAGGTTCGGGTTCTTCCGCGAGGTCGTCTCGCGATCCGTGGACGAGCTGCAGCAGGCGCTGGCCGACCACCCGTTCGACGTGGTGAAGCCGAAGCTCTCCCACGTCTACTTCCTGCTCGAGAAGCCCACGGCGGCCGCGGTGACGGCGTTCGAGGCCGACGACTGGGGCGACGACGTGACGGTGGTGGGCCGCGACCTGCACATCCGCTACGCCGACGGCGTCGCCGGCTCGCGACTGACGCCGGCGCGGATCAAGAAGGCGCTCGGCCACCACGGCACCGGCCGCAACGTCCAGACGATCGCGAAGCTCGTCGAGCTGGCGTCGGTCTAGGGTCGGGACGTGCGCCCCTTCAGCCAGGTCGACGTCTTCACCGACACCCTCACGCTCGGCAACCCGGTCGCGGTGGTCCACGACGCCGACGGGCTCGACGACGAGCAGATGGCGTCGTTCGCCCGCTGGACCAACCTCAGCGAGACCACGTTCCTGCTCGAGCCGACCGACCCTGCGGCGGACTACCGGGTCCGCATCTTCACCCCGGGCCGCGAGCTGCCGTTCGCCGGCCACCCGACGTTGGGGACGGCGCGCGCGTGGCTGGAGGCGGGCGGCGTGCCGCGCGGCGACGCCCTCGTGCAGGAGTGCGGCGTCGGGCTGGTGACGGTGCGACGCGACGAGGGACGTCTCGCGTTCGCCGCCCCGCCGAGGATCCGCTCGGGCGTGGTCGACGCCGGCGAGGTGACGGCCGTCGTCGACGCACTCGGCATCGACCCCTCGCTCGTCGTCGGCGCCGGCTGGTGCGACAACGGCCCCGAGTGGATGGGCCTCCTGCTCGCGAGTGCCGACGCCGTGCTCGCCGTCGACGGGTCGCGCGCGCACCGGCTCGGCGCGAGCGGCGCGCACGACAAGGTGGGGCTCGCGGGCCTCCATCCGCAGGGCGGCGACGTCGCGCTCGAGGTCCGGGCGTTCTTCCCCGGCGGTGTCGGCGAGGACCCGGTCACCGGCAGCCTCAACGCGGCACTCGCCCAGTGGCTGGTCGCCGAGGCCATCCTGCCCGCGCACTACGTCGCTGCGCAGGGCACGGCACTGGGTCGTCGAGGGCGGGTCCACGTCGACGCGGCCGGCGACGACGTGTGGGTCAGCGGATACACGGTCGTCGGCGTGCGCGGGACGGTCGACTTGTGACCCGCGCCTGGCACGCGGCGACGGCCGCGATCGCCCTCGTCGCACTCGTCGGGCAGACGGTCCTCACCGTCGACGCCAGTCGCAGCCTGGTCAACCTCTTCAGCTACTTCACCATCGAGTCGAACGTGCTGGTCGCGATCACGTGCGTGCTGCTGGCCGTGCGGCCCGACCGCGACGGACGGATGTTCGGCGTGCTCCGGCTGGCGAGCCTCGTCGGCATCACCGTCACGGGCGTCGTCTACGCGACGGTGCTCGCCGGGAACGTCGAGAGGTCGGGCGTGGAGTGGTGGTACGACAAGGCGTTCCACTACGTCGTACCCGTGATGACGGGCGTCGGGTTCCTCGTGCTCCGCCCGCGCACCCGACTGGCGTGGTCGGCCCTCGCCGGGCTCGCATTCCCCGTGGCGTGGGTGACGTACACGCTCGTGCGGTCCGCGGTGGAGGAGCCCATCTTCACCCTCGGGCCCGGGGTCACGGCCTCGGTGCCCTACGGGTTCCTCGACGCCGCCGACCTCGGCGCGGCGCAGGTGGCGGTCAACTGCGCGGTGCTCACGGTCGTCTTCGTGCTGCTGTCCGTCGCGGCCGTCGCGTACAGCCGGCGTCGCTAGGTCGACGCCGGTGGCTGCGTCAGCTCGCGCAGCATCGCCTTCCAGGCCTCCACCACGGCCGACGTCCCGTCGCGCGGTCGCAGCGTGCTCGCCAGCTGCTCGCCCGTGAGGAGGTCGATCGTGAACTGCACCAGCAGGGGCGTGCGGGGATGGTCGCCGCCGGCGAGCCGGGTGACGCCGCGGTGCACCGTGGTGAAGATCCGCTCCTGCAGCGGGAGCAGGGCCTCGCGCAGGTCCTCGTCGGTGCGCGCAGCCACCCACAGCTCCAGGGCGACGGCGAACGGCTGGGACCGCAGCTCGCGCCACACCAGGTCGACGACCTCGTCCCAGTCGGCCGGGGGCGGGTCGTCCTCGCGGATCGTGGTGAGCAGCTGCAGCCGTCGCTCCACGACGTCCTCCACGACGCCGGCCATGAGGGCGCCGCGCGTCGGGAAGTGGTGCAGGAGGGTCCCGCGCGCAACCCCCGCGCGCTGCTGGACGTGGCCGACCGTGGTGGCGCCGTAGCCGCCCTCGAGGAGGCTGGCGTAGGCCGCCTCGAGCAACCGCGCCCGGGTGGCCACCGAGCGCTCCTGCTGCGGACGGCGGACCTGCGACATGGCGGCGACCCTACCGGCGGGCTTGCCCCGGGACGCTCGCGTCCGGGATGATCGACGAAACAGTCCGATCGGACGGAAAGAGGACGTCGTGGCCACCACCCCCCGCTGGGTCACCACCGCTCGCACGCTCGTGCCCGTCGTCGCCGGGACCGCCAAGGCGATCGCGGGCGACGTCGTCGCGAGGGTGCGCCCCCCGGCCGCCGGACAGGCGCCCGGCGTCGACGTGCCGGCACCCGACGGCGTGCACGACTACGCCCGACCCGTGCACGCCCAGCGCACCGTGGCCGTGGCGCCCGCCGACGTGGTCGCCCTGGTCACCGACCTCGACCGCGCGCCCGACTGGCTGACGCTGCACCTCGGGTGGCGCGGCGAACGCCCCTCCCGGATGGAGGAGGGAGCGACGTTCACCCAGCAGATCTCGCTCATGGACATCCCCGCGCAGGCGCGCTGGAGGGTGGAGCGCACCGACGACACCGGCTTCGCGCTGCGCGGCACCGGACCCATGGGCATCACGGTCGGGCTCTGGTGCACGGTCGCGGCCGACGGCGCCGGGACGGCCGTCCGGCTCGACGGCGCCCTCGACGGTCCGCCGGTCAAGGGACCCGTGGGGCTCACCGCCGTGCGCAGCGTCGAGGTCGCGCTGCGCCAGTCCCTCGAGGCGCTCGACGCACTCCTCGGCGGCTCCGCCGGCCCCGCCCGCTACGCCGACGAGCCCGTGCTGCACGAGCGGACCGGTCTCCTGCTCGAGGCCACCACCCCCGTCGTCGTCGGGGTCGGCCAGGTGGTCGTGCGCGGCGGCGACGCGCCCGAGCCCGCTCGGCTCGCGGCGCAGGCCCTGGAGCGCGCGGCCGACGACGCCGGCGTCGGCTCCGGCCTGCTCGCCCGGGCCGACCTCGTGACCGCCGTGCCCAGCGCGTCCTGGACGTACCCCGACCAGGCCGGGCTCGTCGCGACGCTCGTCGGTGCCGACGACGCCGGCACCGTGCAGACCTCCCCGTACGGCGGCGACGGCGGCCAGCTCGCGCTCAACGACGCCGCCCAGCACGTGGCCGACGGCCGTGCGCACCTGGTGCTCGTGAGCGGCGCCGAGGCGGGTGCCACGGTGGCCGCGGCGGAGCAGGAGCCGCGCTGGACGCGCCAGGCGCCCGACGACGCCCCCGACCGGGTCATCGGCACCGACCGCCCGGCGAACAACGCGGCGGAGACCGAGGTCGGCATCGGCGCCCCGATCTACGCCTACGCGCTCATGGAGTCGGCGCTGCGCGGTGCGTCGGGCGACGACGAGGCCACCCACCGCGGCCGCATCGCCGACCTCTGGGCGCGGCACAGCGCGGTGGCGGCGGCCAACCCGTACGCCTGGGACCCGACGGAGCGGACGGCCGAGGAGATCGCGACGCCGACGCCGGACAACCGCGCCGTCTCCGACCCGTACCCGAAGCTCATGTGCGCCAACCTCCAGGTCGACCTCGCGGCAGGGGTGATCGTCACGAGCGTGGCGGCAGCACAGGCGCTCGGCGTGCCGCAGGACCGGTGGG
The DNA here is from genome assembly GCA_964599245.1 of uncultured Aeromicrobium sp. Lineage (GTDB taxonomy): Bacteria > Actinomycetota > Actinomycetes > Propionibacteriales > Nocardioidaceae > Aeromicrobium. Next base: position 23,158 of record CAZREF010000015.1, on the reverse strand, counting down.
TGTTCCTGCACGCCGGGGCGAGCGCGACCGACGAGTGGTTCGTGTCCGAGCGAGCCGACCTCGCCGCGTCACCGGCCATCGAGGCCGCGGGTCGCGCCGTGCTCCAGCACGCCGGCATCACCGCCGACGAGCTCGGGCCGGTCGACCTCTACTCGTGCTTCCCCGCCGCGGTGCAGCTCGGTGCGGCGGCGCTCGGCCTGCCGTGGGACGACCCGACCCGACCGCTCAGCGTCACGGGCGGGCTGACGTCGGCCGGCGGCCCCGGCAACGGCTACGGACTGCACGCCGTGGCCACCCTCGTGCCGATGCTGCGCGAGCGGCCCGACGAGTACGGCCTGTCGAGCTCCCTCGGCTGGTACGCCACCAAGCACGCCCTCGGCGTGTACTCGGCCCGGCCCCCGCGTCAGCGGTTCGCCCACCTCCGGCCGGCGTTCGAGCGGCCTGCGCCGCGGCCCGTGCGCACCACGCTCGACCGCCCCGCCGTGGTGGAGGCGGTCACGGTGCCGCGCGGCCGGGACGGCAGCCCCGAGGCCGTCGTCGTCTCCGCGATCGACGAGGACGGGGGCCGCGTGCTGCTGCGGGTGGAGCACCCGGTCGACGTCGCCCTGCTCACCTCGACCGACCCGCTGCGGCGCACGCTGCGCGCCGACGGCGACCGGCTCGTGCTCGGACCCCTCCCCAGCGACGGGCGCCTGGACCTGCCCGCCCCGCCGCCCGCACCGGTGCGCGCCGAGCGTGCCGGCGACGCGGTCTGGGTGGTCACGCTCGACCGACCCCACGTGCGCAACGCGATCGACCGGCTCACCGCGCAGCTGCTCGAGCGTGCCGTGGACGACGCCGAGGCCGACCCGACGGTCCGGGCGATCGTCCTCACCGGCGCGGGCGGCACGTTCTGCGCCGGGATGGACCTCGCCGGCGCGCACCGAGGCGAGGTGCCCGTGACCGACCGGCGCGGCCCGCTCGGCCTCACCGCCGAGCCGCCCACGAAGCCGATGGTCGCCGCGGTGGAGGGGTCGGCCCTGGCCGGAGGCTTCGAGCTGGCGCTGTGCGCCGACCTCGTCGTGGCCGCCGACGACGCCACCTTCGGGCTGCCCGAGGCGAAGCGCGGACTGCTCGCCGCGGCAGGTGGACTCTGGCGCACCTCCACCCGGCTGCCGCGGGCCGTCGCGCTCGAGCTCGCCCTCGTCGGCGACCCGCTACCGGCCGCACGTCTGGCCGAGCTCGGCCTCGTCAACGCGGTGGTCCCCCGCGGCGAGGCGCGGGCCCGGGCGCTCGACCTCGCCACGCGCATCGCCGCCAACGCACCGTTGTCCGTGGCCGTCGGCAAGCGGGTGGTCGACGAGGCACCGACGTGGTCGCCGGAGGAGGCCTTCGGCCGACAGAGCGAGCTCGCGAGTCCCGTCCTGCTGTCCGACGACGCCCGCGAGGGCGTGGCGGCGTTCGCGGAGAAGCGGACCCCCGTCTGGACCGGGCGGTAGGCGGGCCGCGGACGTACCCTCGAGGGCGTGGAGGTCCGGGAGGCTGACGTGCAACAGGCCGCGGACGTCCTCGCTGCCGGCGACATCCTCGTGCTCACCGGTGCCGGCGTCTCCACCGACTCCGGCATCCCCGACTACCGCGGTCCCGGCCGGGTGCGCACGCCGACGCCGATGACGATCCAGCAGCTGCGGTCCGGACCGGAGTGGATGCAGCGCTACTGGGCCCGCGCCCACCTCGGCTGGTCGCGCATGGGGCACGCGGAGCCGAACACCACCCACCACGTGCTCGCGCGGTGGGAGCGCGAGGGGCGACTCACGGGCCTGGTCACGCAGAACGTCGACGGGCTGCACGAGAAGGCCGGCCACCGCGACGTCGTCGACCTGCACGGCCGGGTCGACCGGGTGCTGTGCATGGACTGCGGCGACCTCACCCCCCGCGAGGAGGTGCAGCGCCGCCACGAGGCGCTCAACCCCGGGTGGAGCGAGCAGACCGTCGTGCACGGACCCGACGGCGACGTGCAGCTGGAGGACACCTCGGCCTTCGTCGTCGCCCCGTGCCTGCACTGCGGCGGGCGCCTGCGCCCCGACGTCGTGTTCTTCGGCGGCTCGGTGCCGAAGCCCGTGGTCGAGCACTGCTTCGACCTCGTCGCTCGCGCCCGCTCGGTCCTCGTGCTGGGCTCGAGCCTGCAGGTCATGAGCGGGCTGCGGTTCGTGCGTCGGGCGGCGTCGACCGGCACCCCCGTCGTCATCGTCAACCGCGGACCGACGCGGGGCGACGACCTGGCGAGCATCCGCCTCGATGCCGGATGTGCGCAGATCGTCCAGGATCTGGCGGTAGCCTTCGGCTGACCCTCAGGTTCCTCTCAGGAAAGATCGCGCCATGACCGACCAGCCCGCACCGACTCCTCCCCCCGCCGGTCCTCCGACGACGACCTACCCGGCGACGCTCTCCTTCTCGCTGCCCGACCACGTGGCGCGGTGGCGTCCGCTGGTCCACTGGCTCCTCGCGATCCCGCACTTCCTCGTGCTCTACGTCCTCGCCCTCGTGTCGTTCCTCGCCCTCGTCCCGGCCTGGTTCAGCGGCGTCATCCTCGGCAAGGTGCCGCGTGGCCTGCTGAGCTTCGAGGCCATGGTGCTGCGCTACAACGCCAGCGTCGGCGCCTACGTCTACTTCCTCCACGGCGACTACCCACCGTTCTCCTTCGCCACCGACACGGCGGACCCGGGTCGCGACCCGCACGTGCGCTTCGACGTCGAGCCGCAGGTGGAGGGCCGCAGCCGGCTCACCATCTTCTTCCGTGCGTTCATGGTGATCCCGCACTTCGTCGTGCTGTACTTCCTCGCACTGGCCGCCGGCGTCGTCCTCTTCATCGCGTTCTTCGCGGTGATCTTCCTGGGCCGTTGGCCCGGGGGCATGCGTGACTTCGTGCTCGGCTACCTGCGCTGGAGCCAGCGCGTCGCCGCGTACTACGTCCTGCTGACCGACGAGTACCCGCCGTTCAGCCTCGACTGAGGCCCGGACGCGCGACGAGCAGCCGCACGTCACCGTCGACCCGCCAGTCGCCGGCCGCGGCCGGGACCGCCCAGGTCTCGCCGCGGCGGAGCGGCCGGTCGCCGTCCGCAGTCACGAGCACGCCCTCGCCGCCGAGCACCACCAGCGCCGCGAAGCCGGCACCCACCTGCGCCCCGTCCGTGGCCAGGTCGATCCGGAAGAACGGGTCGGCCTCGGCGGCCAGCAGCGACGTGAGCGGCGCACTCGTGGCGTCGAGGTCGGTGTGCACCGTGAGCGCGGCGAGCCGTTCGCGGCTCGTGGCGGCGTGCTCGAGCGCCTGCATCGCGCGGTCGAAGCCGAGCCCGAGGTGCGACTCCTCGCGCGTGGAGGTCGTGACCGACCACTCCAGCAGGATCGAGAAGTCCGTGGGCTCCTGCGCCTCCGCGACGAAGACTCCCGCCCCGATCGCGTGGGGCGTGCCGGCCGGCACGAGGATGCCGTCGCCCCGGGAGACCTCGACGCGGTGCATCCGGGCGAGCATCCAGTCACCGTCCTGGGCGTCGCGGGCGCGGACCACGTCGCCCGGGTCGACGTCGCGGTCCCACCCGAGGTGCACGGCGGCGCCCGGCTCGGCGTCGAGCACCAGCCACGCCTCGGTCTTGCCATAGGGGCAGTCCAGGTGCGACGCCGCGAACGCGCGGTCGGGGTGCACGTGCACCGGGAGGCGCTGGCCGGCGTCGAGGAGCTTCAGCAGCAGCCCCGTGTCACCCGGCCACGTCCCGAGACCGCCGGTCCAGCCCGGCGGGTCGTCGACGACGAGGTCGCGCAGGAGGCGCCCGTCCTCGGTCGTGGCCAGGCCGAGGGTCGGGTGGCCGTCGCGGGAGACCGTGGCCGCCACCCACTCCTCGGGCTGGTGGTCCGAGGTCGTCGCGATGCCGCGCAGGTCCGCGATCCGCTGCCCGCCCCGGTAGAAGTGGTCGACCAGGTTGGGTCGCAGGCGGACCGGCGCGGGCGTCACCGGTTCAGCTCAGCTGCCGCAGCCGGACGGTCTCGGGCAGTGCCGCGAGCTCGCCGAGCACGTCGGCGCTGACGGCCTCCGCGACGTCGGTGACCACGTAGCCCAGCTGGCCGCGCGTGGCGAGCGACTGCGCCTCGATGTTCACGCCGCGCTCGCCGAGCAGCCCGTTGATCGTGGCCAGCACGCCCGGGGCGTTCTGGTGCACGAGCGCGAGGCGGGTGCGGCTGTCGTCGGCGGACAGGTTCATCTCGGGGAAGTTGACGCTCAGCGACGTGCTGCCGAACGCGGCGTAGGAGCGCAGCTTCGAGGCCACGAAGCGGCCGATGTCCTGCTGCGCCTCCTCGGTGGACCCGCCGACGTGCGGCGTGAGGATGACGTTCGGGATGCCGCGCAGCTCGGACTCGAAGGGGTCGCCCTGGCGCTTCGGCTCGACCGGGAACACGTCGAGCGCGGCGCCGGCGATGTGGCCGGACTCCAGGTGCTCGCGCAGCGCGGTGGTGTCGACGGCGATGCCGCGGCTGAGGTTGAGGAACAGCGCCCGCGGCTTCATCTGGCTCATCTGCTCCTCGCCGAACAGGCCGGCGTTGCCGGGCCGGCCGTCGACGTGCAGCGTGACGACGTCGGCCTCGGCGAGCAGCTCCTCCAGGGTCGAGCAGCGCTTGGCGTTGCCCAGGGCGAGCTTGTCGTCGATGTCGAAGAAGATGACCTTGAAGCCGAGCGCCTCGGCCACCACCGACAGCTGGCTGCCGATGTTGCCGTAGCCGACGATGCCGAGCGTGCGCCCGCGCACCTCGTGGCTGCCCGCGGCGGACTTGTTCCAGATGCCGCGGTGCATGTCGGTGGACTTCTCGTGCAGGCGACGCGCGAGCGAGATGATCTCGGCGATCGCGAGCTCGACGACCGAGCGGGTGTTGGAGTACGGCGCGTTGAAGACGGCGATGCCGCGCTCGGTGGTGGCGGGCAGGTCGATCTGGTTGGTGCCGATGCAGAAGGCACCGATGGCGATCAGGTCGGGGGCGGCCTCCAGCACCCTCGGGGTGATGTAGGTGGTGGAGCGGATGCCGAGCAGGTGGACGCCCTGGATGGCCTCGATGAGCTCGTCCTCGCCGAGGGCGCCGGTGTTCGTCTCGACCTGGTAGCCCTTGCCGCGCAGGAAGTCGCGGCCGTCGGCGTGGATGTTCTCCAGCAGGAGCACCTTTACGTCGCGGTCGTCGAGCGTCGTGGGCGTGCGGGCAGCGAGCGCGTTCACGGTCATCATCATGGGGCAGAACCTCCGGTCAGCGGTGTCGGGGCTGACGCGGGGCCCAGGCGAACGGTCCCTTGTCCGGTGCGAAGAGTGCTGTGCCGGGCTCCCTGGTGGACCTCCACCTCAACGCCAGTCGCGCCGACCGGGCCAGTCTAGCGGCCCGCGCCACCCGTGAAGGCCGCGAGCGCCTCCGGTGGGACCGGCTGGTCGAGGTGGGCCAGACGCACCTGGCCCTGGGCGACCAGCCGGCCGTCCTCCCCGACGGAGTCCAGGTGCCACAGCTGCTGGGTGCGACCGCGGTGGATCGGGGTGGCGGTCACCGTGATGGTGTCCCCCAGCTTCGCCTGGCGGATGAAGTCGGTGGAGTTGTTCGTGCCCACCACGACGCCCTTCTCGCCGAGCCAGATCTGCGCGGCGACGCTGGCCGTCGACTCGTGGACGGCGCAGTAGATGCCGCCGTGGGGGATGCCGAAGGGCTGCAGGTGCTTGTCGGTGATCGTGAACCGCACGACCACCTTGTCCGCCGTCAGCTCGACGTGCTGCACGCCGAGGACTCCGTCGAGGCCGGGAACGTCGCTCATGGGCCGAGCCTAGGACCCCTGACTCGTGCCGGCAGCAGCGGTCGAGTTGAAACCCCTACCCCCTAGGGGTATACAAGAGCCATGCACCGACGACCCCTCCTCCCCGTCCTGGCCGCCGTCGCCGCACTCCTCCTGGCGGGCTGCGGCTCGCAGAGCGACACCGACGCCGGTCACGACGGCGCCGACGTCACGTTCGCGCAGCAGATGGTCCCCCACCACCAGCAGGCCGTGGAGATGGCCGACCTGGCGCTCGACCCGTCCCGCGGCGCGTCCGCCGAGGTGTCCGACCTGGCCACCCGGATCCGTGCCGCTCAGAAGCCCGAGATCGAGGAGCTCACCGGCTTCCTGGAGAGCTGGGGCGAGGACGTGCCGTCCGGCGACCACTCCGGGCACGGCGGTCACGACATGGCCTCCATGAAGGACATGGCCGGGATGATGACCGACGAGCAGATGGCGCGCCTCGCCGACTCCGCCGGCCCCGACTTCGACCGCCTGTGGCTGCAGATGATGATCGAGCACCACGAGGGTGCCGTCGAGATGGCCGAGACCGAGATCGCCGACGGCCAGGACGCGCAGGCCAAGGCGCTGGCGCGCGCGATCGTCGACGCGCAGAAGGCCGAGATCACCGAGATGAACAGGCTCCTCTCATGACCCACCCGACCGACCACGGCATGGACCACGCGGCTCCTGGGTACTCCGAGGACAAGAAGGCCGTCCTCGCGCGGCTGCGTCGCATCGAGGGGCAGGTGCGCGGCCTCACCCGGATGGTCGAGGACGACACCTACTGCATCGACGTGCTCACCCAGGTGAGCGCCACCACCAAGGCGCTCGAGGCGGTCGCGCTCAAGCTGCTCGACGAGCACCTCGCCCACTGCGTTGTCGATGCCGCCCGCCAGGGCGGGCCCGAGGCCGAGGCGAAGGTCGCGGAGGCGTCCGCCGCGATCGCCCGGCTCGTTCGGTCCTGATCCACACCCCACCAACCGACCACCACACCGAGGAGGCCCCCATGGCCACCACCACCTACTCCGTCACCGGCATGACCTGCGAGCACTGCGTCCGCGCCGTCACCGACGAGCTCTCCGCCGTCGACGGCGTCACCGACGTCGCCGTCGCCCTGGTGCCCGAGGGCACGTCGCAGGTCACCGTCACCAGCGCCGCCGAGCTGCCCCGCGACGTCGTCGCCGCCGCCGTCGACGAGGCCGGGTACTCCCTGTCATGAGCACCCGGCAGCAGGTCACCGACGCCCGCGAGGTGCTGCGTCTCGACGTGCACGGCATGAGCTGCACGTCGTGCGCGGCCCGCGTGGAGAAGAAGCTCAACCGGCTCGACGGCGTCGAGGCGAGCGTCAACTACGCCACCGAGAAGGCCACCGTCACGGTCCCCGAGGGCACCGACCCCCGGCTGCTGCTCGACACCGTCGCGGCCACCGGCTACGAGGCGACCCTCCCGTCGGAGCACGGCGGGCACGAGGGTCACCACGAGGGGCTGCACGGCGCGGCGTCGATGCGCCGACGGGCGATCGTCTCGGCCGTGCTGAGCCTGCCCGTCCTGGTGCTCTCGATGGTGCCGCCGCTGCAGTTCACCGGCTGGCAGTGGGTCGTCCTCGCGCTCGCGACCCCCGTGGTCACCTGGGGCGCCTGGCCGTTCCACAGCGCCGCCGCCACCAACGCCCGGCACGGCGCCGCGACCATGGACACGCTCGTGTCCGTCGGCGTCGGCGCGGCCTACCTCTGGTCGCTGTGGGCCCTCCTGTTCGGCGGCGCCGGCATGCTCGGCATGCGCATGGAGTGGTCGTTCACCGGAGGTGGGGCGCACGAGATCTACCTGGAGGTCGCGGCCGTCGTCACCACCTTCGTGCTCACCGGCCACTACCTCGAGGCCAACGCAAAGACGCAGTCCAGCGCGGCCCTGCGCGCTCTGATGGACCTCGGGGCGAAGGACGTCGCCGTGCTCCGTGACGGCGCCGAGACGCGCGTTCCCGTGGAGCACGTGCAGGTCGGCGACCTGTTCGTCGTGCGGCCCGGGGAGACGGTCGCCACCGACGGCGAGGTCGTCGAGGGCGCCTCGGCCGTCGACGAGTCGATGCTCACCGGCGAGTCCGTGCCCGTCGAGGTCGAGGAGGGCGGCACGGTCACCGGCGCCACCGTGAACGTCGGCGGGCGGCTCGTCGTGCGCGCGACCGCCGTCGGGTCCGACACGCGGCTCGCCCAGATGGCGCGGCTCGTGGAGGAGGCGCAGGAGGGCAAGGCCGAGGTCCAGAGGCTCGCCGACCGCGTCTCCGCCTGGTTCGTGCCGGCCGTGATGCTCCTCGCCGTCGCGACGTTCGCCGGCTGGCTGCTGCTGGGCGGCACCCTCACGCAGGCGTTCGTCGCCTCGGTCGCGGTGCTGATCATCGCCTGCCCGTGCGCCCTCGGACTGGCCACGCCGACCGCCCTCATGGTCGGCACGGGCCGCGGCGCCCAGCTCGGTGTGCTCATCAAGGGCCCGCAGGTGCTCGAGTCCACGCGCCGCGTCGACACCGTGGTGCTCGACAAGACCGGGACCGTGACCACCGGCGAGATGGTGGTCGTCGACGTCACCCCGGTCGACGGGGTGCCGGTCGGCCGGCTGCGCGCGCTCGCCGCGGGCGTCGAGCACGCGTCGGAGCACCCGGTCGCGCGGGCCGTCGCCGGGCTCGTCGACCAGCCGCTGCCCGTCCGCGACTTCACGAACCACGCCGGCCACGGCGTCAGCGGCGTCGTGGACGGGGCGAGCGTCCGCGCCGGGCGTCCCTCGTGGACCGGCCACGAGGTCGACGTCCCCGACCGCGTCGGCACGACGATCGCGGTCGAGGCCGACGACGAGCTCCTCGGCACGGTCACCGTCGCCGACACGGTCAAGCCGACGTCGCGCCAGGCCGTGGCCGACCTCCGCGCGCTCGGGCTGGAGCCCGTCCTGCTCACCGGCGACGCCCGCCGCGTCGCCGAGGCCGTCGCGGCCGAGGTCGGGATCGAGCGGGTGGAGGCCGAGGTCACGCCCGACGACAAGCTGCGCACCGTGCAACGGCTGCAGTCCGAGGGTCGGGTCGTGGCCATGGTCGGCGACGGCGTCAACGACGCCGCGGCCCTCGCCGCCGCCGACCTCGGCATCGCGATGGGCACCGGGACCGACGTCGCCATCGCCGCCTCGGACCTGACGCTCGTCTCCGGCGACCTGGGGTCCGCGGTCGACGCGATCCGGCTCTCACGCGCCACGCTGCGCACGATCAAGGGCAACCTCGCGTGGGCCTTCGGCTACAACGTCGCAGCCATCCCGCTCGCGGTCGCCGGACTGCTCAACCCGATGATCGCCGGGCTCGCGATGGCCTTCAGCAGCGTGTTCGTGGTGACGAACAGCCTGCGTCTGCGGGCGTTCACGTCAGCCTGACCCCTCCTCCTTCCTACGGCGCGTCGTAGTACGGTGCCCCGGTGAGCGCCGATCGACGCCTGACCTCGGGCACCGCCCGAGCGGTGCGTGCAGGGTTCGTCGGCTCGTTCACCACGGCGCTGGGCGTCGGCGCGCACGCAGCGGCCGGGGGCATGGCACCCAGCCTGCCGACGCTGGCCGCGGTCGCGGGGGGCGTCACCGCCCTCTCGTGGGCGCTGAGCGGCCGACGCTGGACCCCGCGTACCCTCCTGGCGGCATTCCTGCTCACCCAGGTCGCCGTGCACCTCGTGTCCATGGTCGAGCACCCGATGGCGATGGGTCACGGCCCCGCGATGCTGCTGTCGCACGCGGCCGCCGCCGCGATCCTCGTGCTCACCGTGCCGCGAGCCGAGGCGGCGCTGCTGTCGATCCTCGACCACCTCGCGCTCCGCGCGCTCCGCATCACCCGCGCGGTCTCCGCCGCACCCAGCACCGTGCTGCTCGTCGCCGCCGTCCCCGCGGCCCGCGGCGTCGACCGCACCCTCCTGCCTCTCGGAAGGGCACCCCCGGCGTCGGCCTGACCCGACCCTCCTTCCGGAAGAGACATCCATGCACCAGACCCCTCGGGGTCGATCCGTGCTGCTGTGCCTGCTCGCCGGCCTCCTCGTGCTGCTGCCCGGGGTCGCCGCGACGGCGCACAGTGCACTGGTCGGCTCCAACCCCGCGACGGGCTCGACCATCGAGTCCCTGCCGGCGCAGCTCGAGCTGCGCTTCAACGAGACCGTGAGCGACATCAGTCCCGCCATGGTGCTGCGCCGCGACGGCGAGACCGTCACGACGCTCGTGCCCCGGGTCGACGGGCCGCGCCTGGTGGCCGACGCACCCGCGGAGGCTCTCCCCGACGGTCGCTACACGCTCGTGTGGCGGATCGTCTCGGCCGACGGGCACCCGTTGAACGGCGTCGTCACCTTCACCCTCGGCGGCGGCGAGGCACCCGCCACCGCCGCACCCCTGCGACGGCAGGCGACGGAGGTCCCCGCGACCTCCCGCTCCTTGGCGCTCGGGCTCGGCGCACTCGCCGCGGTCGTGCTCGCCCTCGCCGTCGTCACCCTCGTGCGGCGCAGCCGCACCCACACCGACAAGGACACCACCGCATGAACCGCACCACCCTCAGGAACACCGTCGTCGTCGCCGTCGCCGTGCTCGGCCTCACCGCCGGATGCGGCGCAGCCGACGACGACGCCACGCCTGCAGCCTCGACCGTGAGCGTCCAGGACCCGTGGGTCAAGGCTGCCGACTCGGGCATGACGGCCGCCTTCGGCACCCTGCGCAACGCCTCCGACGCCGACGTCACGATCGTCTCCGCCACCGCCGAGGGGGTGACCGACCGCGTCGAGCTGCACGAGATGGGCACCGACGAGAACGGCCAGATGGTCATGCGTGAGAAGGAGGGGGGCATCGTGGTGCCCGCCGGCGGCACGCACGAGCTGTCCCCCGGCGGCGACCACATCATGCTCATGGAGCTGCCGAAGGCGATCGAGCCCGGCCAGGACGTGCGCCTCACCGTGACGTTCTCGGACGACTCGACCATGTCCTTCACCGCTCCTGCCCGCTCCTTCGCCGGCGCGGAGGAGGACTACGAGGGCGACGGCGGCACGGACATGGGCGGCATGGACATGAGCGACGCCGAGCACGGCGACCACGCCGACCATGGCTGAGGCTCGGCACGGGCTCTCGCGCCGGGCACTCCTGACCACCGGCTCGGTGGGCGCCGCCGGGGTGGTCGTGGGCGCAGCCGGCAGCGCCGCGCTCGCCCGTGACACCCGGGCCGCCGACCCCGGGACGCGCACCATCGCGTTCCGGGGCGCACACCAGCCGGGTGTGGTCACCCCGCCGCAGGACCACGGCGCGTTCGTCGCGTTCGACCTGCGCGCCACGGTCGACGCCGACGCACTGCGCCGTCTGTTCACGATCTGGACGGACGATGCCGAGCGTCTCATGGCCGGTCGTCCCGGCCTGGCCGACACCGAGCCGGAGCTGGCACTGAGACCGTCCCGGCTGACGATCACGGTGGGGGTCGGCCCTCGCGTCGTCGAGGTCGCCCGGGCCTCGGTGCCCGCATGGCTGGGTCCGCTGCCGGAGTTCGAGATCGACCGTCTGGAGGACCGCTGGAACGGAGGTGACCTGCTCCTGCAGGTGTGCGGCGACGACGAGCTCGCCGTCGCCCACGCCGTCCGTCTCCTCACCAAGGAGGCACGGACGTTCGTGTCCGTCCGCTGGGTGCAGCGCGGCTTCCGCGGACCGCTCGGCCAGGACCGCACCCCGCGCAACCTCATGGGGCAGGTCGACGGCACCGCGAACCCGACGGCCGACGAGGTCGACGCCCTCGTGTGGCGCGACGGGAGCTCGAACGGACCCGAGTGGTTGGTGGGTGGCACGACGATGGTCGTCCGCCGCATCGCCATGGATCTCGACACGTGGGACGAGATCGACCGGCCCGCGCGGGAGCGCACCATCGGTCGGCGGCTCGACGACGGCCGGCCGCTCACCGGCGGCAGTCTCGAGGACGACCCCGATCTCGGTGCGCTCGACGAGAACGGCCTGCAGGTCATCGACCCGTTCGCGCACGTGCGTCGGGCCCGTCCGAACGACCGCAAGCAACGCATCCTGCGCCGTCCCTACAACTACGACGACCCACCGCCGGCGGGTGGGCTCACCGACGCGGGGCTCGTCTTCGTCTCGTTCCAGGCCGACCTCGAGCGCCAGTTCGTGCCCATCCAGCGACGGCTCGCCGAGCTCGACCTGCTCAACCAGTGGACCACTCCTGTCGGGTCGGCCGTCTTCGCGGTGCTGCCCGGTGCCCGACGCGGCGAGATCCTCGGCCAGTCCCTCCTCTCCTGACCCCCTCCACACCCTCGAAGGACCCCTCATGACCACCTCCACCGACGCCCGGCCCGGGACCTGGGCGCAGCTGAGACCCCTGGTGCTGCGGCTGCACTTCTACGCCGGCGTGTTCATCGCGCCCTTCATCCTCGTCGCCGCCACGACGGGCCTGGTCTACACCGCGGCACCGCAGATCGAGCGAGCCGTCTACGCCGACCAGCTCACGGTCGAGCCCGGCGTCGCCCAGCTGCCACTGTCGGAGCAGTTCGCCGCCGCACGCGACGCCCACCCGGACGGCGCGCTCGTGGAGGTCAGGCCGCCGATCGCCGACGACAGCAGCACCCGTGTCGTCTTCACCGACGAGACGGTGAAGGAGGGGTACGACATGGCCGTGTTCGTCGACCCCTACACCGGCGAGGTGCTGGGGCAGGAGCAGACGTTTGGGCAGTGGCTGGGCATCCGCGCGCTCGTCGACGACCTGCACCGGAACCTGCTGCTCGGCGACGTCGGTCGCCACTACAGCGAGCTCGCCGCGAGCTGGCTCTGGGTGGTCGTGCTCGGCGGCCTCGCCCTGTGGTTCACCAAGCGGCGCAGCGACCGACGCGCACGCCGGCTGCTGCTGCCGGAGACGTCGGCGACGGGCCGGCGACGCACGCTGTCGGTGCACGCCACGGTGGGGGTGTGGGTGGCCCTCGGCGCCCTGCTGCTCTCGGCCACCGGCCTGACCTGGTCACGCTACGCCGGCGAGAACATCGGCGAGATCCGCACCGCACTGGCGTGGACGGGAGCGTCGCTGTCCACGTCGCTCAGCGGCGAGGAGACCACGTCGGGTGGACACGGTGGTCACGGCGGCGCAGGTGAGGCGTCCGACGAGCTCGTGACCACCGGCGTCGGCATCGACGGCGCCGTGGCCGCGGCACGGGCCTCCGGGCTCCAGGACCCGCTGGTCGTCACCCCGCCCGCGGACGCAGCGACCGCGTGGGCCGTGTCGGAGAACAAGCGCAGCGCACCCACCCGCTTCGACTCCGTCGCCGTCGACCCGTCGTCCGGCGCGATCGTCGACGAGGTCGCGTTCGCCGACCAACCCTTCATGGCCAAGATGACGAACTGGACCATCGACGCCCACATGGGGATCCTGTTCGGCCTGGTGAACCAGCTGCTGCTCGCCGCGCTCGCCATCGGGTTGATCGTCGTCATCGTGCAGGGGTATCGCTCGTGGTGGCAGCGGCGCCCCACTCGCGGCGACGCTCGTGTCGGTCGTCCGCCGGCGCGGGGGTCCTGGCGACGTCTATCACTCCCAGTCCTCACCGGGGTCGTGCTCGTGACGCTGGCCCTGGCGTGGTTCGTGCCGCTGCTCGGTCTCTCACTCGCGGTGTTCCTGCTCGTCGACGTTGCCCTCGGACGGCGCAGGCGCGGCCGCGAGGGAACGCCCCAGACCGTGCCTCCGGCCGACCTTCCGGTCGAATGACACGGCTCGTCCGGCCGTGCTCACCGGGAATCTGCGCACAGACGAGGCAAGGCTGGGCTCCCTGAGGCGAGCCTGATCTACGTTGCGCACGATGGAATACCCGGGAATGCTGTGAGTTGAACCGTTCAGAACATGACGACTCAAGGACGTGCAGACATGACCTCGACCACCCACACCGACGCCCCCTCGGCCCTCGCGACCACGTCGGAGATCGCGGCCGGCGTCGCCCAGTTCCTCACCCCCGTCGTCCACGACCTGGAGGCCCTGGTCGTCGACGGCAAGCAGGCCCACTGGCACGTGCGCGGCGGCTCGTTCGCCGGCGTCCACGAGACGCTCGACCAGCTCGTGGCCCACGCCCAGGACTTCGCCGACACCGCCGCGGAGCGCATCGTCGCCCTCGGCCTGCCGCTCGACTCGCGCCTCGCCACCGTGGCCGCGAAGTCGTCGCTGCCGACCCTGTCCGACGGCTTCCAGCCGTGGCAGACCACGGTCGCCGAGACCGTCGCGCAGATCGATGCCGCGCTGGTGACGGTCCGCGCCGCCGTCGCCGGCCTCGACGACATCGACCTGTCGAGCCAGGACGTCGCCATCGAGATCGAGCGCGGCCTGACCAAGGACCGCTGGCTGCTCCAGGCGCACATCGCCGCCTGAGCCTCGCCCTCCACGAGCCCGATCCGCTGCTGCGGGTCGGGCTCGTGGCGTCTGCGGGTCCGGCTCGCTGCGTTCGCGACTCCCGCTGCGTACGTGGTGGGGCTGCGCCGGCTGGGTTGGTGCTGGGGTCGATCTCCGAAAGGCCTCGACGGAGCGGGGGCGCCCGGGGCAGTCGAGCCTGCCGGCTCCAGCTTCATCGGTGGATCGGCAACCTCACGCGCCGTCCTGCGGTTGAGGATCCACCGATGAGTGGGTCCCGCGCCGGTGCGGGCGCTCGGCCGAGTCGCTGGGAGTCGCCCGGTCGAGGTCTCGCGGAGGCCGGCGCCAGCACCAGCCGAGACGGCGCAGTCCCGACCAACAGCACCAGCCGCGAGAGTGCGGCCCCGCCCCCTCGAGGCCCACGCCGTGCAACGGAGTGACATAGGCCACCCTTGCCTCACCAGAGCGAGGTAAGCCTATACTCACCTCATGAGGTCCCACCGTCGTCGCACCCCGCTGCAGCACGTGCTGCTGGCCGGCTGCGCCGACGACCTCGTGGTGCTGCAGTCGGCCCTGGCGATGCTGCCGGCCGACGTCTACGGGCAGGTGGTCGTGGAGATCGACCCGGACGTCGAGCTGCCCGTCCTCGAGGCCCCGCCGCGGGTGACCGTCCACCGTGTGTGGCCGGGGACCGCCGACCGCGCGGTCGCCGCGTGGATCGCCGAGTGGATCCCCAGCGAGCCCGACGCCGCCCGCGCCGTGGGCCTGTGGATCAGCGCCGGGTCGAGCGCGAGCAACGTCCCGGTCGAGCTCGACATCGCCGCGCAGACCATCTGAGCCGCCCTCACCGCAGGTGGCGGGCCATCCAGACGTCGTCCACGGGTGACCCGTCGACGACGAACTCGCCCACCAGCACGCCCTCGACGTCGAAGCCGCACCGCTCGTAGAGTCGCCGGGCCGTCTGGTTGGTGGACAGCACTCGGAGGGTCACCTTCGCCGCACCCTCCTCCCACGCTCGCGCGACCGCGGCCTCGACCAGGGCGCGTCCGACGCCGCGCCCCTGGGCCGCGGGCAGCACCCCGAGCCCGTCGACGATCCGCACGTGGGCGTGGCTCGCGAGGGTCCCCGCCGGGTGCAGCGCGACGTACCCGACAGGTTCGCCGTCGAGCTCGGCGACGAGGAAGCCCTCCGGTCCGCCGTGCTGGGGGCGGAAGAACGTCGGGTCCCGGTCACGGTCCGGCGGTGCGCCCGGCGAGCAGGCCGGGCTCCACGTGGCGTGGTCGACCTCCAGCAGGACGGCGTCGTCGTCGAGGGTGGCGGGACGCACGACGACCGGGCTGCTCATGCCCCGATCCTGCCAAGGTCGTGCGCGACGGGCCGACCCCGCGCCGGTGGATACTGGCGCGATGACCCACCCCTGGCGGCCGGAGCGCGAGGTGACCGTCGACGAGGCGACCGCGGCCGTGCGTGCGCTCGGGCTGGCCGGCGACGACGTGCGCGTCGTCGCCGCCGGGTGGGACAACACGGTCGTCGCCGTCGACGGCAGCTGGCTCTTCCGGTTCCCCCGGCGGGCCATGGCGCTGCCCGGCGTGGAGCGCGAGGCCGAGCACCTGCCGCGTCTCGCGCCACTCCTCCCGCTGCCCGTCCCGGTGCCCGAGCACCGCGGCACCCATGGCGAGCCGCCCTGGCCGTTCTGGGGTGCCCGCGCCCTGCCCGGCACGGAGCTCGCGGTCAGCCCGCACGCCGACCTCGACGCCGTGGCCACGACCCTGGGCGGCTTCGTGCGCGCGCTGCACGACGTGCCCGTCGACGCGTCGCTGCCCGTGGACCCGATGCGACGGGCCGACGCTCCCGAGCGCGCAGCCCGCACGCGCACGATGCTCGACGACCTCGTCGCCGCTGGCCTCTGGTCGGCCGACCCGGACCTCGAGGCGCTGCTCGAGAGGGCCGACGCCGCACCGCCGGCGCCCGATGCCGTCGTGAAGAGCCCCCTCGTCACCAGCCATGGGGACCTGTACGCCCGGCACGTCCTGGTCGGTGCCGACGGACGGGCGTCGGGCGTCATCGACTGGGGCGACGTCTGCGCGGCACACCCCGCCGTCGACCTCGCGTTCGTCTTCAGCGCCCTGCCGCCGGAGCACCGGGCCTCCTTCTGGGCCGAGTACGGCGTGGTCGACGCCGACACCGTGCTGCGGGCGCGGACCATGGCCGCGTTCTCGGCCGCCGCCGTCGCCTCGTACGCGCGCGACACCCGGCTCGACGCGCTGCTGACGTCGTCGCTCGAGCGGCTCGCGACGGTCGCCGTCGACTGAGCCGGGAACACCCGGCCCCGCATCGAGCGTTCCGCAGGCATGACCTCCATCGCCCTCACCGGTGCCACCGGGACCGTCGGCGGGTTCACGGCCCGCTTCCTCGCCGATGCTGCACCGACCACCGGGGCCGACGTGCGCCTGCTCGTGCGCGACCCCGGCCGCGCGCCCGACCTCGGCTTCTCGCTGTGGCAGTGCGCCTACGACGAGGGGCCCGCGCTGCGCGAGGCGCTGGCCGGGGTCGACGCGCTGCTGTTCGTCTCCGGCCACGAGAGTGCCGACCGCATGGCCGACCACCGCTCCGTCGTCGAGGCTGCCGTCGACGCGGGTGTGGGGCACGTCGTCTACACGTCGTTCGTGGGCGCCTCCGCCGGCAGCACGTTCACGCTCGGCCGCGACCACGGCGCCACCGAGGACCTGCTGCGCGAGTCGGGCCTGGCGTGGACCTTCCTGCGCGACAACTTCTACGCCGAGATCTTCCCGCACTTCGCCGACGAGTCCGGCGTGATCCGCGGACCGGCCGGCGAGGGTCGGGTCGCGGCCGTCTCCCAGCGCGACGTCGCCGCCGTCGCCTCGGCGGTGCTGCAGGACCCGGCCACGCACGCCGGCCGGACGTACGACCTCACCGGTCCGCAGGCGCTCACGCTCGCCGAGATCGCGGCGACCCTGACGGAGGTCACCGGGCGCCCGTACCGGTTCCACGACGAGACCGAGGCCGAGGCTCGGGAGAGCCGCGCCCACTTCGGCGCCCCCGACTGGCAGCTCGACGCGTGGATCAGCACCTACACGGCCATCCGCGACCACGAGCTCGCCGACGTGAGCGCCGACGTCGACCGGGTGCTCGGCCGTCCCGCGACGTCGTTCGCCGACGCCCTTAGGCTCGCTCCATGACCTCCCTCGGCACCCTCACCGTCACCGGCACCGCAGCGATCCGCGAGAAGGTGGCGCTGCCCGGCGGCGGGGTGCTGTCGGTGAAGCTCGTCTCGCCCGACGGCGAGGTGCTGGCGGCCACCGCCGTGGAGGCGGCCGACGGCCCCACCCCGTTCGAGCTCGTCGCCGACGCCGCGCTCGTGCCCGAGCCGGAGACCGCGCGCCTCTGGGCGATGCTGCGCACCGACGTCGGCGTGTGGGGCACGCCCGAGCTGGTCACCGTGCGCGAGGAGCTGATGTTGTCGCGGGTCGACGCCTGATGCCGCGGGGCGCCCAGGTCACCCACCTGACGACGGAGGAGGTGGCGGCCGCCGACGCCCCCGTGCTCGGTCGGATCGCCGCCCTCCTGCGCCCGTACCGCAGCCAGCTCGTGCTCGTGTGCGTCGCCGTCGTCGCCGGCGCGGCCCTGACGTCGGTCATCCCGTTCCTCACCCGCGCGGTCTTCGACGACGCGCTCTTCCCCACCGACGGCAGCGCCGCCGACCTCGGTCTGCTCGGGCGGCTCGTCGGCCTCATGTGCCTCATCCCGGTGGTCACGGCCCTGATCTCCGTCGGCCAGAACTGGCTCACCGCCACCATCGGCAACAACGCGATGGCCGACCTGCGGAGCCAGCTCTTCGCGCACCTGCAGACGATGGAGCTCGCCTTCTTCACGGCCACGAAGACCGGTGCGATCCAGTCGCGGCTCGCGAACGACGTGGCCGGCGTGCGGACCGTCCTCACCGACACGGCCACGACGATCTTGCAGAACACGGTCACGGTGGTCGCGGCCGTCGTGTCGATGGTGCTGCTGTCGTGGCAGCTGACGCTGCTCACCCTGGTGCTGATGCCACTGTTCATCTCGATCCAGCTGCGGGTGGGTCGGCGTCGCCAGAAGCTGGCCCGCCGGACGCAGGAGTCGCTGTCGGAGATGACGGCGATCACCGAGGAGTCGCTCAGCGTCTCGGGCATCCTGCTGTCGAAGGTGTTCGGCCGTGCCGAGTCCGAGACGGAGCGCTACCGCGAGGCCAACCGGGTGCAGGCCCGCCTGCAGGTGGCGCAGGCGATGACGGGTCGCACCTTCTTCGCCACGGTGCAGACGTTCTTCGCGATCACGCCCGCCCTCATCTACCTGCTCGCCGGGCTCATGATCACCGGGAACGTGCCCGGGGGGACCGAGGCCCTCACGGCCGGGACGCTCGTCGCGTTCACGACGCTGCAGGCGCGGCTGCAGATGCCGCTGCTGCAGCTCATGCGGGTCACCCTCGACGTGCAGACCTCCCTCGCGCTGTTCCGCCGCATCTTCGAGTACCTCGACCTGGAGCCGGCCGTCGTCGAGAAGCCCGGCGCCACCGAGCTCACGACGCTGCGCGGCGAGGTGGAGCTGCGCGACGTGTGGTTCCGCTACCCCGAGCCCCGCTCGCTCAGCGGAGGACGCAGTGGCGACCGGTTCGGCGAGTCGACGGTGCGCATCAGCCGACCCGACGGCAGCGTCGCACCCTCGGCCGACGACACCTGGGCGCTGCGCGACGTGACGCTGCGCGTCGAGCCCGGCCAGCTCGCGGCGATCGTCGGACCGTCCGGGTCCGGCAAGACCACCGCCACCTACCTCGTGCCGCGCTTCTACGACGTCACGCGGGGCGCGGTGCTCATCGACGGGCACGACGTCCGCGACCTCACCCTCGACTCGGTCACCGGCGCCGTCGGCATGGTGACGCAGGAGCCGTACCTGTTCCACGGCACCATTCGCGACAACCTCGCCTACGCACGCCCCGACGCCACAGCCGAGGAGATCGAGCAGGCGGCGCGTGACGCCAACATCCACGACCGCATCCTCAGCTTCGCCGACGGCTACGAGACGGTCACGGGCGAGCGTGGCTACCGGCTGTCCGGCGGTGAGAAGCAGCGCCTCGCCATCGCGCGCGTGCTGCTCGCCGACCCCCGCATCCTCATCCTCGACGAGGCGACGTCGGCGCTCGACACCGAGACCGAGCGGCTCGTGCAGCAGGCCCTCGAGCGCGCCCGCGCCAACCGCACGACCATCGCCATCGCGCACCGCCTGTCGACCATCCACGACGCCGACGTCATCTTCGGCCTCGAGGACGGCCGCGTCGTCGAGCAGGGCACCCACGACCAGCTCCTCGCCGCCGGCGGCCTCTACGCCCGGCTCTACGTCGAGCAGTTCCAGTCCGGGCGCGGGCCGAAGCGGTCGGACGAGCGCCGGGCCGACGTCAGCGTCTGAGCCGCTCGCGGTCCCCCGTCGCAGCGCGGCCGAGGGTCCACGCCTGCGTCCGCGCCTGACCGTGGGCGTCGTCGCCGACCGCGAGGACCGAGCCATCGGCCATCAGCCCGAGGCTGTGGGTCGCTCCCGCGGAGACCGCGACGACGTCCTTCCACGTCGCGAGCGCGCCGGGCTCGGGGCTCGCCAGGCCGGCCGCCCGCACCGAGCCGTCGGCGCCGAGGGCCAGCGTGTGCAGGCTCCCTGCGGACACCGCGACGACGTCTCGCCAACCGCTGACCTCGCCCACGCCGCACCGGTCGTCGCCCGTGGCAAGGACCTCGCCGTCGTCCGTCACGCCCACGGTGTGCAGGTAGCCCGCGGAGACGGAGCGGACCTTTCGCCACCGCGAGACCTGGCGCCAGGACGGTGCCGTCGGCGCGGACGCCGACGGAGTGCCAGTCGCCGGCACTCACAGCCACGACGTCGCGCCAGTCCTCGACCACGCAGGCTCCCTCGTCGTGCCGTCCGCTCGCGCAGACGCGGCCGTCGGACTGCAACGCGAGGGTGCGGCGCCACCCTGCGGCGACGGCGACGATGTCGGTCCAGTCACCGACCGCGCACTGTCCGTCGCCGTCCCAGCCCGCCGCCACAACAGTCCCGTCCCGGCGCAGCCCGACCGTGTGTGATCGTCCGGTGTTGCGGGCGGCGTGGACGTTGCCGGCCGCGACGGCGACCACGTCACGCCAGGCGGCCACGTCGCACTCCGATGATCCAGCGGCCCCCGCCGCGACGACCGTGCCGTCGGCGCGCACCCTCACCGAATGACGTCGGCCGGCAGCCAGGCGTGCCACGAGGCGCCTCAGAGCCCGCCGAGACCCACGTACTTCGTCTCGAGGTACTCCTCGATGCCCTCGGCGCCGCCCTCGCGGC
>CAZREF010000015.1:0-2509 GCA_964599245.1 uncultured Aeromicrobium sp. | reverse complement strand
CCCACGTACTTCGTCTCGAGGTACTCCTCGATGCCCTCGGCGCCGCCCTCGCGGCCGAAGCCGGAGGCCTTCACGCCGCCGAAGGGGGCGGCGGGGTTGGAGACGATGCCCTGGTTGATGCCGACCATGCCGGTCTCGAGGCCCTCGTAGACCTTGATCGCGCGGGCGTAGTCGCGGGTGAAGGCGTAGGCGACGAGGCCGTACTCGGTGTCGTTGGCCATGCGGATCGCGTCGTCGTCGTCGGTGAACGTGAACACCGGGGCCACGGGGCCGAAGATCTCCTCGGTGGAGACCTTCGCCGACAGCGGGACGTCGGTGAGGACGGTCGGCGGGTAGTACCAGCCGGGGCCGTCGGGCACCTGGCCGCCAGTGACGACGGTGGCGCCCTTGCCGACGGCGTCGTCGACGAGCTCCGCGACCTTGTCGCGCTGCTTCTCCTCCACGAGCGGGCCGACCTTCACGTCGTCCTCGAGCCCGTTGCCGACCTTCAGGGCGCCCATCTGCTCGGCGAGCTTGGCCGAGAACTCCTCGGCCACGTCGGCATGGACGATGAAGCGGTTGGCGGCCGTGCAGGCCTCGCCGATGTTGCGCATCTTGGCGAGCATCGCGCCCTCGACCGCGGCGTCGACGTCGGCGTCGGCGAACACGAGGAACGGCGCGTTGCCGCCGAGCTCCATCGACACGCGCAGGAGGCCCTCGGCGCTCTGCTCGACGAGGCTGCGACCGACCTCGGTCGAGCCGGTGAAGGTGAGCTTGCGCAGGCGCGGGTCGCGGATGATCGGCTCCATCACGTCGCCGGTGCTCTTCGTGGTGACGACGTTGAGGACGCCCTCGGGCAGGCCAGACTCCTCCAGCACCTTCGCCAGCCAGAGCATCGTGAGGGGCGTGAGCCCGGCGGGCTTGACGACCATCGTGCAGCCGGCGGCGATGGCCGGACCGATCTTGCGGGTGCCCATGGCCAGCGGGAAGTTCCAGGGCGTGATCATGAGGCACGGCCCGACCGGCTGCTTCAGCGTGAGCAGCCGCGTGGCGCCGTTCGGCGCGACCGAGTAGCGGCCGGCGACGCGCACGGCCTCCTCGGAGAACCAGCGCAGGAACTCCGCGCCGTAGGTGATCTCGGCCTTGCTCTCGCTGAGCGGCTTGCCCATCTCCAGCGTCATGATCGTCGCGAGCTCGTCGGCGCGGGACGTGACCGTCTCGAAGGCGGTGCGCAGGATCTCGCCGCGGTCGCGGGGCGGCACCTTCGCCCAGTCGGCCTGCGCGGCGACGGCGGCGTCGATCGCGGCCTTGCCGTCCTCGACCGTCGCGTCGGCCACCTCCACGAGCGTCGACCCGTCGGCCGGGTTCTCGACGGCGAACGTCCCACCGCCGCTCGCCTCGCGCCAGGAGCCGCCGATGAAGAGCTGGGAGGGGACGTCGGGAAGGGCTGAGGAGGTCATGCTTCCGAGGCTAGACCCGCACCCGCGGACCCCGCCTCTCCACGGCTGGCCTCGCGAAGGAAGAACCCTGGAATGATTGCGAAAAGTCGGGATGAAAGCCTGGTGATTCGAGCGTCTGTTCGGTATCATGGAGGCATGTCCAGCACCCCGCTCGCCGACCGGCTCGAGGCCGTCGCTGCCGAGCTGCGGACGTACCCGACGGCCACCGATGCGTTGCGCCTGCTGCAAGGCCTGACCAACGCGATCGACGCGGAGAAGGTCGCTCTGGTCGCGGAAGTCGCCGAGCGCGAGGACCACAAGAGCGAGTGCTGCTCCAGCGTGAAGAACTGGCTGCGTGACCAGCTCCACCTCGACACCGGTGATGCCGCGCAGCTGGTGCGGTCGGGCCGGACGTTGCGGGACATGCCGGGGCTGGCCGACCTCGCCGCTGCCGGTGCCGTCTCCCTCGATCACGTCGACGCGTTCGGCTACGCCGCCCGCCACATCGACCCGATGGTTGTCGAGCACGCCATGCCCGCGCTGCTGCTCACCGCCACGAACGCGGCGCCGGTCGAGACCCGCGAGGCGGTCAAGAAGATCCGTGATGCCGCCCACCCCGACGACCTCGACGAGGCCTGGATCAAGGGCATGTCCAAGCACGACATCAAGATCAACCGGGTGCTCGACGGATTCCACCTCACCGGCTTTCTGCCCGCCGACATCGGAGCGAAGTTCCGCACCGTCCTGCAGTCCCTGTCCGCCCCCACCTGCGCCGAGGACGACCGACCGATCAACGTCCGGCGCATCACCGCCCTCGATGAGCTCCTCTCTGGCGTCCTCGCGAACGGGCTGCCGCAGGACAAGGGCGTGCGTCCGCACGTCGACCTGACCGTCGACCTGCACCAGCTCGCGAAGGATCCCGACCACACCACCGCCACGCTGGCCGGGTTCGGGTCCATCGGCCCCGCCCAGCTGCAGCAGATGCTCTGCGACGCCGACCTCACCCCCATCCTCACCGCCGGCAAGCACTCCACCCTGGACGTGGGGCGCACCCACCGCCTCGCCACCCCCAGCCAACGTCGAGCCGTCGT
>CAZREF010000014.1:0-58332 GCA_964599245.1 uncultured Aeromicrobium sp. | reverse complement strand
TCCGAGCCCGTCGAGGCACCGCCCACCCCGCCCTCCGAGCCCGCCGAGGAGCCGCCCACCCCGCCCTCCGAGCCCGTCGAGGAGCCGCCCACCCCGCCCTCCGAGCCCGTCGAGGAGCCACCCACCCCGCCCTCCGAGCTTGTCGAGGAGCCGCCCTCCGAGCCCGTCGAGGAGGACCCCGCATGAGCGTCCACGTCGTCGGCGCCGGCCCCGGCGCGGCCGACCTGCTGACGGTCCGCGCGGTCCGACTGCTCCAGCGCGCCGACGTCGTGCTCTACGCGGGCACCTACGTCGACGCCGTGCTGGAGCACTGCCGACCCGACGCGCGACGCGTCGACACCCAGGACCTCGACCTCGACGCCATCACGGCCGCCTGCGTCGACGCCCACGCGGCGGGCCTGGAGGTCGTGCGGCTCTCCTCGGGCGACCCGTCCGTGTACTCGGCGCTGCACGAGCTGACCCGGCGGCTCGACGCGGCCGGCGTCCCGTGGGACGTGACCCCCGGGATCCCGGCGTACGCGGCGGCGGCTGCCCGCCTCGGCGTGGAGCTCACGGTGCCGGAGGTCGTGCAGTCGGTGGTGCTGACCCGCACCCAGGCCCGCTCCACCGCCATGCCGTCGACGGAGGAGCTGGAGACGTTCGCCGCGACGGGCGCGACGCTCTGCCTGCACCTCGCGATCACGCGGACCCGTGCCCTGGCCGAGCGGCTCGCGGCCGTGCTGGACGCCGACACCCCGGTCGCCGTCGTCGCGAATGCGTCGCAGGAGTCCGAGCTGGTGCTGCGCGGCACCCTCGCGGACGTCGCCGACCAGGTCGAGGCCGCCGGCCTGCGCCAAGCGGCCGTCATCCTCGTCGGCCCCGCCGTCGGCTCCCCCGACGGCGCGGAGTCCTACCTCTACTCCCCCGCCCGCGACCGCTCCACCAAGCGCCGCTGACGGCGCCGGGCAGTCACCCGACCCCGCAGCGCGGGACGGATCCGGCCGTCTCGGACACTTGAGGGGCACTCGACGGACCGGAAGTGCCGCGCAGGTGTCCGAAAGGTGCGGGACGGTCAGGTGTCGACCGACCTCGGGGTCCAGACGGCGCCGGTGGGGCTGACGCGGGTGGTGGACGAGCCAACGACGAGCAGGCACTTCATGTCGATGGTCTCCGGGTCGAGGTCGGCGAGGGTGGTGACGACGAGCGACTCCTCGGCGCGACCGACGTCGCGACCCACGACCACGACGGTGCCGGGGTCGCGGTGCTCGAGCAGGATGCGCCGCATGTCGGCCACCTGGGTGGTGCGCGAGCGCGAGCGCGGGTTGTAGACGGCGAGCACGAGGTCGGCGTCGGCCACGGCGCGCAGCCGTCGCTCGACGACCGGCCACGGCTTCAGCCGGTCCGACAGGCTCATCACCGCGAAGTCGCCGCCGATCGGGGCGCCGGCGCGGGCGGCGACGGCCTGGACGGCCGAGACCCCGGGGACGACGCGGACGGCGACGTCGTGCAGGTCCGGCCGCGCCTCCTGCGCCTCGAGGACGGCGGTGGCCATGCCGAAGACACCGGCGTCGCCACCGGAGACGACCGCGACCCGCTCCCCCGCGCGGGCCAGCTCGAGCGCGTGCGTCGCCCGGTCGATCTCGACGGTGTTGCCCGACGCGTGCCGCTGGAGACCGGCCCGCTGCGGCACGCGGGCGACGTAGGGCGCGTACCCGACCACGTGCCCGACCTCGGCCAGCTCCGCCGACGCTTCCGGCGTGAGCCATCCGTCCGGGCCCGGCCCCAGCCCGACGACCACGACCTCACCGCGT
The DNA here is from genome assembly GCA_964599245.1 of uncultured Aeromicrobium sp. Taxonomy (GTDB): domain Bacteria; phylum Actinomycetota; class Actinomycetes; order Propionibacteriales; family Nocardioidaceae; genus Aeromicrobium. The sequence continues at coordinate 56,542 of CAZREF010000014.1, read as the reverse complement.
TTCGGAACACCATCGCCCGTTTCCTCGCCCGGAACGGGCGATGGTGTTCCGAATCGCGGGGACTGCTGCGGGTCGTCGTACCGGGCGCCGTGGCCGTCGCCGGGGACGACGACGAGGGAGAAGTAGGGGACGGAGGAGGGGTCGACGTCGGCGACGGGGAGCCAGCGGCCCTCCGGCATCGACGCGCGCTCGATGTAGAGCGCGTCGTCGAGCCGACCCGCCTGCTCGAGGGCGGAGCGGACGGCCGGGAAGGTGCGGCCGAGCTTCATGACGATCGCGCCGTCGGTGTCGGCGAGACGCCGGGCCAGCTCGGCCTCGGGCAGGGTGCCCGGCAGCACGGTGAGCACGTCGGTCTGTCGGACGAGCGGCGTGGCGGCCAGGGCCGTGGCGGCCGCGAAGGCGGGCACCCCGGCGACGACCTCCGTCTCGAACTCGGGCGACAACCGGTCGTGCAGGTACATGAACGAGCCGTAGAACATCGGGTCGCCCTCGGCGAGCACGACGACGTCGCGCCCGGCCGCCAGGTGGACGCGCAGGCGCTCGGCGCACTCGGCGTAGAAGTCGGCCATCGCCCCCGCGTAGCCGCCGGGGTGGTCGGCGGTCCCCGTGGTGACCGGGTACTGCAGCACCTCCTCGAGGACGCCGGCGGGCACCAGGTCGTCTACGATCCGGCGCGCGTTGGAGCGCTTCCCGACACCCTGGTGGTAGGCGACGACGTCGGCGTCACGGATCAGGCGGGCGGTCTTCAGCGTCACGAGCTCCGGGTCGCCCGGACCGACGCCGACGCCCCAGAGACGTCCAGCCACGACGACTACTCCCTCTCCTGCGCGAGCGCATTGAGCGCCGAGGCCGCCATCGCCGACCCGCCCCGACGCCCGCGCACCGTGACGAACGGGACGTCGATGCCGTGGGTCTCCGCGAAGGCGGCGAGCGCGTCCTTCGACTCGGCCGCACCGATGAATCCCACCGGGACGCCGACGACCGCGGCCGGGCGCGGGGCACCGTCGGCGAGCAGCTCGAGCAGGTGGAACAGGGCGGTCGGGGCGTTGCCGATCGCGACGACGGCGCCGGCAAGCCGATCGCCCCACAGCGAGACCGCCGCGGCGGAGCGCGTGGTCCCCCACTCACGCGCCAGGGCCGGCACGCGCTCGTCGTGCAGCAGGCAGAGGACGTCGTTGTCCTTCGGCAGCCGCGAGCGGGTGACGCCCGAGGCCACCATCGTGGCGTCGCACAGGATCGGGGCACCGCCCTGCAGGGCCTCGCGGGCCGACGAGGCGAGCCGGGGGTGGACCACGAGGTCGTCGACGAGGTCGGTCTGGCCGGTCCCGTGGATCATGCGCACGGCGACCTTCTCGGCGTCGGTGGGGACGCGCGAGAGGTCGGTCTCGCGGCGGATGGTCGCGAACGAGTCGACGTAGATGGCAGCGCCGCTGCCCTCGTAGTCGAAGCGTCGGGTGGGCGGTCTCATGATGTCTCCGGACGGTCGGGGAGGTCGGGCAGCAGCAGGCTGCGCCACGGGGTCACGACGAGCTCGTCGCTCGTCCGGGCGAGCACGTCCTCGACGTGGGCCCGTCGGAGCACGCCGCCCGGAACGGGCACGTGGTCGAACCAGCGGCCGTCGTCCTGACGACCCGGACCCGGCGGCAGCGGCAGGGCCCGTACCTGGGTGCGCAGGTCGCGCGCGTGCAGGTCGCCGACGACGGCCGCGCCGCGCTCGGGCAGCTCGTCGACGTGCCAGGTGCCGACGTCGGGCCGCATGCGCCGGAACCGGTGGGCCAGGGCGCCGAGCACGTCGGGGAGGACGTCGAGCGGGACGACCTCGCCCCAGTGCCGGCCGGCCCGGACCTGCGCGTGGTCGGCGTCGACGGCGACCACGCCGAGGTCGAGGGTGCGGTCGACGAGGTCGCCGCGGCCGTCGTCGAGCACGACGAGGAACCGCGCGGAGAGGTCGGCCAGGGCGGCGTCGGCGCGCAGCAGCGCGTCGAACCGGTCGGCGGCGGGACGCAGGTCGGCGCGGCCGCCGAGCCGTCCGGTGAGCGGCGAGACCATGACGTTGCGCACCAGCTCGTGGGTGCGGCTCGGCAGGAGACCGGTCGAGGCGAGCGCGGCGACGACGTCGTCGGGCAGGTGACCCTCGTGGGAGCGGAGGCCTCGGACCTGGAGGTTCGCGCGACGGGTGAGGGCGATCGTCCCGTCGCCGTGCCGTTCGGCCACGTCGAGCAGGCGCGCGAGCGCGTCGGGGGCGAGTCGGCCGCCGACCAGCCGCAGCCGTACGAGGGCGCCGTCGTCGGCGATCCAGGGACGCAGCACGCCGGGGCAACGGTCTGCGCGGTCACGGGCGGTCACGGTCGGCATCCTCCCCCACCCGTCCTTGGTCGAGTCTTCGCGGCCGGTCGACCCGTGGATGGGTCGAGCGCCCGGTGATCCTTCCCACCGCTGCGTCGCGTGACGACGAGCGCGGCCGAGCGTTGACCCTGCTGAACGACGCAGCGGACCCACTCCCATTGCCGCTCGTCGGTCCGGCCGGCCTGCCTCCCACTCCCATGACGCGGTGGGCCCGCCGGACGAGGAGCGCCGGGGGGCGCCCCCCGCCGGTCCAGGGGCCGCGGGTGGGCGGGCGCCCTCATCCGAGCACCCCCGTGAAGCGGACGTGGGGGACGCCGTCCACGGCCTCCACCACGGCAGCCACCTCGTAGACCTCGGCCACGAGGGTCGACGTGAGCACCTCCGACGGCCGGCCCGCCGCGCGCACCCGCCCGCCCGCGAGCACCACCACCGCGTCGCAGTAGGCGGCGGCGAGATTCAGGTCGTGCAGCGCCATCACCGTCGTGGTGGACGTCGCCCGCACGAGCTCGAGCAGCTCCAGCTGGTGGCGGACGTCGAGGTGGTTGGTCGGCTCGTCCAGCAGCAGCTCGGTGGGCTCCTGCGCGAGCGCCCGCGCGATCTGCACGCGCTGGCGCTCTCCGCCGGACAGCGTCGCGTACGGGCGGTCGAGCAGGTGCTCCGTGCGCGTGGTGGCGGCCGCGGCCTCCACGATGCGCCGGTCTGTGGCCGACGAGGGCGCCCAGGACGCTCGGTGCGGGAGTCGACCCAGCGCGACCACGTCGCGGACCGTCGGCTCGATGTCGGTCGTGACCTCCTGGTCGACGACCGCGAGCCGACCTGCGACGTCACGTCGGGAGAGGTGCCGCACGTCGTCCTCGCCCAAGCGCACCACGCCCGAGGAGGCGGGTCGCAGGCCGGCGAGGACCCGCAACAGCGACGACTTCCCCGAGCCGTTCGGGCCCAGCAGGCCCACGGTGCTGCCCGAGGCGACGTCGAGGCTCACGTCGTCGACGATGACCGTCCCCTTGACGCCCCAGCTGACGTCGTGCGCGGTGATGCTCACGTCCGCCGCCCTTCAGCCACGACGCCGCCGTCGCAGCAGGACGACCACGAAGGCCGGCACGCCGACGAGCGCCGTCGCCACGCCGACCGGCAGCTCCTGCGGGGCGATCACGGTGCGGGCCCCGACGTCGACCCATACGAGGAACACCGCGCCGAGCACGGCCGAGACCGGCACGAGCACGCGGTGCCGTGCACCGACGACGGCGCGGGCCGCGTGCGGGAGCACGAGGCCCACGAAGCCGATCGCCCCCGACGTGGAGACGATGACGGCGGTGAGGAGCGCGGTGACGACCAGCAGCACCAGCCGCGTCCTCAGCACCGGCACGCCGAGCGCCGACGCCGCGTCCTCGCCGAAGGTGAACGCGTCGAGGGAGCCGGCCGCGAGCCAGCAGACGGCCAGGCCGGCCACGACCAGCCCGCCGCACACCACGACGTCGTCCCACGACGCCGTGCCGAGGGAGCCGAGCAGCCAGAACAGCACGCCGCGGGTCTGCTCGGCGTCCGCCGCGGTGAAGACCACGAACGACGTGAGCGCCGAGAACAGCTGGGTGGCGGCGACCCCGGCCAGCACCAGCCGGTCGGTCGTGCCGCCCGCGGCCATGCCCAGGAGGAGCACCAGGCCGAAGGCCACGAGCGCCCCGAGGAAGGCTCCGGAGGCGAGCGTGAGCGAGCCTGCCCCCACCCCGAGCACGACGATCGTGACCGCGCCCGTCGAGGCGCCGGAGGAGATGCCGAGCACGAACGGGTCGGCGAGCGGGTTGCGCAGCAGCGACTGCAGGACGACGCCACACAGCGCCAGTCCGGCCCCGCAAGCGGCGGCCAGCACCGCGCGCGGCAGGCGCAGGTCCCAGACGATCGCCTCCTGGATCGCGCTGAGCCCGGACGGCGCGACGCCGAGGCGCGCGAGGGCGACCGCGAGGGCGTCGCGCGGACCGAGCTCCGACGGGCCGATGGTGGTCGCCAGCGCGATCGAGACCAGCAGCACCGCGAGCGCCCCGACCACCAGCGCACCCGTGCCGCTCGCGCGGACCAGACGTGGCCGGGCGCGGCCCGTCGTCGGCCGCGGCGCGAGGAGCGTCACGACGACCCGAAGCCGAGGTCGCGCAGCCCGGCCGCGACCTTCTCGACGGCGTCGACCGTGCGGATCGACGGGTTGAGCTCGGCGCCGGCGAGCAGGACGTAGCGCTTCTCCCTCACGGCGGTCATCTCGCGCGTGACCGGGTTGCTCTCGAGGAACTCGATCTTCGCGCGACCGGACTCGGCGGTCTGGCTGCGGCGCGTGAGGTCCCCGATCACGAGGACGTCGGGGTCGGCGGCGGCGATGGTCTCCCATCCCACCTGCGGCCACTCGGCCTTCTGGTCCTCGAGGACGTTCTCGAGGCCCAGCGCACGGGTGATGATGCCCGGGCCACCGCAGCACCCGGCGGCGTACGGCGACTCGGCGTTGGCGAACCAGTAGAACACCGACACGTCGTCGAAGTCGGCCTGCGAGGCCGTCGCCATCCGCTCCTCCAGCGAGGACACGAGCTCCTCGCCCCGCGCCTGGGTGCCCGTCAGCGTCGCGAGGTCGCGGACCTCAGCGACGATCGACTCCATCTCGAGCGGCTCGTCGCGGGCCCCGTCGCCGCCACCGAAGTCGGACTTCTCGCACTCGACGGCCGAGAGGTAGGCGGGGACGCCGACGCCGGCCAGCTGGTCGGCCGTGGCGATCCCGCCCTCGCTCAACGTGTTGGCGAAGGACGCAGTCACCAGGTCGGGCTCCGTCGACAGCAGGTCCTCGAAGGACGGCGCCTGGTCGGCGAGCCGCTCGACGCGCTCGTCCTCGTCGGCGAGGGACGGCAGGACCGGGTCGGTCCAGCCGGCGGTGCCGACCATCCGGTCGGCGAGGCCGAGGCTCAGCAGGATCTCCGTGGTGCCCTGGTTCAGCGACGCGATGCGCTGCGGCGGGGCGTCGACGGTGACGTCGCGGCCGCAGCGCTCCACGGTGGCGGGGAAGCCGTCCGCCGCGGCGACCTCGTCGTCGGCCGAGGTCGTGGACCCGCAGGCCACGAGCAACGGCGCCAGCAGCAGCGCGAGGGGCAGGGAGGCGGGGCGGCGTGGTCGCATCGCGATCCTTCGCTCGGGGGTCCGTGTCGCGAGACCCGTCGGGAGCCCCGCGGCGGTGCCGCGGGTCGCCAGCGGGTGTCGGACTCGGGCTCTCGCCCCTACCGTTGCGCGTCAGTCCCGGACTTCGACCGGGTTCCCTCGCGTGGCAGCCGCACCGTAGCACCTGCCCCGCGCGGGGTCAGCCACCGAGGACGTCGGAGAGCAGGGCGACGTCGCGCAGCAGCAGGGCGGCCGAGCGGACGAGGGGCACGGCGGCCATCGCACCGCTGCCCTCGCCGAGCCGCATGCCGAGGTCGAGGAGCGGCTCGAGCCCGAGCTTCTCGAGCGCGAGCGACTGGGCGGGCTCCGTGGAGCGGTGGCCGGCCACGAACCACGCCGACGCACCGGGCGCGAGGTCCTCGGCGGTGAGGGCGCAGGCGACGGAGATCAGCCCGTCGAGCAGCACGGGGACGCCGGCCTCGGCGGCGGCCACGAGGAAGCCCACGGTGGCGGCGAGGTCGGCGCTGCCGAGCGCCGTGAGCCGGTCGAGGGGGTCCTCCACGCGGTCGCCGGCGCGGTCGAGCGCCGCCTGGACCACCGCGGCCTTGCGCGCGAGCGCCGCGTCGTCGATGCCCGTGCCGCGCCCGACCACCTCGGCGCCCGGGAGGCCGAGCGACGCGGCGACCAGCGCGGCGGTCGGCGTCGTGTTGCCGATGCCCATGTCGCCGGTCAGCAGCAGCTGGGCGCCGGCTGCGACCTCCTGCGCGGCGATGGTGCGTCCCGCGTCGAGCGCCTGCTCGGTCTCCGCCGGGGTGAGCGCGTCCTCGACGTCGATCGACCCGCTGCCCCGGCGGACCTTGAACGCGCGCACCTCGTCGGGCACGCCCTCGAGGTCGTCGTCGACGCCGAGGTCGAGGACCCGCACGGCGACACCGTGCTGGGCGGCGAGCACGCTGACGCCCGCCCGACCGGCCACGAGCTCACGCACCATGGCGGGCGTGACAGCGCTCGGGAAGGCCGAGACCCCGGCACCGACGACGCCGTGGTCGCCCACCAGGACGACGGCGCGCACGTCCTCGACCGCGCGCGGAGGAACCTCCCCCTGGCACGCGGCGAGCCAGCAGGCGAGCTCACCGAGCCGGCCGAGCGCGCCAGGAGGCGTGGCCAGGCCGGCGAGCCGCTCGGCGGCGGCCGCGCGCACGGCGGGGTCGGGCGGGCGGACGGTCGCGGGTTCGTGGGTCGTCACGGACGCACCGTACCCAGCGCGTGCGCCGCGGTGCTGGAGCCGGGCGCGCGCACGACGAGGCCGAAGGGTCGCCAGGGCAGCCCGGATGCCTCGTCCTGCGTGCCCACGCGGCCGAGTGCATCACCCTGCGTCTCCTGCCCGGACGGAGGTGGGCGGCCGTAGCACTCGGCCGCCGATCCGCGTGTCACCTACCTCCCTGCGCGGCTCCACTGCGCAGGTACCCTCCCCGCATGCCCCGCGCCATGACCGTCAGCGACTCCGTGGTCGTCGGCGTCGACCCCGACGTCGCGTGGGCGGCCGTCGCCGACGTGCGGCAGATGGGTCGCTGGAGCCCGGAGAACCGCGGCGCGCAGGTCGAGGGCGACGTCGCGCCGGGGCCCGTCGGGCCCGGGACCGTGTTCGTGGGCGCCAACCGCCGCGGACGCGCCACCTGGAACACGCGCTGCGTGGTCACCGTGGCCGAGCCCGGCCGCCGCTTCGCGTTCGACGTCCGGGCGTGGGGCCCGCGCCGCCGCCTGCTCCCCGTCCGCGTCGCCAGCTGGGAGTACGCGTTCGAGCCCGCCGTGGGGGGCACCCTCGTCACCGAGACGTGGGTCGACGGGCGCAGCGGCTGGCCGGACTGGACGACGGCGGTCTTCGACCGGCTCGCCACCGGCCGCGACTCGTTCGCCACCTTCCAGCGCGGCAACATCCGGCGCACGCTCGACCGGCTCAAGCGCGAGCTCGAGGCCGACCGCGACGCCGCGGCGTCCACCGACGACGCGTCGTGAGCGCACGCGAGCTCGCCCGTCTCGGCGAGTTCTTCGCCGTCGACCCGGAGCCCCAGGGCGACGGCTGGCAGCCCCTGACGGCGCTGCTCGAGGGACCGTTCCTGCACCATCGCGTCGTCGCCACCCACCTCGCTCTCCAGGCGCGGTCCTCGAGCCCCGTGGAGGAGCGGGTGGCCGCATCCATCGCGTCGCTCGGCCTGTTCGCGCGACTCCTGTCCCCCACCATCGGCGCGCGTCTCCTCCGCGTCGACGCCCCCGCCGACCTGCTCTGGCGGGAGCAGCCCACCGGCACGCTGCCCCTCGCAGCCGGCGGCTGGCGCACACCCGACCTCGACGTGGCGCTCTCCGACGTCGTCGCTCCCCTGGCCGAGCGCCTGCGCACCGAGCACTCGGTCTCGCCGAAGGTGCTGGCCGGCAACGCCGCGTCGGCGGTGTTCGGCGCGCTGCGCATGGCGCTGCTCGCCCGGCCCGACCTGGACGTCGACGACCTGGGCGCCGAGGCGCTCTCCCACCCCTTCCTGGCCGGCACGGGCGAGCCGGAGCTGCCGTTCCGCCGACGCTCCTGCTGCCTCTACTACCGGCTCCCCGGGGCGGGCACCTGCGGCGACTGCATCCTCGCCTGATCCCGCGCCGTCGGCTCCGGCTAGGCTGACCGCGATCCGTCGCCGCGGATCAGGGAAGCCGGTGCGAGTCCGGCGCGGTTCCGCCACTGTGACGCCTGCCCGCAGGCCAGCCAGACACCTCCCGCGGCGGCTCCCACCATGCGGGGCGAGAACCCCGAGTGAGGAACCCTGATGACGCGCATCGCGCTGCTGTCGACGTCCGACACCGACCTGCTCTCGGCCCGCGCGAGCGGCGCCGACTACCTCTACGCCAACCCCGCGAAGCCGGCCCACACCGACATGGCCGGCGCCATCGAGGCGGCCGACCTGGTCGTCGCCCGGATCCTCGGCTCGCCCCAGGACCTGTGCTCGGGCTTCGCCCGCATCCGCGCCACCGGCAAGCCGATGGTGGTGCTCGGCGGCGAGCAGTCGCCCAGCGCCGAGCTCATGGAGCAGTCCACGGTGCCGATCGGTGTCTGCGCCGACGCGCACGTGTACCTCGCCGAGGGCGGTCCGGAGAACCTCGCGCAGCTGCACGCGTTCCTGTCCGACACCGTGCTGCTCACCGGTGCGGGCTTCGAGCCGCCGAAGGTACTCCCGGAGTGGGGCCTGGCGCCCCGCCCGGCCGGGGCGGACGCGCCCGAGCACCAGGGCAAGGCGCGCATCGGAGTCCTCTACTACCGGGCCCACGAGGCCAGCGGCAACAGCGGCTTCGCGCACGCGCTGGCCGACGCGATCGACGCCACCGGCGACGCCGTGGGCGTGCCGATCTTCAGCTCCTCGCTGCGCGCGGCGCCGGACGACCTGTTCGACGAGCTCGCCCGGCTCGACGCGCTCGTCGTCACCGTGCTGGCCGCCGGTGGCACGAAGCCCGGCACCGTCAGCGCCGGGGGCGACGACGAGGCGTGGGACGTCGCGCGGCTCGCCGCCCTCGACATCCCGATCCTGCAGGGCCTCAGCCTGACGTCGAGCCGCGCAGAGTGGCAGGCGTCCGACGACGGCGTCTCCCCGCTCGACTCCGCCACCCAGATCGCGATCCCGGAGTTCGACGGCCGCCTCATCACCGCGCCGTTCTCGTTCAAGGAGGTCGACGAGGACGGGCTCCCCCGCTACGTCGCCGACCCCGAGCGGTGCGCCCGCGTGGCCGGCATCGCCGCCGCGCACGCCCGACTGCGGCACACCCCGCCGGCCGAGCGCAAGGTCGTGCTCATGCTGTCGGCCTACCCGACGAAGCACAGCCGCGTGGGCAACGCCGTCGGGCTCGACACCCCTGTCTCGACCATCCGCCTGCTGCAGGAGATGAGGGACGCGGGCTACGACCTCGGCGCCCCCGACGGTCCGATCGGGCGATTCCTGGGCCTGGCGAAGGACGGCGACCTCACCGAGGCCGGCGACGCGCTCATCCACGCCCTCATCGACGCCGGCGGCCAGGACGAGGAGTGGCTCACCCACACGCAGCTCACCGAGAGCCACGTGCGCATCCCGGCCGCGCGCTACGCGGAGTGGTTCGAGGGCTTCCACCCCGACCTTCGCGGCGCGATGCTCGAGGCGTGGGGCCCGGCTCCCGGGAAGCTCTTCGTGGCGGAGTCACGGGACGGGGAGTCCGAGATCGTCCTCGCGACCATCCGCGCCGGCAACGTCGTGCTGATGATCCAGCCGCCCCGCGGGTACGGCGAGAACCCGGTCGCGATCTACCACGACCCCGACATGGCGCCCTCCCACCACTACCTCGCCGCCTACCGCTGGGTGGAGGAAGAATTCGGGGCGCACGCCGTCGTCCACCTCGGCAAGCACGGGTCGATGGAGTGGCTACCGGGCAAGAACGCGGCGCTGTCGGCATCGTGCGGCACCGACGCCGCGATCGGCAACCTGCCGCTGATCTACCCGTTCCTGGTCAACGACCCGGGCGAGGGAGCGCAGGCCAAGCGCCGGGCGCACGCCACGATCGTCGACCACCTCATCCCACCGATGGCGCGCGCCGAGAGCTACGGCGACATCGCCAAGCTCGAGCAGCTGCTCGACGAGTACGCCAACATCGGCGCGATGGACCCGGCCAAGCTGCCGGCGATCCGCGACCAGATCTGGACGCACATGCGCGCTGCGGAGATGCACAGAGACTTGGGGATGGGGGACCTCGGACCCGACGAGCAGCCCGACGAGGAGAGCTTCGACGACTTCATCTTCCACGTCGACGGCTGGCTCTGCGAGATCAAGGACGCCCAGATCCGCGACGGCCTGCACGTCCTCGGGCAGGCGCCCGGGGGCGAGGCGCGGGTCAACCTGGTGCTGTCGATCCTGCGTGCCGCCCAGGTGTGGGGCGGCGAGACCGGTGCCGTCCCCGGGCTGCGCGCCGCGCTCGGCCTGACGGGCGACACGGATGCCGCCGAGGGAGATCGCGAGTCCCTGGTGCGCATCGACGAGGTCGAGGAGCAGGCGCGCGGGCTCGTCCAGCGCATGGAGGACGCGGGCTGGGACCCGCCGGCCGCCGACGGCCTGCACGACGACCCCGTCGTGCGCGACGTGCTGCGCTTCGCCGCCGAGCAGGTCGTGCCGCGCCTGGCGCAGACCACCGACGAGCTCGACCACGTGCTGCACGCCCTCGAGGGCGGCTTCGTGCCGGCCGGCCCGTCGGGATCGCCCTTGCGCGGACTCGTCAACGTGCTGCCGACGGGCCGCAACTTCTACACCGTCGACCCGAAGGCCGTGCCGTCGCGCCTCGCCTGGGAGACGGGCCGCGCGATGGCCGACTCGCTCGTCGAGCGGCACCTGTCCGACACCGGCGAGCACCCGCGCTCCGTGGGCCTGTCCGTGTGGGGCACGTCGGCGATGCGCACGTCGGGCGACGACGTCGCCGAGGTGCTCGCGCTCATCGGCGTCGAGCCCGAGTGGGACCCGGCGTCGCGCCGCGTCAACGGGCTGCGCGTGGTGCCGCTGGAGGAGCTCGGCCGTCCGCGCATCGACGTGACGGTCCGCATCTCCGGCTTCTTCCGCGACGCGTTCCCGCACGTCATCGGCATCCTCGACGACGCGATCCGCCAGGTGGCGGGGCTCGACGAGCCGCTCGAGCAGAACTTCGTCCGCGCGCACACCCAGGCCGACCTCGCCGAGCACGGCGACGAGCGTCGCGCCACGACGCGCATCTACGGCTCGAAGCCCGGCTCGTACGGCGCGGGCATCCTGCAGGTGATCGAGGCCGGCAACTGGAAGACCGACGACGACCTCGCCGAGGTGTACACGGCGTGGGGCGGCTTCGCCTACGGGCGCGAGCTCGACGGCCGCCCCGCCGCCGAGGACATGCGCGCCAACTACCGGCGCATCGCGGTGGCAGCCAAGAACATCGACACCCGCGAGCACGACATCGCCGACTCCGACGACTACTTCCAGTACCACGGCGGCATGGTGGCCACGGTCCGCGCGCTCACCGGGTCCGAGCCGAAGGCGTACGTCGGCGACTCCACGACGCCCGACGCGGTGCGCACCCGCACGCTGGCCGAGGAGACCGCGCGCGTGTTCCGCGCCCGCGTGGTGAACCCGCGCTGGATCTCGGCCATGCAGCGCCACGGGTACAAGGGCGCCTTCGAGCTCGCCGCCACCGTCGACTACCTGTTCGGCTTCGACGCGACGGCCGGCGTCGTGCACGACTGGATGTACGAGAGGCTCGCCACCGAGTACGTGCTCGACGAGACCAACCAGGAGTTCATGCGCAGGTCCAACCCCTGGGCCCTGCGCGGCATCGTCGAGCGGCTCGGCGAGGCGGCCGAGCGCGGGCTGTGGGCCGAGCCCGACCCAGAGGTGGTCGCGGCGATGCAGCAGGTCTACCTCGACCTCGAGGGCGACCTCGAGGACCGCCACGCGTGACCCGGCGGGTCACCCCGGCGGGGGTGCCGGGACTCCATGACTTCCGGGGGCGGCGATTGACGCTCGTCGGGATCGGGCTGGGTCGACCGGAGCACCTGACGCTGGAGGCGGTCGCGGCGTTGCGCTCGGCGGCGGTGGCGCTCGTGACGGTCAAGCGGTCCGGCGACCCGCTCGCTGCCCTGCGGCGTGATCTGGTCGCGCACCACGCGCCCGACCTGCGCGTCGTGGAGGTCACCGACCCCGAGCGTGACCGGACGCCGGTCGACTACGAGGCCGCGGTGGCCGACTGGCACGAGGCACGAGCCGCCGCGTGGGAGCGGGCGCTCCTGGAGCACGACGGCGACGCGGTGGTGCTCGTCTGGGGCGACCCCGGCTTCTACGACTCGACGATCCGCGTCGTCGAACGGGTGCTCGCCCGCGGCGCGGTCGCGTTCGACTGGTCGGTGCTGCCGGGCATGTCCGCGCTGCAGCTGCTCGCGGCACGCCACCGCGTCGTGCTGCACGAGGTCGGGCAGGCGGTGCACGTCACGACGGAGCGACGGCTGCGCGAGGCGGTCGCGCAGGGGCAGCGCAACATCGTCGTGTTCCTGACCTCGGGCACCGACCTGTCGGGGCTCGAGGACTGGACGGTCTGGTGGGGCGCCAACCTCGGCGCTCCGTCCGAGCGCCTGGTCGCCGGGTGCGTCGGCGAGGTGGTCGACGAGATCGCCCGCGCCCGCGCCGACGCGAAGGCCTCCGCCGGCTGGGTCATGGACCTCTTCCTCCTCCGCCTCCCCCCACCCCGCTGAGTGTGACGTTGTGGCCCGGGATCTCGCGAATAGGGGGCCACAACGTCACACTCAGCGGGGTCGGGGTGGCGGTCAGGCCTCCTCGGTGTCGCGGGAGTCGGTGAGGGTGCTGGCGCCGTAGGCGGCGATCCCGCCCGCGACCGCGGCGAGGACGAGGAACACGATCCGCTCGCCGTGGAAGAACGACTGCACGAGGTCGGGGCTCCAGGCCCCGGTCGGGAGGACCTGCACCACGAGGGCCGCGAGCAGTGTCCCGACGAGCGCCGTGCCGACGCTGGTGCCGATCTCCTGGGCGGTGTCGTTCAACGCCGCGCCGAGCGACGTGCGGTTGCCCGGCATGGCGCCGATGAGCGCGACGGCGCAGGTCATCATCACCGTCCGCAGGCCCACGAACATCACCACCATGGCGACCACGATCGCGAGGAAGCCGTGCTCCACCGCGTACGCCATCGAGGCGAGTCCGAGGGCGAGGAGTCCCGCTCCGACGAGGCAGGCCGCGCGGTGGCCGAGCCGGCGGACCATGGCCTCGGTGAGCGGGTTGGACAGCAGCATCGTGGCGATCATCGGCAGGTTGGCCAGGCCGGCGCGGACCGGGCTCCAGCCGTAGGCGTACTGGAAGTGCAGGACGAGCGCGAACATGACGCCGGCCATCGCGACCGAGGTGCCGAGCTGGGCGATGGTGGCGCCGCGCACGGTGCCGCGGGAGAACACCGCCAGGTCGAGCATCGGCGACGCGGTGCGACGTTCGTGCCCCACGAAGGCGACGGCCGCGGCCACCGCGCCGAGGACGCATCCGAGGGTCACGGCCGACAACCAGCCCCGCTCGACCCCGCTGGTGAGGGCGTAGGCGCCGAGGCCGATCGCGGCGATGCTCAGCGCCGCCCCGGGCAGGTCGAGCGCGTCGTCGGTGAGGTCGTCGGCGTGGTCGGCCGCGACACCCACGCGGACGCCGATCCAGGCCAGGAGCGCGATGGGCGCGTTGACGGCCAGCAGCCACTCCCAGCCGACGTGCTCGAGCGCCGTGCCGCCGAGCACCGGGCCGAGCACGAACCCTGCCGTGCCGACCATCATCATGATCGGGAACGCCCGCCGGCGGAGGGCCTCGTCGTCGAACAGCCGGAAGACGAGCGAGTTGGTGATGGGCGCCATCGCGGCGGCGCAGAGCCCGAGCGCCGCGCGCAGCGCGATGAGCTCCGCGGTCGAGCCGACGAGGAGGGCGCCGAGGCTGATGGTGCCGAAGGCTGCGAGCCCGACGAGCAGGACGCGGCGGCGGCCGAAGCGGTCGGCGACCGACCCGGCGGTGAGCATCAGCCCGCCGAAGGTGAGGGCGTAGGCGCCGGTGACCCACTGCAGCGAGGTGGTCGTGCCGTGCAGGTCGCGCCCGATGGTCGGCAGGGCGATCGACAGCAGCGTGTTGTCGACCATCTCGACGAAGAAGGCGAGGCAGAGGGCGGTGAGAGGGATCCAGGCGGCGCGCAGCGAGGGGTAGGTGCGGGTCGGTGGCGTCCCGGTCGTGGTCGTGGGGGTCATGGGGACCACCTCCGGAGTTCTCGAACGACGTTCGACTCTCGAACGTCGTTCGAGACCATAGAACATCGTTCGATAGGATGCAAGGGTGACTCCCCCGCGACCGCCCGGACCGCCCCCGAGACGCCCACGACAGCCGCGTCCGAGGACGACCCACTCGATGGAGTCGGTGCTCACCGAGGCGGTCGGCCTGCTCGACGAGGCCGGCGACTCGGCGCTCACGTTCCGCGCCCTCGCCGGCCGCCTGGGCGGAGGCGTGGGCAGCGTCTACTGGTACGTCTCGAGCAAGGACGAGCTGCTCGACCGCGCCGCCGACTTCGTGCTCGACCAGGTGCTCGACGCCACCGACGGCTTCGTCGACGGCGACCCGATCGACGACCTGCGGAGCACGGCCGTCGCCCTGTTCGACGCGGTGGCCGACCGCCCCTGGCTCGGCGCCTACTTCATGCGCAACACCGGCAACCAGCCCAACTCGCTGCGCTACTACGAACGCGTCGGCCAGCACGTGCTGCGGCTGGGCCTGGGGACCCTCGAGACGTTCCACGCCGCGTCGGCCGTCATCGGCTACGTCATCGGCATCGCGGCCGACCTCGGGCAGCAACCACCGCAGGAGGTCGTCGACGGCGGCACGACGCGCGAGGAGTACCTGTCACGCACCGTCGAGGAGTGGCGCGACCTCGACCCGCAGGAGTGGCCGTTCCTGCACGCCGTCATCGACGTCTTCGAGGGCCATGACGACCGTGCCCAGTTCCTCGCCGGCCTGGACCTGCTGCTCGACGGCCTGCGCCGGAAGGCCGGCCGCTCCGACCACTAGGAGGGATGCTCCACCGGCACCAGGTCGCCGACGGCGGTGCGCGACAGCGTCTGCTCCATGGCGCGGGCGACGTCGGCGTCGACGCGGGTGAGCCCGTCCTGGATGCTGCGCCCGACGGGGCAGCGCGGGCTCGGGACGTGGATCGCGAGCACCGGATCGTCGCCGCGGACGAGGCGCCAGACGGTGTCGAGCGTGACGTCGGCGGGATCGACGAGCAGGCGCCAGCCGCCGCGCGCCCCCGGCGTGGACGCGAGGAGACCGGCGTCGCGCAGGGGGGCGAGCACCCTGCGGACGTGCTCGGCGGTCACCTGCGTGCTCGCCGCCAGCTCGGTCGCCCCGACGAGCCTCTCCCGGGCACCCGCGAGGTAGGTGAGCACGTGCACCGCGACGGCGAACTGCGTGCTCTGCGGGCTGGCCATGACCCCAGTGTCGCACGTCCATGATCAGGGTGGTTATGGTTGAACTCAATCGCAATCACTCTGATCACGAATGAGGACGCCATGACCACCTACGCCATCACCGGAGCCTCCGGACAGCTCGGCTCGCTCGCCGCCGACCGCCTGCTCGAGCAGGTCGACGCCTCCGACGTCGTGCTCCTCACCCGCAAGCCTGACGCGCTCGACCGCCCGGGCGTCACCGTCCGCGCCGCCGACTTCGACGACCCCGCGACCCTCGCCACGGCGTTCGACGGCGTCGACGAGCTGCTGCTCGTCTCCACCGACGCCGTCGGCAGCCGCGTCGAGGGCCAGCGCCGCGCCGTCGAGGCCGCGAGGGCCGCCGGCGTCCGCCGCGTGCTCTACACCTCCGTCGTCGACCCCTCCCCCGAGAACCCCGCCGCCGTCGCGCCCGACCATGCCGCGACCGAGCAGGACCTCCGCGACAGCGGGATGCACTGGACCTTCCTGCGCAACAACCTGTACGCCGACATGCAGGCCGACGTGGTGGCCCAGGCCGCGGCGTCCGGCACCTACGTCACCAACACCGGGGAGGCGGGAGCGGCGTACGTGACCCGCGCCGACTGCGCCGCCGCGGCCGTGGCCGCACTCCTGTCCACCGAGCTGGACGACGCCGCGCTCGACGTCACGGGTCCCGACGCGGTGACCGCCGACGACATCGCCGCGCTGGCGTCGAAGCGGCGTGGCGAGCCGGTCGAGGTCGTGCACGTCGACGACGCCACCTACGTCGCCGGCCTCGAGCAGGCGGGACTGCCCACGCCCGTGGCCCAGCTGCTCGCCTCCTTCGGCACCGCGATCCGCGAGGGTCGCCTCGCCGCGGTGACCCCGGTCGTCGAGGACCTGATCGGCCGGCCCGCCACCCCCCTGACGTCCGTCCTCGGCTGACCCCCGTCCCTCACCGCTGAGCGTGACGTCTCCGGGCCGCACCACGCCGGATCGGCCCGCGAACGTCATGCTCAGCGGAGGAGTGGTACTGGAACGGACCCGCTGGTACCGAGGCGGGTATCCTCGGGCCCATGGTCCGGCCGACGAGCGTCTCCGCGCGCGACGACGCACGCCGCCGGGGCCTGCTCGATCAGCTCATCGCGCTGTTCCACGCCGAGGGCTTCCTCGCGTTCAGCCTGGAGGACCTCGCACGACGCCTGGGCTGCTCGAAGTCGACGCTCTACGTCGTCGCGCCCAGCAAGGAGCAGATCATCCAGGCCACGGTGCGCGAGTCGTTCCGCCGGTCCACCGAGGCCGTCGAGCGCCGGGTCGCCGCCGAGCCCGACCCGGGTCGGCGGATCAGCGTCTACCTCGACGCGATCGCCGAGGAGCTGGCGCCCGCGGGGCCGACCTACTTCGCCGACCTCGACGCCTACGAGCCCGCGCGCGACGTCTACCGCAACAACGTCCGCCTCGCGGCCCAGCGCGTCAAGGAGCTCGTCGAGGCGTCGGGCCGGCGCCGGCTCGACCCCCGCTTCGTCGGCTCCGTCGCCGGCCTCGTCCTCGAGGCCATCCACCGCGGCGCGGTCGAGGCCGACACCGGGCTCGACGACGCCGCCGCGTTCCACCAGCTGGCCGTCCTCGTCGACCACGCCACCCGCTCCGACTGACCCCCCTCCCCCTCCGCGACCCGTGGAAGGTCGCAGGACGTCAGGGGGTCCCCGTGAGATCGGGCAGGAGCACGGGGCCGGTCTTGCGGTCCAGGTTGGCGACGTGCTCCTCCATGCGGCCGATGGAACCGACGAGCTGGTCGAGCACCTCGGCGATCGACGCGATGGCGGTCGCGGCCGCGGTGAGCTGCTCGAGCTGCCCCGGGAGGGGGCGGGCCGACGTCGCCAGGGAGTCGAGCGGCTCACCGAGCGCCTCGAGCTTCCCCAGCTGACGCTCCAGCCCGTCGAGCCGCGCCTGCAGCGCGCGGATGTCGGTGCCCACGGCGGCCAGGGGCTCCGCGGCGGCGACCACGCCGTCGGCCGCCGACCCGAGCGACCGCGCGACGCCCAGCAGCTGCTCCAGCTGGTCGCCCACCTCCGGGAGCACCGCGACCGCCTCGAGCACCGGGGGCACCACGCGCTCCACGTTCCCGTCGATCCGCTGCACCTGGTCGAGGGTCGTCGGCGAGCGCTCGGCGGACTCCGTGATCTCGGGCAGGGCGGACCCGGCGGCGGCCAGCCGGGGCAGGTAGGGCAGGAGCATGACGAGACCGATCGCGATCATCGTCAGCACGGCGATGACCTGGACGGCGATGACCTTGGCGGCCCAGGCGGGCATGGCGGCGAGGGGGGACACGACGACCTCCGACGGATGAAGTGACTGTCACAGACAGTAACCGTTACTGTCTGTCACAGCATCATGGGTACCGTGTGTCCATGACCACGTCGTCCTCGGCTCCCCTCGACGGGCGCGCCAGCCGGTGGGCGGGGCACCGGGAGCGTCGCCGGGCCGAGATCGTCGAGCGCGCCGTCGAGGTCGTCGACCGCGAGGGGGCCGACGCCCCGGTCGAGTCGATCGCCCGCGCGTGCGGCGTGACCCGGCAGGTGCTCTACCGCCAGTTCGACGGCCGCCACGACCTCGACACCGCGGTCGCCGACCGGGTCGTCTCGATGCTGCTCGAGCACGTGATCGTCCGGATGACCGCCGACGACGGCATCGAGGCGGGCATCCGCGGGTCGCTCGACGCCTACCTGGACTTCGTCCTCGAGCACCGGCCGCTCTACGACTTCGTCCGCGCGCTGCCCTCGGCCCCGGGCTCGGGCAGCCCCGTCGACCGCATCACGGACGTGGTCGTCACCGTGGTCGCGGAGATCGCGGCCGAGCTGCTCGGACCCGACGCGCAGCAGGGCCTGCCGCTGCGCGACGTCTACGCCACGGGACTGGTCGGGCTGGCCGACGCCGTGGTGTCACGCTGGCTCGCCGACCCCGGCGCCCGCACGCGCGAGGAGCTGGTGGAGTCGCTCGTCGAGGTGCTCGGGCTGTGCATCGTGCCCGTCCTCGGGCAGGTGCAGGCGCTCAGCGACCCCGCGCCAGGAAGCGCGTGATCAGCGCGGCGCTCTCCGGCTCGGCCACGGCGGCCGCGATCGAGCGGGCCTCCACGTCGAGCTGCTCCGACAGCGTCGCGTCGAAGGAGCCGCGCAGCAGGCGGCGGGCACGGCCGAACGCGTGGGCCGGACCGTCCGCGAGGCGTCGCGCGAGCGCCACGGCCTCCTCGAGGACGGCGTCGTCGTCGACCACCGAGGACACGATGCCCCACGCCTGCGCCTCGTCCGCGGGCAGCCGTCGCGGCGTGAGGGTGAGCTCGAGCGCGCGCTGCAGCCCGACGACGCGCGGCAGCAGCCACGACTGGCCACCGTCCGGGGTCAGGCCGACCGACGAGTACGCGGTGACGAACGACGCCGACCGGCCGGCGACCACCAGGTCACCGCCCAGCACGAGCGACAGACCCGCACCGGCGGCCGCGCCCTGCACGCCGACGACGACCGGCTTCTCGAGCCCGTCGAGCACACGGACGCCGACGTGCAGCGCGTCGGCGAGCTCCCGCAGGAACGCCGAGGGGTCGGGGGCGGCGTCCATCGCCCCGAGGTCGCCCCCGGCGCAGAACATGCGACCGCGCCCGGTGAGCAGGACGACCCGCGCCGCGTCGTCGTCGCGGGCTCGCTCGAGGGCGTCGAGGAACGCCGACGTCCAGGGCAGGTCGATGGTGTTCGACGCGTCAGGACGGTTCAGCTCGACGTGCGCGACGCCGTCGGCGACCGACAGGAGGACCGGCGCCTCGGCGTCGCTCATCGCGGCGCCATCCGCAGCGAGCCGTCCATGCGGATGGTCTCGCCGTTGAGGTAGTCGTGCTCGACGATCATCCGCACCAGCTGCGCGTACTCGTCGGGGCGCCCGAGGCGCTGCGGGAAGGGCACACCCTTCGCGAGGGCGGCACGGATCTCGTCGCCGACCGTCGCCAGCATCGGCGTGTCGACGATGCCGGGGGCGATGGTGTTGACGCGGATGCCGTACTGCGCGAGGTCCCGCGCGACGGGGAGGGTCATGCCGACGACGCCGCCCTTGCTCGCCGAGTAGGCGGCCTGGCCGATCTGCCCGTCGAAGGCCGCGATCGAGGCGGTGTTGACGACGACACCGCGCTGGCCGTGCTCCAGCGGCTCCGTGGCGGCCATCGCCTCGGCCGCGACGGCGAGCACCGTGAACGTGCCCACCAGGTTGACGTTCACCACGCGCGAGAACGTCGCGAGGTCGTGGATCCCCTGCCCGCCCTTGCCGAGGACGCGCCCGGCCGTGCCGATGCCCGCGCAGCTCACCGCCACGCGCAGCGGCCCGTGCTCGCCGGCCGCCGCCACGGCGCCACGGACCTGCGCCTCGTCGGTCACGTCGGCCTCGACGTAGACGACGCCGTCGACGTCGGGGGCGGACTCGATCGAGCGTGCGAGGTCGACGGCGACGACGGACGCGCCGGCCGCGGCCAGCTCGGCGGCGGTGGCGGCGCCGAGGCCCGAGGCCCCGCCCGTGACGATCGCGGACGTTCCGGTGAGCTGCATGGTGTCTCCTACCTCAGGTGGCGGCTGATGACGAGCCGCTGGATCTGGTTCGTCCCCTCGAAGATCTGCATGACCTTCGTCTCGCGCATGTAGCGCTCGACGGGGAAGTCCTTCGTGTACCCGGCCCCGCCGAGCACCTGGACGGCGTCGGTGGTGACCTTCATGGCGTTGTCGGTGGCGACGAGCTTGGCCACCGACGCGGCGCGGCCGTACGGTCGACCGGCGTCCTTGAGCCGCGCGGCGTGCAGGTAGGTGGCGCGTGAGGAGTCGACGGCGGCGGCCATGTCGGCCAGGACGAACCCGAGGCCCTGGTGGTCGATGATCGCGCGGCCGAAGGCCTCGCGCTCCTTCGCGTAGGCCACGGCGGCGTCGAGGGCGCCCTGCGCCACGCCCACCGCCACGGCGGCGATCCCGAGGCGGCCGGCGTCGAGCCCGGCCAGCGCGATCGGCAGCCCCTGCCCCTCGGCCCCCAGGCGCCGCTCGGCGGGCACGCGCACGCCGTCGAACAGCATGGTGGCCGTCGTCGACGACATCAGGCCCATCTTCTGCTCGGGCACGTCGGCCGTGAGTCCCTCGGCGTCGGCCGGGACGAGGAAGCAGGAGATCCCCTTGCCGCCGTCGTCGCTCGTGCGGGCCATGACCTTGTAGAAGTCGGCCTGCCCGCCGTGGGTGGTCCAGGCCTTCGCCCCGGTGATGACGTAGTCGTCGCCCTGGCGCACCGCCCTCGTGCGCATGGCGGCGGGGTCGGAGCCGGCGTGGGCCTCGGAGAGGCAGTACGCGCCCAGGAGGTCCCCACCGAGCATGTCGGGCAGCCACCGCTGCTGCTGCTCGTCGCTGCCGGCCTCGAACAGGCCGAAGCACGACAGCGCGTGCACGCTCACCCCGACGCCGACCGCGGCCCAGGCGGTGGCGATCTCCTCGACGACCTGCAGGTAGACCTCGTACGGCTGGCCTCCGCCACCGACCTCCTCGGGGTAGGGCAGACCGAGCAGGCCCGCCTGCCCCAGCAGGGTGAAGACGTCGCGGGGGAAGGTGGCCGTGCGCTCCGCGTCGTCGACGCGCGGACGCAGCTTGTCGTCCACGAGCGCGCGCGTGAGGTCGATGAGGTCGCGCGACTCCGGGGTCGGCATGAGGCGGTCGGCGGGCACGGTCGCTCCCTTCGGACGGGTGCACCCAGCGTACCAGCGTCGGTACTGTCGCTCCCATTCTGGTACCGGCTCGAGGTTCCCGTGTCGAGCAGGAGGAGGTTCGGCAGGATGGGACCATGTCCAGCCTCGCCGTCGTCCCTCGTGAGAGCGACAGCTTCAGCGCCGTGGCGGACCGGGTCGTCGCCTACCTGCGCGCCCACACCCCGATCACCGACTGGTCGGTCAGCCGCGTCACGTCCGAGGAGCAGGTGCACCTGCACGTGGCGGGCGACGCTCTGCTCTCCGTCGGCGACCGACGTCCGTGGTCGGACACGTTCTGCCAACGCGTCGTGGAGCGCGGCGCCGACCGGGTGGTCGCCGACGTCACGACCCACCCCGGGTACCGCGACCTGCCGATCCCCGGCTCCCGCAGCTACGCCGGCCAGCCCATCGTCGACGCCGACGGACAGATGTTCGGCATGATCTGCGGACTGGGAGGCACGCCGCTGGCCGAGGCCGACGGGGTCCCCCAGGGCGTCGACCCCGAGCTGCTGGCCGTGCTGGGCGACCTGCTCAGCGCGCACCTCTCCCTCGTCCGGCGGCTCGAGTCGGGCGACCGCGAGCGCCGCACCGCGGAGGCGCTCGCGCAGACCGACGCGCTGACCGGGCTGGTCAACCGCCGCGGCTGGGACGCCGTGCTCGCCGACGCCGCCGTGCGGGCCAGCGCCTACGGCGACCTCGCGGCGGTCGTCGTCGCCGACGTCGACGGCCTGAAGGCCGTCAACGACTCCCAGGGCCACGCCGCCGGCGACGCCCTCCTCCAGCGGGCGGCCTCGGCGCTCGCCGAGGCCAGGGCCGACAGCGAGACCGTCGCCCGCTACGGCGGCGACGAGTTCGTCGTGCTCGTCGAGGACGTCTCGCCGCGCCTCCTGAGCCGCCGCATGCAGCGCTACCGCGAGGTGCTCGCCGCGCACGACGTCGAGGCGTCGATGGGCTGGTCGCTCGTCTACCCCGGCGACGAGCCGGCCGATGCCGCGTTTCGCCGCGCGGACGCCTCCATGTACGAGGACAAGCAGCGCCGCCGGGAGGCGGCCCAGCGGTAGCCTGCGGCGATGGACCCCGCCCCGTACCCGCTCCGCGGCCCCTTCGCCCTGACGTTCCTGGCGATCCTCGCCATGCACGTCGTGCTCCTCGGCGCCGACGCGACGCCGTGGGACAGCATCACGAAGTGCCTGCTGGCCCCGGTGCTCGTCGCGTGGGCCCTGACGGCCGGCCGGCCCCTGCTCGCGGTCGCGTTGGCGCTCTGCCTCGGGGGCGACCTGCTGCTCGAGCTCGACGGCCTGTTCGTGGCCGGCATGGCGTCCTTCGCGGCGGCGCACGTCGCCTTCGTGACCCTGTTCGTGCGCGCAGGCGCGCTTCGCGAGCGGCGACCGGCCCACGGCCTGGTGCTGCTCTACCTGGCCGCAGCGGTCGGGGTCGTCGTGTGGGCGTGGGGTGGGCTCGAGCCCGACCTGCGCCCGATCGTCCCCGTCTACGCCGCGCTGCTGCTGGCCACGGCCGTGACGTCGGCGGCGGCCGACCGGCTCGCCGGCGTGGGCGGCGCCCTCTTCCTCGTCTCCGACGGGATCATCGCGCTCGGCGAGGCCGGGCGCGTGGACCCGGCGTCGGCCCCCGTGTCGGTCACGATCATGGTGCTCTACGGCGCGGCGATCCTGCTGCTCACCGTCGGCGCACTCCGCCTGCCCGCCCCGTCGGCCGCGACCCCGTCCGCCGCGCCCGCGGCGACGAACTCCTGACGTGGCCCGACGTCCGCCCTCCGACCGCACCTACCGGGTCGTCAACCGCGTGGGCGCCCTGGTGCTGCGCCTGTGGGGGGTCCGGCTGCGGGCACGCGGCCTGGAGCACCTGCCGACCGACGGCCCCGCCGTCATCGCGGCGAACCACACCAGCTACCTCGACTTCGTGCTCGTGGAGTGGGCTGCGCGTCAGCGCGGCCGGCTGGTGCGCTTCATGAGCAAGGCCTCGGTCTTCGACGCCCCTGTGGTCGGCCGGCTCATGCGGGCGATGCGACACGTCCGCGTGGAGCGGTGGACCGGCGCCAGCGCCTACCGGGCGGGGCGGCGGCTCGTCGAGGCGGGCGAGGTCGTCGGCGTGTTCCCCGAGGCGACGATCAGCCGGTCGTTCCGGGTCAAGGCGCTGAAGCCGGGCGCTGCCGGGATCGCGCTGCACGGCACACGGGTCACGGGTCGGCCCGTGCCGCTCGTCCCCGTCGTCGTGTGGGGCGGCCACCGGCTCCTCACCGTCGACGGCCGCCGCACGCTGCGGCGCGGCGTCGCGGTCGACCTCGTCGTCGGCGAGCCCCTCCTCCCGCTCGAGGGCGAGACGCCGGCCGCCCTCACCGCACGGCTCCGCAGCCGTCTCGAGGCCCTGCTCGACGAGGTGGTCGCGGGGTACCCGCAGCAGCCCCGCTCCGACGCCGACCGCTGGTGGGTGCACGCCGACCGCGGCGGCACCGCCCCCGACGTGGCGACCGGCGCGGCGCTCGATCGCGCCGCACTGGGGCGGGTCGGCGCGCCCTCCGACTGACCCCGGCCCCGCCGCAGGACCGGTGCGCGAGGATGGCCTCATGACGTTCGACGAGACCGAGGCCGTCCCCGTCCGCGACCTGACCTTCGACGTGCGCACGACCGGACCCGACACCGGCGAGCCGGTCCTGCTGCTGCACGGCTTCCCGGCGACGTCGCTGACCTGGTCGGACGTGGCGCCGGTGCTGGCCGAGGCCGGGATGCGGGTCGTGGCGCCCGACCAGCGCGGCTACTCCCCCGGCGCCCGGCCGGTCGGGGTCGAGGCCTACCGCACGGAGCTGCTCGCGCAGGACGTCGTCGACCTCGCCGACGCTCTCGGCCTCGACACGTTCCACCTCGTCGGCCACGACTGGGGCGCCGCCGTCGCGTGGTGCGTCGCCGCGCACCACGGCGAGCGCCTCCGCAGCCTCACCACGTTCTCGGTGCCGCACCTCGCGGCCTACAACCGCGCCCTGCGCGAGGACGCCGACGCGCAGGAGCGGGCGGCCTACATCGGGCTGCTCCGCCACGAGGGCAAGGCCGAGGCGCTGCTCCTCGAGGACGACGCGCGACGGCTGCGCGCCATGTACCAGGGTGCGGTGCCGGAACGACTGGTCGACGCGTACGTCGCACGGCTGCAGGAGGAGGGCGCGCTCACCGCGGCGTTGTCGTGGTACCGGGCGATGGGAGCCGACCTCGGCGGCCTCCCCGACGTCCGGGTGCCCACGACCTTCGTCTGGAGCACCGACGACCTCGCGATCGGCCGCGCCGGCGCCGACGCCTGTGGTGACCACGTGGATGCGGACTACCGCTACGAGGTGCTCGAGGGCGTGACCCACTGGATCCCCGAGCAGGAGCCCGCCCGGGCCGCCGCCGCCGTGCTCGCCCGCGTCCGCGCCACCCCCTGACCCGGCGCCCGAGCCCGTCGAGGGGCCACCCCCACCTCGACAAGCTCGGCGAACGGAGTCGAGGCGGCACCCCGCACCTCGACAAGCTCGGCGAACGGACACGCCCCCCGAGCCTGTCGAGGGGCAAGCCGGCGGAGCCGCTCGGCGAACAGACACGCCCCCCGAGCCCGTCGAGGGGCCACCCACACACCTCGACAAGCCCAGCGAACCCACACGCCCCCCGAGCCTGTCGAGGGGCCACCCACACCTCGACAAGCTCGGCGAACGGAGCCGCTCGGCGAACCCACACGCTCCCCGAGCCTGTCGAGGGGTCTCCCCCCACCTCGACAAGCTCGGCCAACGGAACCGCTCGGCGAACCGACACGCCCCCCGAGCCTGTCGAGGGGCCACCCACACACCTCGACAAGCTCGGCGAACGGAGTCGAGGGCCACCCACACCTCGACAAGCTCGGCGAACGGAGTCGAGGGGGTCAGCCGGCGAGGGGCCAGCCGGCGGGGTCGTCGAGGGTGCGGCCGGCGGTACGCGCGTAGGCGTTCCAGTCCTCGGCGCGCTCGGCGTACCAGGCCCGCTGCCGGACCATGAGCTCCTCGAGGTCCAACGCCCCGACCTCGACGTGACGCGCGGCGAGCTCGACCGCGACCTGCCGCGCGGCGACGGCGTCGCAGGTGGCGTCGTGGGCGCCGTCCAGCAGGACGCCGTAGTACGCCGCGACGTCGACGAGCCGCCGCCGCCCGAGCCCCCCGCGCTCGACGCCCCAGTCGACGACGTAGGGGTCCACGACGAGCAGACGGCTCCAGTCGGGCTCGACCAGGCGGTGCCGGCGCGCCTCGTCCCGCAGCATCGTGAGGTCGTAGCAGGCGTTGAAGACGACGAGCCCCACTCGACGCTCGACGAGCGTCTGCAGCCAGTCGAGCACCACGGGCAGCGCCTCGGCGGACGACGGCGCGTCGGCGAGCATCGCATCGGTGATCCCGTGCACGCTCGCCGCGGCCTCCGGCACGGGGACCCCCGGGTTCACCAGACCGGTGATCTCGAAGCCCGGCTCGTCGAGCAGCGCGTAGCTGACGACGCGGTCGCGCGCCGGATCCGTGCCGGTGGTCTCGAGGTCGAGCGAGGCGAGTGGCAGCCGGTGCCACCCGGTGTGGTCACCGCGGGCCGGGGGGCGGGGCGCGCAGGCGAGGCACCAGGTGCGCCACGCACCGGGCGTGCCGGTGAGGTGACCCGAGCCGGCGAGCACGTGACCCGCGCATGCGGCGCAGAAGCCCTCGAACCGGTTGGTGCGCACCCGCGTCCCCTCTCGTCGGGGATCACGCTAGGGGGCGCCACGGACGGTTCGGGCCATCGACGGGCCGAGCGCCGGTCGTGTCGCCCGGCTCGGCGAGCCCGACGGGGCACGGTCATGGGCCGTGCCCCGTCGACCTCAGCGCGGGACCTTGATCCCCGAGGAGCCGTCTCGGCCCGCCGCACCCGTCGCACCGACGTTGCCTGCGGCACCGTCGTCACCCGCGGTGCCGGAGGCACCCACGTCGCCTCGCGCACCGGCGTCGCCGGCGACGCCGTCGAAGGCCTCCGCGCCGTCGGCACCCGCCGACCCGGCGGCACCCGACGCGCCCTGCTCCCCGTCGCGTCCGGCCGCGCCGTCGGCACCCCGGACACCGGCCTTGCCCACCTTGCCGAACCGGCCGGCCGCACCGCCCTTGCCGGCGGCACCACCCTGGCCGCCCTCGGCCCCGGAGCCACCGGCGCCACCAGCACCACCGGCACCACCCGGTCCACCGGCACCGGGGTCGCCGGCAGCTCCTCCGGCACCTCCGGCTCCGCCGTCGCCGGCGTCACCGCCGAGCCCACCGGCTGCACCGAGGCCGGCGGCGCCACCGGCACCTCCGGCGCCACCCGCGCCGGCGGCTCCGCCCGCGCCCGCGCGGCCGTCGCCTGCGCTGTTGCCACCGTTGCCTCCGTCGCCGCCGGTACCTCCGACGTCGCCGTCGCCACCGTCACCACCACTGCCGGAGTCGCCGCCGCGGCCCCCGGACCCGGAGATGCCGCCGGCACCGCCGACCCCGCCGGCTCCCGCAGCTCCACCCACGCCTCCGTCACCGCCGGCGCCTCCGGTGCCGCCTCGTCCGCCGTCACCGCCCTCGCCGCCGACTCCGCCGTTGCCGCCGGCGCCACCGCGGCCGTACACGCCGCCCTTGCCGCCGGCACCGCCCGCACCCGCGGGCAGCCCGACCGTGCCGTCACCACCGGCACCGCCGACCGCGCCGTCCTCGCCCGCGCCGCCGTCGGTGCCCGACGTGCCGTCGGTGCCGGTGCCGCCCGCGGCGCCGTCGCCACCGCGACCGCCCGTGGTGCCCTGGGTGCCGTCGGTCCCAGCGCCGCCGGCAGCGCCGGCGCCGCCCGCACCACCCGCGCCACCTGCGCCGCCGTTGGCCAAGGCGGCACCGGGGTCGCGCGCCAGGCCGCCCGTGCCGCCGTTGCCGCCCGTGCCGCCGCCGACGCCGCCGGTGCCACCGGACCCGCCGACCCCGCCGACGGCGATGCCGTTGTCGTTCACCGCGTAGCCGCCCGTGCCGCCCGTGCCGCCGTCCGCACCGGCGCCGCCGGTACCTCCGCGACCACCCGCACCACCACGGTTGATCCCGGAGGGCGCATCGTTCGTGCCGCCGGTACCGCCGACGCCGCCGGTCTCGCCGGCCACGTCACCGTCCTGACCGGCTCCGCCTGCCCCCGCCGTCGTGATGCCGCTCTGCCCGACGAGGTCGGTCCCGGCACCTCCCGGCGCGGCCTGGCTCGTGTTCGAGCGCGCGTTGACGCCGTCGGACCCGCGCACGCCGTCGACACCGGCGTCCCCGGCGGCCCCGTCGTCGCCGGCCACGCCCACCCCACCGGCGAGACCGGCCACGCCGTCCTCGCCGGAGGTCCCGTCGGCCCCGGCCTCGCCGACGGCCCCGACGGCCCCGTCGGTGCCGGCCACGCCGTCGCCACCGTCGCCGCCCCGTCCACCGTTGCCGTACCACCGGCCGCCGTTGCCGCCGGCGCCGCCGTCCTGGCCCGGGAGACCGTCGCCACCCCGTCCGCCGTTGCCGACGAGCCGGCCGGCGTTGCCACCGCGGCCGCCGTTGGCGCCGTCGCCACCGTTGCCCGCAAGGAAGCCGCCGCTGCGGCCGTTGCACGCCGAGCCGCGGCACGTGGCCGGGGCGTCGGCCCCGTTGCCGACCATCGTCCGCGTGGCGGCGACGAGGGGGGCGACCCGCGACCCGGGGGCGAGGGGCGCCGCGAGGGCGGAGCCGTCGGTCGCCGCCACCGCGGCGGCCACGGCCACGAGGCCGGCGGCGCAACGCACCGCGAGCCTCGCCGACGAGCGAGCGGCGGGATCGCGGGTCGGACGGTTGCTCGGGCGGGACGTTCGACTCATGCGCCGGCTCCTCGGGGGTTCCCCTCCGCGGGCGGGCCGACTCCCTCCGAGCACGGCCTGCTCACCCGCGGGCGGGTCCTCGACGTTCCTACCACCGCTCGGGGTCGGGTCGGGCCGTTTCGAGCAGATCGCCCAGGAACGTCTCGCCGAGGCGAACACAACTGGTACGGTCGTCCTGGTTCGAGGAAGGATCCCCATGGCCCGCATCCGTACCCGGCTCGACGGCGCAACCGTCGTCGTCACCGGCGCCGCCAGCGGCATCGGCCGCGCCGCCGCCCTGCAGCTCGCCCCCCGCGGCTGCCGCCTTGCCCTGACCGACGTCCAGGCCGAGGCCCTGGAAGGGACGGTCGTGCAGGTGCGCGCGCTCGGCGGCACGGTGCTGCACCATGCCGCCCTCGACGTCAGCGACCTCGACGCCGTCAGCGCCTTCGCCGACGACGTCCACGGGCACGTCGGCGCCGTCGACGTCGTGCTGAACGTCGCCGGCATCTCCACCTGGGGACGCATCGAGGACCTGCGGCCCGAGCACTGGCGTCGCACCGTCGAGATCGACCTCATGGGCCCGATCCACGTGATGAACGCGTTCGTGCCCCGCATGGTCGAGGCCGGGCGGGGCGGC
This sequence comes from uncultured Aeromicrobium sp., assembly GCA_964599245.1. GTDB lineage: Bacteria > Actinomycetota > Actinomycetes > Propionibacteriales > Nocardioidaceae > Aeromicrobium. Next base: position 27,853 of record CAZREF010000014.1, on the reverse strand, counting down.
CACGTCGCCAACGTCTCCTCCGCCGCCGGGCTCTTCGGCCTGCCGTTCCACGCGCCCTACAGCGCGGCGAAGTTCGGTCTGCGCGGGGTGAGCGAGGTGCTGCGCTTCGACCTGGAGCGGCACCGCATCGGCGTCACCCTGGTCTGCCCGGGCGCCGTCAAGACCCCCCTGGTCGGCACCGTCGACATCGTGGGTGTCGACCGCGACGACCCTCGCGTCGCGGGCGCGGTGGCGCGCTTCGAGAAGCACGCGGTGAGCCCGGAGTCGGCGGCGGCGTCGATGCTGAGCGGCATCGAACGCGGCCGGTACCTGGTGTTCACCTCGCGCGACGTGTGGCTCGGGCACACCGCGCAGCGCTACGTCCCGTTCGGCTACACCACGGCGATGCGCCTCCTGAACCGCCAGGCGGGGCGCCTGCTGCGTCGCGCCGAGCCGGGCCCGCCGTCCCGCCCGGCGAGGACCTCGAGCCCGACCTCGACCGGATCGGACTCGCTGCCCGCGGCGTGAGCCGGCTCAGCCGGCCCCGGCCGCTCCCGCCTCGAGTGCGTCGACCACGAACGCGCGCGCCGAGGTGGCCCGCGGCGCCTGGCACGTGAGCACGGCCGCCTCGCGGTGCACCGCGCGCACGTCGGCCACGACCGTCGCCGGGAGCGCACGCTCGCACACGAGCTCGACCTGCCAGCGCTCGGCCTCGACCTGCGTCACCCGCGCCGACCGGACGTCGCGCGGGCCGGCCGGTCCCCAGCGCTCGTGCACCGCCACGGCCGCGGCCTGGGCCACCGGGGGCAGGGCGCTGCTGCCGCGCAGCGCCGCCGCGTCGACCCGACCCGCCAGGTGTCCCTCGACCACGTCGACGGCCGTGTCGGCGTCGAGCCCGCCGTAGTAGGTGCCGTCCGGGACCACGACGACGTTGGCCGCGAACCGGTCGCCGCCGACGTGGCTGCACTCCCAGACGACGTCGCCGAGACGCTCGGCGAGCGCGGCCGCGACCGGCCGGCCGCGCACGGCGCAGCAGGTGTCGTGCCGCCCGTGCGCGCACACCAGCACGGCCGGGTCGTCGGACCAGTCGCCGCCGTCCGACGGTGCGCGCAGCACGTCGCAGGCGTCGAGCAGGTCCGTGGCGACGTCCCACGAGCCCCACCGGATGCGGCCGGCCTCGACGTCGACGACGGCCCACGCCCGGTGCGTCAGGTCCTGCGAGCGTCGGCCCGGTCGGCGGATGAGGATGGTGCGTCCGCCGACCTCGCGCGTGGCCGCCACGAGGCGCGCCACCACGTCGGGCTCGAGTCCCTCGGACTCCAGGGCGTGGAACGGCCAGGGTCCCTGGTGCTCGACCAGGAGGAGGCGACGCAGGTGCAGCGCCGTGCCGGCGAGCGGGTCGGACCGCTCCCGTGCGCGCGCGGCGCAGAGGTCATCGAGGTCGGCCACGAGCCGATCCTCCCGTCCGGGCCCTCACGCGCGGACGAGCACCCCGGCCGAGACGAGGCGCCGCGCCGCCTCCAGGCCGAGCGTCCCGGCACCGACGTCGACGCCGTCGAGCAGGGACTGCACGGCCCCGCGGTCCACGTCGGCGACGTCCACCGCGCCCGCTCGGCTGCGCAGGGTCGTGCCGTCGAGCCGGGCCGCGGTCTGCTCCCGCAGGCGCAGCGGGGTGGTCACGTCCAGCGCCTGGGCGGTCCGCAGCTGCGCGAGGGGGCCGATCGGTTCCGCTCGTCCGGAGGCCTCGTCGCGTCGGCCGAGGGCGACGGCGAGAGCCTCGACCGGCACCGCGCGGACCGCCGACAGCAGCCGGTCGCGGACCAGCTCGGCGTGGGCGTGGAGGTCGTCGGGGTCGGCGACGTCGACACCCAACGGCAGCGACGTGCGGACGTCGGGGTCGTCGGCCAACGCGGCGAGGGCGGCGGCCACGACCTCCTCGGCGAGGTGGTGACGGTGCCAGGTGTGCACCCCGAAGGTGAGGTGCGTGCTGACGTCGCCGAGCGCTGTGGCGGCGTGCAGCGTGCCGCGCGGCAGGTACAGCACGTCGCCCTGCTCGAGCACGGCGTCGATGACCGGCTCGCGCTCGGCCTCGGCCCGCACCGCGTCGCGACGATCGGTCCAGGGCTGGTCGCGCAGAGGTGCCTCGTGGACGGGGGCGTGGATGCGCCAGCGCTTGGCGCCCGAGACCTGGAGGACGAAGACGTCGTGCACGTCGTAGTGGTCGTCGAAGCCGCGCGACTGCGGCGGCGTGACGTAGGCGTTGACCTGCACGGGGTGGCCGAGATCGGCCACGAGCTGCTGGGCGAAGCGGACCACGGGCGGCCAGGTGCGGTGCAGGGCCTGCAGCACGAGGGTGGCGCCGTCGGCGAAGAGTGCGGTGAGGCGGGTGTCGTCGACCTGGTCCGCGATCCCCGCGCCGACCCCACCGCCGGAGGTGAAGGCACGGTTCGCGAGGGTGTCGCCGTTCTTCGCGACCCGCAGGAACGGGGTGCGCAGCCCGTGGACGGAGACCAGCGCGTCGACCGCATCCTCGGAGAAGAGGTCGCCGAACGTCGACGGCAGGTCGGCGGCGCGCGTCAGGAGCGGGGCGCGGCCCCAGGTGTCGGCCGCGAAGCCGACGGGGTCGACCACGAGCCGGCTCAGGGCCGGGTGCCCGGGACCGCCGTCGTGGCTCAGTCCGGGCACCCCGCCCTGGTCGGTGGTGGTCACGGGTCAGCTGGCCGATCCGTCGGCGCCGCCGTCGGCACCGCCGTCCTGGACACCCGGCGTGCCCTCGGCGCCACCGTCCGCGGGACCCTCGGCCCCTCCGTCGGCACCGCCGTCCTGGACACCCGGCGTGCCCTCGGCGCCACCGTCCGCGGGACCCTCGGCCCCGCCGTCGGCGCCACCGTCCTGGACACCGGGGACGCCCTCGGCGCCTCCGTCCGCGGGACCTTCGGGGTTGTTCTCGCTCATGCGTTCCTCCTGGAGTCGGGATCGCGGCGGGTGCCGCAATGCCCACACTGGCACCGCGCGCGTCGGCCGCAACTCGGCGTCGCAGGGGCCCTGGGCGGACCGTCTCCGCCGGGCCGTCAGGACCGCCCGGACGCGTCCCCGCCCGCGCTGTCGCGCTCGTCGAGGCGGCCCTTGAGGTCGCGCACCTGCTTGCGTCGGTGGCTCGCGACGACGCCGGTGACCAGCAGCACGACCACGAGGCCGGCGGCACCCACCGCACCGATCGCTGAGGCGATCCGGAAGCCGGGAGCGTCGACGTCGAGGATGCGCTCGCCCGCGTGGGCGGCGTCGCCGTTGCCCACGACGATGGCCAGCGTGAACCAGTTCGGGATCGCGAGCAGGACGGCGACCACGAGGAGGATGCCGCGCCACGTCCAGCTCAGGAAGCGGCGCCGCAGCTGGGTGACCACGAGCAGCGGCACCAGCGTGAACACGAAGCCGTAGAAGAGCCCCCAGAGGATGCCGCTCGTGAGGTCGCCGTCGACCTGGTCCGCGACGCGCTGGGCCCACCACCGCGGGAAGAACGCAGCGGCGACGAGCGCCAGTCCGTAGGCGGCCGCGATGGCCACCAGGCCCCACACCAGCCGCTTGACCCAGCGCTGCGGGTCGACGTCGGAGGGGACGTAGCGTCGCTCGTCCTTGCCGTGGCTGCGGTCCACCTCACCGGCGGGCGCACGGCCCCTCGGGTCGGTCTGCGGATCGCGTGCCTGGTCGTCGCTCATGGCCTCATGGTCGCGCGCGTACCCCCGCACCACCACTCGAATCCCCAGGGCGATCCGGACGGGTGGTCAGGACGGGTGGTCAGGACGCGAGCGCCGCCCAGTCGGCCTTCGTCCAGGTGCCGGTCGGCGTGCGGCCGAGCCTCTCCTGCCGGGCCTTGATCGCCGCGACCGTCACCGGCCCGAGGTAGCCGTTGCGGTCGACGCGCTTCATGCCGAGGGCCACCTGCAGGACGAGCACGGCCTTGCCCGTGGACCGCTCCGTCAGCGTGGCGGAGTAGGTGCGGGCGCCGTAGGCGGCCGCCTCGGTGGCGGTCATGCCGGCGCTCACGTCGCTCGTGACCTTCGACGGCACCAGCGAGGCCCAGGTCGGCTGGTCGAGCGCCCCGGTCCACGGCAGGTCGTGCTTCTTCTGCCAGGCCTTCACCGCCTCGCGGGTGGCGGAGTCGAAGCTGCCGGTCTGCTTCACGCCGAGCGCCTTCTGCGCGACCTTCACCGTCGACACGCGCGAGCCGAGCATCGCCGTGGCGTACGACGTCCTCTTCACCAGCGGGACGGCCGCGTAGCAGGGAGTGGTGCGGGCCTTGCCGTTCAGCACCGCGGGCTGGCCGGCGAAGCGCGGGCAGGGACCGTGGTCGACCGGCTGGACCTTCCCGGTCCAGAAGCTGGTGGTGCCGCGCGCGCCGTTCCAGCTGAAGGAGACGTGCACGTGGTCGCGGTGGCCGGAGCTGCGGCGCCAGCCGTCCTTCGAGCGGTAGACCGCCCAGATCCGCTCGTTGTAGATGACGTACATGACGCCCAGGCGACGCGCGTTGCGGCCGTCGTCCTTCGTCAGCCAGGCGAGGAAGTCGGCGGCCGCCTTCCTCTCCCTCGCGTCGCCGACGTCGACCATCCAGTCCCACGCGCGTCCGTCGGCGTGCTCGGAGACGCCCTCGGAACAGCCCCGCGCGGTGTTGCCCCGGCCGCCCACGCCGTACGTGCTCATCACCAGGTCGCGGGTCCTGGCGACCCCGACGGGGGTGCCGGGCTGGCACGCGACCTGGGGCATGTAGGCCGGCCGCGGGTCGACCTCCTTCGGCAGCGGCTTCGGGGTCTTCAGCCCCTTCGGCGACGTGGGGAACGGCACCGGGGTCGCCGGGGCGGCCCCCGACGTCGTGCCGGTGACGGCGGTCAGCGTGCCGACGCACACCAGTGCGGCGGCACACGCGAGCCCGAGCCTGCGCATGATGTCTCCCTCGTCCGCCGGGCTTCCCCACCCGGCGGAGCCCCATCGTGCGCCCCACCCGTCCCACCTGTCCCTGGATCGCGGGAACTACAGGACTGTTCTTCAGGGGCCGCAGGAGCAGGCCGCGAGGGCGTCGGCGACGTCGTCGATCGCCTCCTGCGTGACGAGCGGGCCGACCGCCTCGGTGTCGTCGGTCATCACGGCGAACAGCACCGGGACGCCGCGCGCGTCGACGGTGTAGCCGGCCAACGAGTGGACCCCCGTGAGGGTGCCCGTCTTGGCCCGCACGAGACCGCGGCCGGCAGCGTCGGTGCCGAAGCGGCGCTCGAGCGTGCCGGTGAGGCCGCCGACGGGCAGGTCGGCCAGGAGCTCCGCCGTCGAGGCCCGCGACGCGCCCTGCTGGAGCACCCCGGCGAGCGTCCGGGGCGCCACCCGGTTCGCGCGCGAGAGTCCGCTGCCGTCGGTGAGGCGCAGGCCCTGCACCGGCACCCCGGCCTCCTCGAGCGTCGCCGCGACGGCCTTCGTCCCGTCGGCGAAGCTCCCGGCCCCGCCGGCGGCGAGCCCGACCTGGCGCAGCAGCACCTCGGCGGCCTCGTTGTCGCTGCGGACGAGCATCGCGTCCACCACCTGCGCGACCGTGGCGCTGCTGACCGTCGCGAGCGGACGGGCGCCCGAGGTCGGCGCCTCGCCCGGCTCCGCGTCGCCCCGGACGTCGACGCCGGCGTCCTCGAGGTAGCCCGCGAAGCGGTCGGCGGCGCTGCGGGCCGGGTCGGCCGAGCGGATGCCGTCGGTGATGCCGCGGTCGGCCCACAGCGCGCTGACCGGCGTGACCACCTGGCCCGGCACGTACGAGTCCTCCCACGCGGGACTCGCGGCAGGACCCGTGAACCGGGAGGCGTCGTACCCGAGGGAGACGCGTTCGACGCCGGCGTCGGCCAGGGCGGCCGCGGTGCGTCGGGCGAGGGTGCGCAGGTCGGCACGGTCGACCCGCGTGGGCCGATCCGGCCGGGTGGACGCGAGGTACGGGTCGCCCCCGCCGACGAGCACCACCCGGTTGCCGTCGAGCACCGTCGAGGTGTCGAACCGGGAGCCGGGGTCGAGCCGCGACAGCACCGCGAACGCCGTGAGCAGCTTGGTCGTCGACGCGGGCACGAAGGTCTCGTCGGCGTCGCGCTCGTAGAGCCGGGTGCCGTCGAGCGCGGCGACGAGCACCCCGACCCGGTCGCCGAGGGCGTCGTCGTCGAGCTCGGGCTCCACCGCGGCACGGACCGCGGCGGGGTCGAGCCGTGCGGCCACCGTCGGGTCGGGCTCGGCGCGCTGCACCGGGACGTCGAGGGCCAGCCCGCCCGGCGCGGCGACCGCCTCCGGCCCGCAGGGTCCGCCGCAGACGAGCGTGTTCAGGCGGCCGGTGCTCCAGGCCAGGGCGACGGCGGCCACGAGCACGACGGCCAGCAGGACGCTGCCGAGCGCCCACGGCCATGCGACCCTGCTTCGTCCACCTCGTCCCACATGGGCCAGACTATGCAGCAAGCGTCCCGCCCCCGCGGTCCCGTCCGGACCCGGCGCGAGCGGGCACCAGCGAGCGACGAGAGGCCCGGCCCGTGATCTTCGATGTGACGGTGGAAATCCCCAAGGGGGAGCGCAACAAGTACGAGGTCGACCACAAGAGCCACCGGATCCGCCTCGACCGCACCCTCTTCACCGCCACGCAGTACCCGGCCGACTACGGGTTCATCGACGACACCCTCGGCCTCGACGGCGACCCGCTCGACGCCCTCGTCCTGCTGCCGTCGCCCACGTTCCCCGGCTGCGTCATCACGTGCCGTGCGATCGGCATGTTCCGCATGACCGACGAGGCCGGCGGCGACGACAAGGTCCTCTGCGTCCCCGCGACGGACCCCCGTCAGGAGCACCTGCGCGACATCCACCACGTCCCCGAGTTCGACCGCCTCGAGATCGAGCACTTCTTCACGGTCTACAAGGACCTCGAGCCCGGCAAGTCCGTCGAGGGCTCCACCTGGACCGGCCGCGTCGAGGCCGAGGCCGAGGTGCAGCGCAGCTTCGACCGCTTCAAGGACAACGGGGGCTACTGACCCCCTCCCCCACGACCCCGGCGCCCCTGGTGCCGGGGTCGTGGTGCGTCCGGGCCTGCGGGCCGTCCGAAGGTTTCGGACACTTCCGGGGCACTCAGGGGCCTCGAAGGGCCCCGGAACTGTCCACAACCTACGAAGGGGCGGCCGGGGGCTCGGCCGAGCGTGACGCTTCTGCTCCGTCGAGGCCCCTTTCGGGGACCACACCCGGTTTCGGCCGCGCCAGCGCAGCCTCGAGCCGTGCGTCTCGGACACTTGCGGGGCACTCCGCGACCCAAGAATGCCCCGGAAGTGTCCAGAACGTGGGAGGTCAGGCGGAGGTGGAGCCGCGCAGGAGGGCACGCATGGTGTCGGCGAAGACGTCGACGTCGAGCTCGGCGTCGAGGGAGCGCATGGCGCCGAGGCCGATGCCCAGGCTGAGGAGGGCGGTGGCGGCCTTGCGGGCCTCGATGCCCAGGGCGACCCCGGCGTCGGCGGTGACGCGCTCGATGAGGTCGGCGCTGGCCGAGACGAGCATGCGGTGCCGCTTCACGAGCTCGGTGGCGACCCAGGGGCTCTGCCGCGCGACGGCCGCGAACTCGACCTCGAGCGCGGTCCAGCGGGGGTGGCCGAGCTTCTCGCGCGCCCACGCGGCGAACGCGTCGATCCGGCCGTCGAGGTCGGCGTCGACGGTGAAGGCGGCGACGACGCCCTCGATCTGCTCCTCGTGGATCGTGTCGAGGACGGCCATGCAGAGCTCCTCCTTGCCGGAGAAGTTCGAGTAGACGGCGCCCTTGGAGAAGCCGGCCGCGACGGCCACCTTGTCCAGCGACGTGGCGTTGTAGCCGTCGGCGAGGAACAGCTCCCGCGCCACCTCGACCAACCGGTCACGCGTCTGCGCCTGGCGCTCCGCGCGCGTGGTCGTGCGCTCGCTGTCGACCGTCACGAGGACCTCCTGGCTGTGTCCGGTGACACCTGGTCACCGCTCTCAGATACCGATAGTATCCGAAACATGATCTCCACCGACATCCTGGTCATCGGCACCGGCTTCAGCGGCATGGGCATGGCCATGAAGCTGCGCGAGGCGGGCCGCACCGACTTCGTGGTCATCGAGAAGGCCGACGACGTCGGAGGGACCTGGCGCGACAACACCTACCCCGGCGCCGAGTGCGACATCCAGTCCCACATGTACAGCTTCTCCTACGAGCTCAACAAGGACTGGAGCCGCGAGTACTCGGGCCAGCAGGAGATCTGGGAGTACATGCGCGAGGTCGCCCGCAAGCACGACCTCTACGACGTGATCCACTTCGGCACCGAGGTCGAGGGCGCCGAGTGGGACGAGTCGCGCCTGCGCTGGACCGTCCGCACCAGCAAGGAGACCTACGACGTCCGCGTCGTCGTCTCCGGCATCGGTGGCCTGCACATCCCGAACGTGCCCGACCTGCCCGGCGCCGAGAGCTTCGACGGCCCGCGCTTCCACTCCGCGCAGTGGCGCCACGACGTCGACCTCACCGGCAAGAAGGTGGCCGTCATCGGCACCGGCGCGAGCGCCATCCAGTTCATCCCCCAGATCGTCGGCGACGTCGCCCAGCTCGACGTCTACCAGCGCACCGCACCGTGGGTCGTCCCGAAGCACAACCACGACATCGAGGGCCGCAAGAAGGCCTTCATCACCAGGCTGCCCGGCGGCACCCGCGCCTACCGCAACGCCATGTACTGGCTGAACGAGGCGCAGCAGCTGGCGTTCACCGGCCCGCTCCAGAACGTCTCGAAGGTCATGGAGAACAAGGTCTCCGACTACATCCGGCGCACCGTGAAGGACCCGGAGGTCGCGGAGAAGCTCATCCCCGACTACCGCCTGGGGTGCAAGCGCATCCTCAAGACCGACAACTACGTCCCGGTCTACAACCGCGAGAACGTCGAGCTCGTCACCGACGGCATCGAGGAGATCACGCCCGAGGGCGTCCGCGCCAAGGACGGCACGTTCCGCGAGGCCGACGTCATCATCTACGGCACCGGCTTCCACGTCACCGACGCCTTCGAGTGGGTGCACGTCACCGGCAAGGGCGGGCGCGACCTGTCGAAGACGTTCAACGAGCAGGGCATCGAGACCTACCTCGGGATCTCCGTGACCCACTTCCCGAACTTCTTCTTCCTGCTCGGCCCGAACACGGCCCTCGGCCACAACTCGGTCGTCTTCATGATCGAGCAGCAGACCAAGTGGATCGTGTCCATGCTCGACGAGATGGACGAGCGCGGCGCCCAGGCCGTCGAGCCGACGCCGCAGGCGCAGCGCGAGTTCAACGACGCCCTGCAGGAGAAGGTCAGCAAGGGCGTCTGGAGCCAGGGCGGCTGCACCAGCTGGTACCTCGACAGCCAGGGCAAGAACCGCACGATCTGGCCCGGCTTCACGTTCCGCTACTGGTGGGCGACCCGCAAGGTCGAGGCGCAGGACTTCGCCTGGGAGAAGGCGGCCTGACATGACGACGCGGAACCCGGGCGCAGCCGACCAGTACGACGTGCCCCCGGGCCCGCGGGGCAACCCGCTGCTCATGACGATGCGGTTCATGCGCAAGCGGGGGCCGCTCATCCGCGACGCGCACGCCCGCTACGGCGACACGTTCTCGGTGCAGATCCTGCCCGGTCCGCGCACGCTCGTGATCCACGCCGACCCGGCAGACGTGAAGGAGATCTTCGCGGCCGACCCGGCGCAGTTCCACGCCGGCGAGGGCAACGCGATCCTCAAGCCGGTGATGGGCGAGCACTCGCTGCTGCTCACCGACGACGCGGAGCACCAGCGCGGCCGCAAGCTGCTGATGCCGGCGTTCACCGGCCCGGCGATGCGCAGCTATCGGCCGCTCGTGGAGGGCATCGCCAAGGAGGCGGTGCAGGGCTGGCAGGACGGGCAGCGCCTGGTCACGCTCGACGCGATGAACGCGATCACCCTCGAGGTGATCCTGCAGGTGGTCTTCGGCGTCACCGACGAGGAGCGGCTGGCCGTGCTGCGCCCGAAGGTGACCCGCATCGTCGACATCGACGCGGGGATCCTGCTGTCGTGGATCTTCCCGCGGCTGCGGAAGGTGCCGCCGTGGCGCGGCTTCTTCACCAACCTGCGCGAGGTCGACGAGCTGCTCTACGCCGAGATCCGCGAGCGTCGCGCCGAGCACGCGCGCGACGGACTGGAGGGTCGCGACGACGTGCTCTCGCGGCTCCTGCGCGCCGGCAGCGAGACGGACGCTTCGGAGGCTGGGCTCAGCGACGCCGAGCTGCGCGACCAGCTCGTCACGCTGCTGCTGGCCGGCCACGAGACGACTGCGTCGGCGCTGTCGTGGACCTTGCACGAGCTGGGGAAGCACCCCGAGCTGCTGGCGCGCGCCACCGCAGCCGCTGACACAGGCGATGAGGGGTTCCTGGAGGCGTGCCTGAAGGAGGCCATGCGCCTGCACCCGATCATCGACTTCGTCGCGCGCTCGCTGCAGAGCGACCAGGTGGTCGCGGGCCGACGGCTGCCGCGCGGCACCACCGTCGCGCCGTCGATCATGCTGTCGCACAGCCGGGAGTCGTCCTTCGCCGACGCCCACCTGTACCGCCCCGACCGCTTCCTCGACGGCGAGGTCACGGCCGGCACGTGGATCCCGTTCGGCGGTGGGGTGCGGCGCTGCATCGGTGCGGCGTTCTCGCTCATGGAGGGCACGGTGGTGCTGCGGGAGGTGCTGCAGCGGTTCGCGGTGCACACCGAGCGGCCCACCGGCCCGCGCCTGCGCAACATCACCAACGTCCCGGACGACAAGGCGCCCGTCGTCCTCCGGGCGCGATGACGACCGACGTCGACCGCTCCGTCCTCGCGGAGCCGTTCAGGCTCCCGAACGGGGCGGTGCTGCGCAACCGCCTCGTCAAGGCCGCCCTCAGCGAGGGGTTGGCGCGTCGAAACCACTCCCCGGGCACCCGGCTGCGCCGTCTCTACGCCCGCTGGGCCGACAACGGCCTGGGCCTCACGATCACCGGCAACGTCATGGTCGATCGTCGCGCGATCGGCGAGCCGGGCAACGTGGTGGTCGAGGACGACCGTGATGCCGCCGACCTCGCCGCCTGGGCGCGGACGATCAAGGCCGGGGGCAGCGCCGCCTGGGTGCAGCTCAACCACCCGGGGCGCCAGGTCCCGCGGTCGCTGTCGGCGCACCCCGTCGCGCCGTCGGCCGTCGCCGTGCCCGGCACGGCCGGCGTCTTCGCCGAGCCCCGCGCGATGACGGGCGGGGAGATCGAGGAGGTCGTCGAGCGGTTCGCCACCGCGGCTCGCGTCGTGACGCAGGCCGGGTTCGACGGCGTGCAGGTCCACGGCGCCCACGGCTACCTCGTGAGCCAGTTCCTGTCGCCCCTGTCGAACCAGCGCACCGACGAGTGGGGCGGCTCGCCGGAGAAGCGCCGCCGGTTCCTGCTCGAGGTGGTCCGCGCCGTGCGAGCCGCCGTCGGACCGGACGTCCCGGTGTCGGTGAAGCTCAACTCCGCCGACTTCCAGAAGGGCGGCTTCGACGAGGCCGAGTCGCTCGCCGTCGTGCACGCGCTCGCCGCGGAGGGCATCGACCTGCTCGAGGTGTCCGGAGGCACGTACGCGTCGGCCGCCATGCTCGGGGTCGACCCGAGCCTGAAGGACTCCACCCGGCGTCGCGAGGCGTACTTCCTCGCGTTCGCCGAGCAGGTGCGCGCCGAGCTCCCCGACCTGCCGCTCATGGTCACCGGAGGCTTCCGCACGGTCGAGGGGATGGCCGACGCCCTCACCGACGGCGGCATCGACCTCGTCGGCCTCGGCCGTCCGCTCACGGTGGAGCCCGACGTGCCCGGCCGGCTGGTCGACGGACGTGCCGGCGCCAGCACCGTCCGCCCGCGGCGCAGCGGCGTCCGGCTGCTCGACAACCTCACCGAGCTCACCTACTACACGGTGCAGATGTGGCGCATGGCCGACGGCAAGGAGCCCGCGCCCGACCGCCACGCCCTGCTGAACGTCACCCGGTACCTCGCGACCAACGGCCTCGACAGCCTCCGCCTGCGCCGCGGGCACTGACGGGGTCGCTCCGGACGGAGGGCGCTAAGCGCTTGCTCACCTCGGTGTCGCGGCCCTAGGGTCGGGCCATGCGTGCCGTGCAGATCACGACGCTCGACGGGCCCTCGGCCGTCGAGGTCACCGAGCTCCCCGACCCCGTCGCCGGAGAGGGGCAGGTGCTCGTCCGGGTGCGCGCCGCCGGCGTCTCCTTCCCGGAGGTGCTGCAGACCCGCGGGCTCTACCAGATCAAGCCCGACCTGCCGTTCGTCCCCGGCTCGGAGGTCGCGGGCGAGGTCGTGAGCGCGCCCGAGGGCTCGGGCTTCGCCCCCGGCGACCGCGTGGCGGGCTTCTGCATGCTGGGCGGGTTCGCCGAGCTGGCCGTGTGCGCCGTGGACATGACGTTCCCGCTGCCTGACGCGGTCTCCTTCGAGCAGGGCGCGTCGGTGCCGCTCAACTACCTGACCGCCTACTTCGCGCTCGTCGAGCGGGGCCACCTCGCCGAGGGCGAGCGGGTGCTGGTGCACGGCGCCGCCGGCGGCGTCGGCACGGCCTCCATCCAGGTCGCGAAGGCGTTCGGCGCCGGCCACGTCGTCGCGGTGACCTCCACCGCCGATAAGGGCGCCGTCGCCATCGACGCGGGAGCCGACGAGTTCGTCCTCGCCGACGGGTTCCTCGACGCCGTGAAGTCCTCCGGCAAGGTCGACCTCGTCGTCGACCCGGTGGGCGGCGACCGGTTCACCGACTCGCTGCGCAGCCTGCGCGACGACGGACGCCTGCTCGTCATCGGGTTCACCGCCGGCGAGATCCCGGAGGTCAAGGTCAACCGGCTGCTGCTGAACAACCTCAGCCTCGTCGGCGTCGGCTGGGGCGCCTACGCCCTCGCCCGACCCGGTCACATCGCCCAGGAGTGGGCGGCCCTCGCCCCGCACCTGGCCTCCGGAGCCCTCGTGCCCCCGATCGGTGCGACGTTCGGACTCGACGACGCCGCGCGGGCGCTCGCCGAGATCGACGAGCGCCGCGCGACGGGCAAGGTCCTGCTGACGCCGTGACGTCCCCCTGGCCGCGCCCGGTCGACCGGCACTGGTTGCTGCTCCTCACCCCGGCGCAGACCACGGGGATCATGCTCGAGGGCCTCGACGTGGTCGGCGGTCCCGTGGTGCCGCTGGAGGACGCCACATACGCCGACGCCGACGCCGCGCGCGCCGCGTTCGGGCACCCCGAGCCGGCGCCGGGCGCGGGCCGGTTCGTCGACTACCTGGTGGTGCCGGAGCTCCCCGGTGTCGTCGTGGAGGCCCTGGACGACGGCACCCGCGTGCTGCGGGAGACGAGGGCCCCGTCGGGCACGGCGTTCTGGCGGCTCGAGGCCGACGGCGAGCGGCTCGTCATCTCCTTCTACGACACCCCGGCGTACGGCTGGCGCAACGCCCGCGGCGCCGTGCGGCCCGCGCAGCACGTCGGGCTCCGAGCGCGGTACCGCCTCGGCGGGGGTGCCCTTCGACGGGGCTCAGGAACCACCGGGCCGGGGGCGGCGGATCAGCCAGGCCTCGACCTGGTCGCCGCGTTCGAGGAGGGCGTCGACGGCGTGCACCTCGTGGCCGTCGGCGACGAGCCGCCCGAGGGCTTCACCTGGACCAAGCTCGGCGTCTCCCGCCGCACCGTGCCCCTGTCCGACGTCGAGCTCTACGACGCCGCGACGGGCGAGCCGTTCAGCGCCTGATCGCGCGTCAGGAAGGCCAGCTGCGCACGCTTGTGCCCGAGGTCGACCACGGGACCGGGCGCGAAGCCCTCACGCAGGAACCGCGCGATCGATCGCTCGTTGCGCACGTCGGGCTCCACGACGACCCGCTGCACGCGGGGGTCCGACAGCACCCTGCCGAGCAGGAAGCGCGCGAGCGCCCCGGTGAAGCCCGGACGCCGCTCGCCGAGCGCGACGAGGAGGTGGACCCCGAGGTCGCCGGGCCGCACGTCGTACACCTCGCCCACCGGGTCGTGCTCGGGCTCGTACGTCTGGAAGATCGCGCACGGCGCCCTGTCGGGACCCTCCAGCACCAGGTACGCATGGTGGGTCTCGAGCGAGGCGAGGTAGGCGTACACCTCCCGCACCTGCTCGCGCGTGTGGTCGGTCATGCCCCAGAACGCCGCACGCGGCTGGGTCACCCAGCCGTGCACGAGGTCGAGGTCGGCGTCGGGGTCCAGGGGTCGGGTCGAGAAGGTCACGTCAGGCCTCCAGGGGCGAGGTCGCGCCCGACGCCCACACGTCGAGCTCGTCGGGCACGGTCCAGCGGCTGCGGGACCGGTCGGCCAGGCACCACACGAGGCGCGCGACGGGGCCGCGCCACACACGGTCGTCGAGACCGGGCAGCGACGACGTCGACAGCACGCAGCCGTCGTCGCCGCCGAGCCGCAGCGTGGGTCCGCCGGGAGGCGTGAACGCGTGCAGGTCGCCCCACGGCACGGGATCGGCGAGGGCGGGAGCGGCCTCGCGCAGACCGTCCCGGAGCAGCGCGTCGACGTCGACGCCGTCCAGCGCGTCCTCGCCGTCCAGCCATCGGTCCAGGGCGAGCGCGAGCCGCGGCTCCGGACGCATCCAGGGCGCGAACAGCTCGCCCGGGCCGGTCCACGGGTCGGCCGACGGCACGGCAAGGGCAGCCAGCGCAGGGTGCCGCACGAGACCTCGCACCACGGCGGACCGAAGCGTCGCGAACAGCGCGGCGTCCACGGAGTCGGCGTCCATCCGGCCGTCCCACGCGACGAGTCGGTCGCGCAGCGCGGTCACGTGCGGGGGCTCGCGGTCGAGCACCAGCGAGCGCAGACGGCCCTGCCACGCCGCGGCCGGGAGGAGCAGCGTGTCGGCGTGCAGCGCCGCGCCCGTCTCGACGTCGAGGACGTCGCGCTCGGCCAGCAGCTGCTCCAGGCGTCGGCCCCGGTGCGGCGGCGCCAGCTCGTGGGCGAGGTCGGCGCTGTGCTCGCCCTGGCGGTGGTTGGCGACCACCGCGTGACCGTCCGGACCGACCTCACGGCGGTACGACGTCACCCACCCCGACCAGGTGCCGTCCGGCTCGCGACGCGGTACGCGGCCCGCGACGCGGTGCAGCACCCGGCCCTCCACGTCGGCGACGAGGACGTCGTTGACGGGCTCGACCCACACCTCCAGCGCGGCGTCGACGTCGGCCACCGTGCGAGCGCGGAGCAGCCGGGGAAGGGCGTCGAGGCCGAGGTCGTCGAGCAGCCACGGCACGGTCCGCACGGCGACGCCCGAGCCGTCGGGATGCTCGAGCACGAGGGGCCCGTGGGCCGTGACCGGCACCCCGTCGACGACGTGGCGCGGCACGTCCGCCCCGATGTCGACGAGCTGCTGGGTGTCGGCCATCGCGTTGGTGATCGCCCACGCCACCGTGCCGGTGTGCCCGAAGTGCTGCACGCCCGGCACCCCCGGGAAGGTCAGCCCCGCGACGTCGACGTCCTCGTCGGTCGACACGAGCTGGACGCGCTGGTAGACGCCGGGCACGGTGACGAAGCGGTGCGGATCGGCTCCGACCAGGGGCGACCCGTCGGCCGACCGCGCTCCGCCCACGACCCAGGCGTTGCTGCCCGAGAGTGCCGGCGCCTCCTGGACGAGCCGAGCGAGCGCGTCGGGACCGAGGGCGCGGCGGACGTGCCGCCTCCACAGCTGGTGGCCGAGGCTGCCGAACAGGGCGTGGTGCACGGCCATGACGCCGAGCGACGTCCAGTCCTCCCAGTCCTCGACGCCGCCAGCGCGGACCCCCGCCGCGTAGGCGTCGACGAGTCCCTTGGCCTCGTCGCCGAGGCGGTCGTGGGCGCGGCGGGCGGTGCGGGCGAGCAGCGAGCGCCGGACGAACGCGTCCCAGGACGTCCCGGTCGCGCCCCGGACGTGCGCGAGGTCCTCGAGCAGCCGGTCGCGCGACACCTCCGCCGTCGCGCGGCCCTGGGTGAACGCGAGGTCCTCGAGCGTGGAGCCGCTCGCGCGCAGCACCGCCGTCGGGCCCCCGGTCATCGCCCGTGGAGGGGGTTCGCGAGCCGGCCGACGACCTGCAGCGACTGCGCCTGGTCCGCGAGGTCGACCATCTCGAGGGTGTTCCGCAGCTGCAGCCGGTTCAGGCAGGAGTGCTCGAAGTCCGGCGCGAGGAGGTCGTACCGGTCGTGCTGCGCGGAGAGCTCGGGGTGGTCGGCCTGCAGGTCGCGCAGGCACAGCGCCGCGGCGGCCCAGAAGTCCTCGCCCGCAAGCACGCCCTCGTCGGCGAGCATCGCCGCGAGGAAGCGCAGGAACCCGTCGACCACGTCGGTGAGGACGGCGAGCGACTGCTGCCCCTCCGGCACCTGCGCACGGATGCGGCGCACCGCCTCCGGCAGCTCGTCCTCGGGGTGCGCCTCGGGGCCGTCGCCGACGAGCAGCGCCACCTCCTCGCCGACGTCCTTCATGACCGCACGCACCGGGACGTGGTCCTGCAGCACGAGGATGAGGTTCTCCCCGTGCGGCATGAAGGCGAGGTCGTGCGCCCACAGGCAGTGCGCCACCGGACGCAGGTAGAGGTCGAGGTAGCGGCGCACCCAGTCGCCCGGGTCGAGGCCGGACGCACGGATGGTGGCCACCGCCAGGCTGCGACCGTCGCGGTCGCGGTGCAGCAGCGACGCCATGGTCGCGGCCCGCTCGCCGGCGGCCAGCGTCGGCGTCTCGCGCCAGAGCGCGGCGAACATCTTCTGGTACGGGCCGCGGCGCACGCCGCCCGCCTGCTGGTAGACGCCGCCGGTGTAGCCGACGGCCGCGCGCTCGCGCAGCACCGTGAAGCCGCAGCGCCTCAGCTCGCGGTCGCCCTCGACCAGCGCATGGACCCAGTCGTTGATGGCGGGCGTGCCGCGCATGTAGTGCGGCGACAGGCCGCGCATGAAGCCCATGTTCTGCACCGACAGCGCCGTCTTCACGTACATCCGCGTCGGGTCGGAGACGTTGAGGAAGGTCCGCACCGACTGCTGCGCCCGGTAGGCGTCGCGGCTGGTGCCGAGCGGGACGACGTCGCGGCGGGCGACGTCGGCGGCGAACGTGACGGCCAGCTTGTTCGTCCACTGCCAGGGGTGGGCCGGCACGAGCAGGTACGCACCGGGGTCGAGCCCGAGGGAGCGCAGCCGGGCGTCGAACGCGTCGCGCTCGTCGGCATCGAGCTCACCGGCGTACAGCGCGTGCTCGTCGAGGCCGTGGCCGAGCGACAGCACCGCGAGGTCGCGGCGCACGGCGAGCCACACCAGGTGCACCGCACTCCCCGTCTCCGGGGCGTACGCGCGGTAGTCGTCGAGCCCGTAGCCGATGCGGCCGTTCGTGGCGATGAACGCCGGGTGGCCCTCGTGCATGGCCGCCTCGGTGGTGGCGAGGTCGGCGGCGAGCAGGTCGTCGACGGTGTGCGCGTGGTGGGTGTCGGTCCAGCACGCGGCCGCCAGGGTCGAGCTCAGCTCCTCCAGGTAGACGGCCACCAGGTGCTCGGGGATGCCGAGCTCGTCGTGCAGCTCGGCCACGAGCTCCAGCACGTCGACCGGCAGCGACCTCTCCCCTGCCGCGTCGCGACGCAGCACCGACCACGGGTCGACGGACCAGTGCTCCGGCTCGTGGACGTGGGCGTGGAAGCGCCAGGCCGACGTCGCGGTGACGACCTCCCACCAGCCGCCCCTGCCGTCCGACCCGGCGTCGGGCACGGGGGTCGGCACGAGGAGCCGCTCGTGGGCCAGCTCGCCGAGGGCCTTCGCCACCAGCCGACGCTGGGCGCGCTCGAGGGTGGCCGGCTCGAGGTGGTCGGCCGTGTCGAGCGGTGCGCCGACGGCCTCGCGCAGGTCGACGCTCATCGGCCGGCTCCCTCGTGTGCACGGCCCAGCTCGCTGGACTCCCACTGCGCACGCGTGCAGGTGCTGAGCAGCGCGGTCTTGTCCGGCAGCTCCAGCTCGCGCTCCACGACGAACCCGGCGCGGGCGTTGAGCGCGTGGATCGCCTCGTTGCGGACGTCGGGCTCCACCACGACACGCGCCGTGGGTACGCCGCCGTGGCCGAGCAGGGTGAAGCAGTGCGCCACGACCGCCGCGAAGACGGTCGCCGTGAACCCGTGCACCGGGGTGTCGGTGGGCGCCACCAGCACGTGCATGCCGAGATCGCCCGGCAGCACCTCCGCGTGCGGCGCGATCGGCGAGTGCGCCGGGTCGTAGGTCTCGGCCAGGAAGGCTCTGTCGTCCGCCGCCCTCCCCCAAGCACTTCGCTTCGCTCCGTGCAGGGTGGTACCCCCGGGCCCGGCACCCCCGCCGGGGGTGCCGACCACCCGCCCCAGCCAGGCGTCGTGGTGCGGGTCGGCGACGATGCCCGCGTACTCGCGGCGCACGTCGTCGACGCTCGCGTCCTGCATCATCCAGAACCGCGAGCGCGGGTGCGTCACCCACGCGTGCACCAGGGCCAGGTCGCGCTCGACGTCGAGCGGCTCGAACGTCACCGTCACCGCTCGGCCCCCGACATCGCCCGATCGACGGCAGGAGCGCCGAAGGTCTGGAACGCGATCCGCTCCTCCACCGGGTAGACCGCCCGACCCGCCATCGTGTTCACGATGACGGACGAGCGGAAGGCCCCCATCCCCAGGTCGGGGGCGACGAAGCCGTGCGTGTGCTCCTCCGCGTTCTGCACGAACACGCGGTGCTCCGGGTCGACGGTGTAGTCCGCGGCGACCGCGAACCGGCCGCGCTCGTCCCAGTGCAGGTGGTCGCGCAGCGGCTCCACGAGATCGGGCAGCTGGGCGCGGTAGCCCGTCGCGACGACGAGCGAGGCCGTCGACAGCGTCGACGTCGCACCGGTCTCGTCGTGGCGCAGCCCCAGCCGGTGCTCGCCCGCGGCGGCGTCCCAGGCGGCCGACGTGACCGTCGTCCCGGCACGCAGCTCCGTCGGCACCGGGCCGTCGAGGGAGAGCCGGTAGAGCGTGTCGTAGACGTCGTCGACGAGGTCGCCACTGATGCCCTTGTAGAGCGGCTTGTGCTCCTGGACGAGTCGGTAGCGCACGTCGGTGGGCAGCGACTGGAAGTACGCGGTGTACTCCGGCGATGTCATCTCCAACGTCAGCTTGGTGTACTCCATCGGGAAGAAGCGCGGCGACCGCGTCACCCACGTGAGCCGGTAGCCGCGGTCGCGGGCATCCTCGAGGAGGTCGCGGTACACCTCGGCCGCGCTCTGGCCGCTGCCGACGACGGCGACCGAGCCCGACGCCTGCAGTGCCTCCTTGTGCCCGAGGTAGTCGGCGCTGTGGACCGCGAGGCCCGGTCCGTCGACGGCGCCCCGCAGGGCCGCGGGCACGTGCGGACGCGTGCCCACCCCGAGCACCACGTGCCGCGTGCGCAGCACGGTCGGCCCGTCGGCCGTGAGCGCCGTGACGACGAACAGGTCTCCGTCACGCTCGACCGACTGCACGTGGTGCCCGAGCCGCACCGGCAGCCGCTCGGCCGCCCAGCGCAGGTACCGGTCGTACTCGCGCCGCAGCGGGTAGAAGCTCTCGCGGATGTAGAAGGGGTAGAGCCGGCCGACCTCCTTGAGGTAGGCCAGGAAGGAGTACGGCGACGTCGGGTCGGCCATGGTGACGAGGTCGGCCATGAACGGCACCTGCAAGGTGGCGTCGGGGAGCATCATGCCGCCGTGCCACGTGGTGTCGTCGCGGGACTCGAGCACCACGCCGCGCAGCCCGGTGGGCTCGGCGAGCGCCGCGAGACCCAGGTTGAATGGACCCGCGCCGACGGCGACGAAGTCCAGCGTCGCCCCAGCTACAGCTCTCACGACGCCACCTCCTCGCGGTCGCGCTCGAGCAGGTCGTCGCCGGCGGCCCGGACGCGCTGGAGCACGGCGACCACGTCGTCGAGGGTCGTCGCCGGGTTGAGCAGCGTGAGCTTGAGCCACGACCGGCCGTCGACCTTGGTGCCCGCGACGATCGCGCGGCCGTCGCCCCACAGGGCCCGACGGATGCGCGGATTGAGGTCGTCGGCGTGGTCGTCGTCGACGCCGTCGGGCTGGTAGCGCAGCAGGACCGTGCTGAGCTCGGGCTCGGCGCGCAGCCGCAGGTCGGGCTGGTCCCGCACCCAGTCGGCAGTGGCGTGCGCGAGGTCGATGACGGTGTCGAACCCGTCGCCGATCGCGTCGGCCCCCATCACGCGCAGCGTCGTCCAGAGCTTGAGCGCGTCGAAGCGGCGGGTGGTCTGCAGGCTCTTGTCGACCTGGTTGGGCAGGTTGGCGGTGCGCGGGTTGAGGTACTCGGCGTGGTAGGTCACGTGGCGCAGCGCGCCGGCATCCCGCACGAGCACGGCGCTGGCGCTCACCGGCTGGAAGAACGTCTTGTGGAAGTCGACCGTGACGGAGTCGGCCCGCTCGATCCCGAGGAGACGCTGCCGGCGCCGGGCCGAGACGAGCAGCCCGCCGCCGTAGGCCGCGTCGACGTGCATCCAGACGCCGTGCTCGGCGCAGAGGTCGGCGACGGCGGGCAGGGGATCGATGGCGCCGAGGTCGGTGGTGCCGGCGGTCGCGACGACGGCCATCGGCACCAGGCCGCGCGCGACGCAGTCGTGGAGGGCACGCTCGAGACCCACCGGGTCCATCCGGTGGCGGGCGTCGACGTCGACGGGCACGACGGCGTCCGCGTCCAGCCCGAGGATCGTCGCCGACTTCTGGACGCTGAAGTGGGCGTCGCGCGAGCAGAACACCCGGAAGCGGGCGAGCGAGTCCGCGTAGGCGAGCCCGGGGTCGACGTGTCCGCGCAGGAACGTCTCGCCGCGCGCCATGAGCAGCGCCTGGAGGTTGGACTGCGTGCCCCCGGACGTGAAGACGCCGTCGGCCCCGTCGCCGAGCCCGATGCGGGCGGCCGTCCAGTCCACCAGCCGACGCTCGATGAGCGTGCCACCGGCCGACTGGTCCCAGGTGTCGAGCGAGGAGTTGACCGCCGAGACGAACAGCTCGGCCAGCAGCGCAGGCACGACCACCGGGCAGTTCAGGTGGGCCGCGTAGCCGGGGTCGTGGAACCACACGGCGTCGTCGAGGTAGACGTCGCGCAGCTCCTCCAGCGCGGTCTCGACGTCGACCGGACGCTCGAGGTCGACGGCGTCGACGGCCCGGGCGACGGCCTCGACGTCACGTCCGCTGAAGGGCCGGTCGACCCGGACCAGGTGGTCGGTCAGCACGTCGATGCCCCGTCGCATCGTCGTGGCATAGTGCTCGGCGTTCGCCGGGCTGAACAGGTGGTGGTCCACCGTGCTCCTTCCCCGAGGTCCGGTGCCGATCTGGAACTTGATCAGGCAAGCCTTACCTAAGCAGAGGCTCGGGGTGGGTGGCAATCCAGGGTGACCCGACCCACACCCTCATCGCGTCTGGACCCAGGGCAGACTGGCGGCGTGCACCCGCTCACCGGCTTCTGGCGCTCGATCGAGGCGCTCCACTCCGTCGTCTACTTCGCTCCCGACGCGAAGGAGCGCTACGAGGCGCTCGGTCTCAAGGGCTACTGGATGGGGTACGTCGCCTCGCGTGCCGGGGCGCTCGGCACGCCGCCCGCCGGCGTGGTGGTGGCGACCTTCCACGGCTTCGCGCCACGGCTCGTCGAGCGTGCCGTGCCCGACGCGTGGCGGATGGCCGACGTCGACGCCGTGCTGGCCGAGCGCGTGGCCGTCGCCCGCGACGCGCTCGCCCCGGGCCTCGAGGGCCACGACGTCGCCGACCTCGCGCGACGCCTCTCCGAGGTGACGGCGCGCGTCGACGTCGCCGGGATGCCGCTCGCGGCGGCCGAACGGTCGCTCGCGGTCCCGGACGACGCGGTCGGCGCCCTGTGGCGGCACGCGAGCGTGCTGCGCGAGCTGCGCGGCGACGCGCACGTGTCGGTGCTGGTCACGGCGGGGTTGTCCGGCGTCGCCGCGAACGTGCTGCAGGTGGCGGTGGGCCGCGCGCCGGCACGGCAGCGTGAGTCGCGGGCGTGGACGGAGGAGGAGTGGGCCGCCGCCCAGGCCGACCTGCGCGACCGAGGCTGGCTCGACGCCGACGGCGTCGCCACCGAGACCGGCCGCGCCGCACGCGAGCGCCTCGAGGACGCCACCGACCGCGCGGTCGACGCCGCGTTCGACGTCGAGGCCCGCGCCCACGCCGTGGCCGTCGAGCCCGCCCTCCTCGCCGCCGCACGCTCCGTGGTGGACGCCGGCGCGATCACCTTCCCGAACCCCGTCGGCGCCCAGCGCCCCTGACCCGGCCCCTCCCCGCGTCTCGGAACACCATCGCCCGAATCTCCGCCCGGAACGGGCGATGGTGTTCCACGACGCGGAGACTGCTCAGGCGTCGGAGGCGGAGCGGCGGGTGGCCAGCAGGGCGACGGCGGCGACGAGGGCGGACGCGGAGCAGACGGCCCACACCGTGAGGTAGCCCGGCAGCGGCGCCGCGCCCAGCGTCGGGTCGTCGATCGAGCCCGTCGAGGCGAGCGCGATGGCGAAGACGGCGGACGCGATCGCACCGCCGACGGTCTTCGTCGCGTTCGTCATGCCGGTCGCGAAGCCGGTGGCGTGCGGAGGCGCGGCCGCGGCAGCGGCGGCCGGCAGGGCGGCCACCAGGAGGCCCGAGCCGAGGCCGGCGACCCCCATGTTGGTGAGCGTCTGCGCGGTGGAGTCGTGCAGCGGCAGGAACAGCCCGTACCCGACCGCGACGAGCCCGCACCCGGCCACCATCGCGCCGCGGGGCCCGAGCGCACGGGACAGGACGGGCAGCATCAGCGCGCCCGCGACCATCGTCAGCACGTACACCCCGATGAGTGTCGAGACGAAGCCGGCCGACGCGCCCAGGCCGTACCCGGCGACGCCGGGGTCGGTGCGGGCGAACGTCGACAGCGGGATCTGCGCACCCAGCACCGACATGCCGAACAGGAAGGCCGTCAGCTGCACCGGCCACTGCGCGGCGCGGGCGAAGACGTCGACGTCGATGAGCGGCGCCACGTCGCCACCGACGGCCGCGAGGTCACGCTCGAAGCGCACCAGCGCCACCGCCGACACCGCCGCGAGCACGACCAGGCCCCAGGGCAGCAGCGCGTCGACGCCCACCACCCGGATCGAGACCAGCCCACCCATGAGCAGACCCAGCGTGACCACGAGGAGCGCGACGCCGCCACGGTCGTAGCGGCCCGTCGCCTGGCCCTCGTCGCGCTCGACGCCGAACCAGACCACGACGAGGCACGCGGTGACCGCCACGGCGGGCAGCGAGAGGAGCACCGTCATCGAGGTCGACTCCACGAGGGCCCCGGACGTGACCGCACCGACGATCACGCCCGTCTCGAGGGCCGCGACGAGGAACGCGGCGGCGCGTCGCGTGACGCGGTGCTGCTCGGGGTCGCCCGCGGTGCGTCGGTGGATGATCGCCACCTCCACCGGCAGCCACACGACGTAGGCGCCCTGCAGCGCCCACCCCACGAGGAACGTCGAGAAGCCCGGCGCGAGGGCGAGCGTCCACGAGCCCACCGCGGTCACGGCCGTGGAGACGAGCAGGACGTTGCGGTGGCCCCACAGGTCACCGAGGCGCGACAGCAGCGGGACGGCGAGCGCCGACAGCACCAGCTGGGCCGCCTCGAACCAGTTGACGTCGGCGTCGCGGATGCCGAGGTGGCGAGCGATGTCGGAGAAGATCGGCGTGTAGAAGCCCTGCAGGATGCCGCTGACCACCTCGACGGCGACGAGGAAGCCGACGACGGCCCACAGGGACCGGTGCAGGGTGCCGGCGGGGGTCGTCGTCATGGCAGGTCCTCCATCTCAGAGTCCTCGGAGCAGGACGACGTACCAGTCGACACCCTCGAGCCAGGCCGCCACGTGCACGTGCTCGTCGAAGGAGTGGATCGAGGCCCTCTGCTCCTGGCTCATCCGCAGCGGGGCGAACCGGTAGACGCGCGGGCAGATCGCGGTGAAGGAGCGGCTGTCGGTGCCGGCCATCATCACGTAGGGCGTCACGACGGCGTCGGGGAAGACGCCCGCGATGGTGCGCTCGAGCAGCGCGTACGCGCCCTGCGCCTCGGGCTCGGTGGTCGGCGACAGCGGGCTCGGCTCGTTCGCCTCGACGACGTCGACCACCACCTCGTCGTCGTCCACGACCGACCGCACGTGCGCGATCGCGGACGCCACCGACTCCCCCGGCATGATGCGCAGGTTGAGCTCGGCTCGGGCGCGGGCGGCGATGACGTTGTGCGCCGGCGCGCCCGAGAGCGTCGTCGCGACCATCGTCGTCCGCACCATCGCCGCCGTCTCGGGCCCGGCGGCCACGAGAGCGCGGCCCAGCACCGCCGGCGGTGTGCGGGTGGCGCCGGCGAGCAACGCCCGCAGCGGGAGCGGCAGCTGCGCGGCGAGCCGCCGCAGCAGGTCGACCGTCGGCGTGGGCACGTTGACGGGGAACGGGTGCTGGTCGAGCCGCCAGAGCGCGCGGCCCAGCCGGGCGGTCGGGCCCTTCGCCGCCGGCGTCGAGGAGTGCCCGCCGCGCCCCGTGACGGTGAGCGACAGCGTGGTCGTGCCCTTCTCGGTCGCGCCGACCACAGCGACCGGGGCACGCACGCCGGGGAACGCCCCGCCGGCCACCGCACCCCCCTCGTCGAGCACGAACCACGGCTCCACGCCGCGGCGCTGCAGCTCGGCGACCGCGGTGGGCGCGGACGGCCCGGACACCTCCTCGTCGGCCCCGAACGACAGCCAGACGTCCTGCGCGGGCACCACACCCTCGGCGAGCAGGCGCTCGACGGCCGTGCAGATCGCGACGAGCTGACCCTTGTCGTCGAGCGTGCCGCGCCCCCACACGGCCGGACCGTCGGGCGTCTCGACGACGTCGGCGTCGAAGGCGGGGTGCGTCCACGGGTCGTCCGGGGTGACCGGCACGACGTCCTGGTGCGCCATCAGCACCACGGGCCGGTCCGACGACCGCCCGGCCCAGCGCCACAGCAGCGCCCGCGGCGCCGCCGCGCCGAGGTCGACCCGCTCGAGGTGCTCGTGCAGCAGCGGGAAGCGCTCGGCCAGGAGGGCGTGCAGCCGCGCGAACGGCTCGGGGTCGGTCCGTGCCGGGTCGCGCTCGGCGACCGTCTGCAGCCGGACGGCCGCCCGCAGGACCTCGACGTCGGGATGCACCCCCCGACGCTAGCCCCACCCCCGGCTCACCCCGCTGCTGGTTCCCATCAAGTGATGGGAACCAGCAGCTCACCACGGGTTCCCCTCGCTCTCCAGCGGAAGCATCCGCAGGTGAGTGAGGGACAACCAGGGTGAGTGGCGCGGGGGCGGGCGTCAGAGGGTGAGGACGCGACCGGCGACGACGAGGAGCACCTGGTCGCACTCGGCGGAGAAGCGTTGGTTCACGACGCCGAGCAGGTCGCGGAAGATGCGTCCCGACCGGTGCTCCGGCACGACGCCGAGCCCGACCTCGTTCGTCACGAGCACGACGTCGCGCGACGTCCGGGCCAGCGCGTCGACGGCGGCGTTGACTCGCTCGAGCAGCACCTGCTCCCAGTCCTCGCGGATCGCGTCCCACGCGTCGAGCTCATCGAGCTGGCGGGTGAGCCAGGTGCCCAGGCAGTCGACGAGCACGGCGCCCTCGTCGCCGTCGTCGTCCGCACCCTCGATCGCCGCGACGAGGTCGGTGGTCTCGAGCGTGGTCCAGTGCGACGGGCGGCGCTCGCGGTGCCGACGCACCCGTTCGGCCCACTCGGGGTCGTCGTCCGGATCGGCCTCGGGCCCCGGCGCGACGTAGGTGACCCGCTCGTGCGCGACCACGAGCGACTCGGCATGGAACGACTTGCCCGAACGCACCCCGCCCGTGACCAGGACCTTCATGCGGCGACGATACTCCGCGCGCGATCCTGTACTTCTTGCGAAGTTCCGGGGACGCGTCGGTGGGACCACCCCTAGGCTGCGAGCGCCGGTCGAGCACACGGCCGGCGCCCTCCCCCTCCCTGGAGCTCCCGTGTCGTACCTGCGCGCCTTCGTGCTGCTCGTCGTGTCCACCGTCGTGGTGGTCGCCGTCCCGGCCGTCACCTCCGCGACCACGCCCACCGGCGACGAGGGCGCCCTCGCGGCCGAGTCCTCCGCCACGACCTCGGCGACGTCCACCGCCTCCGCGCCGACCGACCCGCCGTCGACGACGACTCCCCCGCCGACCACTCCCCCGCCGACGAGCACGGGGCCCACCCCGGCCCAGCTGTCGGTGGTGTCCGAGCGCAGCCTCACCTCCTACCGCGAGCGTCCCGTCCCGGTCAGCGCGACCGGCCTCGACGTGGCGGACGCCGTCGACGAGCCCAACGCGATCCTGCGCCTCGACGGCGAGGCGCTCCAGGAGCTCTACGTCGTCGACGGCGCGTTCGAGGTCACGACGACGTTCCCCGTGACCGCGCCGGGCAACCACCTCGTGAGCGTCACCGCCGGCGACCGCCTCCTCGCGAGCGTGACGATCGACGTGCTGCGCGACCTCTACACCGTCACTGCCAAGCCCTCCTGGATCACCGCGGAGAAGCTGGCCGCCGACGGCGTCACGCTCTCGGCGCGGGAGGTGCCCCCGAACGGCATGGTCACCGCCTACCTCGGTGACAACCCTCCGGTGACGAAGAAGGCCGTCGACGACGGCACGATCAGCATCACGATCCGGAACACCGACGACTCCACCCTCGAGGAGCCTGGCGTCCACCACGGCATCCTCGAGACCGAGGACGGCGAGCTGTCCTCGGTCGCCGTTCGTACGACGGTGCTCGCCGTGACCACAGGCGGCACCCCCGGCGAGGTCCGGGCCACCGGCTTCGAGCCCTCCACCGACGTCACCCTGACGTCGTCGCGGGCTGCACAGACCGCCACGGCGGACGCGGGCGGCGTCGCGACCTTCAGCCTGGCCGACTTCGTCGGCCAGGTCACCGCTGCCGGCACCGCGGGCTCGGTCACGACCCTCGTCGACACGCGCACCGCCCCTCCGCTCGGCCAGGGTCTGTCGCCGACGGAGATGGCGAGGATCGAGGAGAAGGCCCAGGCCGTCGACGCCGCGAGGAAGGCCCAGCAGGAGCTGGCGACGGTGCTCGACCAGCAGGGTGCCAAGACCGGTCCGCTGCCCCCCGGCGCGCAGGAGGCCGTGCTGAACCAGCTCCTGGCCTACGAGAAGCTGTTCGGCGGGCTGCCGGCACAGAAGCCGTCCAAGACGACCGACAGCGGCACGAAGGACAAGCAGGACGCGCTCGGCGGGACGAAGAAGGAGGTCGTCCTGGACACGAAGGCCATCGAGAAGGTCTTCGTCGACGCAGCGGCCGACGCCGCGACGCAGGCCGAGGACGACTACTCCCGCGGCACCGACGAGCAGCAGAAGGCGCTCGACGAGATGCTGCAGAAGATCATCGAGTTCGTGAAGGACCTCAACGACGCGAGGACCGAGCAGATGCGGGCGCTCACCCGCGCCTCGACGCTTGAGCTGGTGTCGGTCGGGCCTCTCGGCGACACCGTGCGCGTCCCGGTGCCCGCCGGCCTCACGGGCCGCCACCACGTTGGCACCATCGAGCCGACCAGTGGGGTCCTGCTCGCCTGGCAGCCCTTCGACGTCGCCGACGCGGCGACCGGCGCCCTTCCCGACACCGGCGCGCCGATCACGTCGACGATGCTCGCGCTGGGGGCGGGTCTCGTCGTCGCCGGTGCCGCAGCGGTCGTCACGTCGCGCAGGCGCCGCAGCGCCTGAGGCCGGCGCTGGGGTCCCGAGCCCCGGACCTGCGGTTGCGGTGGTCGGTGGCTCCGGCCACGATGCTCGGAAGACGCGAAGGAGCAGCCATGCACGTCCTCGTCGCCACCGACGGCT
>CAZREF010000013.1:45752-60017 GCA_964599245.1 uncultured Aeromicrobium sp. | reverse complement strand
CGCACGTGTGGTTGTAGACGACGTCGACCAGCACCTCGATGCCCGCGGCGTGCAGGGCCGCGACCATCGTGCGGAACTCCTCGACCTCCCGGCCGGGCTCGCTCGCGTAGCCGGGGTGCGGTGCGAAGTAGGCCAGCGGCGAGTAGCCCCAGTAGTTGTGGCGGCCGGCGGCCACGAGGGACGGTTCGTCCGTGAAGGCCTGCACGGGCAGCAGCTCGACGGCCGTGACGCCCAGGCGCAGCAGGTGCTCCACGACGGTGGGGTGCGCGAGGCCGAGGTAGGTGCCGCGCAGCTGCTCCGGGACCCCCGGGTGCTGCTGGGTGAAGCCCTTCACGTGCAGCTCGAGGACGACCGTCTCCTCGAACGGGACCTCGGGCTTGGTGCCGGTGTCGGGACCGCCCGGGCTGGTGACGACCGCGAGCGGCACGTGCCCGAGCGAGTCGACCGTCGACATCGCCGGACCGTCGGGGCCCTCGGGGTCGTCGGCCCAGCCGTGCGCGGCCTCCATGTCGGTGAGGGCGCCGCTGACGCGTCGGGCGTACGGGTCGAGCAGGATCTTGTGCGGGTTGCACCGCATGCCGGTCTTCGGCTCGTACGGCCCGTGCACGCGGTAGCCGTACTTCTGGCCGGGCAGCACGCCCTGCACCAGCCCGTGCCACACGCCGAACGTGCGCTCGGTGAGCTCGATGCGTCGCTCGCTGCCGTCGTCGTCGACGAGGCACAGCTCGACCCGGTCGGCGACGCTGCTCGCGATCGCGAAGCGCACGCCCCCGGCCTCGGGGTGCGCACCGAGCGGGAAGGGACGGCCGGCGAGCACCGTCGGGTCCTGCGGGGTCGGCGAGGTCATGCACCCCAGTGTCCCAGGTGGTCGGTCCGCGTCAGGCGGGTTCGCCGCATCCTCCGCTGGTCGAGTAGCAGCAATGGACTCCGCTGGTCGTATCGAGCCCGCTCGGCAGGGGTCGGCGTGGAGCTGGTGGACCCTGGGCCGTCCGGGGGTGGTCTCGATACGCCACCGAGGCGCTCGTTCCTCGCGCTCGGTGGCTACTCGACCGGCGGGGTGGGTGGTGGGTCGCTTGCCTACCGCTGGTCGAGTAGTCCGACCGGCGACGAAGGAGCGCGGTCGGGCGTATCGAGACCACTCTGGGCGGCTCAGCGTGGAGTGGGGTCCTGCTGGGCCGTCCGACAGTGGTCTCGATACGCATTGACGAGCTCGCTGGCGCTCGCCGTCGCTGCTACTCGACCAGCGGAACCTCGGTCCGGTGGCTCTCGATCACGTGTAGGGGCCGGAGAAGGGCGCGGGGGCGTCGGGGTCGTCGACGTCGCCCTCCACGCCGTGGTCCTGCTTGCGGTGCTTCGGGTCGTCGTGGGGGTCGTCCTCGACGCGCGGGTCCTCGCTCGGCATGTCGCTCATGCCTCAGTGTGCGTCCGACGGCGCCACGTCGCGCGTCGACGACCACAACACGTGGTCACCCCGACGCACCTCCACCCCCTCGGCACGCAGGTCGACGTCGACGACGAACGGGCCGCGGTGCAGCACGACGTGGCGGTCGTCGTCGGACGTCTCCACCACGACGTCGGCCAGCGACGGGTCGCGCAGCTCGGGGTGGGCGCGGCGCAGGGCGACGAGGGCGCGGTAGGTCTCGAGCACCTCGCGGTGGAGCGGCTCGTCGAGCTCGCCCCACTGCAGGGTGGAGCGCTCGAGCGTGGCCGGGTCCATCGGGTCGGGCACCTCGGACTCCCCCCAGCCGTGGCGTCCGAACTCGCGCCGGCGGCCGGTGCGCACGGCCTCCGCGAGCTCGGGGTCGGGGAAGGACGCGAAGAACTGCCACGGCGTGCTCGCGGCCCACTCCTCGCCCATGAACAGCATCGGCGTGAAGGGTCCGAGCAGGACGAGCGCCGCACCGCAGGCGAGCAGGCCGGGGGAGACGGTGTCGGAGATGCGGTCGCCGGTGGCGCGGTTGCCGACCTGGTCGTGGTCCTGCAGGTAGGTGACGAAGGCGTGGCCGGGCACCTCGTCGACGTCGACCGGGCGGCCGTGGGTGCGGCCGCGGAACGACGACCACGTGCCGTCGTGGAAGAAGGCGCCGCGCAGCACCTTCGCGAGAGCACCGGGAGCGGCGAAGTCGGCGTAGTAGCCGTCGGTCTCGCCGGTGAGCGCGACGTGCAGTGCGTGGTGCACGTCGTCGGCCCACTGCGCGTCCATGCCGAGGCCCTGGGCCGACCGCGGCGTGACGGTGCGCGGGTCGTTGCGGTCGGACTCGGCCACGAGCGACAGCGGGCGCCCCAGCTCCTCGGCCGTGCGGGCGGTGACGAGCGACAGCTCCTCGAGGATCGACAGCGCACGCGTGTCGACGAGAGCGTGCACGGCGTCGAGCCGCAGCGCGTCGACGTGGAAGTCGCGGAACCACGAGACGGCGTTGTCGAGCACGTACGCGCGCACCTCGTCCGACGCCTCGCCGTCGAGGTTCAGCCCCGGGCCCCAGTCGTTCTGCCCGGCGAAGTACGGGCCGAAGCGGTCGAGGTAGGCACCCGACGGGCCGAGGTGGTTGTAGACGACGTCGAGCACCACGCCGAGCCCGCGCGCGTGGCAGGCGTCGACGAAGCGCTTGAACCCGTCGGGCCCGCCGTACGGCTCGTGCACCGCGCCCCACAGCACGCCGTCGTAGCCCCAGCCGTGCGGGCCGTCGAAGCTGTTGACCGGCAGCACCTCGACCAGCTCCACGCCGAGGTCGACGAGGTGGTCGAGGCGCTCGATCGCGGCGTCGAAGGTGCGGCCGGGCGTGAACGTGCCGATGTGGAGCTCGTAGACCAGGGAGCCCCGCAGCGCGCGCCCCTCCCACGCGTCGTCGGTCCACGTGAACGCGCCGTGGTCGTAGGTGCGCGACGGCCCGTGCACGCCGTCCGGCTGCCACCGCGACCGCGGGTCGGGCAGCGGGGTGTCGTCGTCGCCGAGGACGTAGGCGTAGTCGGTGCCGGGCGGCACGTCGGCGTCGAGCGTCCACCAGCCGTCACGGTCGGCGCGGACCATCGGGTGGTCGGCGCCCCCGACCCGCACCAGGACGCGCTCGACGTCGGGCGCCCACACCTCCAGCGCCATCAGGCGACCCGGGTCGGCGGGGACTTCGTCTCGCTGGGGTCGGTGGTGGGGATGTCGCCGAGAGCCTCGTCGACCTTCGCGAGGACGTCGTCGTCGAGGGTCACGCCGCTGGCCGCCGCGTTGGACTCGACCTGCTCGGGGCGCGACGCCCCGACGATGGCACCGGCGACGTTCTCGTTCGCGAGCACCCAGGCGATCGCGAGCTGGGCCATGGTGATGCCGAGGTCGTCGGCGATCGGGCGCAGCTTCTGCACGGCCGTCAGCACCCCGTCGTCGAGGAAGCGCTTGATCATGTCGGCGCCGCCGTTCTCGTCGGTGGCGCGGCTGCCCTCGGGCGGTGCGGCACCGGGCTCGTACTTGCCCGACAGCACGCCCTGTGCGATGGGCGACCAGACGATCTGCGAGAGGCCGAGCTCGCGGCTCGCGGGCACGACCTCGCCCTCGATGACACGCCAGAGCATCGAGTACTGCGGCTGGTTGGAGACGAGCCGGAAGCCGAGGTCCTGCGCGAGCTCCTGGCCCGCGCGGATCTGGTCGGCGGTCCACTCGCTGACGCCGATGTAGTGGGCCTTGCCGGCGCGGACGACGTCGGCGAACGCCTGCATCGTCTCCTCGAGCGGCGTCTCGTGGTCGTAGCGGTGCGCCTGGTAGAGGTCGACGTAGTCGGTCTGCAGGCGGGTCAGGGAGCCGTCGATCGACTCCATGATGTGCTTGCGGGAGAGTCCGGTGTCGTTCGGTCCGCCCGGCCCGGTCGGCCAGTACACCTTGGTGAGGATCTCCAGCGACGCCCGCCGCTCGCCCTTCAGCGCCTCGCCGAGGACGCTCTCAGCCTTGCCGTTGGCGTAGACGTCGGCCGTGTCGAAGGTCGTGATGCCGGCGTCGAGCGCCGCCCGCACGCACGCGGTGGCGGCGTCGTTCTCCACCTGCGAGCCGTGCGTCAGCCAGTTGCCGTAGATGATCTCGCTGACCTTGAGGCCGCTGTTCCCGAGGTACCTGAACTCCATGCCTCGAGCCTAGGGCCGCTGCGTCTGCGCGCGACCCGGCCGGCCCACCTCGACCACCGTTGGTCGAGTAGTCGACGGCCGCGAGGAACGAGCGTGGCGGAGACGTATCGAGACCACTCGGGGCGGATCGGCGTGGGGTGGGTGGCGTGGGGCGGTAGCCGGGTGGTCTCGATACGCAGCGACGTGCTCGCTGGCGCTCGCCGTCGCCGCTACTCGACCAGCGGAGGGGTGGCTACGTGACCAGCGGGAGCGGAGGGGGAGGGGTCAGCGGGTGAGGAGGGCGACGGGGTAGGTGGCGAGCAGGTCGACGAGCAGGACGTCGCCGCCGGAGGAGGTGGCACCCGTGAGGACGTCGGTCCACGTGCCCGGGGGGAGGGGGAGCGTGGTGTCGCCCCATCCGCCGCGGGCCTCCAGCCCCACCGGGAGGCGGGTGGCGACGGCGACGAGGTCCTCGCTGCGGCTGAAGGCGAGCGCGTGCTCCGCGGCCGACCCCGACGCTGCCACCGGGGCGTACCCGCGGAAGAGCTCGGGCCGGTCCCGACGCAGGCGCAGCACGCGGCGCACCATCGACGTCTTCGCCGCGCCGGATGCGTCGACGTCGGGCAGCCACCCGTCGTCGAGGCGGCGCAGCAGGACGCGGAACGCCTCGTGGTCGACCGGGCGCCGGTTGTCGGGGTCGACGAGGGAGAAGTCCCAGCCCTCGGTGCCCTGGTAGACGTCGGGCACGCCCGGGCCGGCCAGCTGCAGCAGCTTCTGCGACAGCGAGACCGTCCAGCCGGGGCCCTCGAGCCGGGCGACCAGCGCCTGCACCTCCTCGCCGACCTCGGCCCGCACGCGCGCCGGCCACGCCTCCACCGACGTCTCGAACGCCTCGTCCGTCTCGGTCCAGGTGGTGCGGATCTTCGACTCGCGCGCGGCCTTGAGCAGGTAGGCCGACAGCCGCTCGTCGCTGATCGGCCAGGCGCCCAGCAGCGTCTGCCAGGCGAGCAGGTCGAGCGCGGGCTCGTCGATGCCGCACCGCGCCGACCACGCCTGGACGGTCGACGTCGCCTCCTCGCCGAGCTCGGCGAGCACGAGCATCCGCGCGCGGGTGTCCTCGGACCGCTTCGTGTCGTGGGTCGTGAGCGCCGTCATCGCCGCGGGGTGGTCGGCCTCGCGGGAGGCCGCGAGCGCGTGGAAGGCCTCCACGTCGACGCCCCACACGTCGGGCGAGCCGCCCACCTCGTTGAGCGCGGCGAACCGGGTGAAGCGGTAGAACGTCGTGTCCTCGGTGCCCTTCGCGACGACCATCCCCGACGTCTGCTGGATGCGGGTCGCCAGCTCGCCGGTCGGCTCCTCGGTGACCTGGACGGTGAGCGCGCGGATGGCGGGGTCGACGTCGGGGCGACGGGTGCGCGCCCGCTCGACCGCGGCGTCCCACGACTCCCGCCCGGCGTCGGGCAGGTAGGACCGGTAGACGCCGAACGCGACCATCACCTCGGCGACGGCGGTGCGCGCGGCCTCCTCGGGGACGTCGCGCAGCAGCGCCGCGATGCGCCGGACCTCGGCGACGAGCACCTTCTGCGTCACCATCCGCCGGGCGTCCTCCTCGACGGCGGCGTAGTCGGCAGGGGCGCCGAGCCGCTCGGCGAGTGCCTGCCACGGCGCCTCGCCGGCAGGATCCAGCAGCACCCCCGACACCTCGCGCATCGCGTCGTACCCGGTGGTGCCGTCCACGGGCCACGACTCCGGCAGGTCCTCGCCCGGGTGCAGGATCTTCTCGACGACGAGCCAGGCGTCGGGCGCGCGCTCGTGCAGCCGACGGAGGTAGCCGCCGGGATCGGACAGGCCGTCCGGGTGGTCGATGCGCAGGCCGGTGACCTGGCCCGCGTCCACCCAGCGCAGCACCTCGCGGTGCGTGTCGTCGAAGACCGCCTCGTCCTCGACCCGCACCGCGGCCAGGGTCGTGATGTCGAAGAACCGTCGGTAGTTCAGCTCCGACCCGCCGCGACGCCAGCCAACCAGCTCGTAGTGCTGCCGGTCGTGCACCTGCTGCGGCGTCATCGAGCCGAAGGCGTGGTCGGCGAGCGTCGCGGCGTCGATCGGGAAGCGGTGGTCGAAGTACGCGAGCTCGTCACCGTCGACCGACAGCTCGGCCACGTCGGCGTCGTCGCCGAGCACGGGCACGAGCACGCGACCCCGCGTCCAGTCGACGTCGAAGTGAGCGGCCCACGGCGACGCCTGGCCCTCGGCCAGCACCGACCACCACCACGGGTTGGCCCGGGGCACCTCGACCGACATGTGGTTCGGCACGACGTCGACGACGAGGCCGAGCCCGGCCTCGCGGACGGCCGACGCGAACGCGTCCCAGCCCTCCGGGCCGCCCAGCTCGGGGCGCGCGCGCGTCGGGTCGGTGACGTCGTAGCCGTGCGTCGACCCCGGCGTCGCGTCCAGCACCGGCGACACGTACACCGCGCCGACGCCGAGGTCGACGAGGTAGGGCACGAGGGCCTGCGCCTCGGCGAACCCGAAGCCCGGACGCAGCTGCAGCCGGTACGTCGACGTCGGGGTCACGACGCCACCCGCTGCAGCACGACGAGCGAGCGCGCCGGGACGAGCAGGGTGCCGCCGCCCTCGACCGCGGTCGCCTCCTCGTCGTCGGCCTCCGTGACCACGCCGGTCGCGGTGTCGACCACGACGGCCCACCGGCTCGCGTACTCGCCGTCGGGGACGGTGAAGTCGAGGTCCTCGTGGTGGGCGTTGAAGGCCAGCAGGAAGGAGTCGTCGACGACCCGCTCGCCCCGCTCGTCGCGGTCGGCCAGGGCATCGCCGTTGAGGAACACGGCGATCGCGCGGCCGAAGCCGTCGTCCCAGTTCTGCTCGGCCATCTCCTCGCCCCCGGTCGTGAACCACGCGATGTCGCGCAGCTCGTCGCCCTTGCGGATCGGCCGGCCCTGGAAGAACCGTCGTCGCCGGAACACGGGGTGCTCGGTGCGCAGCGCCGCGAGCGCCGACGTGAACGCCAGCAGCGCCTGCTCGTCGTCGTCGAGGTCCCAGTCGACCCACGACGTCTCGTTGTCCTGGCAGTAGACGTTGTTGTTGCCGCCCTGCGTGCGCCCGAGCTCGTCGCCGTGGAGCAGCATCGGCACCCCTTGCGACAGCAGCAGGGTGGCGAGGAAGTTGCGTCGCTGCCGCGCGCGCAGCGCCAGCACCTCGGGGTCGTCGGTCGGGCCCTCGACGCCGCAGTTCCACGAGCGGTTGTCGTCGGCGCCGTCGCGGCCGTCCTCGCCGTTCGCCTCGTTGTGCTTCTGCTCGTAGGACACGAGGTCGTTCAGGGTGAACCCGTCGTGCGCGGTGACGAAGTTGATCGACGCGTACGGGCGCCGACCGTTGTCCTGGTAGAGGTCGGACGAGCCGCTGAGGCGCGACGCGAGCTCACCGAGCGTCGCCGGCTCGCCGCGCCAGAAGTCGCGCACCGTGTCGCGGTAGAGCCCGTTCCACTCGGTCCACTGCGGCGGGAAGCCGCCCACCTGGTAGCCGCCCGGGCCGACGTCCCACGGCTCGGCGATGAGCTTGACCCGGCTGACCACCGGGTCCTGCTGGACGAGCTCGAAGAACGTGGCGAGCTTGTCGACGTCGTAGAACTCGCGGGCCAGCGTGGCGGCGAGGTCGAAGCGGAACCCGTCGACGTGCATCTCGGTGACCCAGTAGCGCAGCGAGTCCATGATCAGCTGCAGCGGCGTGGGGTGGCGGACGTTCAGCGAGTTCCCGGTGCCGGTGTAGTCCATGTAGTGCTGCTCGTCGTCCTCGACGAGGCGGTAGTACGCCTGGTTGTCGATGCCGCGCATCGACAGCGTCGGGCCGAGGTGGTTGCCCTCGGCCGTGTGGTTGTAGACGACGTCGAGGATGACCTCGATGCCCTCGGCGTGCAGCGCCCGGACCATGCCCTTGAACTCCTGCACCTGGCGGCCGGGCTGGGACGTGTAGGCGTCGTGCGGGGCGAAGAACCCGATGGTGTTGTAGCCCCAGTAGTTCGTCAGGTCCTTCTCGACGAGGTAGTGGTCGGTGACGAACTGGTGCACCGGCAGCAGCTCGATCGCGGTGACGCCGAGGCCCACGAGGTGCTCGACGACGGCCGGGTGCGCGATGCCGGCGTAGGTGCCGCGAAGCTCCTCCGGCACGTCGGGGTGCGTCATCGTCAGGCCACGGACGTGGGCCTCGTAGATGATCGACTCGTTGTACGGCCGGCGCGGCGGACGGTCGTCGGCCCAGTCGAAGTAGGGGTCGACGACGAGCGAGTACGGGACGTGCCCGGCGGAGTCGTCGTCGTTGCGCTCGTCGGGGCTGCCGAGCACGTAGGCGAACAGCGACGGGTCCCAGTCGGGCTGGCCGTGCACGGCCTTCGCGTAGGGGTCGATGAGCAGCTTGGCCGGGTTGCAGCGCAGGCCCTGGGCCGGGTCCCACGGGCCGTGCACGCGGTAGCCGTAGCGCTGGCCGGGGCCGATCCCCGGCAGGAAGCCGTGGTGGACGAAGCCGTCGACCTCCTCCAGGCGCACCCGGGTCTCGGTGCCCGCCTCGTCGAACAGGCACAGCTCCACGTGGTCGGCGACCTCGGAGAACAGGGCGAAGTTGGTGCCGGTGCCGTCGTACGTGGCGCCGAGCGGGTAGGGCGATCCGGGCCAGGTGCGCACGGGGGTCTCCTTCGGGAGGGGGTGGTCAGGAGGTGGGGCGGGCCGCGCGCAGGGGCGCCACGGCGTCCCGTACCCGCTCGTCGGTGAAGAACGCGTCGAGGTCGACGGGCAGGCGGATGCGCCAGTTGGGGTACTCGTCGACGGTGCCGGGCAGGTTGGGCTGGCGCACCTGCCCGACGGCGTCGGCGGGCGAGCTCAGCACGAGGCGCGACGCGGCAGGCGCGATGACGGCGTGCAGGGCGACGAGGAGGTCGTCGGTGTCGATGCCCTCGGCGCGGAGCAGGTCGAGCAGCGCCTCCCGGTCGGCGGCCGCCTGCGCGAGCGCTCCCTCGACCGGTTCGCCGAGCAGGTCGAGGTCGGCCTGGACGCGGACGCGCTCGTCGCGCAGCCAGCCCTCGACCGTGGGCAGGTCGTGCGTGCTGATGCTGGCCATCGTCTCGGGTTCCCAGTCGCGCGGTGGCACGTGCGGCTGGCCGGGGGCGTCCCAGTCGCGCTCGAACCACAGCACCGCCGAGCTCAGCAGACCGCGTCGGTGCATCGTCACGGTGACGACGTCCTCGACCGTGCCGAGGTCCTCGCCGACGACGATCGCGCCGGCGCGGGTGGCTTCCAGCAGCAGCACGGCGAGCATGACGTCGGCGTCGTAGTGCACGTACGCACCGCGGTGCGCGGGCTCCCCCGGGGGGATCCACCAGAGTCGCCACAGGCCGGCGACGTGGTCGACGCGGATGCCGTCGCCGTGGCGCAGCACGCTGCGGACGACGTCGCGGAACGGTGCGTAGCCGGTGGCGAGCAGGCGGTCGGGACGCCACGGCGGCAGGCCCCAGTCCTGGCCGAGCGGGTTGAACGCGTCGGCCGGGCAGCCGACGCGGACGTCGGACGCGAAGACCTCCTGCAGCGCCCAGGCGTCGGCGCCGCCGGGGTGGACGCCGACGGGCAGGTCGTGCACGAGGCCGACGGCCATGCCGGCGTCGTGGGCCGCGGTGCGGGCGGCATCGAGCTGCCGGCGGCAGAGGTGCTGGAGCCAGGCGTGGAACGAGACGCGGTCGGCCAGCTCGTCGCGGGCCCGGGCGACGGCGTCCGACGTCGGGTCGCGCAGCTCCGAGGGCCACTCCCGCCAGTCGGCGCCGTGGCGCTCGGCGAGGGCGGAGAACGTCGCGAAGGCGGCGAGGTCGGGGTCGGCGGCGAGGTCGGGGTCCTCGTCCGCGGGGGCGGAGGGACGCAGCAGCTCGAGGGCCTGGCGCTTCGCCGCCCAGACGGCGTCGTGGTCGAGCAGGTCGTCGGCCGGCTCGGGGTCGGGGGCGAGCGCGAGCACCCGCTCGCGGACGTCGGCGTCGGCGGCGTGGAACGCCGCGACGTCGGTGACGCGCAGGTACAGCGGGCTCGCGAAGCGTCGGCTCGACGGCGAGTACGGCGAGCGCACCAGCGGGGTCGAGGGCACGAACGCCTGCAGCGGGTTGACCAGCAGCACGCCGGCGCCCTGCTCGGTGGCCGCGCGGCGGGCGAGGTCGGCCAGGTCGGCGAGGTCGCCCATCTGCCACGACCCCGAGGAGTGGACGGAGTAGAGCTGCAGCATCCAGCCCCAGGTGCGCGGCACCTCCGGCAGCCGGGCCGGTGCCACGACGACCGTCACGTCCTGCTCGTCGGTCACGAGACGGTGGTAGCCGTGCGGCAGGTCGGTGGGGAGCGTGCCGTCGACGTCGACCGTGCCGCCGTCCTCGAGCTCGAGCCGACCCGTGACCTCCGCGCCGTGGGGCTCGCCCTGGAAGAGGCCGAGGGTGCCCTCGAGGGCGGGCCGCTCCTCTCGGACGCGGGCGAGTCCTGCGGCCACCGCCGCCGGCGACCCGGCGTCGACACCCAGCTGCGCGAGCACCGCGACGACCACGTCCGGGTCGACGTCGACCGGCGTGCGGTCCGACCCCTCGTACGAGACCCCGACGCCGTGGGCCGCCGCGAGGCGGGCGAGGTCAGCGTCGGGGAAGGCCATGGCGTCCAGCATGGTC
This sequence comes from uncultured Aeromicrobium sp., assembly GCA_964599245.1. Classification (GTDB taxonomy): domain Bacteria; phylum Actinomycetota; class Actinomycetes; order Propionibacteriales; family Nocardioidaceae; genus Aeromicrobium. The sequence goes on along the minus strand of CAZREF010000013.1, from coordinate 49,243 downwards.
GCGGACGCACGACGGCACCACTTCGGCGCACGTCGACTCGGTCACCCTCCGCAGGTACCCGTGAGCGCGGTCACCAATCCGGCACCGTTCACGTGGGCGACACGAGTCCGGCCTACCCTTCTCGGGTGGACTGGAGCGACTACGACGCGGCCCTCTTCGACCTCGACGGCGTGATCACGCCGACGGCCGAGGTGCACCGGCGCGCCTGGGACGAGATGTTCAACGACTTCCTCGACGGACGGGAGGACCAGGAGCGCTACACCGACGCCGACTACTACCGCTACGTCGACGGCAAGCCGCGCTACGACGGCGTCCGCTCCTTCCTCGAGTCGCGCGGGATCGACCTGCCCGAGGGCGAGGCCGACGACGCGCCCGACGCCGAGACGGTGGCCGGCCTCGGCAACCGCAAGAACGTCCTCTTCGAGGAGATCCTCGAGCGCGACGGCGTCGAGGCCTACCCCGGCTCGGTGGCCCTCGTCGACCACCTCGCCGCGCAGGGCACCCAGATGGCCGTCGTCTCCAGCTCCCGCAACGCCCCGAAGGTGCTGCGCGCGGCGGGCCTCATCGACCGCTTCCCGGTGATCGTCGACGGTGCCGTCGCCGCCGATCGCCGGCTCGCGGGCAAGCCCGCGCCCGACACCTTCCTGTACGCCGCGCAGCAGCTCGACGTCGAGCCGTCGCGCGCGGTGGTGCTGGAGGACGCGACGTCGGGCGTGGCCGCTGGGCACGCCGGCCGCTTCGGCCTCGTCGTCGGGGTCGACCGTGGCGCGGGTGCCGACGCCCTGCTCGAGCACGGCGCCGACACCGTCGTCGACGACCTGGACGAGCTGGTCTGATGTCGCCCCTCGACCAGATGACCTCCACCGAGGACGAGCGCGGCCTCGGCCCGTCGCACGAGGCGCCGCCGGTGCGCGACTTCCTCGACCGCACACGCTGGCCGGTCGACGAGTGGCGACTCACCGAGGCCCGGTACGGCGACGACGACCTCGGCGTCACCGAGACGCTCTTCGCGGTCGGCAACGGCTACCTCGGACTGCGGGGCAACGTCGAGGAGGGCCGCGACTCCCACACCCACGGCACGTTCGTGAACGGCTTCCACGAGACGTGGCCGATCCAGCACGCCGAGGAGGCGTTCGGCTTCGCGCGCGTCGGGCAGACGATCGTCAACGCGCCCGACGCCAAGATCATCCGGCTCTACGTCGACGACGAGCCGCTGCTGCTGTCCGTCGCCGACCTGCACGACTACGAGCGCTCGCTCGACCTGCGCGACGGCGTGCTGCGGCGTCGGCTGCTGTGGCGTACGCCGTCGGGCAAGCGCGTGAAGGTCGAGTCGACCCGCATGGTCAGTCTCGAGCAGAAGCACCTCGCGGTGATGACGTTCGAGATCACCATGCTCGACGCCGCCGCCCCGGTCGCGATCTCCTCGCAGGTCCTCAACCGCCAGGACGGCGAGGACGAGTACCACGTGCGCGCCAAGGCGATGGGCGAGGGCGCCGACCCGCGCAAGGCCGAGCAGCTGCTGCGGCGGGTGCTCGAGCCACAGCTGGACGACGGCGACGCCGACACCGGCCGCGTCGCGCTCGGCTACCGCTGCGCCGAGAGCGGCATGACCCTCGCCGTCGCCGCCGACCACGACCTGCAGACCGAGAACGACTACACGGTGCGCGTCGTCACCGGCGACGACCTCGCGAAGGTCACCTACCGTGCCGACGCGCAGCCCGGTGTGCCCATCCGCCTCACCAAGACCGTCGCGTACCACACGTCGCGCGGCGTCCCGTCGCGCGAGCTGCTCGACCGCTGCCGTCGCACGCTCGATCGCGCCCGCGACCTCGGCGTCCCCGAGCTGCGCCGTGAGCAGCGCGCCTGGCTCGACGCCTTCTGGGAGCGCGCCGACGTCGAGGTGCCCGGCCAGCCCGAGGTGCAGCAGGCCGTCCGCTGGAACCTCTTCTCGGTGCTGCAGGCCGCGGCCCGCGCCGAGGGCCAGGGCATCCCGGCCAAGGGCGTCACCGGCTCCGGCTACGGCGGCCACTACTTCTGGGACACCGAGGTCTACGTCATGCCGTTCCTGACGTACACCTCGCCGGAGGCCGCTCGCAACGCGCTGCGCTTCCGCTACTCGCTGCTCGACGCCGCCCGTCGCCGAGCCGACCAGCTCGCGCAGAAGGGCGCGCTGTTTCCGTGGCGCACCATCAACGGCGAGGAGGCGTCGGCCTACTACGCGGCCGGCACCGCGCAGTACCACATCGACGCCGACATCGCGTACGCGCTGAGCCAGTACGTGGGTGCCACCGGCGACGTCGAGTTCCTCGACCGCGAGGGCATCGACATCTTCGTCGAGACGGCGCGCCTCTGGGCCGACCTCGGGTTCTGGCGCAGCGAGGAGGGGGGCGGGACGTTCCACGTCCACGGCGTCACCGGGCCCGACGAGTACACCACCGTCGTGAACGACAACCTGTACACGAACGTCATGGCGCGCTTCAACCTGCGCCGCGCGGCCGAGGCCGTGCGCACGCTGAGCGACGTCAACCCCGACGCGTACGCCGCGCTCGTCGACCGGCTCTCGCTCACCGACGACGAGGTCGAGGAGTGGTCCCGCGCCGCCCGCGGCATGAGCATCCCGTTCGACGAGCACCTCGGCATCCACCCGCAGGACTCGCACTTCCTCGAGCGAGAGATGTGGGACCTCGACCACACGCCGCTGGAGAAGCGTCCGCTGCTGCTGCACTACCACCCGCTCGTGATCTACCGGTTCCAGGTGCTCAAGCAGGCCGACGTCGTGCTGGCCCTGTTCCTGCAGGGCGAGGACTTCACGCCCGAGCAGAAGCGTGCCGACTTCGAGTACTACGACCCGATCACCACGGGCGACTCGACGTTGTCGGCCGTCGTGCAGTCGATCATCGCGGCGGAGGTCGGCTACCACGACCTCGCGTACCGCTACTTCCTGTCGGCGCTCTTCGTCGACCTGGCCGACCGGCACGGCAACTCCTCCGACGGTGTCCACGTGGCGTCGACCGGCGGTGTCTGGAGCGCCCTGGCGGCCGGCTTCGGCGGCTTCCGCGACCTCGGCGCCGGCCAGTGGTCGATCGACCCGCGCCTCCCCGACGACTGGGAGTCCCTGACCTACCGCGTCACGCTGCGCGGCACCCGCGTGCGGGTGACCGTCCGCCCCGACGAGCTCGAGCTCGTCGTCGAGGACGGCCAGGGGCACCTCGCGTTCGACGTGCGCGGGCAGGAGGTCGTCGTGGGTCCGGACGAGCCCGTCACGGTCGCGCTGAAGGGCCAGGGTCCGCGCCTCGAGGGCGACCCGCCCAGCCCCATCGGCACCCGCCGCGCCGACGGCACCACCATCTCCGCCATCGTCCCCGGCGCCTGACCCGGGCCCCTCCCCGCCCAGGTCGGCGCGGGGGTGGGTCGCGCTGGGCCGTTGCCGGGTGGTCTCGATCCACCGCGTCGTGCTCGCTGCCACTCGACCAGTGGGAGGGGTTCCGCTG
>CAZREF010000013.1:45074-45652 GCA_964599245.1 uncultured Aeromicrobium sp. | reverse complement strand
GTCGAGTAGTCGAGCACCGCGAGGCACGAGCGTGGGCTCGGCGTATCGAGACCACTCTGGGCGGTCCCGGCGGGAGGTGGGTCGCGCTGGGCCGTTGCCGGGTGGTCTCGATCCACCGCGCCGTGCTCGCTGCCACTCGACCAGTGGGAGGGGTTCCGCTGGTCGAGTAGTCGAGCACCGCGAGGCACGAGCGTGGGCTCGGCGTATCGAGACCACCCGGCAACGGCTCGGCGGTGCTGTGGACGAGCGATGGACGCGGTCGGGACGAGACGGTGGAGTGGCTCGATGGCCTACGTCTACATCCTGAGGTGCCGCGACGGCAGCTACTACGTCGGCAGCACACGGAACCTCGAGTCCAGGCTCCACCAGCACCGCACTGGCATCGGCGCGGAGTACACCAAGCGTCGTCGGCCCGTCGAGCTGGTCTTCGCCTACGAGCTCGAGAGCGTGGCCGACGCCTATGCGCTCGAGAAGCGGATCCAGGGGTGGTCCCGCGCCAAGCGGGAGGCGCTGATCCGCGGTGACTGGGACCTTCTGCCGACCCTCGCGCGGAAGGACTTCACGCAGCGCGACGCGAA
>CAZREF010000013.1:12290-44974 GCA_964599245.1 uncultured Aeromicrobium sp. | reverse complement strand
ACTGGGACCTTCTGCCGACCCTCGCGCGGAAGGACTTCACGCAGCGCGACGCGAATCCGTGGCACCCGGGCCGCGGCGAGCGCTGAGCCGTTGCCGGGTGGTCTCGATGCGGCGGGCCCACGCTCGTTCCTCGCGGTGCCCGCCTACTCGACCAGCGGAGGGGAGGTGGTGGAGCCGTCGCAGTGAGGGCACAGCCGCGACGGAGCGAGACCGCTCGGGGCGGTTCGGTGTGGGGTGGGTCGCGCTGGGCCGTTGCCGGGTGGTCTCGATGCGGCGGGCCCAGGCTCGTTCCTCGCGGTGCCCGCCTGCTCGACCAGCGGACAGATGGGCGCTGCTCGACCCGTGGGAGGGCTCCAGTCCGGTTCGGACCGCGGTGGGGGGCGGCCTAGACTGGAGCGTGTGTTGATCGTCAGGTACGAGGTCAGTGACGGCCGGTCGGGGGAGGACGTCGTCCTCGTCGACCAGAAGTGGACGTTCGGGCGGCACGGCGGGGACGAGACTCCCACCGTCGAGACCGACGACCGCCGCGTCAGTCGGGGTGCGCTGGTGATCCGCGACAGCGGGCCGGGCCCCGTCGTGTTCCGCGGCCAGCGCGGCGATCAGGCGCGCGTCGGGCTCGTCAGCGACGACGGCACCACCGAGTGGCTGGAGGAGGGCACCGCCGGGAACCTCACGGCCACGGCGCGCCGTGTCACGTTCGACCTCGACGAGGAGAACGTCCTCACGCTCGAGGTCGAGTTCGCCGACCGCGGCACGGTCGTCGAGCGCCAGCAGCAGGCCGAGCGCTCGCACCTCAGCGTCGTCCCCGACGTCGCCGAGAGCACCGACGTCCCGTGACCGTGGAACCGGTGCCGGCCGTCGACCTCGCGTTCGTCCAGGCGCTGCCGAAGGCCGAGCTGCACGTCCACCACGTGGGGTCCGCGTCGGTCGAGGCCGTGGCCGAGCTCGCCGCCCGCCACGAGGGCAGCACGCCGGTGCCGACGGACCCGACCGCACTGGCCGACTACTTCCGCTTCACCGACTTCGCGCACTTCGTCGAGGTGTACCTCTCGGTGGTCGACCTGCTGCGCACGCCCGACGACATCGCGACGCTCACCCACCAGGTCGGGCTCGACCTCGCCGCGCAGAACGTCCGCTACGCCGAGCTGACCCTCACCCCCTACACGTCGATCGTGCGCGGCATCCCCGCCGAGGCCTACCTCGAGGCCGTCGAGGACGCCCGCCGCCGGGTCGAGGCCGAGACCGGCCTGGTCCTGCGCTGGATCTTCGACATCCCCGGCGAGTCCGGCGTGGAGGCCGCCGACGTGACGCTCGACGTCGCGCTGCGGCTGCGGCCCGACGCGCTCGTCGGGTTCGGACTGGGCGGCCCCGAGATCGGCGTGCCGCGTCCGCAGTTCGCGCCGCACTTCGCCCAGGCGCGTGCCGCCGGGCTGCACAGCGTGCCGCACGCCGGTGAGTCCACCGGACCGCAGACGGTGCGCGACGCGATCGAGCACCTCGGTGCAGAGCGCATCGGCCACGGCATCGCCGCGGCACAGGACCCCGCGCTCATGGCGGTGCTCGCCGAGCGCGGGATCGTGCTCGAGGTCTGCCCGACCTCGAACGTGTGCACGCGGTCGGTGCCCTCGCTCGAGGAGCACCCGCTGCCCGCCCTCGTGGCCGCGGGCGTCCCCGTGACCATCAACAGCGACGACCCGCCGATGTTCGGCACGACGATCTCGCGTGAGTACGCGGTCGCGGCCGACCTCCTCGACCTCGACCGCGGCGGCGTCGTCGACCTCGCCCGCGCCGCCGTCGGCGCCTCCTGGGCGCCCGACGACGTCAAGGCCTCGCTGCGCGCCGAGCTCGACGCGATCTGAGGCCGGGCCGCGCCCTCGAGCCCGGCGTCAGGCCTTCTGGGCCACCGGGACGACCGGCACCCGCACGAGCAGGACGCCGGGGCGGACCTCGGCGGTGATCTCGGTGCCGTCCTCGACGGGGTCGCCGTCGAGCTGCATCGGGGTCGGACCGTGGGCGAGGACGTGCACCCGTCGACCGCGGAAGCGGTCGAGCCGGTCGTTGGTGCGCTTGCGGCGCGTGACGACCCGCCAGGCGATGTGGACCCAGCCGAAGAACCGCTTGGGGGCGATGACCACGACGTCGAGCTCGCCGTCGTCGACCTGGGCGTCCGGCAGCAGCGGGAGGCCGGCCTGGAGGAAGCCGACGTTGCCGATGACGACGGTGCGGGCGCGGAAGGTACGGGGCTCGCCGTCGTCGACGGTGATGGTGACCTTGGTGCCCGGGAAGCGCAGCGCCTTGATGCCCGAGACGACGTAGGCGACCCAGCCGACCTTCTTCTTCAGCTCGTCGTTGACGCCGGTCATGATCATGGCGTCCATGCCGAGGCCGGCCATGACGAGGAACGACGTGTCGACGCCGGCGTCGGTGGTGAAGCGGGCGAGGTCGATGGCCTTGTCCTGCCCGCCGAAGGCCACCTCGAGGGCGTCGCGCGCGTTGAGCGGGACGCCGAGGTTGCGCGCCAGCAGGTTGCCGGTGCCCTGGGGCACGATCGCGACGGCCACGCCCGTGCGCGCGGCCTCCTCGCAGACGGCGCGGACGGTGCCGTCGCCCCCGGCGGCGACGACGAGGTCGACGCCGGCCTCGAGCGCGGCCTGCGTCTGGCCGTAGCCGGTGTCGTCGACGGTGGTCTCGAACCACAGCGGCTCGGTCCAGCCGTGCTGGTCTGCGACGAGCCGCACGAGCGCCTTGAACTCCTCGACGTCGGCGAGCTTGGAGGGGTTCAGCACGACGGCCGAGCGCCGGCGGCCACTGCCGGTCATGGTGGCCAGCTCCGACGGCAGGCGCGTCGCGTCGGTGGCCACGAGCAGCCAGAGGGCGATCGCGACGAGGGCCCCGAACGCGAGCCCGGCGGTGACGTCGGAGAGGTAGTGGACGCCCAGCAGCACCCGGTCGGCCGCGGTGACGAGGGCGAGGACGACCCACAGCGTGAGCAGCAGCCGCCGACGGAGCCCACGGCCGGTGAGCACGATCGTGAGCAGGGACAGCACCGTGAACAGGACGCCCGCTCCGGCCGAGTGCCCGCTCGGGAACGAGTAGCCGACGATCTCGTGGATCGGCTCCTCCCACGCGGGCCGTGGTCGCTGGAAGACGAGCTTGAGCAGCGCGTTCCCGCCGATGGCCATGACGCCGCTCAGCACGACCCAGGCGCCGATGCGCCACTCCCGGCGCACGAACGCGACGGCGGCGACCACGGCGAGCGCGATGCCGACGCCGACGTTGGACAGCACCAGCGCCAGCACCTCGAGCAGGTGCACGAGCCAGGGTCGCGGTGCGCTGACGTCGAACGCCGCCCGGGCGACGCGGTCGTCGAGGTCCTGCAGGGCGACGGAGCCGGTGCCCACCGCGGTGGCCAGGGCGGCCAGCAGGAGCACGAGCACGACCAGCACGGTGCCGTAGACGCCGGTGCGGCTCGGCTCGGCACGTCGCAGGTCGATCGACACGGTGTCCTCTCGGGCAGTGCTCGTCGGGGAGGGGGCTCGTCGGGGAGGGGCAGCGGACCGGGTCGACCCGGTCGGTCCAGGGTAGTGCGCGTCCGGCGGTGACGCGTCGAGGCGGTGCCACCACGCTCGCGGGGAGCGGGTGGCACCGCCTCGGGTGCGACGGCCGGTGCGGGTGTGCGCCGGCGCCTCGGGGGAGCGGGTCTACCGCTCCTCGTCGCCGGTGATGAACGCCTCGAGGCGCGCGCGGCCGACGTCGTCCGGGCGCTGCTCGGGCGGGCTCTTCATGAGGTAGGACGACGCGCTGAGCAGGGCGCCGCCGATGCCGCGGTCCTTCGCGATCTTGGCCGCGCGGATCGCGTCGATGATGATGCCGGCCGAGTTCGGCGAGTCCCAGACCTCCAGCTTGTACTCCAGGTTCAGCGGCACGTCGCCGAAGGCGCGACCCTCGAGGCGCACGTAGGCCCACTTGCGGTCGTCGAGCCAGGCCACGTAGTCCGACGGGCCGATGTGCACGTTGCGGTCGTTGGCGCCGACGCCGGCGAGCGAGCCGGTGAGGTTGGAGGTGACGGCCTGCGTCTTGGAGACCTTCTTGGACTCGAGGCGGTCGCGCTCGAGCATGTTCTTGAAGTCCATGTTGCCGCCGACGTTGAGCTGGTACGTGCGGTCGAGCGTGACGCCACGGTCCTCGAACAGCTTGGCCATGACGCGGTGCGTGATCGTCGCGCCGACCTGGCTCTTGATGTCGTCGCCGATGATCGGGACGCCGGCGTCCTCGAACTTCTTGGCCCACACCGGGTCGGAGGCGATGAAGACGGGCAGGGCGTTCACGAACGCCACGCCGGCGTCGATGGCGCACTGGGCGTAGAACTTGTCGGCGTCCTCCGAGCCCACGGGCAGGTAGGAGACGAGCACGTCGGCCTCGGTGTCCTTCAGGACCTGCACGACGTCGACGGGTGCGGCGTCGGACTCCTCGATGGTGGCGAGGTAGTACTTGCCGAGGCCGTCGAGGGTGTGGCCGCGCTGGACGGTGACCCCGGTGGGCGGCACGTCCGTGATGCGGATCGTGTTGTTCTCGCTGGCGCGCGTGGCGTCGGCCAGGTCGAAGCCGACCTTCTTGGCGTCGACGTCGAACGCGGCCACGAACTCGATGTCGCTGACGTGGTAGTCGCCGAACTGGACGTGCATGAGCCCGGGGACGGTGCCCGCGGGGTCCGCGTCCTTGTAGTACTCGACGCCCTGGATCAGGGACGTCGCACAGTTGCCGACGCCGACGATCGCGACGCGGATCGGGTGGTTCGCCGAACCCATGGGTTCTCCTTCTGGATGGTGGTGAGGGTGCTGGGATGGTGGGGGGTCAGGGGTCGCGCGGGCGCTCGGCCTCGTGCTGGCGCTCGCGCTCGCGCTCGATGAGCTCGGTCAGCCAGCGCACCTCGCGCTCGACCGACTCGAGCCCGTGGCGCTGGAGCTCGCGCGTGTAGGCGTCGGCGCGCTCGCGGCCACGCTGGGTGGCCTCGCGAACGTGCTCGAGGCGTTCCTGCAGGCGGCTGCGCCGGCCCTCGAGGATGCGCACACGCACCGCCGACTCGGTGCGCGCGAAGAACGCGAACCGGACGCTGAAGGTCTCGTCGTCCCAGGTGGCCGGGCCCGACTCCTCCATGGCGCGGGAGAAGTGCTCCTTGCCGGCCGCGGTGAGGTGGTAGACGATCCGGTTGCGCCGGCCCCGCACCTCGACGGCGGGGTCCTCGTCGGCCTCGATCAGCCCGGCCCGGACGAGCGACTTGAGGCAGGGGTAGAGCGTGCCGTAGGACAGGACGCGGCCCCAGCCGAGCAGGCTGATGAGCTCCTTGCGCAGCTCGTACCCGTGCATCGGGGTGTCGTGCAGCAGGCCGATGACGGCCAGCTCGAGGGTCGCGCCACGTCGGGCCACCGCGCACCTCCTGCCGTCGTCGGGGCGGCCGGTCGGCGGCCCGCTATATCGGGACGATACATCAGATCGGCATGTCATGTCAGGCCATGTCAGGTCCAGATGTCAGGTCATGTCCGGTTGGCGCTGTGGGGCAAGGGACGACCTCCCGGGGCGGGGACGCACGGTTCTGCCTTCGTGCGCGAAGAGCCGAACGGTTCTGCGTTCGGGCCGACGCGCACCCGGCCGCCCGGTCGAGGCTCCCTCGGGAGCTGCCACCAGCACGACGGCGGAGCAGCGCAGCCGCAGGACGAACCACGCTGAGCGAGCGCACTCGCACGGCACGGGAGCCCAGCGGCCGGAGGGCGAGGAGCCGGGGAGACCAGCGACACACGCCCACCGGACCGGGCATCATGGCACTCTCAGGTACGTCCTGCACACTGGACGGATGCCGCGCCACGTCCCAGGCGCACGCACAGCGAGACGCCCTGCCCGGAGCGGGGCCGAGACGGAGGAAGTGGTCCGTGGCCACCAGCACGCATCGAACCAAGCCGAGCAGCACCGCGCGCAAGCCCGGCCTGTTCCGCCGCATCAGCGGTGACGGGCCCCGCTGGAAGCAGGTCCTGCGCTGGCTGGTCGTCCTCCTCGTGCTCGGTCTCCTCGGTGGCGCGCTGCTGTTCTTCGTGCTCTACCGGATCATCGAGATCCCCGACGCCAACGCCGACTTCCAGACCCAGACCACGAAGGTCTACTACTCCGACGGCAAGACCGAGCTGGGCACGTTCGCGATGCAGGACCGCGAGAGCATCCCGCTCGACGAGGTGCCGGCGGTCATGCAGGCCGCGGTCATCGCCGCCGAGGACCGGACGTTCTACGAGAACCAGGGCCTGGACTTCAAGGGCATCATCCGCGCGGCCCGCGACAACGCGACCAGCGGACAGATCACCGGCGGCGGCTCCACCATCACGCAGCAGTACGTGAAGGTGCTCTACCTGAACCAGGAGCGCTCCTACAAGCGCAAGGTCCGCGAGGCGATCCTCTCGATCAAGATCCACAACCAGCTCTCGAAGCAGGAGATCCTCGAGGGCTACCTCAACACCATCTACTTCGGCAACGGCGCGTACGGCGTGCAGGTGGCGGCGCAGACCTACTTCGACAAGCCCGCCTCGAAGCTCAACTACCCGCAGGCCGCGCTGCTCGCCACGGTCATCAACAACCCCACCTACTACGACCCGTACGCCGAGGGCGCGAAGGATCGGATCCTCCCCCGCTACCGCTACGTGCTCGACGGCATGGCCAAGTCCGGCGCCATCACGCAGGAGGAGGCGGCCGAGTTCGCCGACCGCCTGCCGAAGTTCGCCGACAAGAAGAACGTCAACCGCTTCTCGGGTACCAAGGGCTACCTGCTGGCCCTGGTGCAGAAGCAGCTGCAGGACGCCGGGTTCACCGACAACCAGATCCTCGGTGGGGGCCTGCGCGTCACCACGACGTTCGACCGACGCCTGCAGAAGGACGCCGTCGACGCCGTGAAGAACACGATCCCGGACGGTCTCGACGAGCTCAACGTGGGCCTCGTCTCCGTCGAGCCGGGCACCGGCGAGGTCAAGGCGATGTACGGCGGCAAGGACTACCTGAAGACCCAGCTCAACTGGGCGACGGCTCCGGTGCAGCCGGGCTCGACCTTCAAGCCGTTCGCCGTGGTCGCGGCGCTGGAGGACGGCTACAGCCTCAAGACCACCCTGAACGGCAACTCCCCGCTGCAGGTGGGCGGCGGCAGCGTCGCCAACCAGGGCGACTCCGGCGGACGCTCGTTCGGCCGCGTCACGCTGGAGTACGCCACGGAGGAGTCGATCAACACCGCGTTCGTCGACATCACCCAGCAGATGAGCGGTGGCGCCGACGCCGACATCGCCGTGGGTGCGCGCAAGGTCCTGAAGGCCGCGGCCGACGCCGGCATCCCCTCCTCGATCACCGACAACATCAGCCCGGTGGCCGTCACGCCCCTCGGCTACGCGGGCGTGCCGGCGGTCGACATGGCCAACGCCTACGCGACCCTTGCCGCCGACGGCGAGCGCGCGGAGTGGCACGTGCTGAAGAAGGTGACCTCCTCCGACGGCAGCGAGCTCGAGCTGCCCGAGCGCGAGGTGCAGCGCACGATCCCCGAGGACGTCGCCGCCGACACGCTCTCCGCGCTGCAGGCCGTGACCCGCTCCGGCACCGGCACCAACGGCCGGACGATCTGTCCGACGGCCGGCAAGACGGGCACCGCCACCGCGGGCGATGACGACGACCAGCACGTCTCGTCGTCATGGTTCGTCGGCGCGACGCCGAAGCTCGCCACCGCCGTCACCCTGAGCCGCGGCGTGGGCAACGAGGACATCGAGGGCTACCTCGTGCCGTTCTTCGGCGGCACCTACCCGGCGCAGACGTTCCGCGCGTTCATGAACCCGGCGCTCGAGGGCACCGACTGCGGCACCTTCCCCAAGGCCGCGAACATCAAGGCGGACAAGGGCGAGGTCTACACGCCCCCGAAGCCCAAGCCGAAGAAGACGAAGGAGCCGGAGCCGGAGCCCACGCGCACCACCCCCGCCCCGACGCCGAGCCCGACGCAGACGACGGAGCCGGAGCCGGACCCCGAGCCCACCTGCACGCCGGCACCGCTCAACCCCTGCCCGTAGCCGCGTTTCGGAACACCATCGCCCGAACCATCCCGTGGTTCGGGCGATGGTGTTCCGAAACGCGGGGACTGCCCGCGTCCGCCTTCAGGAGAGGACGACGCGGTCGAACGTGGCCGTGGTGAAGCGGACGGCGCAGCGGACCTCGTCGCCGACGGCCGGAGGCGTGGCCGAGGCGGGCAGCAGCACCTGCGAGGCGTGCATGTGCGGCGGCTCGGCGAACCAGCGCTGACGTCCGTCGACGGTGAACGGGCTCAGGGCCAGACCCGCGGCCTCGAGCGACCCCTTGGCGAACGTCTTGCCGCGGGCCACGACCCCGGCGCCGGAGCGCGGTGCCTCGAGGCCGACCCCGTGGCTCGTGCCGCCTGAGATCACGAGCAGGTAGCCGTCACGCGGCACGGGACGCTGGCGGTAGCCGACCCGCTCGCCGCGGCTCACCCGGTGCACGTCGAGCACCTGGGCCCGCACCTCGAGCGCGCCGAGGTCGCCGAGCCACAGCGACGTGCCGACGCGCGGGCGGACGGCGAGGCCCGGCCGGCGCTCGCGCAGCTGGTCGAGCTCGGCCGGGGTGAGGTGGGAGACGAAGAACGTGGTGGTCTCGAGCTGGGAGGTCTCGAGCGCCGCGGCCCACGACTCGGCCTCGGCCAGGTTGCTGCTGGTCATCGGCAGGTGCGCCGCGAAGCCGACGACCTCCAGGTCGCCGAGGGCCGCCACCGCCGACGCGAGCTCGTGCCGGTCGAGGCCGTGGCGTGCCATGGACGTCTCGCCCTCCACGACCACGCGCGCCCCGGGACGACGCTCCGCGAGCGCCACCACGTCCTCGACGCGACCCACGGTGTGGACGACCCGGGGGTCGGCCAGGGCCTGCTCGACCGCCGAGCCGTCGAGGAACGGCCGCCACGGGCCGAGGACCATCACGTCGCCCTCGAAGGCGGCGAGCGCCTCGGGCACCTCGGCGTAGACGCCGACGGCCACGGTGTCGCAGCCGAGCGCCGTGCTCTCCGCGGCCAGCCGGTCGCGACCCAGGCCGTAGCCGTTGCCCTTGATCACCGGCACCAGCCCCGGGAGCCGGTCGGCCGTCGTGCGCAGGTGCCGGCGCCAGCGCTCGGCGTCGACGTGCAGCGTGAACGTCATCCTCGCCTCTTCATGTCGGCGACTCCGTCGCCGCACTCGTCGCTCGGCTGACGTGAGAACGTCGCTGCCTGGGTGCACGCCGCGTTCGAGCCCGGCAGGCGACGCTCCCACGTCATCCTCGTCTCCTCATGTCGCGACTGCGTCGCGCATTCGTCGCTCGGCTGACGTGGGAACGTCGCTGCCTGGGTGCACGCCGCGTTCGAGCCTGGCAGGCGACGCTCCCACGTCATCCTCGTCTCCTCATGTAGGCAGTGAACGCGGTGTAGAGGGGGCGGTGGAGGGGGAGGTCCCACTCGCCGAGGTACTCGACCGCCTCGCCGCCCGTGCCGACCTTGAACTGGACGAGCCCGACGTGCGGGTCGTCGGGGTCGAGCGTGTCGGTGATGCCACGCAGGTCGTAGACGGTGGCGCCGGCGGCGAGCGCGTCGCGCATCATCTGCCACTGCACGGCGTTGGAGCCGCGCACCTCGCGCTTGTGCGTGGTCGAGGCGCCGTAGGAGTACCAGGCGTGCGTGCCGACCCGGACGAGCGTGGTGGACGCGACGAGGTCGCCCTCGTGGTGCGCGAGGTACAGGCGCAGGCGGTCGGGGTCCTCCCCGTTGAGCGCGTCCCACATGGTCTCGAAGTAGCCCAGGGGTCGCGGCGTGAAGTGGTCGCGCTCGGCCGTCTCGACGTAGACGCGGTGGAACGCGGCGAGGTCGTCACGGCCCCCGATGGTCACCTCGACGCCCGCCTTCGCGGCCTTGCGGATGTTGCGCCGCCACAGCTGGTTCATGGCCGCGAGCACGTCGTCCTCGGTGCGCGGCGTGCCGTCGGCGTCGGCGAGCGGCAGCTGGAAGTTGTGCTGGGGCTGGCCGGCACTGAAGCCGCCGGACGTCGACAGCGAGCGCCAGCCGAGGGCCCACAGGACCTCGCCGACCTCGTGCGCTTCGGTGTCGTTGACATCGGCCGGCACGTCGCCGAGGTTGCCGAGCGCCGGATCGGCGATGGCGGCCTTGACGGTGGCCGCGTGCCAGCGACGGGTGACGACGGGCGGGCCCATGCGCACCGCGAAGGCCTTCTTGGCCCGCAGGTGGGCAACCAGAGGGTTGAGCCAGACATGGAGGTCGTCGCCGAGCTCGATCCAGGGGATCTGGGGGCCCTCGGGGAGGTAGGCGAGGTACCGCTTCAGCCTCGGCATCTGGCGGTAGAGCACGAGCGCGGCGCCCACCACGGCGCCCGACGCGTCGACCCAGCCGACGCTCTCGGCGCCCCACTCGGCCTTCACCTGGGCCCAGGCCGGCGTCTGCAGGAACGAGACCGAGGGCTGCGACGCGACGAAGGCGAGGTGCTCCTCCCGGGTGATCGTGCGGACGGTCACGGCTGCGGGGCTCACCCGCCCGAAACTACCAGCGGGGTGCTGCCCGTCCGAGTCGAGCGTTATGCTGGTGAGGCTTGCCTAACCAACGCGACGTGCGGCGTCGTCGGGAGGAGACCCATGACCTACGTGCCTGCCACGTGCCGGGCCGTCGTGGTGCGCAAGACACGCCTGTCGGCGCACCTCGTCACGGTGACGCTCCGCCCCGAACGCTTCGGCTCGACCGACGTGCCCGACGAGTACGTGCGGCTGCTCATCGCACCCGAGGGCGAGGAGCTGGTGCTCCCCACGTACGACCAGGACTGGGTCCCGAGCCTGCCCGAGGGTGTCGTGGAGCCGGCCTCGCGCGTCTACACGATCTCCGACCATCGCGTCGTCGACGGCTCGCCCGAGATCGACGTCGACGTCGCCCTGCACGACCACGGGGTCGGCTCGGACTGGGTGCGACGCTGCGTGCCCGGCGACGAGGTCGGGGTGATGGCGCCCCACGGCCTGTACGCCGCCCCCCGCGACGTGCCCTGGCAGCTGCTCGTCGCCGACGTCACCGGACTCCCCGCGCTCGCCCGCATCCTCCGTGGCCTGCAGCCGGGTCAGCGCGCCGAGGCCGTGGTCGTGCTCACCGACGAGGCCGACCGCATCGCCCTGCCCAGTGCCGCCGACGTCGACGTCCGGTGGGTCGTCGTCGCCCGCGACACCGACGTGTGCGGTGCCCTGGCGTCGGCCGTCCTCGACCGCGGCCTCCCGCGCGCGGGCGAGACCACCGAGGACGTCCCGGCCGGTCGCTACGTCTGGCTCGCCGGCGAGGCGCGCGCCAGCCGCGCCGCTCGCAAGCACCTGCGCCGTGAGCTCGGCTGGCCCCAGGCCGACTTCTACACGTGCGGGTACTGGCAGGTCGAGGCCGAACGGTGGAACGCGCGCTACGAAGAGGTCGCCGCCGAGGTCGACGCCCAGGCCCGTCGTGCCTACCTCGAGCTGGCCGAGACCGACCAGGGTGCCTATCTCGACGCCATCGAGGAGATCTACGAGAGGGCCGGCCTCTGACCGGTCAGCGGCGGCGCAGCGACGACAGCAGGTAGCGCAGCTCCTGCATCCGGGTCAGCCGTGTGCCCAGGAGGTAGGCGCCCGCACCGAGCAGCCCCGCGACGACGAGGACCAGCAGGGCACCCGCCGGCTCCTCGCGGTCGACGCCCAGCGCGTCGAGCCCGGCCGTGGCGCCGAGCATCGCGGCCGCCGCCAGCGCCAGCGACAGCACGAGCCGCGCGACGAACCGGCGGGTCTCGGCGTCGACGAGGCCACCGAGGCGGCGCGACAGGAGCGTGGCCGACGTGGTGGCGCCCACCGCGTAGGCGATGCCGAAGCTCAGGGCCAGTGCCTGCGCCACCCGCGCGGGGTCGACGACGTGGGTCAGCGCCACCGCGGCACCGATGTTGACGGCGGCGATGAGCACCTGCACGACGAACGGCGTGCGCGTGTCCTCGTCGGCGTAGAAGCCGCGCAGCACGAGGTAGTGGATCGTGAACGCCACCATCGCCGGCGCGAAGGCCGCGACGGTCCAGCCGATGACCTGGGTGCTGTCGCGCAGCGAGGGCACGAAGCCGAGCACGCCCGCGGCGGGCCCACCGAGGCAGGCGACAGCCACCGCCAGCGGGGCGATGACGGCGAGCGTGATCCGCAGGGTCCGCTGCAGCTCCAGCGCCATCCGGTCGAGGCGCCGCTCGTGGGCGAGCGCCGAGAGCGTCGGGATGATCGCGGTCGCCAGCGAGACGGTGATGACGCCGTGCGGCATCTGGCTGACGAGGAAGCCGATCTCGTACACCGCGGAGCCGGCCGCCTGCTCGCCGGTGCTCGCGCCGGTCAGCGTGCCGCGGGTGCCCAGCCGCTGCACGACGATGAAGGCCACCTGGTTGGCGACGATGAACCCCAGCGTCCACGCCCCGAGCCGCAGCGTGTGCCCGAGCCCGACCCCGCGGAAGTCGAAGCGCGGCGCGTAGCGGAACCCGGCGCGGCGCAGGTACGGCAGCAGCACGAGGGTCTGCACGACGATGCCCGCCGTGGCGCCTCCGCCCAGCAGCAGCGCCTGGCTGGTGGTGAACCCCTGGTCGCCCGTGGTGGCCCCGTGCACCAGGAGGTAGGCGCCGAGCGAGGCCATCGCGACGAGGTTGTTGACGATGGGGGCCCACATCATCGGCCCGAACCGTTCGCGCGCGTTGAGCACCTGCCCGACCAGGACGAACGCGCCGTAGAAGAAGACCTGCGGCATGCACAGCAGCATGAGCAGCACGGCCGACTCGCGCTGCGCCTCCAGGCCCGGGTCGAAGAGCTTCGCGTCGAAGACGACGTGCACCAGCAGCGGCACGAGCGCCATCAGCAGGACCGTGGCGACGCCGAGGACCAGCAGGCCGAGCGTGATGACCCGGTTGGCGTACGCGTCGCCGCCGTCGTCGTCGCTGCGCATCGCCCGCACGAGCTGCGGCACCAGCACGACGTTGAAGACGCCACCGGCCACCAGGATGTACAGCGCGTTCGGCACGGTGTTCGCGTTGTTGAAGAGGTCGGCGTTGAGCGCGGTGCCGATGGTGGCGGCCACGAGCAGCAGCCGCCCGAACCCGGTCAGGCGCGAGAGCACGGTGCCGATCGCCATGCCGGCGCTCGCGCGGGCGACGTTGCTGCCGCTACTCATCGAGCTCCCCCCGACCCACGGGCTCGCCCCCGCGCGGCCTGCCGCGGCCACGGACGAACCGCCGGGTGAGCGCGAGCAGGACGAAGAGCCCGGCGGCCCCCATGAGCACCCAGAGTGCCGCGCCCACCCGGCTCGAGCGCACGTTGAAGGAGTCGGACTCGCCGACGGGCGCGCCCTCGGCCGTCACGAGCTGGGCGGTCAGCGTCGACGAGGTCTGGTCACCGACGTCGACCGTGACCGTGACGGTGCGCCGCTCCCCGGCCGCCACCTCGACGGGCTCGACCTCGGGCACCGACAGCGCCGGGTTGCTGGAGGCGATGCGCACCCCGACCCGGATGGCCTCGTCGGTGTCGTTGCTGACGGTGAGCGGGAAGCTGCCCTCGGCGCTGGAGAGCGTGATGGCCGGGGGACCCTCCACCCGCAGCCCCTCGAGCGAGGCCCGGGCCGCGGCGGCCCGCGCCCGCGCCGCGGCCAGGCCGACGTCGCGCTCGCGCCGCCAGGCCACCGACAGCAGCTCGGCGACGGAGCGGTCACCCCGGACCGCGGCGTCCGCGCCGTCGACGACGAGGCTCCGCAGGACCTCGTTGCTGCGCTGGAGGTCCTCCACCGCATCGAGCTGGGCGTCGCCGATCGGCTTGGCCGACGCCCGCCGTGGCATCGACCCGGCGTAGGTGGCCGGGCTCGACGCGACGAGCTGCTCGAGGTTGGCCGGCCGCACGAAGGGCGCCTCCAGCGCCGACGTGAACGCGCCGGGGGCGGAGGTGCCGGGGTCCCACGACGGGTCGAGCAGCACGATCGCGTCGGCCTTGGACTGGTCGTCGCCTCGGCGCTCGAGCGAGGCGAGCGCCGCCTCGCCCAGCAGCCGCTGGCGCAGCGTGGCGATGGTGGTCCCGCCGGGGACGCCGCTGTCGAGCCCGGCGTTGACGAACAACGGCACCGGGCCGGCGTCGGTGCGGCGGGTGACGACCGAGCCGAGGCGCGGCTCCCAGTCGGGCACTGCCGAGCGGGTGACGAGCACGGGCGACTCCCCGCCGCCGCGCACCTGCTCGACCAGCCGCTCGCTGACCCCTGTGCGCGTGGGCCACGTGACCCGGCGGCCGGTGATCTGCAGCTGCTCGAGCGCGTCGGAGGTCGCCCGGTCGACGGCCGCCTCCAGCTGCGCGTCGTCGGCGGCCGACTCGATCGCGAGGACGTCGGGACGGGCGTAGCCCAGGGTCCAGGTCGCGACCCGGCGCGAGAGCCCGGTGAGGTCGTCGACGAACGTGCGAGCGGCCTGGCGCTGCTCGTCGGTGAGCTCGACCCCCTCGGGCAGGCGTCGGCCCTCGACCATGTCGTCGAGCGCCACCAGGAGCGCCGGGTCGACGAGGACGGTGGTGCCCGCGGTGGGGGAGCCGAGCGCCTGGTCGAGCAGGTTGCGCAGCTGACCGGCGGGCGAGACGCGCTCGAGGAGGTCCTCGGGGTCGAGGTAGCGGCCGTCGGGGCCGGCCAGGTCGGGCAGCACGAACGGCCACACCAGCCCGCCGGGCACCGCCGGGCTGTCGTCCTCCAGGCGCGGCAGGAAGGTGGTCGCGCGGGCGATCGCCGCCGTGTCGCGCGTGCCGTCCTCGGCCGTGGCCAGGATCTGCACGCCGACGGGGTACACGCCCTCGGCACCGGACACGCGCAGCTGCTCGTAGGGCACCTCCACGCGGAAGGGCTGCGTGGTGCCGGGCTCGAGGGTGCCGACCTCGTCGATCGAGTCGAGCTCGACGACGCGCTCGCCGGTGTAGCTGGCCTCGCTCTCGACGGCGTCGCTGACCTGCTGGCGCGTCGTGAAGGGCACCGGTGCGATCACGAGGTAGGCCTGGGCCTTCGTCCACCGCTCCTCCCCGCGGTTGGTGACGAGGCCGCTCAGGGTGACGGTGGCGCCGTCGCGGAGCGTGGTCGGGCTGATGCCGGTGATCCGCACCGAGACGTCGGGGTCGGTGGCGGCGCTCGCGGAGGTCGGGCCCAGGGCGCCGGCGCCGAGCGCGGTGCCGCCGAGGACGGCGACGAGCAGGGCGACGACCAGGCGGCGAAGGGTCCGGCGGTCCGGGCGCGCACGTCTGGCCCGGTTCGTCACCCGCCCATCGTAGAGGGGACGCCTGGCAGGTCCGGCGCGCCGCGACGTCTAGACTCGACCCCCGTGCCAGCCCCTCGTCCGACCCCCGACGCCGCCGCCCTGACGGCCGCCGTCGACGGCGTGCTCCGCGAGCACCCGGTCCTGGCCGAGCTCGGCGCCCGGTTCGAGCGCGCCGGCCACGAGCTCGCGCTCGTCGGCGGCCCGGTCCGCGACGCCCTGCTCGGCCGCCGGGTCAACGACCTCGACCTCACGACGTCGGCGCGCCCCGACGACGTGGAGACGCTCGTCCGCGGGTGGGCCGACGCCGTCTGGGACGTCGGGCGCGAGTTCGGCACGATCGGCATCCGCAAGGGCGAGGACCAGATCGAGGTCACCACCTACCGCGCCGACGACTACGACCCGGCCTCGCGCAAGCCCCAGGTGCAGTTCGGCGACCACCTCGACGGCGACCTGTCGCGACGCGACTTCACGGTCAACGCGCTCGCGGTGCGGCTGCCGTCCGGCGAGTTCGTCGACGCGTTCGGCGGGCTCGACGACCTCGCCGCCGGCCGGCTGCGCACCCCCGTCACGCCCGAGCAGTCCTTCAGCGACGACCCGCTCCGGATGATGCGCGCGGCCCGCTTCGCCTCCCAGCTCGGCTTCGAGGCCGACGCGGCGGTCGTGGCGGCGATGACCGCGATGGCCGACCGCCTCGAGATCGTGTCGGCCGAGCGGGTGCGCGACGAGCTCGTCAAGCTCGTGTGCGGCCAGGACCCGGTGGCCGGCCTGCGGCTGCTGGTCGACACCGGCCTCGCGGAGCACGTGCTCCCCGAGCTGCCGGCGCTGCGGCTCACGGCCGACGAGCACCACCGCCACAAGGACGTCTACGAGCACTCCCTGACCGTGCTGGAGCAGGCGGTGGCGCTGGAGGACCGCCTCGAGGAGCAGCCCGACTTCGTCGTGCGCTTCGCCGCGCTCGTCCACGACATCGGCAAGCCGCGGACCCGCCGCTTCCTCGACGACGGCTCCGTGACGTTCCACCACCACGACGTCGTCGGCGCCAAGATGACGCGCAAGCGGATGAAGGCGCTGCGGTTCAGCAACGAGCAGGTCGACCAGGTGAGCCGGCTCGTGGAGCTGCACCTGCGCTTCCACGGATACGGGTCGGGGGAGTGGACCGACGCCGCCGTCCGCCGGTACGTGCGCGACGCCGGCGACCAGCTCGAGCGGCTGCACATCCTCACCCGCGCCGACTGCACCACCCGCAACCGGCGCAAGGCCCAGCGGCTGCAGCGCACCTACGACGACCTGGAGCGTCGCATCGAGGTGCTGGCCGCGCAGGAGGAGCTCGACGCCCTGCGCCCCGACCTCGACGGCAACCAGATCATGGAGATCCTGGGCATCGGCCCGGGGCGCGAGATCGGCGAGGCCTACCGCTTCCTGCTCGACCTGCGCATGGACCGCGGTCCCCTCGGCGAGGAGATGGCCGCCGAGGCACTGCGCGCCTGGTGGTCGGCCCGGGGCTGACTCAGGTCGACGACCGCGAACGGCGTCGGAGCACCAGCACGGCTGCCGCCGCGACGAGGAGGACCGCCACGACGCCCCCTGCGAGCGCCGCCCACGGGAGTCCGGCCGAGTCGTCGGCGTCGGGTACGTCGCCGGAGGGCTTCTCGGGCAGCGTGAGGTCGGTCAGCGCGGACTCCGCGTCCGGCACCGGCAGGTCGGTCTCGGTGGCGTACGCGGGTGTGCCCTCGCCGGGGGCGCCGTTGGTGCGCACGGTGAGCGTGTACGGAAGGTTGGCTGCGTCCCCCCGCACGTTGTAGGCCACCTGAACGTAGCGCAGACCGGCGACGGACCCAGGCGTTCTGGTGTCACCGCTCCACGAGACCGGCTGCGTACGGGCGCCCGTGCGGAAGTCCGTGCCGGCCGGGATGTTCCCGAAGGCGGTCGACGTCCAGTCGTCGGGCTCGTTGGCGTAGAAGTCGACGCCGTTCCTCTCGCGCGCGGGGCCGAGCGTGGTGACGTCGAGCCGACTCGCGACCGACGCGGCGTCCGCCGCGTCGCGGGTGATGCGGGTGTCGAGCTGGGCCTGCACGTCCTGGCCCCAGTCGGCCGGCACGGCGAAGACCTGCGCCTCTCCGGGCTGGATGTCGGCCGACCACGTCCCGTCACCGATCACGGGCGCGTTCGCCAGGCTCGTGCCGGGCACGACCGCGGTGCTCTCGTCCGAGGGCTCCATCGGCTCCCACGCCCCGCGCGGGAGCGGGGCCACGGCGGCCGGAGGCGAGGCGGGGTCCCGTAGCGGCGGTTCCTCGTAGACCACGATCTCGAGAGGCTGGCCCGCGAGCGGCTCGGTGGCGCCGGTGCCGTGCTGGACCTTGAGCAGGAGGGTCTCGCTCGTGGCGCAGGCGTCGTCGGCGGATGCTCCTGGGGTGCTCGGGCCGCCGACGTTCAGGACCGGGTTTCGCAGACCCAGCACCACGCCGATGCTGGCGTCGGTGAAGCAGGAGTCGTCCTCGCCGGGTGTCGTGATCGACATCCGGACCGACGCGGTCGTCGCGTCGGAGCGGCTGCGCGTCGCGATGCCGACGTGCAGCCGGGACCCCGGCTCGGTGCGGGGCAGCACGTAGTACAGCGCGCCGTCGTCGGGCATCGCGTCCAGCCACTGGCCCGGGCCGAGGCGGGGCGCCCCGGTCTCGGCCGGCGTGCCCTCCACCGGCGTGCCGGCGAAGTCGAACGGCCGCGCGGCACGTGCCGCCGACGTGGTCAGGCTGTCCACGATGTCGTCGGCGTCGTCCGCGTCGTAGTAGGTGCCGCCGCCTTCCTCGGCGACGCACTCGAGCGTCTCGCGCGCCTTCCCCGAGACCGACAGCCCGACGACGTCGATGCGCACGTCGACCCCGTCGGCTGCGAGCTCGCGCGCCACCTCGCAGGGGTCGGGGTCGCAGGTGGGCTCGCCGTCGGAGACGAGGATGATGCTGCGCGGCCCGGAGTCCCCGAGATCCTTGCCCGCTTCGCGCAGCGCGTACCCGGTGGGCGTCTCGCCGAAGGGCTGGTAGTCGCGGATCGCGGAGCGGAGGGCCTCGCGGTTGTCGGTCCCGAGGTCGACCACACGCTCGGAGTCCTCGCAGGCCCCGGGCTGGTCGGCGAACTCGACCTCGGACCCGAAGACGCGCAGGGCCACACGCTGGTCGTCGGGCAGGGCGTCGACGACGTCGGCGAGGGCACGCTTGGCGGCCTCGATGCGGGTGCCACCGCCGCCCGCAGGCTCGCCCATCGAGCCCGACGAGTCGAGCACGAGCACCAGGGCACCGGGCTCGCCGTCGGTCGGCGCCTGCGGTCCCTCGACGCCGATGGCCGGAGCGGCGACGATCTGGCTCGTCAGCGTCAGGGCCGCGAGGGCGGCCGCGACACGGGTCAGGCTTCGTCGGTGCACTGCGCCTCCAGGGTCGAGCACGGAGCAAGGTCCAGGAGGCGACAGTCTTGCACGATCGAGCAGGATCTCTCCTGCGTCCACCGTAGGCTGAGCGGCATGCTCACGGTGGAGACGCTCTGATGGCCGGCGGACTCGTGGCCCTGCTCGACGACGTCGCCGCCTTGGCACGCCTCGCCGCCGCCTCGATCGACGACGTCGGTGCCGCGGCGGGCCGGGCGAGCGCGAAGGCGGCCGGGGTCGTGGTCGACGACGCCGCGGTCACGCCTCGCTACGTGCAGGGGCTCGACCCGCGGCGTGAGCTGTCGGTCATCGCCCGGATCGCACGGGGCTCGTTGGTCAACAAGCTGGCGATCATCCTCCCCGTCGCGCTGCTGCTCAGCCAGTTCGCGCCCTGGCTGCTGACCCCGATCCTCATGCTCGGCGGCACCTACCTGTGCTTCGAGGGCGCCGAGAAGCTGTGGGAGAAGGTCAGCGGGCACCATCCCGCCGAGGAGCCGGCGTCGGCGCAGGGACCCGAGCAGGAGAAGGCCGTCGTCTCCAGCGCGGTGCGCACCGACTTCATCCTCTCGGCGGAGATCATGGTCATCGCCCTCGACCAGGTCACAGACGAGCCGTTCGTGGCGCGAGCGATCATCCTGGCCGTCGTGGGCATCGGCATCACCGCGCTCGTCTACGGCGTCGTCGCCCTGATCGTGAAGATGGACGACGTCGGCCTGGCCCTGACCGAGCGCACGTCGAGCGCCGCCCAGGCCGTGGGCCGGGGCCTGGTGAAGGCCATGCCGAAGGTGCTCGCCACCCTCGCGGCCGTGGGCGTCGTCGCGATGCTCTGGGTCGGCGGCCACATCCTGCTCGTCGGCACCGACGACCTCGGCTGGCACGGCCCCTACGACGTCGTGCACCACCTGGAGGAGGCGGTCCACGACGCGGTCGGCGGTGGCCTGGGCTCCGCCCTCGCGTGGCTCACCAACACCTTCTTCTCCGCCGTCATCGGCCTCGTCGTCGGCGCGGTGGTCGTGACCGTCCTCCACCTCGTCCCCCGCAAGCGCGCCCACTGACCCGCGCCACTGCCCCCGAGCGGTAGGTGGCCCGCGCTTCCCGGCCCCCGGGAGGTAGGTGGCCCGCGGATGGCGGGCCGGATTCCGCGTGCCACCTACCGCCGCGCCGGTGGAAGCGCGTGCCTCCTACCTCCCACGCCCCTGGCGCCCCGCCCTCACCGGTGCGACGGTGGACCCATGACGGACGAGCTGGTGTCGGGGGACCAGGTCGAGACGATGGGGGTCGACGACTGGCGCAGCATGTACGGAGCGCTCGAGGCGTGGTTCGACACCGGCGACTTCGCGACCGGACTGCGCTTCGTCGACGCGATCGGCGCGGCGGCGGAGGAGGCGGGCCACCACCCCGACGTGACCCTCACCTACGGCGCCGTGCACGTCCTGCTCACCAGCCACGACGTCGGCGGCAAGACCCGGCGCGACGTCGACCTCGCCCGACGGATCAGCGAGATCGCCGTCGGCCTCGGCGTCACCGCGACCCCGGGGAAGGTGCAGCGGGTCGAGCTGGCCCTCGACACGTGGGACGTGCCGGCGATGCAGCGGTTCTGGGCGGCCGTCCTGGGCGTCGAGGTCGATGCCTCTTCCGACGAGGTGCGCGACCCCACCGGCGTGAACCCCACGATCTGGTTCCAGGAGACCGACGAGCACCCCGAGCCGCGTCAGCGCTTCCACCTCGACCTGCGGGTCCCGCCCGAGCAGGTCGAGGCGCGCCTCGCGGCCGCCCTCGCCGCCGGCGGCACCCTCGTCTCCGATGCCGAGGCTCCCCGGTTCTGGGTCGTCGCCGATCCCCAGGGCAACCGGGTCTGCCTCTGCACCCACCGCACCCGCCAGCACTGAGGTGCGCCGGGTCTCGCGCCGGTTCGTGCTCCCGAGCGCGGACCGCTAGGGTCCGGCTTGGGAAGAACGACCAACGATCGGGAGAGACCATGACCATCCGTCGTGCCGGCGCCGTCGCCGTCGCCACCATCGCGCTGCTGGGCCTCGGTGCCTGCGGCTCCGACGAGTCCGAGAGCGAGCCCACCGCGGCCGCGTCCGAGCCCACGGAGGAGGCCACCGAGGACGCTCCGGCCGCCGCCGAGGGCTCGCCGGTGTGGGCCAAGCCCTACGAGGTCGTCGGCGACAAGATCGCCACCGTCGAGGCCGGTGACGTCACCGTCGACGTGTACCAGGTCGGTACCGCCAAGGCGACGAAGACCGGCAACTTCGTCGACCCGGAGAAGAACGAGCCGATCATCGACGAGGGCGACGAGATCGTGTTCGTCAACTACGTCATCACGAACAACGGCGACCCGATCGACCTCGGCTCCTCCCTCGTCGACGTCGAGGCCCGCTACGTCGACTGGCCGTACCTGCAGGGGATGGACGGGATCACCGACCAGGAGCTCTACGACGAGCAGGGCGTGCCCACGTCGGGCATCAAGGTCGGCACCATCGCCGAGCCACCCGTCTACACCCTCGGCTCCGGCGAGACCTTCGCCTACGGCGAGAACTTCCGGTACCAGAAGGGCACCGACCTCGACCTGAAGGTCACCTACGTGCCGGTCGACGACCAGGGCGAGCTGATCTTCGACGAGCGCGTCGAGGGCGAGGGCCAGGGCACCATCTCCTGACCCGGGTTCGCACGACGAAGGGGCCCGGACCGTGTGGTCCGGGCCCCTCCTCGTGCGGCTAGCTCACTGCAGGCTGAAGCACGGCTGCGAGAAGTCGTACGCCTCGGCCGTCGGTCCCGTGGTGAGGTCCTGCTCGATCGAGACGCCGGTGGGCGCCTCCTTGTCGACCTTGCTGATGACGCTCGAGCGGAAGGCCGACTCCGCCGGGTCGCCCGTCGTGCGGCCGGCCTCGTTCGGCAGCATGCCCTCGTAGTCGACCTCGTCGAGCGACTTCGCCGCCTCGACGAGGCTCTGGCGGGTGATGCCGCCGTCCTCGTCGGCCTTCTTCAGCGCGGCGAGGAGCGGGTAGCTCCACGCCCAGCCGGCGGTGTAGCCGTCGCTCGGGGTGACGTCGCCCAGGGCGTCGCGCATGGCCTGGTGGCCCGGCGTGTCCGTGCCGAACGGGCCCCACGGACCGGCCTGGAAGTACAGCGCCTCCAGGGCCGGGGCCGCGGCGGACTGCAGCAGCGCCGGGTTCCACGTGGGGCTCGAGCCCACGACGGTGCCCTGGAAGCCCTCGGCCGCCGCGCCGCCGACGATGGTCGCCATCTCGGCCGGTCCGGTCGAGACGAACACCAGGTCGGGGTCCTCGCGGAGCACCGACGCGACCGTCTCGGCCTGCTGGTCCTGGCCGGGCGGCGCCTTGATCTCGACGAACTCCAGGTCGTTGGCCTCGGCCGCCGCCTTCACGCCCGCGGCCGCGTCTCCGCCGTAGTCGTTGTCGTAGCCGACCGCTGCGACCTTGCCCGACACGCCGCGGTTGGCCACGGCCCAGTCGACGCCGTTCATGGCCTCGAAGCAGTAGTTCGCGCCGCTCTCCAGGATCTGGTCCTCGAACTCCCACGCGGAGTTCCACGAGGCCGGGACGCCGATGACGTCGTCGGACTTCATGTCGTCGAGGATCGCGAGGGTCTGCGAGGAGCCGAGCGTCTGGCCGAGCGCCAGGATGTCCTTGCGGATCTCCTGGTACTTGCGGTTGTGGATCTCCGGGTTGTACTCGGCGTCCTGGACGTACCGGGTGACGTCGACGTCGTAGCCGCCGACGCCGCCGTCCTCGTTGACCTTCTGCCAGAAGGCCTTCTGGGCGTCGGTGATCGGCACGGCCAGGGGGGCGAACGGGCCCTTGGTGAGGTCGGAGATGACGCCCAGGTAGATGCAGCCGTTGTCGTCGTTGACGGCCTCGGGGCAGGCCTCGTCGGTGATGCCGGCCGAGGCCGCGTCGTCGTCGCTGCCGCCGGAGCTGCGGCAGCCGGTGAGCACGAGCGCCGCGACGGCGGCACCGACCCCGGCCCGCAGCAGGTGTCGAGTGATGGTCATGGGTCGTCCTTTCGAGGGAGCGAGGCGGCACGTGCGGCCTCGGTCGGGGATGTCGGTCCGCGGCGCGGCGACGACGTCAGTAGGAGAAGGGCCACCCCTTCCAGTAGTTGCGCACCCGCATCCAGATGCCGAACAGGCCGCGGGGCTCGAAGACGAGGAAGAAGATGATGAGCGCGCCGTAGATCATCGCCTCCAGCTGGAAGACCGTCAGCAGGCCGCCGCCGACCGCGCTCGTGCTGATGAGCGGCACGTAGTGCGCGATCTCGGCGGAGATCCGCGGCAGCAGCGCGATGAACATCGCGCCCATGATCGAGCCGCTGATCGTCGCCACGCCGCCGATGAGGATCATCGCGAGGTACTGGATGCTCAGCAGCAGGCTGAACGCGCCGGGCTCGAACACGCCGACGACGGCGAAGTACAGCGCGCCGGTGACGCCCGCGAAGAACGAGCTCAACGTGAACGCCAGGACCTTGTAGCGGGTGAGCGGGACGCCGATCACGGCGGCGGCGACGTCGCGGTCGCGGATGGCGCCGAAGGCACGGCCCACGCCGGAGCGGGCGATGTTGCGACCGAGCACCGCGAACACGATGAGGAACACCAGGGCGAGCAGGAACTGCTTCTGCTCGCGCGACATCTCCAGGCCCAGCAACGGCCCGGCCTGGGAGAAGTCCATGCCGAACAGCTCGAGGTCGGGTCCGCGCCGACCGACGCCCGAGCCGCCCGTGAGGTCGCGGGCGTTGCGGAACACGTGGTCGCCGATGAAGACGATGCCGAGGGTGACGATGGCGAGGTAGAGGCCGCGCAGCCGCACGGCGATGGGCCCGACCACGAGCCCTGCGAGCGCGGCGACGACGCCGGCGGCCGGGAGCCACAGCCACATCGGCAGGCCGTAGCCGAGCACCCGTCCCTCGGGGTCGCCGCCGAGCACGGCGCCGGTGTAGGCGCCGAGCCCGATGAAGAACGCGTGGCCGAGCGAGACCTGGCCGGCGTAGCCGGTGACGAGGTTGAGGCCGATCGCGCCGACCGCGGAGATCATGCCGAGCGCGAGCACCTGCAGGAGGTCGTCGGCCACCAGGAAGGGCAGCAGGAACGACAGCACGAGGATGACGGCCAGCGAGCGGCGCTTCCCCGGGGTGTTGACCAGCGCCATGTCCTGGGCGTAGGCCGTGCGGGCCAGGGGGCGACCACGCAGGCCGCGTCGGCGCGAGGGCAGCAGCGACGTCATACCCGTTCCACCTCCTTGGTGCCGAAGAGTCCGTAGGGGCGCACGAGGAGCACCACGAACATGAGGGCGTAGGGGACGACCAGGGCGAAGTTCGTGCCGAGCCAGGCCGCGTACGCCGGCTGGTAGGTGGCGGTGACGGCCTCGACGACGCCGACCGCGAGCCCGCCGACCACCGCGCCCTGGACGCTGTCGAGCCCGCCGATGATGATCGCCGGCAACGCCTTGAGCGCGATGGTCCAGCTGGTCTGCTCCATGCCCGCCGCACCGGTGGCGACGAAGGTGCCGGCGATGGCGGCGAGGCCGCCGGCGATGCCCCACGCGATGGCGAAGATCGTGCCGACCCGGATGCCCTGCGCGAGCGCCGTCTCCTGGTCGATCGCCGTGGCGCGCATCGCGAGTCCGGTGCGGGTGGCGCGGAAGAAGACCGTGAGGCCGACGACGCACAGCGCCGTCACGGCGATGAGCCCGATGCGCTGGTAGGAGATCGACAGGTCGAACAGCCGGAGCCGGTCGCTGCCGCTGGGGTAGCTCACGATCTTCGGCTGCGAGCCGATGTAGCGGTTGGCCACGATGCGCAGCACGATGTCGATGCCGATCGTGATGATCGCCAGCGTGAACACCGGCTTGCCGACCATCGGACGCAGCGCCACCCGCTCGACGAGCATGCCCACGAGCGCGCCGCACGCGGCACCGAGCACCATGCCCACCCAGAACGGCAGGCCGAGCTCGACCGTGAAGTGGTAGGTGAAGAGGCCGCCGATCACCATGAGGGCCGGCTGGGCGAAGCTGATGACCTTCGTGGCCTTGTAGATCATCACGTAGCCGAGGGCGAGCAGCGCGTAGATCGCGCCCTGCCCGACGCCGTTGAGCACGGCCTGCAGGAACTGCGTCATCCCCGGCTCCTGTCGGTTGCGTAGAGCTGCTCGATGAGGTCCTCGAACTGCGCGGTGACGGCGGAGCGTCGGACCTTCTGGGTCGCGGTCAGCTCGCCGTCGTCGTGGTCGAGCTCCTTCGGCAGCAGGGCGAAGGCCTTGACCGTCTCGACGCTGGCGAACTTCGTGTTCGTCTCGTCGACGACCTCCTGCACGAGCTCGCGCACCTCGGGCTTCTGGGACAGGTCGCGGTAGGTGGTGAACGCGAGCCGACGTCGCTGCGCCCAGTCGCCGACGGTGTCGAGCTCGATGCCGATGAGCGCCGTCAGGTACTTGCGCCGGTCGCCGATGACGATGGCCTCCTTGACGTACGGCGACGCCTTGAGGCTGTTCTCGATCTCGCTCGGGGCGATGTTCTTGCCGCCCGCGGTGATGATGATGTCCTTGAGACGGTCGGTGATGCGCACGTGCGTGCCGTCGACCCACTCGCCGACGTCGCCGGTGTGCAGCCAGCCGTCGGGGTCGATGGTCGACGCCGTGGCCTCCGGGTTGCCCCAGTAGCCGGCGAACGTGCCCTCGTGGCGGGTGAGGATCTCCCCGGTCGACTCGTCGATCCGCAGCTCGATGCCGTCCTGGGGCTCCCCGACGGTGCCGAGCAGGACCCGGCCGCGTCGGTTCGCCGTCGCGATCGCGCTGTTCTCGGTCATGCCGTACACCTCGTGCATCGGCAGGCCGATGCCCATGAAGAACTCGAGCACCTCCGGGGCGATCGGCGCCGCGCCGGACGCGGCGTACCGCACCTTCGAGAGGCCGAGCCGCTCGCGCAGGGCGCGGTAGAGGAACAGCCAGCCGACCGCGTAGGCGAGGCGCGTGGCGACCGTGTGCCGCCCCCGGTTCTCCACCAGCGTGCGGCCGATCCAGCGCGAGACCCGCATCCACAGCGCGAAGTTCGCGCGCTTCAGGCGCGAGGCTCCCGACATGCGGATCTGCACCCCCGCGACGAGCTTCTCCCAGATGCGCGGCACGCCGAACAGCAGCGTCGGCTGGATCTCGCGCAGCGCCTGCTGCACCGTCTCGATCGACTCGGCGAAGTTCATCTGCACGCCCGAGGCCGCACTCGTCCAGACGGTGAAGAGCCGCTCGGCGACGTGGCACAGCGGGAGGTAGGAGACCGCGAGGTCGTCCTCGTCGGCGGCGGGCTCGATGAGCGCGTCGGTGCGCAGCCGCTCCACGACCCAGGCGATGTTGCCGGTCGTCAGCATCGCGCCCTTCGGCGGCCCGGTGGTGCCCGAGGTGTAGACGAGCGTGGCGAGGTCGTCGGGCTGCGCGGCGTCGACGAGTGCCTCCACGGCGCCCGGGTGCTCCTGCGCGTGCGCCCGGCCTGCGGCCATGAAGTCGTCCCAGGAGACGAGCCTGGAGTCGGTGTAGCGGCCGCGGATGCCGCGCGGGTCGAGGTAGACGATCGTGCGCAGGTCGGGCAGCTCGTCGATGACCTCCAGGGCCTTGTCGACCTGCTCCTGGTCCTCCGCGACGAGCAGCGTCGAGCCGGAGTCGCGCAGCACGTGCAGGACCTCCGGCGCCGGGTTGGTCGTGTAGAGGCCGACGGTGGCCGCGCGGACGGCGGTGATGCCGACGTCGCAGTAGAGCCACTCGGGACGGTTCTCGCTGTGCACCGCCACCCGGTCGCCGACGCCGACCCCTGCGGCCAGCAGCGCGTGGCCCACGAGCGTCGCGTGGTCCCAGTAGTCGGCCCAGGTGATCTCCTCCCACAGGCCGAGGTCCTTCTCGCGCATCGCGACGGCGTCGGGGCGACGGCGCGCCCGCTCGCGGACGGCCTGCGCCAGGGTCGGGCGGCTCATCGCTCCTCCTCGTCGTCGTTCGCCGCCCACGGCCCGGCACCCCCGCCGGTAGCCCCGTCGGCCACGCCCAGGTACGCGGCGACGACACCGGGGTGGTCCTGCACCTCGCGGGGGGTGCCGGTGGTGATGGGGGTTCCGAAGTCGAGCGCCATCACGCGGTCGGCGAGGTCCATGACGAGGCCCATGTCGTGCTCGACAAGGATCATCGCGATGCCGAGCTCGCCGGCGACGTCGAGGATGAAGCGCGCCATGTCCTCGGTCTCCTCGCCGTTCATGCCGGCGACCGGCTCGTCGAGGAGCAGGAGCTTGGGGTCCATGGCCAGGGCGCGGCCCAGCTCGATCCGCTTCTGCACGCCGTAGGGCAGCATCCCGACGGGCAGCTGGCGGTAGGCCTCGATCTCGAGGAAGTCGATGATCTCCTCGACCTCGCGCCGGTTGCGGATCTCCGCCTTCCGGGCGCGGCCGAGCCAGGCGATCGCCGACGGCCAGCCGTAGCCGAGCGCGTGGTGGCGACCGAGCATGAGGTTGTCGACGACGTCGAGGTTGGCGAACAGCTCGATGTTCTGGAACGTGCGCGCCATGCCCCGCGAGGCGATGACGTGCGGCTTCGCGCCGACGATCTCGTCGCCGAGGAAGGTGACCGACCCCTGCTGCGGTCGGTAGACCCCGGAGAGCACGTTGAAGATCGACGTCTTGCCGGCGCCGTTGGGGCCGATGACGGCGAAGAGCTCGCCGGGGTGCACCTCGAGGTCGACGCCCTGCAGCGCCTTGACGCCCGCGAAGGCGAGCTCCACGCCCCGCATGACCACGACCGGGTCGGTCGAGGCCGGCGTGGCGCGCGCCGTCGGTTCGGTGAGCGAGTGGGTCACGAGAGCCACCTCTTGCGTCGTCGGTAGTGCTTGACGTCCCGGTAGGAGGTCGCGAGCTCGCCGCGACCCAGGTAGAAGTCGCGGATGTCGTCGTCGGCCAGCAGCTCGGCCGCCGGCTTGTCCATGACGACCTTGCCGTGCTCGAGCACGTAGCCGTGGGTGGCGATCGAGAGCGCCATGGTCGCGTTCTGCTCGACCAGCAGCACGGTGGTGCCGCGGCGGTTGATCTCGACGACGATCTCCTTGATCTGCTGGACGATGCGCGGGGCGAGCCCGAGGCTCGGCTCGTCGAGGAGCAGGTAGTCGGGCTTGGACACGAGGGCGCGACCCATGGCGAGCATCTGCTGCTCGCCGCCGGAGAGGTAGCCGGCGATGTTGCGGCGACGCTCGCGCAGGACGGGGAAGAGGTTGTAGACCTCCTCGACGGCCTCGGTGAGGCTGCCCTTGCGGGTGTGCCCGCCGACCCGGAGGTTCTCCTCGACGGTGAACTCGCTGAACACGCGCCGCCCCTCGAGCACCTGCCCGAGGCCCGCGGCGACGACCTTCGGGGCCGGGAGCGTGTGCAGCTCGACGTCGTCGAGGGTGATGCGGCCCTTCGTGACCGCGCCGTCGTGCACGTCGAGCAGGCCCGAGAGCGCGCGCAGGAGGGTGGTCTTGCCGGCGCCGTTCGCGCCGAGCAGCGCCACGATGCTGCCGCGCGGGACCTGGAGGCTGACGCCGCGCAGGACGAGGACGACGTCGTTGTAGACGACTTCCAGGTTGGTGACCGCCAGCACTGGCTCCCTCTCGTCGGCATGCGGTTTCCGGTGAACCTAGGCCATGACCTGGGTCACAAGCAATATGCACCTGGTGTGAATGTTCACTCGGGGTGCATCATGGTTGCGTGAGCCGACCAGATGTGTCGCCGGTGCCCACCCGGCAGCAGCGCGACGGTCGCGTGGAGCGCGGGAACCGCACCCGTCGGGCGATCGTCGAGGCCCACGTCGCGCTGCTGCGCGAGGGCGACCTGCTGCCGACGGCGGCGCGCGTGGCGGAGCGAGCCGGCGTGTCGGTGCGGACGCTGTGGGGGGCGTTCGGCGACATGGAGGGGCTGCTGCGGGCGACCACCGGGTACTGGTTCGAGCTCGACGACGCGCTGCGCGGCGACGTCGACCTCGGCGCCGGCCTCGACGAGCGGATCGAGCAGTTCTGCGCCGAGCGCGTGCGTCGGCTCGAGAACATCTCCCCCGCCGCCCGCGCCGCGCTGCTGAAGGAACCGTTCTCCGAGGCGCTGCGCACGAGCCGCCTCGGCCACGTCGAGCGCGTCGTGCACGACCTCGAGGCCGCGTTCGCCCCCGAGCTCGACGCCGCCCCCGCCCGCCCCGCCCTCCTCGACGCCCTCGTCGTCGCGACCTCCTGGAACGCGTGGTCCCTCCTGCGCGACGACCTCGACCGCTCCGTCGAGGAGGCCCGCGCCGCCATGGTCGCCTCCCTCCGCTCCCTCCTCCCCGCCGTGTCCTCCCCCGTGAGCCCGCCTCCCCCGGGCGGTAGGTGACGCACCTTTCCGACCGTTCGGAGGTAGGTGACGCACCCATCGGACCGCACGGAGGTAGGTGACGCACCGATCCGGCGCGTTGACAGGTGCGAGGCCTACCGCCGGCCGCTGACGGGAGCCCACACGGAGAGGTTGGGCGCTGCGAGCATCGCCTCCCGAGGCGTCCAGGTCAGCGCCTGGAAGTCGAGGCCGAAGCTCGGCGACGGGCCCGTGTAGCCGCCTGCGACGAGAGCGTCGTGCACGCGTCGCACCACCGCGCGAGGACTCGCCTTCAGCTCATGCGTGATCTGGCGGTACCCGATGTTCGCCGACCGGTACACCTGGTACCGGTCGATGTCGGCCACGTACTGACCGCGGTGGGTTTGGTGCTGGCTTCCCTCGTACTCGGACGCGACGCGGAACAGTCGCCACCACCAGTCCGGTGTGAGCAGGGTCCCGGCGACCTCGACCGTCACGTTCACCTCGGGGCGCGGGAGGCCGGCCGCCTGGAAGAACAGCCGCACGTGGCTCTCCGGGACCGACCGGGACCGTTCGTCGAGGAGTCGCGCGACCCATCGCGCTTGCTCGACGCCGTCGCGCCACGGCTCGTCGCGGCAGAGTCGGGCGAGGGCCGAGAAGCCCATGAGCCCCTGCGCAACCAACCAGTCCCCGGCGGCCACCGCGTCGAGGACGGTGAACCATCGGCACACCTCGACGAAGACGGCCTCGGGGGAGACGGCGACGTCGTCGTGCGGGGGTAAGACGTCGCTGCGGTGCAGGAAGACCTCCGAGCAGTCGCGATGGAGGTCGCGTCCCACGACCATTTGCAGAGGTCGGTGCGGGCCGAGGTCCAGTCCCAGCTGCTGCAGTCGGGTCGCACCGGTGAAGCGGGCGTCGGCGGGCGCGTACTTGCGAGCCGCCACCCACCAGTGCGCCTCGGTCATGTCCAGGTCGGCCGTCGCCCAGACCGCCGGCAGGAGTCGTCGGTAGGCCTTGCCTGCGAGCCGACGGTGGGAGACGCCGAGCGCCAGCGCCTCGCGGACGTGGAACGGCTCGCGCGCGAGTGCGGCGGGGATCCGGGGGTGCGGAGGCATGGCGCCATCCCAGCCGTTGGTCGGCGAGCGCGGAACGCCTCGTCCAGGGCCTGTGGACGAAGGACGGCGTGAAGCGGCTCGAGTGTGGACGACGCCGGACAGAGAGGTAGGTGTCGCACCTTTCGGACGTCTTGACGGGTGTGTCACCTACCTCCGACGGGGCGGACAGGTGCGTCACCTACCGCCGACCACTCGTCGCCGGGCGGAGGGGAGGGCCCGGATAGGCTGGCGGGGTGATCGACGCCAGGCTGTTGCGAGACGACCCCGAGTCCCTGAAGGAGGCGCAGCGGCGCCGGGGGGAGGACCCCGGGGTGGTCGACTCGCTGGTCGCGGCCGACGAGCGCCGACGCTCGACGATCGCCGCGTTCGAGGCGCTGCGGGCCGAGCAGAAGGCCATGGGCAAGCAGGTCGCACAGGCGCAGGGCGAGGAGAAGCAGGCGCTGCTCGCGCGCACCAAGGAGCTCAGCGCACAGGTGAAGGCCGCCGAGGCCGACCAGGTCTCCGCTGGCGAGGAGTTCACGACCCTGCTCAAGAGCCTGCCCAACCCCGCCCCCGACGCCCCGCCCGGCGGCGAGGACGACTTCGTCGTGCTCGAGGAGGTCGGCACCCCCCGCGACTTCGCGGCCGAGGGCATCACACCCAAGGACCACCTCGAGCTCGGGCAGCTCCTCGGCGCCATCGACGTCGAGCGCGGCGCGAAGGTCAGCGGCTCGCGCTTCTACTTCCTCACCGGCGTGGGCGCGCAGCTCGAGCTCGCCCTCACCCAGCTGGCGATGGCCAAGGCCGCCGAGTGGGGCTTCACGCCGATGATCCCGCCGGCGCTCGTCAAGCCGCAGGCCATGGAGGGCACCGGCTTCCTCGGCCAGGCGGCCGACGACGTCTACCACCTCGAGAAGGACGACCTCTACCTCGTCGGCACGTCGGAGGTGCCGCTCGCGGCCTACCACTCCGGCGAGATCCTCGACGGCCCGCGCCACTACGCGGCGTTCAGCCCGTGCTTCCGCCGCGAGGCCGGCTCCCATGGCCGCGACACCCGCGGCATCGTGCGCGTGCACTGGTTCGACAAGGTCGAGATGTTCGTCTACACCTCGCTCGAGGACTCCTACGCCCAGCACGAGCGCATCCTCGGCTTCGAGAAGGA
The DNA here is from genome assembly GCA_964599245.1 of uncultured Aeromicrobium sp. Lineage (GTDB taxonomy): Bacteria > Actinomycetota > Actinomycetes > Propionibacteriales > Nocardioidaceae > Aeromicrobium. Next base: position 13,618 of record CAZREF010000013.1, on the reverse strand, counting down.
GTGGCTCGACCTGCTCGAGCTGCCCTACCGCGTCATCGACGTCGCCGCGGGCGACCTCGGCCTCTCCGCCGTGCGCAAGTTCGACTGCGAGGCCTGGATCCCCACCCAGGGCAAGTACCGCGAGGTCAGCTCGGCGTCCAACTGCACCCAGTTCCAGGCGCGCCGCCTCGACGTCCGCAACCGCACGGCCGACGGCGGCACGGAGCACACGGCCACGCTCAACGGCACGCTCTGCGCCATGCCGCGCATCATCGTCGCGCTGCTCGAGAACGGCCAGCAGGCCGACGGCTCGGTGCGCCTGCCCGCCGCCCTGCACCCGTACCTCGGCGAGGTCCTGGAGCCCGTCGCGTGAGCTTCAGCCCGAAGCTCGTCGCCCTCGACGTCGACGGCACCCTCGTCGACTGGGAGAACCGGATGACCGACGCGGTGCGCGAGGCCGTGCACGCCGTGAAGGACGCCGGCATCCACGTGGTCATCTCCACCGGCCGGGCCATCCCCGGCGTGCTCGACGCCGCCCGCAACATCGGCCTCGACGGCGGCACCGCGGTGGCCAGCAACGGTGCCGTCGTGCACACCTACCACCCGGTCGACGTCGTCCACACCGTCACCTTCGACGCCGGCGAGGCGGTGCGCCGCGTGCTCGAGCACGTGCCCGACGCGCTGGTCGCCGTCGAGGAGATCGGGGTCGGTTACCGCATCTCGGCGCCGTTCCCGGAGTGGGAGATCGACGGCACGGTGCAGATCCAGACCGTCGACGAGCTCGTCGCGGAGCCCGTCACGCGCGTCATCATCCGCGCCCCCGAGCACGACGTCGAGGAGTTCGGCCGGCTCGTGCACGGGCTCGGCCTCAACGAGGTCAACTACAACATCGGCTACACGGCCTGGCTCGACATCGCCCCCGAGGGCGTCTCGAAGGCGTCGGGCCTCGAGGTCGTCTGCGAGCGGCTCGGGGTCGAGCGCGCCGACGTGCTCGCGGTCGGCGACGGCATGAACGACTACGACATGCTCCGCTGGGCCGGTCGCGGCGTGGCGATGGGCCAGGGCTCCGACGAGCTCAAGGCCGTCGCCGACGACGTCACCGGCACCGTGCAGGAGGACGGGCTGGCTGCGGAGCTGCGGCGCTGGGTGTAGGTCGGGGGGTCTGGACGCTTCCTGCGTCTCGCTCCGCCGCGGCTCCGCCCTCCGTGCGGCGGCTCCACGGCGGGGCGCCTTCGGCGCGAACTACTCGACGTTCGCTCGCCGCTCCCGCCCCCGCAAGCGGGAGGTGCCCCCAGCTGCGCTCGCTCGGACTCGCTCAGGCGAGCCGGGCGGCGTCGAGGGTGTCGAAG
>CAZREF010000013.1:9829-12190 GCA_964599245.1 uncultured Aeromicrobium sp. | reverse complement strand
GCTGCGCTCGCTCGGACTCGCTCAGGCGAGCCGGGCGGCGTCGAGGGTGTCGAAGGCGTCGAGCACCTCGTCGACCGACGGCACCCGGCGCGGCGTGGTCACGACGGTGGCGCGCACCGACGCCTCGGCGGCCTCCTCGCGCGCACGGCGCAGGTGACGCTTGATGGTCGACGTGGAGCAGCCGAGCCGCTCGGCGAGCTGCTGGCAGGTGTCCTTCGGGTACGCCGACCGCGCGGCGAGCACGGCGTCGTGGTCGACCGGTCCGGCGCCGAGGCGCGCGGGGCCGTAGCCGCCGGCCGCGGCGGTCTCGACGACGATGCCGAGGCTGTCGCGGATGGCCGCGCGGTCGGCCTCGGTGGTGCAGGCGACGAAGCCGGAGACGTCGACCTCGACGACCGCGCGGTACAGGCAGTCCACCAGCATCGGGCAGCCCGCACAGCGACGGTGCGCCTGCGCGACGACCTCGCCCAGGCCCACCTTCGAGGCGGGGTCGAGCTCACGCGGCTCGGCGTGCAGGCGCTCGTCGAGGAAGACCGCCTCGCGCGTGCAGGGCGGTGAGTCGACGTGGAAACCGATGGTCATGGGTCCCTCTCCCGTTCACACCTTTTCGCGTCACCCTAGAGGTACATGCCCCCCGTGGGAGCACTTTGCGACGACTCGGTACTTTCGTCACCTTCCGTGCCGTTTGAGCGCGGCAGGGCCAGCCTCATGTTCTGGAACTGGGCCTGGGCCTGCACCTGCTGGGCGTACAGCGCGGCCTGGATGCCGTGGAAGAGTCCCTCGAGCCAGCCGACCAGCTGGGCCTGGGCGATGCGCAGCTCGGCGTCGGAGGGTGCGTCGTCCTCGAACGGCAGGCTGAGCCGCTGCAGCTCGGCCACCAGCTCGGGGGCGAGGCCGTCCTCGAGCTCCTTGACCGACTGGCGGTGGATCTCGCGCAGGCGGGTGCGGCTGGCCTCGTCGAGCGGCGCGGCCTTCACCTCCTCGAGCAGCTGGCGGATCATCCCGCCGATGCGCATGACCTTGGCCGGCTGCTCGACGAGATCGCCGAGGGGCGTGCCGCGCTGCTGCTCGACGTCGGCGCCCGGCTGCTGGACCGGCGTGCCGTCGGGCCCGATGACCTGGGGCGGGGTGTGGTCGCTCTCGCTCATGCCTCCACCCTAGGAGGGCGTGACGACAGCGGCCCGGCGACGTCAGAGGGTGAGCAGCACCTTGCCGGTGTGGCTGGAGTCCTCGAGCAGCTGGTGGGCGTCGCGCACCCGCTCGAGGGGGAGGCGCTCGTGGATGATCGGGCGCACCGTCCCGTCCTCGACGAGCGGCCACACCTGCGCCACCATCGCCGACACGATGGCCGCCTTCTCCTGCGTGGGACGGGCCCGCAGCGACGTCGCCATCACGGCCGCACGCTTCATGAGCAGGCGGTTGAGGTCGAGCTCGCCCTTCACGCCGCCCTGCAGCCCGATGACGACGAGCCGACCCGCGGTGTTGAGCACTCGCACGTTCCGGTCGAGGTACTTGGCGCCGATGATGTCGAGCACGACGTCGGCGGCGAGGTCGGCCTCGCGCATGACCTCGACGAAGTCCTCCTGGCGGTAGTTCACCACCACGTCGGCGCCGAGCTCGCGGCAGAAGTCGGCCTTCTCGGCGGTGCCGACGGTGGTGACGACGCGGGCCCCGAACGCCTTGCCCAGCTGGATCGCGGTGGTGCCGATGCCGCTCGCGCCGCCGTGGACGAGCAGCGTCTCGCCGTGCTGCAGCTTGGCCATCATGAAGACGTTCGACCACACGGTGGCCGCGGTCTCGACCACGCCGGCCGCGTCGACGAGGTCGACCCCGCCCGGGGCGACGGCCACCTGCCCGGCCGGCACGGCGACGTACTCGGCGTAGCCGCCGCCGGCGAGCAGGGCGACGACGTGCTCGCCGACGCCGAGCTCGCTCACGCCCTCGCCGAGCTCGACGACGTCGCCGGAGACCTCGAGGCCGAGCACCGGCGTCACCCCGGGAGGCGGGTCGTAGAAGCCCTGGCGCTGCATGAGGTCGGCACGGTTGACGCCCGCCGCGGTGACCCGCACCAGCACCTCGCCGGGCCCGGGCACCGGCCTCTCGACGTCGACCACCTCCAAGGCGTCGACTCCACCGGGCTCGGACACGACGACGGCACGCATGGACCCGAGGCTAACGGCCCCCCGCTCGCCCTCGCTCCCCGCGCCACCCCGCCCCCCGAGCCCGTCGAGGGGCTCCGCCCGGGCGACCCCGCTCCCCGAGCTTGTCGAGGGGCGTCAACCGACCCACCCCGTTCCCCGAGCGTGTCGAGGGGTCTCCACCTCGACAGGCTCGGTGGGCGGTCCGGTTCTCGAGCGACCC
>CAZREF010000013.1:0-9729 GCA_964599245.1 uncultured Aeromicrobium sp. | reverse complement strand
CTCCACCTCGACAGGCTCGGTGGGCGGTGCGCCTCGACAGGCTCGGCGGGCGGTCCACCCTCGGCGGCGGTCGCAGAGCGCGGAGCCCGACCCGGGCCTAGCGTGGACGGGGTGAGCCGACGCGTCCGCCTGGTCCTGCCGCACCAGCTCTTCGTCGAGCACCTCGACGCCCCCAAGGGCACGACGTTCGCGCTGGTCGAGCACGACCTGCTGTTCCGCCAGTACGCGTTCCACGCGCAGAAGCTGGTGCTGCACCGGGCGTCGATGGAGCGGTTCGCAGCCCGCCTGGACGATGCGGGGCACGACGTCGCGTGGGTCCGCACCGACGGGCGCACGACGTCGCGCAAGGCCCTCGGGCGTCTCCTCGACGGGGCCGACGCGGTGAGCGCGTACGACGTCGTCGACGACTGGCTCGAGCAGGACCTCGACGCCACCGCGGCCGACGTCGGGCTCGAGGTCGAGTGGCTCGAGACGCCGGGCTTCCTCACCACGCGCGAGCAGGTGCGCGAGCAGCTGGGCGGCAAGCGGCCCCGCATGCAGCACTTCTACGCCTGGCAGCGCCAGCGCCTCGACGTGCTCGTCGACGGCGACCAGCCGGTGGGCGGGAAGTGGTCCTTCGACGAGGAGAACCGCAAGAAGCTGCCCACGTCCGTCGACGTCCCCGACGTCACCTGGCCCGACCGTGCACCCGAGGTCGACGACGCCGTCGCCTGGGTGAAGCAGGCCTTCCCCGACGCGCCCGGCGACGCCGACGCCTTCGCCTGGCCCACCGACCACGACGAGGCCGCGGCGATGCTCGAGGAGTTCGTGGCCGAGCGGCTCGAGACCTTCGGCCCTTACGAGGACGCCGTGACCACCCGTTCGGCCACCGTCTTCCACTCGGTCCTCACGCCCGCGCTCAACGTGGGGCTCGTCGGCCCGCAGCAGGTCCTCGACGCCGTGCTCGCCCACGCCGACGAGCACGACGTGCCGCTCGCGTCGCTCGAGGGGTTCGTGCGCCAGGTGATCGGCTGGCGGGAGTACATGCGTGGCGTCTACGTGACCCACGGCCGCCGCATGCGCACCACCAACCACCTCGCGCACACCCGCACGCTGCCGCGGGGCTGGTGGGACGCGACCACCGGCCTGGAGCCGATCGACCTCGTCCTGCGGCGGGTGCTGGAGCGCGGCTGGTCGCACCACATCGAGCGGCTCATGGTGCTCGGCAACGCGATGTGCCTGATGCGGATCGACCCCGACGAGGCGTACGAGTGGTTCATGGCCATGTTCGTCGACGCCTACGACTGGGTGATGGTGCCCAACGTCTACGCGATGAGCCAGTTCGCGGCCGGGCCCATGGTCACGACCAAGCCGTACGTGTCCGGGTCGGCGTACCTGCGGCGGATGTCCGACATCGCGAAGGGCGACTGGTGCGAGGCGTGGGACGGCCTCTACTGGACGTTCGTGCGCGACCACCTCGACGTCTTCGCCACCAACCCGCGTTCACGCATGATGGCGCGCTCCTACGAGTCGATGGAGCCCGCCACGAAGGCCGCGCACACCCGCGCCGCGGCGCCCTGGCTCGACGACTGAGTGCCGCGTGCCGGCACGCTGACGGCGTCTCATGGGGCTCTCAGCCCGTCCCTGCCACACTGGTGGGCATGCGTGTGGCCGCCGTGCAGCTCGCGTCGACCGTGGACTCCGCCGAGAACCGGCGCCTGGTCGACGCCCGCCTGAGCGACCTCGGCGCCGACCTCGACCTCGTCGTGCTGCCCGAGGCGACGATGCACGACTTCGGCTCGACCCACCACGACCTCGCGTCCGCCGCGGAGCCGCTCGACGGCCCGTTCGTCGCACTGCTCGGCGACCACGCCCGACGGCTGGGGGCCACCGTCGTCGCCGGGATGTTCGAGGCCACCGACGACCTGCCGTACAACACGCTCGCCGTGGTCGGGCCCGACGGCGACCTGCGCGCGACGTACCGCAAGATCCACCTGTACGACTCCTTCGGGTACGCCGAGTCCGACCGGCTGCGTGGCGGCGACGTCGCGCCCGTCGTCGTCGACGTGCCGGCCGCCGACGGCAGCGCGGTCCCCGTGGGTCTCATGACCTGCTACGACCTGCGCTTCCCCGAGCTCGGCAGGGCGCTCGTCGACGCGGGCGCCGAGCTGCTCGCGGTGCCGGCGGCGTGGGTCGCGGGCGAGCACAAGCTGCACCACTGGCGGACGCTCCTGACGGCGCGCGCCGTCGAGGACGTCGTCGGCGTGGTCGCCGCGGCGCAGGGTGGGGAGCGCTACACGGGACACTCCCTGGTGCTCGACGCGTGGGGGACTACCCTCGCCGAGGGAGATGCTGGAAAGGACGCACTGGTGACCGCCGACCTCGACCCCGCCGTCGTCGCGCACGCCCGTGAGGTGAACCCGTCCCTCGCGAACCGCAGGATGCGCACGCCGTGACCCCGCCGCCCCCCACCGCGCAGGGCGGGCGCCGACGTCTCGACACGTCGGTCCCCGCCGACTACGACGTCCCGGTGCGCCTGCCGCGGCTCGAGTCGCCGACGGCCACCCGCTACGCCTTCGCGGGCACGTTCGTCGCCTGGGTCGTGGGGGTGCTCGTGGCCGGCACGGCCGTGGTGGCCGTGCCGCACCCGGGGTGGATCGAGCGGTGCGGCGCGGCGGTGCTGCTCGTCGTCTTCAGCATCGGCCTCACCCACCGCGGCGGCGGGCACATGCGCATCTGGACGGTGGCGTCGACCGTCCTGGCGTTGTCGGCGCTGGTCACCCAGCTCAACCTGCTGGTGGCCGGGGCGGCGGCCGTCTCGGCGATCCTCGCGAGCGTCTGGGCGGTGGTGATCACGCGGCCCGCGCGGTCGGCGGTGGGCGCGGTGAGGGAGTTCGCCATCGCGCTCGTCGTCGCGCTGAGCGGCACGGTGGCGGTGGCCGCCTGGAACGCGCCCGTGAGCTTCCAGCGGTTCAACCTCGTCGTCCTCGCCGCCGCGCTGGGCGTGGCGATCGCGTTCGTCTGGAACCTGGGCGCCGGCCTGCACGGGCTCGGCAAGCAGAACCTCGCGATCATCGCGGGCGTCGCCGTGGTGCTCCTCCTGCTGCTGGCCTACTCGAGCTTCGTGCGCACGCACGGGTCGGAGTCGCTCGTGGAGGGCATCACGAACGCGACGATCTGGATGCGCGAGACGGTCGGCGGCGTCCCGCGTCCGGTGGAGGTGTTCATCGGCTTCCCGGCACTGATCGTCGGGGTGTCGCTGCGCTCCAAGCGCCGTGACGGCTGGTGGGTGCTGGTCTTCGCGGTGCTGGGCACGGGCGTGCTGACGACGTCGCTGGTCTCCCCGGGCGCCTACCCCTCCTACATCGGACTGTCCACGCTGTACTCGGTGGTGATGGGGGTCCTGGTGGGCCTGGCCGCCCGCTACGTGGCCATGCGTCAGCGCGGGTCGCGGGCTTCGCGCGCGGTGATGCCGACGCAGCGCTCGGAGCCTGGACGGCTCGCCCCCCTGAAGTAGTGCGACAATCGGCCGTGGCGCTGCCGCGCAGCGCCGTGGAGGGGTGCCGGAGTGGCCGATCGGAACCGCCTTGAAAGCGGTCGTAGCGAGAGCTACCGCGGGTTCGAATCCCGCCCCCTCTGCTCACCGCCGCGAAGCGGCCCCTCGCAGAGGGCCCGCGGATTCGGGGAGGAGCCGCGAGGAACGAGCGGCGACGGAGTCCCGCCCCCTCTGCCACCGCCCTCGCTGGTCGAGTGGCCGGGCACCGCGAGGGACGAGCGTGCGCTCGGCGTATCGAGACCACTCCGCGACGGCTCGGCGGTGGGTGGGTCGCGCTGATCCGCCCAGGGTGGTCTCGATGCGCGATCCCGAGCTCCTTCGTCGCCGGGCTCGCTACTCGACCGGCGGGGTCTGGCTCTCGACCAGCGAGGCGCCGGGCTCTCGACCGGGCGGGGGCGAGGAGCACGACGGCGCGCCGAGTAGATTGACCACGCCCCCGACCCCGAAGGACCCATGACCGTCTACCGCCTCGACCGTGCCCCTGCCCTCGCCGTGGCGGGAGGGGCGTTCGTCGTCGCAGCACTGGCCGGGTTCGTCGCGTTCGTGGCGTCGTCGGCGCTGGCGGGGGTGGTCTGCGCGCTGGCCCTGCTGGTCGCCGCGATCGTCTCGTTCCGACCGCCGGTGGTGGCGCGGCTCGACGAGCACGGCATCCGCACCCGACGGGCGCGGGAGCGCTGGGTCGACGTCGACGACGTCACGGTGCGCGACGGGTACCTGCTGCTGTCGCTCGGCGAGGAGGGGGAGGAGCAGCGGGCGCTGCGGCTGTCCCTCGCGACGTTCGGCGCCCGGGCCCCCGAGCTGGTGCGCGAGGTGCACGAGCGCCTGAACGCCGCCCACGGCTACCGCCGCTTCGGCTGACGACTCCTGGGCCCGCCTGTGGGGTAGGGGTCGAAGGCCACCAGCAAAGAGCGCTGGGGGCCTTCGGCATTCGGCGGAGATGGCGGGAGCCGTCGCTCGCTGGCGCTCGCTCCTCCCAAATCCCGGCATGTTCGATCGAATGCCGAAGACCCCCAGCAAAGAGCGCTGGGGGCCTTCGGCATTCGGCGGAGATGGCGGGAGCCGTCGCTCGCTGGCGCTCGCTCCTCCCAAATCCCGGCATGTTCGATCGAATGCCGAAGACCCCCAGCAAAGAGCGCTGGGGGCCTTCGGCATTCGGCGGAGATGGCGGGATTTGAACCCGCGAGAGGTTTGAACCTCAACCCGCTTAGCAGGCGGGCGCACTAGGCCACTATGCGACATCTCCACGTCGCCGCCGCGCGGCAACCGGTACAGGATAGCCAGGCCCGACCCCGGCCGACGAATCGGCCGCCCCCGGCGAACCCGTCACGCCCCCGACCCGACCCCGACCCGCGCGCGACGGTGCAGCACCGCCGACGCCAGGACCGCGCCGACCGCGGCGCCCGACGTGTTCGCGACGACGTCGGAGACGGTCGCGAAGCGCTCCGGCCGCAGCCACGCCTGCCCCAGCTCGATGCCCGTCGACAGCACGAGCCCCGCGAGCGTGACCTGCCACCAGCGGAGCCGCGTCAGGGCGATCGCGAGCCACCCGAGCGGCACGAACAGCACCACGTTCGCCGCCGTCTGCACGATGTCGTAGCCGGTCGGCCGGGCGATGCCGAGCGCCGCGTCCAGGAGCCGCACCGGCCAGGAGTTGATGACGTCGACGCCGCGGTCGACGGGCGTCGGCCAGAACGCGATGGCCGCCAGCGCCCCCAGGTAGACCACCGCCACGACGACGTGGACGGGGGAGCGGCGCATCCTCGAAGCGTAGGCACGCGCCGCCCACCCCATCGCGGTTCGTGACGAACGACACCGGCCCCGCCCCGCCTCTGCCACCATGACGCCCATGCGCATCGAGCACCTGCGGGCCGCCGTCATGAACCCGCTCACCATGCCCGGCCTGCCCGCCCACGTGTTCCTGCTCCACACCGACGACGGGCTCGTCCTCGTCGACACCGGCTTCGGCACCGGCGACGCCGCCGACCCGGGCCGACGCATCGGGCCGGTCAAGGCGATCCTGCGGCCCGAGCTGGAGGAGCGGCACACCGTCCTCGCCCAGCTGCGCGCCCGCGGTCACGACGCCTCCGACGTGACCCACGTGGTGCTCACCCACCTCGACATCGACCACGCCGGCGGCCTCTCCGACTTCCCCGACGCTGTCGTGCACACCACCGCCGACGAGCACGCCGCCGCGGTCACCGCACCCGACGCCCTCGACAAGCGTCGCTACCGGCCCGCCCAGCTCGAGCACGGACCGCGGTTCGAGCTGCACGGCGGCCGCGGCGACGAGTGGCGCTTCGGCCTCACCGGCCACGAGGTGCTGCCCGGGGTGGTGCTCGTGCCGATGCCGGGCCACTCGCGGGGCCACGCGGCCGTGGCCGTCGAGACCAGCGACGGTGTGGTGCTGCACGCCGGCGACGCGGTGTTCGACGCCAGCCACGTCGCCGACGCCACCCCCGGCGGGCGTCCGCTGCGGCCGGTGCGCGCCGCCCGGGGCTTCGAGCTGGTGGTGGGTCGCGACCGCGCCCGCATCCGCGCCAACCACCGTGAGCTCAAGCGCCTGGCCTCGATCCCCGAGGTGCTCGTGGTGCCCGCGCACGACAAGCGCATCACCGACGAGCTGGTGGGCTGATGCCCGACCGGCGCCCCGACCGCCACCCCTACCGACACCTGGTGCTGTTCCGGGTGCACGACCACGTCGACGACGCTGCCCTCGCCCACGCCGTCCGCACGCTCGAGGCGCTCGGCGACGCCCCGGGCGTCGTGGAGTGGACCGTGCGGCTCTCCGACGACGACCGCAAGGGTCGGGTCGTCGTCGAGAACGCCCTGTTCGCCGACCGTGACGCCTTCGAGGCGTTCCGCGCGAGCCCGGCCCACGCCGACGCCGGCGCGCTGATGCGCGGGGTCGCGGACTGGACGGTGGGCGACTACGAGGAGCCGCCGGCCTGACCCGACGCCGCCTGACCCGCGGCCAGCTCGCGCACGAGCGCGACGAACCGCTCGGCCGGCTCGGCCCGGTCCGGGCCACCGAGGTAGTGGTCGGCGCGGGCCGGGCGGACGGAGGCAAGCGGGTCGGGCCCGAGCATGGCGTCGAGGGCGTCGTCGAGCTGCACGAGGTCGCGGTCGATGACGTAGGCCGAGACGGCGGTGGGATGCGCGGCGCGGAAGGCCTCGGCCGCGTCGGGCCCGCCGAACTGCGCGGCGTACATCGCGAACGGCTTCTCGCTGGCCATGAAGTCGACGACGATGCCGGAGATGTCGGAGACCATCGCGTCGCAGCCGTTGAACGCCTCGACGAGCGGCACGCCCATCGCGTCCTCGCTGAGCACGTGGGCACGCCCGGTCGCGGCGGCGTCGTCGGCGAGCATCCGGTCGACGTGCGCGATCGTCGCCTCGGCCTCCAGGTGGTTGCGACCGGCGAAGTGGCGCCGGAACACGACGGTGCAGCCGCGGGCCAGGAGTGCGGCGACGACCTCGTCGGCGACGGCGAGGGAGGAGACGTTGAGCGCGTCGTCGGCGTGCCGCCAGGTGGGGGCGTAGAGCACCGTGGGGTTCGCGGGCAGCGGCCCGGTGGCCCGCTCGATGCCCTCGGTCTGCGGCCGGCCGATGACGCGGAGCTTGTGCGACGGGACGACGAGCCCGGCGTCGGCGAAGCGGTCGATGGCGGCCTGACCGGCCACCGTGACGAGGTCGTAGGCCAGCACACGCTCCGACGCGCTGAGGGGCTTGTCGCTGTCGCCGTGGCCGAGGAAGGCGTGCACCACCTCCTCGTGGGCGAGGAACACGGCGTTCTTCTTCGCGCCGTGCGGGTAGAGCGCGCCGTTCACGGTCGGCGGGAGGTGTCGCATGACGACGGGCCGGTCGGGGTGGAGGCGCACCAGCTCGTCGTGGATGGTGGGGTCGGAGGAGACGATGCACCACGGCACGGTGGCCCGGTCGATCCAGGGCGACCACATGCCGACGTGCACGCCGACCTTGCCCGCGTAGGGGACGGCGACGGTGGGCGCCACGTCGGCGATCGCCCGCCGGACCCCGGCCGACGCGTCCGCCCACCGGTGCAGACGCCAGGCGAGGCCCGCCGTCGTGCCGGTGAGCAGAACGGCGACGACCAGGGTCACAACAGCGGGAGCCGCCACGCTCGTGACCGCGGTGGCCACGATCGACGCGGCCGCGACCAGCCCCCACGTCCGCAGGCGTACGGGTCGAGCACCCGGGTGCGCCGGCTGACCGGGGAACCCGTGGGCGAGCGGTGCCGCCGGCCGCCGGACGTCGCGCCGCACGGCGACCCCGGTCGCGACCCCCGCGGCCACGACGATCCACGCCAGCGCCGTCAGCATGAGCCCAGGGTAGGGCGTGGCGGGCGGGCCGCCCCGGCTGCGGGCCGGCCGGACTCTCAGGATCATCTTCGGTAGTTCGACCCGGATTCGTGTGGCCGATCGTCGCGACCGGCGTTTACTGAAGGAGGGGGACGGGGCGTCCAGGGGTTGTCCTGTCCGTTCGGGGGGCCTCTCCTGGCTAGGGTGGCGGTCATGACCACGGTGCTCACCTACGGCACGTTCGACCTCTTCCACATCGGACACCTGAACCTCATCGAGCGGCTGGCCGCGCTCGGCGACCGGCTGGTCATCGGCGTCTCCACCGACGAGTTCAACGCCGGCAAGGGCAAGTCGTCGGTCGTCTCCTACGAGGACCGCGCACGCATCGTCTCGAGCATCAAGGGCGTCGACCTCGTGCTGCCGGAGGAGTCGTGGGACCAGAAGGTGCGCGACGTCCAGGAGCACGACGTCGACCTGTTCGTCATGGGCGACGACTGGACGGGCAAGTTCGACCACCTGGAGGAGTTCTGCGAGGTGCGCTACCTCCCGCGCACCGCCGGCATCTCCAGCACGGGCATCAAGGAGATGCTGCGCGCCCTCGACCCGGCGCACATCGAGGAGATGCAGCAGGCCCTCTCGACGATGAGCCGGCTGCTGTCGCACTACGAGGACCTCACATGACGTCTAGGTGACGGTCCGCGAAGGACGTCCGCCGCAGTCGTTCGTGCCCCTAGACTCGTCGACGTGCCGAAGCCCCTGACCCTGGCCGCTCTCGCCGCCTTCGTGGCGGTCGACGTGGCCCTCGTGGCGCTGGTGTACCAGCACGTCAACCGCGAGCCTCCGCCGAGCGACGTGAGTGCCGCTGCGGCGACGGCCAGCCCCACCCCGTCGCGCGAGACCAACCAGCAGGCCTTCGACTTCAAGCCCGCCCTCGCCGCGACCCTCGACGTCGCCAACGACGGCACCTGGGTGTTCGCCAGCCGCGGCTCGTGCGAGGGCAGCGCGTCGGCCGAGCTGTGGACGTCGACCGGCTCCGGCGCCCGCCCGACGAAGCGCGACCCCGGCCTCAAGGTCGTCACGGCCGTCCAGGCGGGGTCGGGCGGGACCATCGTCGCGGTCGGCTCGGGCGAGGACTGCGAGCCGCGCCAGGTCTCGTCCTCGGACGGCGGCGCCACCTGGCAGGCCGACGCGGAGATCACCCGCTGGTACACCGACCCGGACGACCCGACGGTGGCGGTCTCACCGTCCGAGGGCCCCTCGAAGCCGGGCTGCACCTTCTCCTCGCTGTCGCAGGTGGGCGACGACTTCGCCCGCGTCACCTGCATCGACGGCGACGTGCGCGGCAGCGGCGACGGCGGCAAGGAGTGGGTGCTCCTCGGCCGCCTCGACAACACCCGCACGGCCACGTTCACGACGTTCAACGCCGGCTACGCGCTTGCCCGCTTCGAGGGCTGCGCCGCGCAGGTGTTCAGCACGAAGGACTCCGGCCGCACCTGGGCCGCGGGCAGCTGCATCGTCGGCGACCCCGCCCGCGCGATCGCCGCCAACGACACCCAGGTCGCCGCCGTCGTCGGCGCCGACCCCCAGCCCTACGTCAGCACCGACTCGGGCGAGTCCTTCTCCCAACCCTGACCCCCGCCCCCCGAGCCACCCCGCTCCCCGAGCCTGTCGAGGGGCTGTTTGGGTGACACCTCGACAAGCTCGGCGGCCGTGACGTCCCCCCATGCCACCCCGCCCCCCGAGCCTGTCGAGGGGCCGGAGGGTGACACCTCGACAAGCTCGGCGGCCGTGACGTTCCGAGCCACCCCGCTCTCCGAGCCACTCGCGGGGCCGGAGGGGGACACCTCGACAGGCTCGGCGGCCGTGAAGCGCCCGAGC
>CAZREF010000012.1:0-69689 GCA_964599245.1 uncultured Aeromicrobium sp. | reverse complement strand
CGATGAGGTTGGCCAGGTCGGTGGTCCCGCCGTCTGACCAGTACTGGATGTGGTGCACGTGCACCACCGGGCCGTAGCAGCCGTGTCCTGCGCATCGGCCTTGCTGTCGGTTGACGACGGCCTTGCGTTGGCTGGGGGTGGCGAGGCGGTGGGTGCGCCCCACGTCCAAGGTGGAGTGCTTGCCGGCGGTGAGGATGGGGGTGAGGTCGGCGTCGCAGAGCATCTGCTGCAGCTGCGCGGGCCCGATGGACCCGAACCCGGCGAGGTCACCCGTCGTGGACTGCGGGTCCTTCGCGAGCTGGGCGAGGTCGACGGTCAGGTCGACGTGGGGGCGCACCCCCTTGTCCTGGGGCAGGCCGTTCGCGAGGACACCCGAAAGGAGCTCGTCGAGGGCGGTGATGCGTCGGACGTTGATCGGTCGGTCGTCCTCGGCGCAGGTGGGTGCGGACAGCGACTGCAGGACGGTGCGGAACTTCGCCCCGATGTCCGCCGGCAGGAAGCCCGTCACATGAAAGCCGTCGAGCACCCGGTTGATCTTGATGTCGTGCGTGGACATGCCCTTGATCCACGCCTCGTCGAGGTCGTCGGGGTGGGCGGCGTCGCGGATCTTGCGGACCGCTTCGCGGGTCTCGACCGGGGCGGCGTTCGTGGCGGTGAGCAGCAGCGCGGGCATGGCGTGCTCGACCACCATCGGGTCGACGTGCCGGGCCGCGAACGTGAACGAGTCGATGTGATCCAACGACACCGCACCTGCACGAGCGAGGTCGGACAGTCCTGGCATGTCGCGCAGCGTCCGGGCGGACCGGACGAGCTGGGCGGCATCACCGGTGTCGAGGTGCGGCTGGTCACGCAGCCAGTTCTTCACGCTGGAGCAGCCCTCGCCCTTGTGGTCCTCGTGCTCGGCCACCTCGGCGACCAGGTCGACCTTTTCCGCGTCGATCGCGTTCGTCAGGCCCTGCAGCAGCCGAAGCGCATCGGTGGCCGAGGGGAACGCACGCAGCTCGGCGGCGACGGCCTCGAGCCGGTCGGCGAGCGGGGTGCTGGGCATGCCAGCATGATACCGAACAGATGTTCGATCGACAACACTTTTGCGCCGAGAATCACCTGCAATGGCAGGCTTTTCTCTCCACACCTGTGGACGACGCGTCGTCGGCGCAACGGTTGCCCTTGCGAGGCACACCGCCGGTCGAGGAGTCAGGACGGCGGCTGCCCCGGCTCAGCCCAGCGCAGCCTGCAGGTCCGACCCCGGCACCGTCGGCAGGACCAGGCGGGAGCCGGAGGAGCCACCGAGGGTCACCGTGTTGAGTGCCGGGAGGGAGGGCAGCGAGAGCGCGGACTGGCCGACGATGGAGACCTGGATGCGGTGGCCGGCCTTGAACCGGTTCGCGAGGGGCCAGAGCTCGACGTGGTAGTCCCGCGCGACGCCGGGCAGGGTGAGCCGGGGCGAGGAGTAGTCGCCATAGGGCTGCACGAGCAGGGCCCCCGAGTACAGCGACCTCTCCTTCACGACGCCCGGGAAGGCCGTGTTGAGCCGGCCCACCGTCATCGGGTGCGTCGAGCCGTCGGGCCACACGTCGGAGACGACGGCCCAGATCGGGGTCGACAGTCCGGTGGTGGAGAGGCGGACGTCGAGCGTGCCCGGTCCGATCGCGGTGACGTCCTGCTTCAGCGGCGCCGTCGTGAAGGTCAGGCCGGTCGCGTTCGTGAGGCGCATGTCGGTGAGGAACGGCAGGAACCCCGCGAGGGCGTTCATGGGAGCGCCGAGCGTCGAGATGGTGTTCGGGTCCGTCTGCGTCGGCAGCGAGGTGACGGCAGCGTAGGTCTGGCGGCTCGTGGCCGCGTCGGGCTGGAGGGCGAGGCTCCCGTCGCGCGGCGACGCCTTCGCACCCGACGACTTCGCCGACAGCGGGAGCGGGGTCCAGCGCGTGCCTGGCAGGGGCCAGGTCGAGCCCGTCACCCGCAGGAACTGCCCGTCGAGGTACTGCTCGCGACCGCCGTCGGCGACGAGCAGCTGGACGGCAGGCTCGTCCTCGACGCCGTTCTGCTCGCCCAGCACCCACCGGTCGAGCCACTTCCCGACCTGGGCGTCACCCTGGTCGGTCCCCCGTGGGGCGCCGTCGTGGGCGCCGACGACGAGCAGCTGGGCCGGCGTTCCCTGTGCCTGCAGCTGCTTGAAGGCCTCGTAGTCCCCGCGGGGCTCGACGTCGAACAGCCCGTCGATCAGGAGGGTGGGCACGCGGTTCGCGTCGCCCCGGAACCCGCGCTCGCGCCAGTAGTCGTCCAGCGACGGGTTCAGCAGGCCGGCCGACAGTCCCGAGGTGACGAGGCCGACCACGACGTCGAGGCTGGACGCGGGGTTGCGGACGACGCGGTCGCCGCCCTGCGCCAGCGCGAGTCCACCGATCGCGGACAGGACCGCCAGTCCGGGCACGGAGTTGGGCACCCCGCCGGGCACGAGCAGGTCGCGGTAGAGCTCGAACGTGCCCGAGCGCATGACGGCCGCCTTCACGCAGGGCAGCTCCTGGTGCTGGCTGTTGAAGTAGGTGATCGCGCTCGCCGAGAATCCGACGACCGCGAGCCGTCCGTCGCTCCACGGCTGGGTGCAGGCCCAGGCGAGCGTGTCGCGCACGTCGCGCTGCGTCTTCGGCCCGAGCACGTCGAAGTCGCCGTCACTGTCACCCGTCCCGCGGATCTGGACGGTGAGGAAGTTGTACTCCGGCCCGACGGTGAACGACTCGCCGTCCTGGCCGTAGGGGGTGAACTCGACGACCGTCGGCCTCGCCGCGAGCGGCGCGGCCCCCTCGACCTTGGCCGCGAGCGAGGCTCCGGTCGACGTCGTGACGCGCACCTTCGTCGTCGTGCTCGGAGGCGGGTCGCCCTCGGCCGCCGCGGCGGGCGAGCCCAGACCTCCCGCGAGCAGGCCGACGGCGGCGAGGACGAGCGCGGAGCGGGAGCGAGCGGACATCGGGACCTCCATCAACTGGTACGACCGCACCAGAAAGTGACTGGTACGTGTGTACCAGTCATCCGGCGTCCTGGGAACCCCCTCGGTCGCGCCGTCTACGCGGCGTGCCGTCAGGCGCGGGCGGCCAGGACCTGGCGACCCCTCTCGGACTGGGCGAACCGCTCGACCATGGCGCGCAGCTCGTCGGCGCCGACGTTGGCCCCGAACGGCTCGGTCCCCGGCTCGAGCCGGACGCCGCTGGCCAGGTCGTCGAGCACCACCGGGTCGAACCCGAGGTCGTCGACCAGGGACGCCACGAGCGCGACCGCGTCCGGGTCGTCGCCGGCGACCGCGATCGCCCGTCGGTCGCGGTCGCCGGCGGGCAAGGCCCCGTCCTCGAGGTCGTGGTAGCCCATGTGGTTGAACGCCTTCACGACGCGCGATCCCGGCAGGAACGCCTGGACGACCTCGCTCGTCGACGTCCGCGGGTCGGTGAGGTCGTCACGGACGCCGTCGACCTCCCACCAGTAGTTCATCGCGTCGACGACGACCTTGCCGTCGAGCTCCGACACCGGGATCGAGCGGTGCTTTCCGAGCGGCAGCGCCAGGACCACGACGTCGCCACGCCGTGCCGCGTCGTCGGCCGTGGTGGCGACGGCGCCCGGCGCGAGCACCTCGACCGTCAGCTCGATGTCCTCGGCCGGGCCGGAACCTGCCACGAGCACCTCGTGGCCGGCCTGCACCGCCAGGCGGGCGAGGACGGTGCCGACCTTGCCCGCCCCGAGGATGCCGACGACCGTCATGACTGCGCCCCAGCGGGAGCCGCCACAGGCGCCGTGTCCTCCGCGAGCAGCTCCCGGACGCGCGGGATCACCTCGGTGCCGTAGAGCTCGACGGAGCGCAGCCGGTCCGCCGACGGGGTGGAGCCCGTCGTGTAGATCATGTCGAAGCGCCCGACGCCCAGCGCGCGGATCGAGGCGGCCATCTTCTGCGCGACCGTCTCGGGCGAGCCGAGGTAGAGCGACCCGTGCGCGATCTCGCGCTCGAAGTCGCGGGCAGTGACCGGCGGCCAGCCGCGGTCGCGACCGATGCGGTCGCGCGAGGACTTGTAGTGCGGCCACACGATCTTGGCGGCGGCCTCGTCGGTGTCGGCGACGAACCCGGGCGAGTGCATGCCGATCGGGTGCGCCGTCGTGCCGAACTTCTCCGCAGCGCGGCGGTAGAGGTCGGTGTACGGCGCGAAGCGGTCGGCCGGGCCGCCGATGATCGCGATCATGAGCGGCAGCCCGTAGTGGGCGGCGCGCACGACCGACTGCGGGGAACCACCGACCCCGACCCACGTGTCGAGGTGCCCGGAGTCGGTCTTCGGGAAGACGTCGGCGGCCTCCAGCGGCGCGCGGGTGGTGCCCGACCAGGTGACCGGCTGCTCCTTCAGCAGCTCGGTGAACAGCTGGATCTTCTCCTCGAACAGCGTGTCGTAGTCGGCGAGGTCGTAGCCGAAGAGCGGGAACGACTCGGTGAAGGATCCGCGCCCGAGGATCACCTGCGCGCGGCCGTTCGAGAGCGCGTCGAGCGTCGCGAAGCGCTGGAACACGCGCACCGGGTCGTCGGAGGAGAGCACCGTGACGCCGGACGCGAGCGTGATGCGCTCCGTCCGGGTCGCGATGCCGGCCAGCACCGTCTCGGGGCTGGAGATGGCGAAGTCGGAGCGGTGGTGCTCACCGAGGGCGATGACGTCGACGCCGACCCGGTCGGCCAGGACCGCCTCCTCGAACACCTGGCGGATCGCGTCGGCGTGGCTGAGGTGCTCCCCGTCCGGTCCGAGCGGGATGTCGCCGAACGTGTCGAGCCCGAACTGGATGTCCTGCGTGGTCATGGTGGTCCCCTTCCGGTCCGACCAATGTAGTTCAAGATTCATCTAGTTGAACCGCCGACCCGTCGCTCCTGTTCCCGAACCTCGCGCAAACCCGTGCGCCCGGCGGCTACCGGCGCGTAACCTTCTCCCACGCACGGAGCGACGGGAGAGTGCTCATGGCAGGGAGCCAGGCTGCGGTGGGACGCCACCGTGCCCTCGTCGTGCCCACCGACGACGACGCCAGGACCGCCGCCGTCCTCGACGCGCTCGCCCGAGCCGGGGCGCGCGTCCTGCGCGACCGACGCGTCCCCGGGTCGCGCGAGAGGATCGACCTCGTCGTCACCTCCGACGGGGTCTGGGTCGTCGAGCACGAGCAGGTCCGCGGGCGCCCCCGGCTCGTCGAGCGACGCCGCCCGGGACACCCGCGGCTGCTCGTGGGCCGGACCAGCATGACCGGACCGCTGCGCCGTGGCCGCGCACGCGCCGCCCTCGTCCGCGAGGTCGTCGGTCCCGACGTGCCCGTCCACCCCGTCCTGACCCTGGAGAACGCCGACTGGCCCCTGCTCGGCGGGGCCCTCCGCGTCGGGGACGTCGACGTCCTGTGGCCCGACCTGCTCCCCCGCCTCGTCACCTGCGCCGGCGGAGCCCACGCCCGCGAGGTGGACGCGCACCACACCCACCACCGGCTGAACGTCGTCTTCCGCGTGGCCTAGGGCGACGTCGTACGGACCACTCGTCCGCGCGCCTGCAGGGCCAGAGTGGCCACGACGAGCACGGCTGCCGCGACGAGCGCCGACCACAGCACGCTCGTGGTGCCGTCCGACGAGCCGGTGACGGCGATCCCCACGAGGGCCCAGGTGCCGGCCGCGGCGTAGGCGACCAGGCCGCCGACCTGGACGAGCACCGCGAGCAGCGTCACCACGGCCACCGCGAGGACGGCGAGCTGCCACCCCACCTGGCCGGCGCGCAGGTCGGTGTTCTCGACGAGGGCCGTCGAGACGTTGAGGAAGAACGCGGCCGTCACCCAGCCCGCGTAGAGCCCGACGGCGGCCCGGAGCAGGATCGCGAACCATCGGGGCTCGAGGGCCGCGCGTGAGACGGTGAGGACGGCGGAGAGAGCCGCCACGAACATGACCAGGAGCGCCGACGCCGTGGCGAGGCTGCTGCCGATCGCCGCCATGACGATCCAGACCGCCCCGCCGAGGAACAGCACGGTGAGGCTCACCTGGAGCCGACGCGGAACCGCGTGGGCACCCACCGCCAGCACGGCGACGGCCTGCGCGATGGCCAACGTGTAGATGACGCCCCAGATCGAGAATGCCCAGCCGACCGGCGTGATCAGCAGCTCGGGGCCGGCTCCCGAACCCGGGGACTCCCCCGGGCCGTTGAACGTGAACGCGGGGGCGGCGACCTCCACGACCGCGGCCACCAGCACCGCCCAGGCCCAGGCCCGCGTGCCGTCGTGACTCGTCCGCCGTCTCGTCTGCGTCGTCGCCATGTCTCGACGGTAACCAGAGCCGGCACCCTCGGCACGACGAGCCGAGCGGCGGGCGCGTGGTCGTCTAGCGGTCCCGGCGCGACGGCGAGGAAGCGCCCTGGTCGCCGTGCTGGCGCTCACTGCTCTGGTGGTCACCGGCGACGTGGTCCTCGTCCTGGTCGTCGCCGTGGCCGCCGTGCTCGGCCATGTCGTCGGGGCCGCCTCCCATCATGCGCAGCATGTCCCGGCCGCCGGTGCGGAGGAAGCGCACGACGACGAACGCGCTCCAGGCGAGTGCGACGACGTTGAGCACGGTGGTGTAGTTCAGCCGGATGCCCTCCTCGACGATCTTCGCCCGACTCGGGTCGGGGACCAGGCCGAGGCCTCCGAAGAGCAGCTCGACGAGGAACCCGCCCACGACCATCGTCACGTAGAAGCTGCCCAGCAGGACCAGCATCATCCGCGTCCCGTAGTACTTCCGGTAGATCAGGAGGATCGGGATGATGATCAGGTCGGCGAACAGGAAGGAGATGACGCCGCCGAAGCTGATGCCGCCGCTGTAGAGGACCGCGGCGAGTGGCACGTTCCCGACGGAGCACACGAAGCTCAGCACGGCGATGACCGGCCCGACCACCGGGCCCCACAGCTTCGCGAGCGTCGGGTGGTCGGTGAGGAAGAGGGACTGCCAGAACGAGTCCGGCACCCAGGCTGCGACGGCACCGGCGACGAGCAGCCCGATGAGGATGTCGCGCAGGACGGCGGCCCACTCCATGACGTAGATGTGGCTGACCGAGGTGAGGCCCTGGCGGCTGAACAACCGCTGCAGGAAGCTGCCGTCGCCGTCGACGCTCATGTCCATGGCGGCGTGGCCCTCCATCGACCCGGCCAGCCCGCGGTCGGCCTGCTCGCGCGCGGCGTCGATGAGCTTCTTGCGCACCAGGAACCGGAAGACCAGCGCCATCAGCACGATGATGATCGGCCCGCCGACGAACTCCGCGAGCGCGAACTGCCAGCCCATGAGCAGTGCGAGGATGATCCCGAGCTCGAGCACGAGGTTGGTGCTGGCGATCTCGAACACGATCGCGTTGGTGAACGTCGAGCCCTTGCGGAACAGCGACCGCGCGAGCGCGACGGCGGCGTAGGAGCAGGACGAGCTGGCGGCTCCCAGCCCGGTGGCCTTGGTGACCGCGGCGGGACCGTCCTGGCCGAGCACGCGGCTGATGGCCTCCCGACGGACGACCGCCTGCACCACCGAGGCGAGGGTGAAGCCGAGGACGAGGGACCACAGGATCTGCCAGGCCATCGACCCGCTGGTGGCGAGCGCACGACCCACCTCGGACAGGATCTCCACCGGCTCACCTCCGTCGTCGTGTGCCGCAGGGGTCCACTCCGTCCCGGAGCCTGCCCGCCGGACGCCCCCGGTCTGAACCGTCGGCCGGTGCGGTCTCTCTCGACGGTAACGCCGAGGTCGCGATGCGCGACTCGGGACCGGTGGACGGGTGTGGCCGGCTCAGTCCGTCCCGCGGTTGCGCTGCAGGTGGGAGACCGCCGTCGTGGCGATGCCGGCGGTGACGACGCCGATCAGGGCGATGCCGAGGAGCATGGTGGTCGTCGCGATGATGCGTCCCTCGAAGGTCACCGGGTAGGTGTCGCCGTAGCCGACGGTGGTGATCGTGGTGACGGCCCACCAGAGCGCGTCACCGAAGCTCGTGATGTTGGCACCCTTCGCATCGCGCTCGGCGTCGAGCACCGCCAGCGCACCCACCGTCACGAGCAACGTCACCGCGAGCACGACCGCGCGTGCGGCACTCGCCACGATGCCGTCGTCCTCGTCCAGCCGCGCCACGAGGGTCGTCAGCGAGGACGCGCAGCGCCCGCAGAGGACGCAGCATGGGGACGACCACCGTCACCAGCTCGAGGACGTGGCCCCGCACGAACGGCAGCCGCTCCGGAGCCAGGTGCACCCGGGTCGCGTAGTCGAGCGCGAACACCGCCCACACGACCCAGGACCCGACCGAGCAGACCTGGGCAAGCCAGTCGGGCAGGTCGGTCTCGACGATCGGCACCCCGTACAGCACGAGGAAGACGAGCGCGAGCCACGTGAGGGGGCCCTGCGTGGCGTCCTCGTAGCGCTGCAGTCGAGAGGGAGGAGCCGGCACGCGCGAAGCCTTCGTGCTGGCCGGTGTGTGCAGGAGCACGACGAAGGGCCCCGGCACTCACATCGAGTGCCGAGGCCCTTTCACGGTGGTAGCGGGGACAGGATTTGAACCTGTGACCTCTGGGTTATGAGCCCAGCGAGCTACCGAACTGCTCCACCCCGCGTCGCTGGTCCCACTTTACGACATGGTGAACGGCGATCCAAATCGGGGGGTGTGACATGCCTTCCGTCAGGTCGCAGGACTGGGGCACGCCTCGTACCGTGAGGACGGAGAGGAGGCGCGATGATCGCAGGACGCTACGAGCCGGAGCACGAGATCGGACGAGGCGGGGCCACCAGCGTGTGGGCCGGCCGCGACACCGTGCTCGGCCGCAGGGTCGCGCTCAAGCGCCTCGGCTACTCCCCCGGCGCCGACGAGGTCGACGCCGCGCGCGCCGAACGTGAGGCCCACCTGGCCGCTCGCGTCCACCACCCGCACATCGTCGCCGTCTACGACGTGGCCGACGACGACCAGCACAGCTGGCTCGTGATGGAGCTCGTCGACGGCCCGACCCTCGCCGACCTGTGCGACGGCACGCCGCTGGACCCCGACCGCGCCCTGCGCCTGCTCGCGCAGGTGGCCGAGGCACTTGCGGCGGCGCACGACGCGGGCGTCGTCCACCGCGACGTGAAGCCGTCCAACGTGCTGGTGGCCGAGGGCGACGTCGCGAAGCTCGGCGACTTCGGCATCGCCCGCCGCGAGCTCGACGAGGCCCTCACCCGCACCGGCCTGATCACCGGCTCCCCCGCCTTCCTCGCCCCCGAGATCGCCCGTGGACGCACCGCGACCACGGCGAGCGACGTGTGGGCCTTCGGTGTCACGGCCTACCAGGCGGCCACCGGCACGGCCCCGTACGACGTCGCCGACGACGACCCGATCACCGCGGTGCAGACGATCCTCGACACCGCACCCCCGATGTTGCAGGCCGACCACCCCGTGGCACCGGTCGTCGCCGCCGCGATGCACCAGGACCCCGACGCCCGCGCCACCATGCGTGAGCTGGCCGACCTGCTCCAGGACCTCGTCGACCCCGATGCGTCGCGCCGCTCGGTCCTCGCCGAGCTGCTGGCCGACCCGCCGGACCGACAGGACCGGGGCCTCGGCGTCGACCTCTCAGGACCCGACACCACCGGAGCCGACACCGCCGCCATGCCGTCCGCGGCCGACGTCCACCACGCCGCGACCGTGGCGGAGGCGACCGAGGTCTCCCCGTCCCTGGCGCCGCGGCAGGATCGCCAGCGCACCCGCGTCACGCCGCTCCCCGTCCTCGACGACAGTCCCACTCCGCCGCCCTCGCCGCAGGGACCTCGTCGGACCCAGCGGCTAGGCCTCGTCGCGGCGGCCGCGGTCGTCGTCGCCGCCGCCGGGATCGGTGTGGTGCTCACGTCCGACGGCGGGAACGACGACTCGAACGTCGCGTCGGCGGGTCCCGGCTCGTCCTCGGGCGGCTCGCAGGAGTCGACCAGCGAGCGTCTCGAGCGCTTCGCCGAGGAGTACGTGCGCACGGCCGCCTCGGACCCCCGCAAGGGCTACGACCTGCTCACCGCCTCCTACCAGGAGGCCAGCGGCGGCCTGGCCGGCTACGAGGGGTTCTGGGGTCGCGTCAGCGACGTGCGGGTCGAGCGGGTCTCCCCCGACCCCGAGGCCATGCGGGTCACCTACATCTACTCCTACCTGTTCGACGGTGCGCGTCGGACGGAGACGGTCACGTTGCAGCTGGCGCGCGACGGCGACCGCTACCTCATCGAGGGCGCGCAGTCGGTCTAGCCGGGTCCGGGATGCTCAGGTGCCGAGCGTCTCGCGCCCCAGCACCGAGTTGGGCCGGAAGACGACCGGCTCACCGCGCCGCTCCGGACGCACGAGGTCGAACCCGCCGGTCGTGAGGAGCACCCACCGCCGCGGGCGGGACGGGTGCCCGAAGCGCTGACGGGGGTCCTCGGCCGCCACCCGGACACACCCCTCGTGGCACGGGGGGAAGAGGAGGTCACCGTCGAGCGCCTCGTCGGGGGTGCCGACGAACGCGACCGGGCGCGTGAGCACCTCGCCGCAGATGCCGCAGATGCGGCTCAGCGCACACCGGATCGCCCGCGACTTCACGACCCGCTCGTGCTCCCCCTCGCCCGCGTCGTCGACGCATGCGAAGGGTAGCGACGAGCCCGTCACGGACGTACCGCTCACGTCGCGGCTGCTGTGTTGGTCCACCGCCCGAGCTCGCCGCGACGCCCGGGACGCTCGTCGTCGCGCAGCCGGCGGCGCCGCGGGATGGGAGCCGGGTCCTCCTTGGTGCGGCGGTTCGGCAGCGACAGCTTCATGATGGTGCGCAGGGTCTGGCCGTACTGCCGGTGCAGCGGACCGGTCGTGTACGGGATCCCGTAGCGCTTGCAGATGTCCTTGACCTTGACCGAGATCTCGGCGTACCGGTTGCTCGGCAGGTCGGGGAACAGGTGGTGCTCGATCTGGTAGCCGAGCTGCCCGCTCATGATGTGCAGCACCTTGCCGCCCTCGAAGTTGGCCGAGCCCAGCATCTGGCGCAGGTACCACTCGGCGCGCGTCTCGTCCTCCAGCTCCTCCTCGGTGAAGTGCACCGCACCGTCCGGGAAGTGGCCGCAGAAGATGATCATGTACGCCCAGAGGTTGCGCACGATGTTGGACGTGAAGTTCGCGGTGAGCGTGCTGAGGAACGCCGGGCCCGTGAGGGCGGGATAGACCACGTAGTCCTTGAGCGCCTGGCGTCCCACCTTGTCGCCGATCTGCTTGAGCTGGCGCCTGAGCAGCTTGGGGTCCTTCTCCCGCTTGCGGATGGCCTCGATGTCGAGGTCGTGCAGTGCCACGCCCCACTCGAAGAACAGCGCCAGGAGGGCGTTGTAGACCGGCTGGCCGAGGTTGTACGGCGTCCACTTCTGGTCGCGCGACATGCGCAGGATGCCGTAGCCCACGTCGTTGTCGTGGCCGAGCACGTTGGTGAACTGGTGGTGGATGTAGTTGTGCGAGTGCTTCCACTGCTCGGCGGGCTGGGTGGTGTCCCACTCCCAGCTGCTGGAGTGGATCTCCGGGTCGTTCATCCAGTCCCACTGGCCGTGCATCGTGTTGTGGCCGATCTCCATGTTCTCGAGGATCTTGGCCGACGACAGCAGGGCCGTGCCGAGCAGCCACGCCGGCGGGAACATGCTGGCGAACAGGGTGATGCGCCCGGCTGCCGCCAGCCGGCGCTGCAGCGTGATGATCCGCAGCACGTAGTCGCGGTCGGCCTGGCCACGGTCGGCCTCGACCTGGGCCCTGATCTCGTCGAGCTCGCGCCCGATCGCCTCCACCTCCTCGTCGGTCAGGTGGGTGTACTCGCGCACGTCGGCGAAGGCCATGGTGTCTCCTCAGATCTTGAGCGTGCAGTCGGTGGCGGCGACGCTGATGCACGTCTGGACGTACTCGCCGTCGGTGTGCTCGTCGCCGCTGCGCAGGTCTTTCACCCTGCCGGAGACGAGCGGGACGTCGCAGGTGTGGCAGATCCCCATGCGACAGCCGAACAACATGTTGACGCCGGCCTGCTCGCCGGCCTCCAGGAGCGTCGTGGCGCCGTCGACCTCGATGCTCTTGCCCGTGTCGCCGAAGGTGATGGTGCCGCCCTCGGCGTCGGTCTCGGTGGCCCCGAGCGTGAACCTCTCCACGTGGAGGTGGTCGGCGCGTCCGTGCGCCTCGTAGTGCTCGACCAGCGCGTCGAGCATCGGCTGCGGCCCGCACGCCCAGGTCTCGCGCCGCTCCCAGTCGTCGCAGGCGTCGCGCAGCTGGTCGGGGGTCAGGAAGCCGTCGCGGTCGGTGAAGCGCTCGTACAGCGTGAACGACGGGTGCTTCGCGGCGAGCTCGCGGAGCTCGCCCAGGAACATCATGTCGTCCTCGTCGACCGCCGAGTACGCCAGCACGACGTCGGGCATCGATCCCCGCCGGTCGAGGGTGCGGAGCATCGACATGACCGGGGTGATGCCGCTGCCGCCGACGACGAAGAGCATGCGCTCGGGCGGCGGGTCCGGCAGGACGAAATCACCCTGGGGCGCCTCGAGGCGCACGATGGTCCCGGGCTCGAGGCCGTTGACCAGGTGCTCGGACAAGAAGCCCTCCGGCATCGCCTTCACGGTCACCGCGACGAGTCCGGCGGAGCGCTCGGGAGCCGACGACAGCGAGTAGGAGCGCCAGTGGAAGCGGCCCTCCACCTCGACACCGATGCCGATGTACTGGCCCGGACGGAAGTCCGACGACCAGCCCCAGCCGGGCTTGATCCAGAGCGTCGCCGACCGTTCGGTGACCTGCTCGACGCGCTCGATGCGGCCGCGGAGCTCGCGCGCCGACCACAGCGGGTTGACCAGCTTGAGGTAGTCGTCGGGGTGCAGCGGGGTGGTCAAGGCCTTGCCCAACGCGCGCACTCGTCGCAGCACCGGCGACCGCTCGATCAGTGACTCGCTCACCCTGCACCACCTCGTCCTGACGCCTCGTAGCACGGGCCCTGGGTCGACCGTGTGGTGTGCGTCACCGCCACCGTACGTCCGTTCCCGGGTGCGCGCGAGACATCGCGTGAGGACCGTCCACCAGGCGAGAACCCCGAGTTACTGAGTGCACGATGAGAACGTGCACGTTGAGGTTGCGGGACGCCGCCACGGCGTGAGGATGGAGAGGCCAAAGCACGTAGCCCACCCCATCGGAGGCACCATGCCCACGCTCGAGACCAACAACATCCAGATCAGCTACACCGACAGCGGAGGCGACGGCCGGCCGGTCGTGCTCGTCCACGGCTGGCCGCTCAGCGGCGCGTCGTGGTCGGAACAGGTCCCGGCACTCACCGCGGCCGGCTACCGCGTCATCACGTACGACCGCCGCGGCTTCGGCGCCAGCGACAAGCCCGAGGCCGGCTACGACTACGACACGTTCAGCGAGGACCTCGCCGGGCTGCTCGAGCAGCTGCAGGTCACCGACGCGACCATCGTCGGTTTCTCGATGGGCGGCGGCGAGGTCGCGCGCTACCTCGGGTCCCGCGGGTCCGAACGCGTCCGCTCCGCCGTGCTCGCCGGCGCCGTGCCGCCGTTCCTGCTGAAGACCGACGACAACCCAGGCGGCGGCCTCACCGAGGAGGACGTGCAGGGCTTCAAGGACGGCGTCAGCGACGATCGCGCCGGCTTCCTCGAGGGCTTCACCACCGACTTCTTCAGCGCCCACGGCGAGCTGAAGGTCACCGAGGCCCAGCGGCAAGAGGCGATCGCCCTCGTCGAGCCCGCCTCGACCACGGCGATGCTCGGCTGCGTCGACGCCTTCGGCACCACCGACTTCCGCGACGACCTGACGCGCATCGACGTCCCCGTCCTGGTCGTCCACGGCGACGCCGACGCGATCGTGCCGTTCGAGGTCTCCGGCAAGCGCACCGCCGAGAGCGTCTCCGACGCGACCGTGCACGTCGTCGCCGACGGCCCGCACGGGTTCAACGTCAGCCACGCCGACGAGCTGAACCGCGTCCTGCTCGAGTTCCTCGAGCGCTGAGCGTCCCCCGAGGCCCCGCCCGACCCAGGTCCGGCGGGGCCTCGTCGCGTGCGCGGGGAAAGGTTTCGAAACGGTGAAGACGTGACGGCGCGGACCTCCGGCCCTGGTGCCCCCGGACCGGCCGGTCCAGACTGACCTCACATCTCGTCCCACGGGGGGACGCCGGGCCTTCGCCCGGTCGTAGAGAGGACGCACCACCTTGCGCACACCACGCACACGCCTGCTCCGAGCCGGAGCGGCCTCCACCATCGCGCTCGCCCTCGCCGTCACCTCGGCGAGCACCGCGGGCGCCGCCACCGACGACCCCAGGGCCAAGGTCGACAAGGCGCCCGAGCGGGTCGCCCAGACCGACGAGGTCAAGGACGCCCCGGCCGGCGACAAGCTCGGCCAGGCCGATCGCGAGCTGCTGGCCGACGCCCGCGCCGACGGCGCCAAGCGGGTCACCGTCATGATCGCGACCGAGCGCAAGGCCACGAAGAGCGTGGTCGACTCCCTCGAGTCCGCGGGCGCCTGGATCGGGCGGGTCGACGACAAGATCGGCTACGTGCGCGCGAGCGTCCCGACGTCGCGTGTCGAGAAGGTCGCCGCGCTGTCCAAGGTCGACGCGGTCGACCTCGACGAGACCATCCCGATCGACGACCCGCAGCCGGGCAAGGCCTCCACCGCCGGCTCCTCGCCGACGGCCGCGCCCGGCGCGAGCACGCCGGACGCCAACCCCTACATGCCGACGCGCGAGACCGGCACCATCGACTTCCGGAAGAAGAACCCGAAGTACGACGGCCGCGGTGTCACCATCGGCATCATCGACTCCGGCGTCGACCTCGACCACCCGGCGCTGCAGAAGACCACCACCGGCGAGCGCAAGATCGTCGACTGGGTCACCGGCACCGACCCCGTGCTCGACAACGACGGCACCTGGCGGCCGATGGTCACCGAGGTGAAGGCCTCGCCGACGTTCGCCTACGCCTCCTCCACCTGGACGGCACCGCGGGCGGGTGACTTCCGCGTCAGCCGGTTCAGCGAGAGCATCACCGCCGGCAGCGAGCCCGGCGGCGACGTCAACCGCGACGGTGACACCACCGACCAGTTCGGCGTCCTCTACGACACCGCGACGAACGACATCTGGGTCGACGCGAACCAGGACAAGCGGTTCACCGACGACGAGCTCATGCGCCCGTACAACGAGACGTTCCAGGTCGGGCACTTCGGCACCGACGACCCGAGCACCGACGTCGTCGAGAGCATGCCGTTCGTCGTGGAGTTCCGCGAGGACGTCAGCCTGGCGCCCTACGGCCTGCCCGGCACCGCCGACTTCGTCAACATCGGCATCGTCGAGGACGCGCACGGCAGCCACGTCGCCGGCATCGCCGCCGCCCACTCCATGTTCGGCGGTGCGATGAACGGCCAGGCTCCCGGAGCGAAGATCGTCTCCTCGCGCGCCTGCACCTGGGGCGGTGGGTGCACCGCGGCCGCCCTCCTCGACGGCATGGTCGACCTCGTCACCAACCGCAAGGTCGACGTCGTCAACATGTCGATCGGCGGCCTCCCCGCCCTGAACGACGCCAACAACGCCCGGGCCACCGTCTACGACCGGCTCATCGACGACTACGGCGTCCAGCTGTTCATCTCCGCCGGCAACAGCGGACCGGGCCTGAACACCATCGGTGACCCGTCGGTCGCCGGCAAGGTCGTCAGCGTCGCCTCGTCGATCTCCAAGGAGACCTGGAGGGCCAACTACGGCTCCGTCGTCTCCGCCGCCCTGGCGCTGCACCCGTTCTCCTCGCGCGGTCCGACGGAGGCCGGCGGGTTCAAGCCGAACGTCTCCGCACCGGGCTCCGCGATCTCGACGGTGCCGCAGTGGCTGAAGCAGCCCGACCTCGCCGAGGCCGGTTACACCCTGCCCATCGGGTACGCGATGTTCAACGGCACGTCCATGGCGTCGCCCCAGGCCGCCGGCGCCGCCGCCGTCCTGCTGTCGGGCTCCTTCGCGAAGGAGATCCCGGTGACGCCGAAGCGCCTGCGCGACGCCATGTACAGCTCCGCCAAGCAGTTCACGGGCGAGTCGGTCGCGGGGCAGGGCACCGGCCAGGTGAACGTGCCCGGCGCGTGGACGCTGCTGCAGAAGAAGGCCACCGTCGCCGACTACACGACCGACGCCCCCGTCTGCACCCCGCTGTCGGACTTCCTCGCGAAGCCCGGCCGCGGGACCGGCGTCTACAACCGGTGCGCCGCCGGCGAGGGCGGCCAGGTGATCGGCAAGGCCAAGACGTACGGCGTCAAGGTCACGCGCACCTCGGGTGGGTCCGCCGCGCGTAAGCACACCGTCCGCATCGTCGGCAACGACGGCACCTTCACGGCCCCGAAGAGCATCTCGCTCGCCAAGGGCAGGGCGACGACGCTGAACGTCACCGCCACGACGAGGAAGCAGGGCGCGCACGCGGCCATCGTGGAGATCGACGACCCCCGCACGCCGGTGGTCGACCACCGGGTCATGGTCACGGTCGTCCAGTCCAGGACGCTCGCGAAGCCCGACTTCGTGCAGGAGGACCGCGGCACGACCGAGCGCAACCGCTCGCGCTCGTACTTCGTCACCGTCCCGGAGGGCGCGAAGGCGCTGCAGGTGAACCTGTCCGGCATCGCCACGCGCAGCCAGACGCGGTTCATCGCCATCAACCCCTACGGCGTCCCGGTCGAGTCCACGGCGTCCACGGCGTGCTACACGAACTTCAGCGACGCCAAGGCTTGCAAGCCGACGTCGCGGAGCTACGCCGACCCGCTGCCCGGCGTCTGGGAGATCGAGGTGGAGTCGCGTCGCACGTCGCCGCTGCTCGAGAACCCGTTCACCCTCACGTCGGCGGTGCAGGGCGTCACGGTCGACCCGGCCACCCAGGACGTCGCCCCGACGGCCGACGGCGGACCGATCGACCTCGCCTGGACGCTGAAGAACTCCTTCGGGCCGGTCACGGTCACGCCGGAGGGCGGCGACCTCGGCAGCGCGCTGTCGGAGCGCAAGAGCATCGCCGACGGCGACCAGCAGTCGTACGAGGTCGAGGTGCCCGAGGGCGCGTCGAGCCTGACGGCGACGATCGGGAACACCTCCGACGCCGGTGCCGACCTCGACCTGACGGTCCTCGGGCCCGACGGCTCGCAGGCCGGCCAGTCCGCCGACGGCGACTCCGAGGAGTCGGTCACCCTGCAGGCGCCCGAGCCGGGCACCTACACCGTGGTCGTCGACGGCTACGCCGTCCCGGCGGGCAGCACGCAGTACGACTACCTCGACGTCTTCTACTCGAGCGGCCTCGGCTCGCTCGACGTCGACGGCGGGGCGGTCGAGCTGGCCCGCGGCGGCACCGCGGAGGTCACCGGCACGCTGACGGCGACCGCGCAGCCGACCGAGGGTCGCGTGCTGTTCGGCGAGATGCAGGTCGTCTCGTCCGAGGGCGCCGTCCTGGGCACCGGGTCGGTCCGCGTGACCGGCTCGGCACCCGAGCCGACGCCGGCGCCGAGCGCCGCGGCGGCACGGCCCTCCGACGCCCCGGCCACCGCCCAGCCGCTGGCGCCGACCCCGGCACCGACGGCGACGCCGGAGTAGTCAGCCGCGCTCGACCTCGGCGACGACGAGCACCGGCCCTCGCTGGCAGGTGGTGGTCGCGTCGGGGTCGGGCCGGCCCCGCACGGTGACACGGTCGCCGGCCGCCAGGCCGGCGACCGTTCCCGTGAGCACCCAGGTGCGTCCAGGGGCGGACAGGGAGAGGCACCTGTCCTCGGGTGAGGACTCCACGACGCCCGTCACCTCGACCATCGCGCCCCGCGGCGCGGGGCGACCGGTCCGTTCCTGCGGTCCCTGCGACGTCGCGGACGCCGACCCGCTCTCCTGGTCGTCGGCGGCGGGGCCGTCCGGGTCGGTCACCGCGCAGGCCGTCAGGCCGAGGACCATGCCGGCCAGGCCGCACGCCACCGTGACGCGGGGGCGGCCGGACGTCACGACCCGGCTCGCGGCACCAGCGCGAACACCCGTGCCGGGAAGCCCGAACCACCCTGCGGCTTGGGCCACGTCGCCACGACGAGGGCCCCGGCCGGCGGGACGCGGTCCAGGTGCGCCATGAGCTCGATCTGCCAGCGGTCCTGCTGCAGCAGGTAGAGCTCCAGCCCGTAGTCGCCTGCCGACGTGGCGCTGCCCGGGTCGGTGTCGGTGGTCTCGTGGCCGACCGCTGCCACGCCCACGTGCTCCACCAGGTGCTCCAGCACCTCGCGCGACCACCCGGGGTAGTGGGCCCGGCCCTCCTCGTCGTGGTTGGCCATGGCGGCGTCGTCGGGCCAGCGCCGGTGCCAGTCGGTCCGCAGGGCCACGAACGACCCGGCGGGCACCGGACCGTGCGCCGCCTCCCACGCCTCGACGTCCGCGAGGGTGACCACCGCGTCGGGGTCGGACGCCACCCGCTCGGACACGTCGAGCACGACGAGCGGCAGGATCATCTGCTCGACGCCGATGCCGTCGAGCGTCCGCGCGCCGTCGACGAAGTGCGAGGGCGGGTCCACGTGCGTGCCCCACTGCCCCACCAGCTCGTAGCGATGCACCGCGAAGCCGTCGCGCTCGACCTCGAAGACCTGGCGGCGCTGCTCGTCGGGGAACGCCGGGAAGTGCGGCTGGCCGGGATGGAAGGCATGCGTCAGGTCGACGAACTCGCACTCCTCGCGCAGTCGTGCGTGCAGGTCCCACCACGGATAGCGACTCATCGGCCCACCCTCGCACGCCGGGTCGGCCGGTGCCAGACAGACGACGACCCCGGGACCCGGATCGGGTCCCGGGGTCGCGGCGTCCTCGCTACTGGCCGCCGTCACCCAGGGCGCGCTGGGCGTCCTCGACCGCGGCGTTCATCTGGTCGATGCGGCGCTGGTACTCGGCGAGGTCGCCGTCCTCCAGGGCCTGCTGCGCGGCGGAGTAGGCGGCCGAGGCGTCGTCCAGGTAGTCCTGGGTCGTCTTGCCCTCGTTCGCGGAGCCGCCGTCGGACGGAGCCTCCTCGTCCGGGTCGGGCACCGTGCCCTCCGCCAGGCCCAGGGCCACGCGCAGCGCCTCGTCGAGCGTCTGCCCGAAGCCGACCTCCTCGCCGAACGACGCCGCGACGAACTGCAGCACCGGGTAGGTGCCCTCGCTGGCCTGGCGCCGGATGTAGACCGGCTGGACGTACAGCAGGGCGTCGCCGACCGGCAGCGTCAGCAGGTTGCCGTTGAGCACCTGCGCGTCCGACTGACGGAACTGGAGCAGGGCCTGCGTCACGCCGCGGTCGGAGCTGAACTGGTTGGCGATCTGGCTCGGACCCGGCACCTGCGTGTCGCTCGGCAGCTGCAGGATCTGCATCGTCCCGTAGTCGTCGCTCGTGGCCTCGGAGTTCACCGACATGAAGGCGGCGAGGTTCTGGCGGCTGTTGGGCAGGTAGACGCTCGTGAGCGAGAAGGCCGGGTCCTCCTGGCCCGGACGCGCCGTGGTGAGGAAGTAGGGCGGCTGCTGCGTCCGCGTCTGGCCCGACGGCGTGGCCGGGTCCTCCGGCACGCGCCAGCGCTCACCGTCCTCGTAGAAGGTCTGCGCGTCGGTGACGTGGTAGCGCTCGAGCACGTTGCGCTGGACCTTGAACAGGTCGACCGGGTAGCGCAGGTGCTGCAGGAGGCTCTCGTCGATCTGCGACTTCGGCTGGACGACGCCCGGGAAGACCTTCATCCAGGTCTTGAGGACGGGGTCCTGCGTGTCCCACTGGTACAGCGTGACGGACCCGTCGTACGCGTCGACGACGGCCTTCACCGAGTTGCGCATGTAGTTGACGTTGTCCGTCGGGAGCGCGGCCTGCGCCGAGCCCTGGGTCAGCGTGTCGTCGGTGGCCTGGCGCAGCGAGCGCCGCTCGCTGTACGGGTAGCTGTTGCTCGTCGTGTAGCCGTCGACGATCCAGACGACCCGTCCGTCGACGACCGCCGGGTAGGTGTCGCCGTCGACCGTCAGCCACGGGGCGACCTTCTCGACCCGGTCGCGGGGGTGGCGGTCGTACAGGATCTTGGAGTTCTCGTTGACGCGGTTGGACAGCACGATGTTGGGCTCGGCGAACTTGAACGCGTAGAGCACCTTGCGGAACAGGCTGCCCACGGGCACGCCGCCGTCGCCGTCGTAGATGTTCTGGGTGGCGTTCTCCTCGCCGTCTCCTGCACCGCCGGCGCCGCCGCGCGGGATGTCGACCTCGATCGGGTCGGCGCCGTCCGGGCGGCCGACGATCGAGTACGAGGGAGAGCTCTCGCCGAAGTAGATCCGCGGCGGGACCTCGGTCTCGATCTCACCGACCGGGGGGATGTCCTTCTCGACCCAGACCGGCTCTCCCTGCGGGCCACGCTGGTTGCCGCGGGCGGCGATGATGCCGTACCCGTGCGTGTAGACCGTGTGGTCGTTGGCCCAGTTGCGCTGCGACGGCTGGAGACCGTCGAGGTTGAGCTCGCGCGCCGCGATGATGACGTCCTGCGGGACCGCGTCGTCGCCGAGCCGGTAGCGGTCGACGTCCAGGGTCTGGGGAACGGTGTAGTAGCCGCGGACCTGCTGCAGCTGCTCGAAGGCCGGCGAGATCAGCGTCGGGTCGAGGAGACGGGTGCTGACGCGCGACTCGGCCGACGCGCTGAGCTCCTGCGGGCTGAGCGACGTCGTGGCCGAGTAGTCCTCGGTCTCGACGTCGGCGACGTCGTACGCGTCGCGCGTGGCCGTGATGTTGCGCGCGATGTACGGGCCCTCCTTGTCCGGCTCGGACGGCCGGACCTGGAAGGACTGCATGACGTAGGGCCACACGCCGCCGATGAGGATCGAGGTGAGCAGCAGCAGGCCGAGCCCGACCCCGGGCAGCACCCACGACTTCACGAAGACGGCCGCGAAGAACAGCAGCGCGCAGACGAGCGAGACGCCGATGAGGATGTTGGCGGCGGGGATGCGGGCGTTGGCGTCGGTGTAGCCGATGCCGCTGAAGAGGCCGGAGTCGTCGACCGCGAGGTTGTACCGGTCGAGCCAGTAGCCGAACGCGCGCAGGAGGACGCCGAAGCCGACGAGCACCGCCACGTGCACCTGCGCGGCGCGGGTGAAGCGCGGACCGCGGCCGGCGAAGCGGATGCCGCCGAAGACGTAGTGCACGAAGACCGTCACGAGCACCGCGACGACGACCAGCGCGAACAGGAAGGACGAGACGAAGTTGAACCACGGCAGGTCGAAGACGAAGAAGCCGATGTCACGCCCGAACTGCGCGTCCTTCTCGCCGAAGGACGTGCCGTTGCGCCACATCTGGAACGTCTCCCAGCGCGAGGAGGCGACGGACCCGGCGAAGACGGTGAGCACCACGGCGAGCACGACGAGCGCAGCACGCTTCACGGGCTGGAGGGTCTGGCGGTAGCGGAAGGCGGGGTCGTCGCGCCGCATCGGCACCGACTCCGGGCGCAGCCGGTAGGCGAGCCAGGCGTTGACGGCCACCACGAGCCCGAAGAGCAGGCCGAGGACCAGGAACAGGCCGACTCGGTTGAGGATCACCGTCGTGAACACCGACGAGTAGTCGACCGAGGCGAACCAGAGCCGGTCGGTCCAGACGTTGGTGAAGATCGAGCCGAGGAACAGCAGGGCCGCGAGCGTGACCAGGGTCGGGACCAGCACCTTGCGGCGCCGGTCGACTCCTCCGGAGCTCGGCTCGGGTCGGGGGCGGGGGGTACCGAAGATGTCGCTCACGGGGCTCCAGGGGTGCGCTGGGGTCTGGCGGTGGGTCGGGGCAGGTCCGGGATGGTCGAGCCTACGTCAGGCACTCCAGACCAAGGTCTGGTGCAGGGCCTCGGCGAGGCCGGGCACGAGGTCGGGGCCCTCGAGCAGCGGGCTGTCGGGTGTACGGGCGCGCACGGCGCAGTGCCGTCCACCCGACCGGTCGACGGCGGCGACGAGCCGCACCTCCTGACGGTCGGGGTGGGCCGCCGCTGCGGCAGCGAGCGCCTCGGGCTCCTCGGGCAGGTCGTCCTCGGCCCCCGGAGGCAGCATGACGCGCTCCACGACGACGGCGCAGCCGTCGACGGCCTCGGGCCACTCGATGCCCTCGAGCACGAGCTCGAGCTGCCGGCCGTCGGCCGGCAGCTCCTGCTCGATCGTGGTGTAGCCGTCGGGGTCGTCCCGCAGCGGCACGGCCAGCTGCTGGGCGAGCGACGGCTCGGCCTCGACGAGGGCGGCGGTGCGCACGAGCGCGTAGAGGCGGGCCGGCTGGTCCCACCCGTCGGCGGCGACGTGCGCCTCCACCTCGAGCGCGGCGAGACGCAGGGGCGTCGAGGGCAGGGGTGTCTCGGACGGGGACAGCTGCTCCGGTCCGGTGGTGTCGGGGCTCATCCGCAGGTCCGGACCGTCGCGTCGGGATCCTTCGCGAGGCGCTCGAGGTCGTCGAGGGCCTCGTCGAAGGTGCGCACCGAGACGAGCGTGAGGCCGTGGTCGGAGCCACGGGCGGCCTCCGCGCAGTTGGCCTGCGGCACGAGGAACACCGACGCCCCCGCCTGCGCGGCGCCGGCCATCTTCTGGCGCACGCCGCCGATCGGCCCGACGGTGCCGTCGGGGCTCAGGGTGCCCGTGCCGGCCACGGTCCGGCCGCCCGTGAGGGAGCCCGGCGTGAGCTGGTCGTAGATCGCGAGCGCGAACATCGTGCCGGCGCTGGGGCCACCCACCTCGTCGCCCACGTTGTTCTCGACGTCGATCGGG
Organism: uncultured Aeromicrobium sp.; assembly: GCA_964599245.1. Lineage (GTDB taxonomy): Bacteria > Actinomycetota > Actinomycetes > Propionibacteriales > Nocardioidaceae > Aeromicrobium. Next base: position 46,961 of record CAZREF010000012.1, on the reverse strand, counting down.
AAGTCGTAGGTGGTGCCCAGGCTGATGCCGATGCGTGGCACCGTCGGGTCCTGCGGGTCCGGGCGCGTGGTGACGTCGACCGTGCGCTCCCTGCCGGCGCGCACCACGTCGAGGCTCACCGCCGTCCCGGGCTCGACCCGCCCCACCGCGCTGACGACGTCCTGCGACGTGGCCGTGCGGCGACCGTCGACCGCCGTGATCCGGTCCTCGGGACGCAGCACGCCGGCTGCGGCCCCCTCCTTGGCCACGCCGACCACGGAGGGCTCCTCCTCGACGGTGTAGCCGGCCGCGCGCAGGGCCACCACCCGCGAGCTGTCCTTGGAGCTGGTCAGCTGGGCCTGGCCCTCGCTGCGCGAGTCCTCGGCACTCTCGCCGTCGGGGTAGACGATGTCGCGCGGCACCACCGCGACGTCGGGGTCGAGGTAGGCGCTCACGACGTCGCCCAGGGTGAGCCTCGCGTCGGCGCGCGTGACCGAGACGGTCGTGAAGTCGAGCGCCCCGTCGGTCGGGTAGGTCTTCACGCCCTCGCCGAAGGTGAACATGCGCTGGCCCCCGATCTCACCGAACGTGTCGAACGCCGGGCCGGGCCGCATCGTCACGTAGGGCGCGGGCAGGAGGAACGCGACGCACGTGAGCGCCACCAGCGTCACACCGGCGACGAGAAGCGTCGCGTAGCGCCGTCCGAGGCGGTCGGTCGCGCCCGTGGGCTCGTCGGTGCCCCCGGGCCACGGGGTCGGCGGGGTCACGTCCTCGGGCACGGCCCCACCCTATGGTTCGTCGACAACACCGGACCTCAGCAGGCCCCGACCCACACGGCGTCGCCGGCCTCGAACGTCTGGTGCTTCCAGACCGGCACCTCGGCCTTGAGCTCGTCGATGAGGCGACGCGCCGCCACGAACGCCTCGGCGCGGTGCCCCGCGGACACGGCGACGACCACCGCGAGGTCGCCCACCGCCAGGTCACCGACCCGGTGGGTGGCCGCGACCGCCACCACGTCCTCCTCGTCGGCGACGCGCTGCGCGACCTCGCGCAGACGCTCCGCGGCCGTGGGGTGCGAGGAGTACGCCAGTGCCGTCACCCCGCGGCCCTCGTCGTGGTCGCGGACGGTGCCGACGAAGAGCGCCGTCCCGCCGGCGGCGGCGTCGCGCACCGCGTCGAAGACCTCGTCGAGGCTGAGGGCGGTGTCGCGGACGGCGGCGAGGCGGACCTGGCTCATGGGGCCACGGTAGTGCGGACGCGTCGCCGCCGCCGATCCCACCGATCCTCGTCGCCGAGGACGCGCGTCGGCGCGCCCTCGTGGCCGACCGCGGGCGTGGCGCCCACCGATACGCTGGCGGCATGGCCGACGACCCAGCAGACCGCCCCGACGACGAGCGTCCCGACGACGACCAGCCGTCCGACGACCGCAGCGGCCAGGGGGCGACCGGACGCTTCGGTCCCCCGCCCCGTGACCCCTCCGACCCCCGTGACCCCTCCGCCGCCGGGCAGAACCCCTTCGCCGGCACGCCGCTCGAGCAGATCTTCGGCGCGCTCGGCGGTGCCGCCGGTCCCGGCGCCGGCTTCGGGGCCACGCCGGGCGGCGGCGCGGGCCAGGCACCCGACCTGTCGGCCCTGTTCGGACAGATGCAGCAGCTCTTCAGCGGCGCCGGCCAGGACGGCTCGGTCGACTTCGGCACCGCGCGACAGGTGGCGCGCCAGGCCCTGGCCGCCGCGGGTCCCGACCCGTCGCCGCACTCCGGCCAGGTCGGCGCCGTCGACGACGCGGTGCGCCTCGCGGAGACCTGGCTCGACCGCGTCACCGACATCCCCGCCGCCACGACCTCCTCGGCCGCCTGGAGCCGCGCCGAGTGGGTCGAGGCCACCGCCACGGCGTGGCAGCGTCTCGTCGAGCCCATCTCCGACAACGTCGTCGGCGCCATCGGCCAGGCGATCCCGGAGGAGGCCAAGGCCATGGCAGGTCCCCTCATCGGGATGCTGAACCAGGCAGGCAGCGCCATGTTCGCCCAGCAGATCGGCCAGGGCCTCGCGGGCCTCGCCACCGAGGTGCTGTCCTCCACCGACATCGGACTGCCGATGGGCCCCCGCGGTGTCGCCGCCGTGCTGCCCCACAACGTCGCCGCCTACGGGGAGGGACTCGAGCACTCCCCCGCCGACGTGCTCCTGCACGTGGTGCTCCGCGAGTGCGCCCACCACCGGCTGTTCGCGCACGCCCCGTGGCTGGAGCAGGCGCTGGTCGGCGCGATCGACGAGTTCGGCAACGGCACCCACATCGACGTCGAGGCCATCGAGGCCCAGGTCCGCGAGATCGACCCCTCCCGTCCCGAGGCCATCGCGGAGGCCATGCAGGGCGGGCTGTTCGAGCCCAAGCGCACGCCCGGCCAGCAGCACGCCGTCGACCGGCTCGAGACCCTGCTCGCGTTCGTCGAGGGCTGGGTCGACGAGGTGGTGGCCCAGGCCGCCGCCGACATGCCGTCGGCCGCCGCCCTCGCCGAGGCCGTGCGCCGACGTCGCGCGACCGGCGGGCCCGCCGAGCAGACGTTCGCGTCGCTCGTGGGCCTGGAGCTGCGTCCCCGCCGCCTGCGCGACGCGGCCAACCTCTGGGCGGCCGTCCGCGACCGCCGCGGTGCCGCAGCCCGCGACGCCGCGTGGACCCACCCCGACCTCATGCCCACCGCCGCCGACCTCGACGACCCCCTCGGCTTCGCCGCGGGCGAGGGTCGCGACGACGACTTCGACGCAGCGCTCGACGAGCTGCTGTCGGCTGACGAGGGCGACCAGGGCACGAACGACGAGGGCAGCGACGACCAGGACCCGGGCACCGCGGACGACGCGCGGTGAGCCTGCACGCCGACGCCGTCCGGACCCTCACGTCGTGGACGGCACCCGACGGCGCGCAGGAGACCCTGCGCCGCACCTACCTGGACCACCTCGCGGCGCACCCCGACGGCATGCTGCGCGCGTGCCGGCCCGACCACGTCACCGCGAGCGCGCTGGTGATGACGGAGGACGCCGAACGGGTGCTGCTGGTGCGCCACCACAAGGCCGGCCTGTGGCTGCAGACCGGCGGTCACTGCGAGCCCGGTGACACCTCGCTCGTCGCCGCGGCGGCCCGCGAGGCGCTGGAGGAGACCGGCATCCCCGGGCTCGAGGTGGACCCGGTGCCGCTGCGCCTGTCGCGCCACGCGGTCCCGTTCTGCTCGCCCGGCGGCCACCACCTGGACGTCCAGCTGCTCGCGATCGCCGCGGTGGACGCGCGTCCGGTGGTGGCCGAGGGCGAGGACCCCGTGCGCTGGTTCGGCGTCGACGACGTGGTGGACCCGACCGACGCCGACACGCTGCGACTCATCGCCGCTGCCAGGTCACGCCGTCGAGGAACCCCTCGGCCTTGACCGCGTGGGGGTAGTCCTCCAGCAGCGCCCAGAACGCCGGTGAGTGGTTCGCCTCCACGAGGTGGGCCAGCTCGTGCAGCAGGACGTGGTCGAGGACGTAGTCGGGCATGCCCCGGACGCGGTCGGAGATCCGGATGGCGCCGGTCGAGACGGTGCAGGAGCCCCAGCGCGTGCTCTGGTTGGTCACCCACCGCACGGACGTGGGCCGCGCCCGGCCGTCCAGGTAGCGGTCGGAGAGCCGGGCCGCCCTCGCCATGAGCTCGTCGTCGCCGATGGGGCCACGGGCCTCGCGGGCGTCGAGCCGGGCCACGAGCCGGGCGACCTCCTCGCGCTCCTGCTCGGCCGTCAGGTGCGCGGGGACGAGCACGATCGTGCGGTCCCCGTCGCGGTAGGCCTGGATGGTGCGTCGGCGACGCGCGCTGCGACGGATCTCGACCTCACCCACGCGTCCGACGGTAGACCACCGGACGGGGACGCCCAGGACCTTCGTCCACAGGCGCGCTGTGGCCCAGGTCACGCAACGACGCAGGTCAGAGGCCCGGACCCCAGGGGCCGCCGTCGGGTCGTGATCGTCGTCCACGCCGTCCTCCACCACCCGTCCACACCTCGGCCCGGCGATGCGCACACGTTCCCCACAGCCTTGTCCACAGGCGTGGACAACCAGTTCCTCCGATCGGTTGACGGGCCCCGCCGGGACCCCTACGGTGTCCCTCAGCCGGGCTCCCGAGACACGGTCCGCAGGGGAAGGCAGACCCTCCTGGGAGCCCGGCTGCTGCATGTCCGGGATCGGCCGCAGCGGCGCGCGACCACACGTCGCCCGACGTGCTCGCACGCCCGGGTCCGGCGGTCCTCGGGCTGCTCTGCAGGAGGGGCACCGTCGGCGCCCTGTGGACGGCCGCTCGCCTCCGACCACCGTGCGCACCACCCTGGGTCCATGAGCCTGCGCCCCGTCCTCCCGCCCGGCGCCGACGTGGTGCGCCGCGACGCCCACACCCTCGTCGTCGGCACCCGACCGGGCGTGCGCGTCCCGGACCGACCGGGCCTGGTCCCGCTCCTGAGGCTGCTCGACGGCCGGGGGCTCGCCGCCCTCGTCGAGCACGCCGCCCGCCACGTGCCCGACCTCGACGACGTCGAGCCGCTCGTGCGCGAGCTCGTCGCGCGAGGCGCGCTCGCCCCGGCACCTGCCCCGCCGCCGGCCCGGCTCTGCGTCAGGGTCGAGGCGTGGCGCGGCAGCCGGCGCGTCGCCGACGTGGTCGCCGCTGCCGTGGGCGACCTCGGGCTCCAGCCCGAGCCGCTCGCCGACGTGGACCTCCTCGTCCTCGCGGCCGCGGGCGAGCCCGACCGCGCCTGGGTGGCCGCCGCGGTCGAGACCGGCGTGCCGGTCCTGCCGGTCGTCCTCGGCCACGACTGGGGGCGCGTGGGTCCCCTCACGCTCGCGGGCCGGACCCCGTGCCTCGGGTGCCACGACGCCGCACGCGCCGACGGCGACCCCAGCTGGCGGGTGATGGTGCCCCAGCTCGGCCGCCCGGTCGTCCCCGCTCCCCCACCGCGGACGCCGTCGGCCCTCCTGCTCCGCGCCGCAGCAGCCGCCGTCGAGTCGGTCGCCCAGCTGGGGGAGGACGCGACGCCGACGACCGTCGCGGGCGTGCTGCACCTGGCCGGGACCGAGGTCCGCCGCGAGGACCTCGTCGTCCACCCCTCCTGCACCAGCCTGCTGCACCGCGACGCGTGAACGGTGTGACCCGGCCGACCCCGCGGAACCGACCTATCCTGGTCGGGTGAGCGACGACGAGGACCGCGAGGCCGGTACCGACGGGCGCGGCGGAGGGCGGCGCTCCCGCTCGTCCCTCCCCGTCGGCGCGTTCACGCGCGGGGCCAAGCTCGCGGCGCTCCCGGTCGGCTTCGCCGGGCGCACCGCCCTCGGGGTCGGGCGACGGATCGGCGGCGCCCCGGCGGACGCCGTGCTCACCGAGGTGCAGCGACGCACGGCCGAGCAGGTCTTCAGCGTGCTCGGCCAGCTCAAGGGCGGCGCCATGAAGATGGGCCAGGCCATGAGCATCTTCGAGGCCGCGCTGCCGGAGGAGATCGCCGCGCCGTACCGCGAGACGCTCACGAAGCTCCAGGACGCCGCTCCCCCCATGCCCGCCGACGTCGTGCACCGCCAGCTCGCCGCGGAGCTCGGCGACGACTGGCGCGATCGGCTCGTCGAGGTCGGGGACCAGCCCGCCGCCGCGGCGTCGATCGGTCAGGTGCACCGCGGGCGGTGGCACGACGGGCGCGAGGTCGCCGTCAAGATCCAGTACCCCGGTGCCGCCAAGGCGCTGCGCTCCGACCTCCGTCAGCTCTCACGGATCTCCCGACTCCTGGGCGTGCTGGCGCCGGGCATCGACGTGAAGGCCCTCCTGGCCGAGCTGGAGGAGCGGGTCGTCGAGGAGCTCGACTACACGCTCGAGGGTGCGTCCCAGCAGCGCTTCCACGACGTCTACGCGCAAGACGACGACGTGTACGTGCCGGCCGTGGTGCACGGCACCGAGCGGGTGCTGGTGAGCGAGTGGATGGAGTCCACCGGCTCGATGGCCGGGCTCGTCCGTGACGGCAGCCAGGCCGACCGCGACCGGTACGGCGAGATGTACGTGCGGTTCCTGCTCACGAGTCCGGACCGCGTGGGTCTGCTGCACGCCGACCCGCACCCGGGCAACTTCCGGCTCCTCCCCGACGGGCGCCTCGGCGTGGTCGACTTCGGCGCCGTCGCGCACCTCCCCGACGGGCTGCCGAAGGCACTCGGCCCGCTCCTCACGGCCGCCCTGTCCGGCGACGCCGAGGCGGTGTCCGACGGCCTGCGCGCGGAGGGCTTCCTGCGTCCGGGCACCCGGGTCGAGCCGGAGGTGCTCGCCGCCTACATCGCGCCGTTCGTCGAGCCCGCCGGCGCGCCGGAGTTCACCTTCTCGCGTGCGTGGCTGCGCGAGCAGGCCACGCGCGTCGGTCTCGGCGGCGAGGGCATGTCGACGTCGATGAAGATCAACCTGCCCCCGGAGTACCTGCTGATCCACCGCGTGTGGCTCGGCGGCGTCGGCGTGCTGTGCCAGCTCGGCGCGACGGCGCCGTTCCGCGCGATCCTGGAGGAGTCGATCCCGGGCTTCCACCCGCCTGCCTGACGACTGCGGTCAGTCCTGCCGTGCGATGACCTCGAGCACCGACTCCCCGTAGCGCTCGCGCTTGGTCTGCCCGATGCCGGGGATTCCGACCAGGCCCCGGGGGTCCGCGGGCCGGAGCTCGGCGAGCGCCAGCAAGGTCGCGTCGGTGAAGACCACGTAGGCGGGAACCTTGTTCTCGGTCGCGGTGGCGCTGCGCCACTCGCGCAGCCGCTCGAAGACGGCGCGGGCGTCGGGGTCGAGTGCGTCGAGCTCGGTGCTGGTGCGCTTCTTGGGACGCGGCGCGGCCGACCCGCCACGAGCCGGGTGGTCGGGCGGGAGCAGCGGGTCGAGGAACCGGGTGGGCTTGCGGCCCTGGCGCCCGCCGGGCTTGCGTGCGCGGGCCCAGGAGATGGTGAGGTGGCGCCGTGCACGGGTGACGCCGACGTAGAACAACCGCCGCTCCTCGGCGACGGCCTCGGGCGTGTCCGCGTGGGTGATCGGCAGCATCCCCTCGTGCATGCCGACGCAGAAGACGGCGTCCCACTCCAAGCCCTTGGCCGCGTGCAGGGTGGCCAGCGTGACGCCCTCGGCCGTCGGGGCGTGGGCGGACTGCGCACGCCGATCGAGGTCGAGCAGCAGGTCCTCCAGGCCCGCGCCCGGCCGCGCCTCGGCGAGGTCGTCGGCCATCGTGACGAGCGCGTGGAGCGACTCCCACCGATCGCGGGTCGCGCCCGTGCCGGACGGAGCGGTCTCGGTGTGGCCCATGCTCGCGAGGACGGCCCGCACCTCGTGGCCCAGCCCGCCGTCCTCGGGGACGGCGTCGGCGAGCGCCGCGTCCGTGCCGGCGGCACCCGCGCGAGCGGCGCCGCGCAGCAGGGTGACGGCCTGCCGGACCTCGGCGCGCTGGAAGTAGCCCTCCACCCCCCGCAGGGTGACCGGCACGTCGCGCTCCCCCAACGCCTCCTCGAACGCCTCGGACTGGGCGTTGATCCGGAACAGGACGGCCATCTCGCGGTAGGGGACCCCGCTGCGGTGCAGCCGCACCACCTCGTCGGCCACCGCCGATGCCTCGCTGACCTCGTCGGGGTGGCCGAGGTAGCGCACCGGCTCGGCCGGTGCCGCCTGGGACTGCAGCGGCCGCCCGTGCGCCTCGCCCCGGACACCCTCGAACACGGCGTTGGCCACCGAGACGACCTGCGGCGTCGAGCGGTAGTTGCGCACCAGGGAGATGCGTTCGGCGTCGGGGTAGCGGGTGGCGAAGTCGGCGAGGATCTGCGGCGAGGCGCCGGCGAAGGTGTAGATCGTCTGTCGCGGGTCACCGACCACGCACACGTCGTCGCGTCCGCCCAGCCAGAGGTCGAGCAGGGTGGACTGCAGCGGGTTCACGTCCTGGTACTCGTCGACCACGAACCAGCGGTACTGGCGCCTGACCTGCGCCGCGATCCGCTCGTCGTCGGCCAGGATGGCGGCCGTGATGAGCAGGATGTCCTCGAAGTCGATGCGTCCCCGCTCCCGCTTGACCTCCTCGTAGGCGCTCATCACCGCGGCCACGCGAGCCGGGTCGAGGTCGGCGACCTCGCGACCCCGGCGACGGGCGACGGCCGGGTAGTCGGCGCTGCGCACGTTGCTGACCTTGGCCCACTCCACCTCCGCCGCGAGGTCGCGGATGACCGCGTTGTCGGGGCGACGGACGCCCTCGCGACTCGCGGCCTCGGCGACGAGGCCGAACTTGGAGCCGACCACCTCGGGCAGCTCCGTGCCGTAGACCTGCGGCCAGAAGTAGCGGGCCTGGCGGAGTGCGGCCGAGTGGAAGGTGCGGGCCTGCACCCCTGGCGCCTGCAGCTCGGCGAGACGGCCCCGCATCTCGCCGGCCGCCCGCGTCGTGAAGGTCAGCGCGAGCACCTCGGTGGGGACGTAGAGGCCCGTGGCCACGCCGTAGGCGATGCGGTGCGTGATGGCCCGCGTCTTGCCGGTGCCGGCGCCCGCGACGATGCAGACGGGACCACGCAGCGCCTCGGCGGCGGCCCGCTGCTCCGGGTCGAGGTTCGCGAGGAGGTCCTCGGGGGTGGGCAACGCACGCTCCTGCGGGTGGATCGACGACGGACGGGCAGGCGGAACAACCACGGGTGCGGGATCGTTGACCTGCAGGACCACCCTAGACGGCACAGGAGACAACGATGACCGCCGAGTTCACGCTCTACTCGACCCCCTGGTGCGGCTACTGCCACCGCCTGAAGTCGCAGCTGCAGCGCGAGGGCATCACCTTCGACGAGGTCGACATCGAGGCCCAGCCCGAGGCCGCGGCCATCGTCGAGAAGGCCAACAACGGCAACCAGACCGTCCCCACCCTCGTCTTCGCCGACGGCACCGCGCTGACCAACCCCTCGGTCGCCCAGGTCAAGGCGCAGCTGGCCGGCTGACCGCGGTCGGTCGAGCCCGTCGTCGGCGTCTCAGCGCCAGACGCCGGCGATGGGCTCGCCGAACCATGACTCGATGAGCCAGCTGGAGATCGAGACACCGCTCGGCGGGAGCAGGAGCGTGCCCGCCTCGCCCTGGGCGCGCAGCTCCTCGCGGGTCACCCACTGCGCGGCGGCCATCTCCTGGCCGTCGACCTCGATGTCCGTGGAGGTCGCCCGGGCGAAGAAGCCCACCATGAGGCTCGCGGGGAACGGCCACGGCTGGCTCGCTCCGTAGGTCACCTCGCCGACGACGACGCCCGACTCCTCGGCCACCTCACGACGCACCGCGTCCTCGAGGTTCTCCCCCGGCTCCACGAAGCCCGCCAGGGTCGACCATCGTCCCTCCGGCCAGGCTGCCTGGTGGCCGAGCAGCGCGCGGTCCTGGTCGTCGGTGACGAGCATGATCACGGCCGGGTCGGTGCGCGGGAAGTGGTCGGCGCCGCAGCCGGGGCAGTGCCGCAGGTGGCCGGCGGCCCGGACCTGCGTCGCCGTCCCGCACCGCGGGCAGAACGGCGTGACGGCCAACCAGCGCGCCATGCCGACGGCGTGCACGGCGAGCGAGAGCTCGTCCGCCGCCAGCAGGGGGGCGAGCACCCGGATGCTGACCGGCGACATCTCCTGCGGCACCCGGTCGACGACGACGGCGGCGAACCGGACGCCGTGCTGCTCGCCGAGGAAGATGAACGTGCCCTCGGGCGCCTCGGCCCGGGTCGTCCAGCGCAGCGCAGGACCGTCCGTGGTCGCGACGTGCTCCCCGCCCATGACCAGCACGCGCACGTCGCCGTCGTCCCAGGCGTCGTCCTGCCGCAGGTGCCCGGCGCGCTCGTGACGGGCCCGGTCGAAGGCGAACGTGGGGGTCGGCTGGGACGTCGGGGCACTCACCCGGCCAGCGTAGGCCCGGGCCCCGCAGCGGGCGCGAGCAGCGCCTCCAGGGCGGGTCGGTCGAGCAGGTCGCCCGGCGCGACGCGCACGACCTTCCCGAGACGGACGTAGTAGAAGGCCGCCGACACGCGCGCGGGGTCGACACCCTGCAGCTCCGCCCAGGCCAGCCGGTAGAGGCTCAGCTGCAGCGGGTCGGCGTCGGCGCGGCGGTTGGTCTTCCAGTCGACGACCTCGAAGCCGGGGCCGGCGGGCGTCTGCGTCGTGAACACGGCGTCGATGCGCCCCACCACCTGCTGGCCCGCGAGGACGAGCGAGAACGGCGCCTCGACGGTGTGCGGCACCCGCTGGCCGTAGGGACCGGCCTCGAACAGCGCCACGACCTCCGCCAGCTCGGCGTCGTCGGCGATGTCGACGTCGCCCTGGCCCGGCAGGTCGGCGGGGTCGAGCAGCGGCTGCTGGCCGTAGTGCGCCTCGATCCAGGCGTGGAACCGGGTGCCGAAGCGGGCCGCGGCCGACGGACGCCGCGGCATCGGCCGCGCGAGCGACCGCGCGAATGCCTCCTCGTCGTCGGCCAGGGCAAGCACCGCGGTGGCCGACAGCGTCGGCGGCAGCGGGACCGGCCGCTCGCGCGCTGCAGCCGCATCGGCCTCGGCGAGCAGCAGGTCGATCTCCTGCGACAGCTCGGCCACGCGGTCTCCCGGCACGGGCAGCTCGGCGACCGGCTCGTGGCCCGAGCGCAGCACCCGCTCGACCTCGCGCGCCAGGGCACGTCGCCCCTCGACCTGCGGCGCCTCGGCCGGCCACGCGATGCCGTCGGAGCGCACCAGGTGCGGGTTGGTCTCGTCGTCCGGAGGGGCCTCGGCCCAGTGCAGCGGCTCCACCCCGAGGTCGGCGAGGTGCTCGCGCGTGCGCTGCAGGAAGTCCGACGGTCCGCGCGGCTTCTTCTGCGTGCGCCCCCACCAGTGGCCGCTCACGACCACGCGCCGCTTCGCGCGGGTGTAGGCGACGTAGCCCAGGCGCAGCTCCTCACCGAGTGCGTCCTCGCGACGTCGCGCGTCGAACTCCTTGCCCGCGGCCGGCGTCCACTCGGCCAGCTCGGCCAACGAGGAGGCGTCGCCGCGCAGCGGGTAGGGCAGGACCGAGCCGTTGGTGAGCCAGCTGGAGCGGCCGCGTGCGGAGGGGAAGACCTGGTCGCTGACGAGCGGCACGAAGACGGTGTCCCACTCCAGGCCCTTGGCCCGATGGATGGTGAGCAGCTTCACGGAGTCCGACTCCGAGGGGGTCGTGACGTCCATGCCCTCGTTGAAGTCGGACTCGGCCCGCAGGTAGGCGACCAGACCGGTGAGCGAGGCGTAGCGGTCGCTCGCGGCGTAGTCGGCCACCGCGTCGAGGAAGGTGGCCAGGTTGTCGGACGCGCCCTCGACCTCGCCGGCCTCGAGCTCCACGTCGAGGTCGAGCGCGCGCACGGCGCGCCGGGTGAGGTCGAGCAGCGGCTCCCCCACGTGCCCGCGCACCCGGTGGACGACGCGGGCCAGGTCGGCGAAGCGGGCCCGTGCCCGCGGGTCGTAGGGCAGGTCGCCCGGGTCGTCGAGCGCGTCGGCCAGCGCCACGACCTCGGTGGGGTCTGTTCCCTCGACGGCCCGCGCGAGCTCCTGGGCGAGCGTGGACTCCTCGTCCGGCCGGTGCGCCCGGCCGCTCAGCGACGCCGCCCGGCGGCCCAGCAGAGCGAGGTCGCGCGGCCCGATGTTCCACCGGGGCCCGGTCAGCAGCCGCAGGAGCGCCGGGTTGGCCGTGACGTCGTCCACGACCTCCAGCAGCGAGAGGACGTCGAGCACCTCCGGCTGCTCGAGCAGGCCCGAGAGGCCGACGATCTCGAACGGCACGCGGGCGTCACGCAGCGCCTTGACGATCTCGCCGTTCTCGCGGCCGACGCGCACGAGCACCGCGATCTCGCTCCACGGCACGCCGCGCTCGTGCTCGGCGACCACCTCCGCGACCATGGCGTCGATCTCGTCGTCGACGGTGCGGTGCAGCGCCACGTCGACCCGGCCGCGCGAGGTGGCGGCCGAGCGCAGCGGCTGCACGACCGAGGAGGTGGCGTAGAACGGCGCCGCCAGGTGGTTGGCGGCGTCGATCACCTCGGGCGGGCAGCGACGGGTCTCCACGAGGGAGAACTGCCGGCCACGGCTGCCGTCGGCGGCCGGGAAGTCGTCGAGGAAGTCCTCGAGGTTCCCGGCGGCGGCGCCGCGCCAGCCGTAGATGCCCTGCGCGGGGTCGCCGACGGCGGTGACCGCGAGCCCGCCGAACAGCGCGCGCAGGAGGTCGCGCTGGGCGACCGAGGTGTCCTGGTACTCGTCGAGCAGCACGACGTCGTAGCGCTCGCGCAGCGCCGCGCCGACCTCGGGCAGGGCTGCCAGCTGGGCTCCCCACGCCATCTGGTCGGAGAAGTCCATGACCGCGTCGTCGGCCTTGGCCGCCCGGTAGGCCTCGACGAGGCGGCTCAGCTCCGTGCGCTTGCGAGCCGCCCCGGCGGCGGCCTTCAGCAGCGCCGGCTTGCCGACGCTCTCGAACTCCGCCACGACCGCGGCGTCGTGCTCGCGGAGCCCCTCGGGCGTGACCAGGTGCTCGGACAGCTGCGCGTCGAGCGACATGACGTCGCCGACGAGGGTGGGCAGGTGGGTGCTGACGTGCTCGAGGGGCTCGGCCCAGGCCGCGACGACGCGGGCGGCCCGCTGGAAGCGCGACGCGTCGGTGACCACCCGCAGGTCGGGCTCGATGCCGAGCCGCAGGCCGTGCTCGGCGATCAGCGAGCCGGCGAACGCGTGGTACGTGGAGGCCGTGACGTCGGCCCACGGCTCCTGCGGGTCGTGCGGCAGGTGCTCGAGGCTCGCGCGGATGCGCTGGCCGAGCTCGGCGGCCGCCTTGGTGGTGAACGTGAGTCCGAGGATGCGCTCGGGCGCGACGCCCACGTGGCCGACGAGCCAGAGCACGCGCGCCGCCATGACCGTGGTCTTGCCGGACCCGGCGCCCGCGATGATGGCGCCGGGCCGGTCGAGCGGGGCGCAGATCGCCTCGGCCTGCGGCTCGCTGAACGGTATCCCTGTGAGCTCGCGCAGGTGGTCGGCGTCCCGGACGAGCGGGGTCATGGCTGCTCCCTTGCCGCGGCGGCCCGCTCGTGCTCGCGCACCAGGATCGACGCTCCGGCGTCGTGCGCCGGGCAGACCCGCGTGAACTGGCAGTACCCGCACCCACCGGTGGCCTCCGTGGCGGCCACCTCCTCGTGCACGAGCGTGTGCACGCTGCGCCGCAGCTGCTCGAGCGCGAAGAAGGGGACGTCGGGCTCGGGCGCCGCCTGCTGCTGCACCTTGACCGCACCCCGGCTCTCCTGGCGCAGCTGCACGAGCTCGGCACCCGCAGGGGCCGCGTCGCCCGCGAGGGCGTGGGTGGCGCCGTGCTCCACGACGAGCTGGTAGAGGCCCAGCTGCGGGTGCTCCGCGAGCTCCTGCGCCGACGGTGCACTCCTGCCGGTCTTCAGGTCGACGACGTGGACACCGTCGGCACTGCGCTCGACCCGGTCCATCGAACCAGCGAGCACGACGTCGCGGCCCTCGACCTCGAGCGTCACCTCGAAGGCGTGCTCGGCCGCCAGCACCTGGCGCGGGTTCTCCCGGTGCCACCGCACGAACCGCTCGAGGGCGGCGACCGCCTCGCCCCGCTCCCGTCGGCTGATCCAGGGCGGCAGGTCGAGCTGGGACCACACGTCGTCGAGGTGCGAGGCCAGCTCCTCGGCGTCGGGAGTGCGCCCCGAGCGCACCACGTCGGCCGCGATGGCGTGCACGATCGAGCCGAACCCCTGCGCACTGGTGGTGGCCTGGGCGCCGCGTGCCTCGTGGTCGAGGAACCAGCGCAGCGGGCACTGCATGAGGGCCGAGACCTGGCTGCCGGACAGGCGCAGCGGCTGGGCGTCGGGTCGCCACGGGGCGTCGGACTCGGTGCGCTCGGCGAGCCCCCACCAGTGGGAGGGATCGGCCGCGCGCCCGGCGGGGTGCGCCGCCAGCCTGGCCAGCTGCTCGGCCACCCGGCGCCGGACGCCGGAGTCGGTCGTGTGCTCACCGATGCGGCGCAGCTCGGCGACGGCCGAGCGCAACGAGAGGGCCCGCCGCGGCCGGTGCTCGGCCTCCGGCAGGCTGCGCGGGACCACGCCCGCCGTCTCCTCGGCCCCGGCGAGGTGGGCGTGCAGGTCCGCGACGAAGCGCGACGGCTGCTCCCCGTCGTCGGACCCGCTCGCGACCGCGGTGACGACGAGCCGCTCGCGCGCCCTGCTGCACGCCACGTAGAAGAGCCGCCGCTCCTCGGCGACCGCCTCGCGGACCGACGGGTAGGGGCCGAGCCCTGCGGCGGTGAGCCGGTCGGGCTGGAGCAGGCTGCTGCGCAGCCGCGTGTCCGGCCACTCGCCGTCCTGCACCCCCGCGACGACGACGAGGTCCCACTCCAGGCCCTTGGACCGGTGGGCCGTCATCAGCTGCACCCCGGAGACGAGGTCGGCGCCGGTGGCGAGGGTGCCGGCCGGGATCTGCTGCGCCTCGAGAGCCCTCACGACCTCGCCGACACCGCGGTGGGCCTGGCGCTCCTCGGCGCGCGCCGCCTCGGCGAACAGCGCGCAGAGCGCGTCGAGGTCGTGGTGCGCGCGGGCGGCGCCGTCGCCGCCCCCCTCGGCCTCCGCCCGCAGACGGCGTGGCCAGTCGGTGCCGTCCCAGAGCTCCCAGAGGACCTCCTCCGCCGACGCGCCCCCGCGGACGAGGTCGACCGCCCGGGCGAGCAGCGCGGCGACGCGGCGCGCGGTGGCGACGGCCTCGGCGGCCGGCCCCTCGACCACGAGCGTGTCGAGCAGGTGGACGTCGGCCAGGGCCTCGGCCAGGAGGACTCGCGACGCGCGCGGCGTGCCGTGGCGCTGTGCGTCGTCGAGCCGCAGCACCCGGCCCAGTCGACGCAGCGCCGCCGCGTCGAGACCCCCGAGCGGACCGGTGAGCAGTGCCGTGGCCGCCTCCGGGTCGAGCGTGCCGTGGTCGATGAGGGCCTGGGCGGCGTGCAGGCCGGCCAGCAGGGCACGGACGGCGGGCTCGACCGCCAGCGGGAGCTCGTCGCCCGCGACGTCGACCGGGACGCCGGCGGCCGTGAGGGCCCGGTGCAGCCGGTCCAGGTGGGGGGTGGACCGCACGAGCACCGCCATGCGCTCCCAGGGCACGGGCGGCTCGTGCGACAGGTGCGCCTCGCGCAGCAGCAGCGCCACGTGCTCGGCCTCGGCGGTGGCCGACGTGAACGTGCGCACCTCCACCTCCCCCGTCCGGTCGGTGTCGGTGGCCGGAGACCGCAGGGCCCGGAACGCGTCGCCGTCAAGCGCGCCGAAGACGCCCTTGTTCTCGACCACGGACCTGACCGCGTCGGCGATGGCGGCGCCGTAGCGGTTGGTGCGGGCGAGCGTGAGCGAGGGTGCCGGGCCGCGGGGGGTCGCGAACCGCGTGGGGAAGTCGAGGCTGCCGCGGACGTCGGCGCCGCGGAAGCCGTAGATCGACTGGTAGGGGTCGCCGACCGCGACGAGGTCGCGCCCGTCGCCCGCGAGCCGCTGGAGCAGCTGCATCTGGAGCGGGTCGGTGTCCTGGAGCTCGTCGACCACGACGAGGCGCAGTCGTCGGCGCCAGCGGTCGCGGCACTCGGGGTCGTCGAGCAGGCGGACCGCCTGGTGGACCAGGTCGGTGTGGTCGATGGTGCCCTGCAGGGCCGCGACGGACGTCACCTCGTCGAAGAACAGCGAGGCCGCGACCCAGTCGGGTCGACCCGCCGCCTCGCCGACGTCGCGCAGGCCGAGTGCGTCGAGTCCCTGGGCGCGGGCGGCACCGAAGAGCCGCTGCAGCTCGGCGCTCATCCCGCGGGTACGCAGCGCCGGCCGCAGGGCGACGGGCCAGTCCTGCGGGTCGGTGCCGTCGAGCAGCTCGGCGAGCCTGGCGTCGTGCTCGGGGGCGCTGAGCAGCGTGACCGGGCGGCGGAACTCCTCGAGGTCCTGCTCGGCCCGCACCAGCGCGTAGCAGAACGCGTGGAACGTCATGGCCGAGGTGGCCGAGGTGGTGCGGGCGAGCCGCCGGCCGATGCGGGTCCGGACCTCCTGCGCGGCGGCCCGGCTGAAGGTGAGCACGAGCACCTCCTCGGCCGCGACCGCGCCGGACTCGATGCGCTGGGCGACCAGCTCGACGAGGGTGGTGGTCTTGCCGCTGCCCGGCCCCGCGAGGACCTGCAGCGGACCGCCGACGGTGGCGACGTGGTCGAGCACGGCCTGCTGGCTGGGGTCGAGCACGAGCGGCGCCGCGGCGTGGGCCCGCGGTGCGGGTCGCTGCAGGCGGTACTCGGTCGGCGTCACGCGACCATCCCAGCACGCGCCGCCGACAGCCTCAGGGCGCCCCCGGCCCGTCGACGTCGGTCCACAGCGCCTCGGCCATGTGGACGCGCCCACGGCGCACCGGCGTGCCCTCCTGCGCCCAGTGCGCCTGCGCCTCCATCATCAGCGGGGCGGGCAGCGTGCCGTCGGCTCGCGGGACCCGCCACCAGCACACGGCGTGGCCGTGCGTGGACATCACGCGTCCGACGTAGCGCGGCCCGTACCCCCCGGCCAGCACCTCGGCCACGCGGCCGTACGGGAGCACCTTCCCCTCCGGGATGAGCTCCACCAGGCTCAGCACCCGCTCGACGTACTCCTCGTCCATGGTCCGATCATCGCGGACGGTGGGGACGGTTCCTCCTGGCGCGTCTCCCTTCGTCCTGCGGCTGCGCTGCCTCGGCTCCCCGTCGTCCTGCAGGTGCGCCCCTCGGCTCCGCCTCGTCCTGCGGGTGCGCCTCTCGGCTCCCCCTCGTCCTGCGGCTGCGCTGCTTCGGCTTCTCGTGGGCTTGGTGTGCGTAGGGCCTCGACCGGGGAGCTGGGTGCGCGTCGGTCCGGGTTCTCGGGCCTGCGGGGGGTCTGGGGTGACGCAGGGTTCTGCGTTGGTGTGTCGTGCGTCCGCTTCGATCCTGGGAGGTAGGAGAGACACCGGACAGAGGCGCGATCAGGTGCGTCACCTACCTCCGGGCGGGCGGTTCGGTGCGTCACCTACCGCCGACGGGGGTGGAGGGGCGGCGATTCTCCCTTCGCGTGGCACGGTCCACGAGAAGGGAGAATCCCTGCGCGCGCAGAGGAAGAATCGTGCGTCAGACCCCACCGGACCCCGAGAACCCAGGCCGAACGCGCACCCAGCTCCCCGGTCGAGGCCTCAACGCGACCCACCACCACGAGAGGCCGAGCCGGCGCAGCCGCAGGTGGGGTCGGAGCCGGAGAAGCGCAGCCGCAGGCCAAGAGGAACGACGAAGGCCGCGGGGCGAGTGCCTCCGCACCCGCCCCGCGGCCTTCGTGGACCCGGTCCGTCAGTAGGACGGCTGGCTGGGGTCGATCTGGTTGACCCACGCCACGACGCCGCCGCCGACGTGCACGGAGTCCTTGTAGCCCGCGCCCTTGAGGACGGCGAGCGCCTCGGCCGAGCGGACGCCGGACTTGCAGTGCAGGACGATCTGCTTGTCGTCGGGCAGCTCCGAGAGCGCCTTGCCGTTGAGGAAGTCGCCCTTGGGGATGTGGATCGCGCCCGGGATCTGGTTGATGTCGCGCTCCACCGCCTCGCGCACGTCGACGAGGACGAAGTCGCGGCCGCCGTCGGCGCGCTCCTTCAGCCAGCCGTCGAGCGTGCCGACCGAGATGGTCGAGTCCGACGCCGCGTCGGCGGCCTCGTCGCTGATCGCACCGCAGAACGCCTCGTAGTCGCTGAGGAGCTCGGTGGGCAGCTCGCCGTTCGGGTCGCGCTGGATCTTCAGCGTCGTGTACCGCATCTCGAGCGCGTCGTAGACCATCAGTCGTCCGATGAGCGGGTCGCCGATGCCCGTGATCAGCTTGATCGCCTCGGTGACCATGATCGAGCCGATCGACGCGCACAGGACGCCGAGGACGCCGCCCTCCGCGCACGAGGGGACCATGCCCGGCGGCGGGGGCTCGGGGTACAGGTCGCGGTACTGCGGGCCCTCCTGGGCCCAGAACACCGACACCTGGCCCTCGAAGCGGTAGATCGAGCCCCACACGTACGGCTTGCCGAGGATGACCGCGGCGTCGTTCACGAGGTAGCGCGTCGCGAAGTTGTCGGTGCCGTCCACGATCAGGTCGTACTGGGCGAAGATGTCGAGCACGTTGTCGGTGTCGAGCCGCTCCTGGTGCACGACGGTCTTCACGTAGGGGTTGACCTCCGCGACCGACTCCGCGGCGCTGACGGCCTTCGGCCGGTCGATGTCGGACTGGCCGTGGATGACCTGGCGCTGCAGGTTCGACTCGTCCACGACGTCGTCGTCGATGATGCCGAGCGTGCCGACGCCCGCGGCGGCGAGGTACAGCAGCGCAGGACTGCCGAGGCCGCCGGCGCCGATGACGAGGACCTTCGCGTTCTTCAGGCGCTTCTGGCCGTCCATCCCGACGTCGGGGATGATCAGGTGCCGGCTGTAGCGACGGACCTCGTCGATGGTGAGGTCGTCGGCAGGTTCGACGATGGGCGCGACCACGGCTGCTCCTCGCGGTGGGTGGACAGGTACTCCCGGGTCAACGCCGGGGGCGGTCACCATTGTTCCCTCGTGCGCACGGACCCTGCCGGACTCGTCCGCACCGTGGACAGACCGTCCGACCGGTTCCCGACACGCCCCGTCCGCCGGGCCCGCTCGGCCACGGGCACTAGGCTGTCGGGGTGAGCGAGACCCCGATCCTGCGTCCCCGCGCCGGCCGCCTCCCGCGGCGCGCCCGCCGCGCCCAGCTGCTGGAGGTGGCGCTCGAGGTGTTCGTCGAGCAGGGCTACCACGCGGCGTCGATGGACGAGATCGCCGAGCGCGCGGGAGTCTCGAAGCCGGTCGTGTACCAGCACTTCCCCGGCAAGCTCGACCTCTACCTCGCCCTGCTCGAGACCTCCTGCGACGAGGTCGTCGCCGAGGTCAAGAAGGCGCTGGCCTCCACGACCGACAACCGTCGCCGCGTCGAGGCCACCATGGAGCTCTGGTACCGCTACGTCGCCGACCAGGGCGCCGCGTTCCGCCTCGTCTTCGAGTCCGACCTGACCAACGACCCCGACGTCCGCGAGCAGGTGGACCGGGTCGTCCGCGAGTCCGCCGAGGCGATCGCCGAGGTCATCCGCGAGGACGCCGGCCTGCCGCAGGACGC
This sequence comes from uncultured Aeromicrobium sp., assembly GCA_964599245.1. Taxonomy (GTDB): domain Bacteria; phylum Actinomycetota; class Actinomycetes; order Propionibacteriales; family Nocardioidaceae; genus Aeromicrobium. The sequence goes on along the minus strand of CAZREF010000012.1, from coordinate 27,832 downwards.
CGCCTACCTGCTGGCCGTCAGCCTCGTCGGCATGGGCCACGTCGGCGCACGCAACTGGTTGTCGGAGTCCTCGAGCGTCTCCCAGGAGGACGCCGTCCGCCTGGTCGGCCGCCTCGCCTGGCGCGGCATCGGCGGGTTCCCCCGCGAGTCCGCCGACCCCAGCTGAACCCACCCCCGAACACCCCCACGAGAGGACCGACCATGGAGGTCAAGATCGGCGTGCAGAACGCCGCCCGCGAGCTGTCCGTCGAGACCAGCGAGCAGCCCGACGCGGTGCTCGCCAAGCTCGACACCGCCCTGAAGGACGAGACCGTCTTCAGCCTGACCGACGACAAGGACCGCACCGTCGCCGTCCCCGCCGACAAGGTCGCCTACCTGTACTTCACCGCCGACACCGGCCGCAAGGTCGGCTTCGGCGCGGTCACGCAGGAGAACTGACGCCCTCCGCGACGGTCGGCCGGGGCGAGGTGGTCCGATGAGCTTCGACGGGTTCCCCGTCGCCGCGCTCGACTTCTACGACGACCTCGAGGTCGACAACACCAAGGTCTTCTGGGACGAGCACCGCGACGTCTACGAGCAGGCCGTCAAGGCCCCGATGGTGGCCCTCACCGCGGCGCTGGAGGACGAGTTCGGTCCGGCCAAGATCTTCCGGCCCTACCGCGACGTGCGGTTCTCGAAGGACAAGACGCCGTACAAGACGCACCAGGGCGCCTTCGTCGCGGTCGCGCCGGCCACGGGGTACTACGTGCAGGTCGGCGCACCAGGGGTGCGCACCGGCACCGGCTTCTACCAGGCGACCCCGTCGCGGCTCGCGTCGTTCCGGGAGGCGGTGGCGCACGAGACGTTCGGCCCCGAGCTGGAGCGGATCGTCGCCGAGCTCGAGACCGCGGGCTGGGCGGCGGGCGGCGACGCGGTGAAGACGGCGCCCCGCGGCTGGGACCCCGACCACCCGCGCATCGGCCTGCTGCGGCACCGCTCGCTCACCCTCGGCCACGACCACGGCTTCGCGCCCTACGTGCACACGGCCGAGCTGCTGGAGCACGTGCGCGCGGACTGGCACGCGGGCCGGGCGTTCGTCGACTGGGTCCTGACGCACGTCCGCGGCTGAGCCGGCGCCGCCCGTCGGTCAGCGGCGGCACTGCTGACGCGACGCGTGCTCAGGCGGCGAGGCCGAGGCGCGCCATGCGTTCGGTGTGCGCCTCGGTGATGCGGGTGAACATCCGGGAGATGGCGGTGAGGTCGAGACCGGGGGTCTCGATGCCGCCGACGAGCACCGAGGAGAGGGCGTCGCGCTCGGCGACGAGCGTCTGCGCCTGGCGCAGCGCCTCGCCCATGAGGCGGCGTCCCCACAGCGCGAGCCGGCCCCCGACGCGGGGGTCGGCCTCGATCGCCGCGCGCACCTGCTCGACGACGAACTCCGAGTGCCCGGTGCCGCTGAGCGTGTCGACGACGATCTCGCGGGTCGACGGGTCGAGGTAGGCCGCGATCTCGCGGTAGAAGTCGGCGGCGAGCCCGTCGCCGACGTAGGCCTTGACGAGTCCCTCGAGGAAGTCGGCCGGGCGGGTCTTGTGGTGGAAGTCGACGAACGTGGCCTCGAACGGCTCCATCGCGAGGAACGGGTCCTCGCCCATCTCCACCAGGCGGTCGCGCAGCACCTCGAAGTGCGCGAACTCGGCCGCGGCCATCGTGGCGACCTCGACCTTGCTGCGCAGGTCGGGGGCGAGCTGCGCGTCGGCGACGAGCCGCTCGCAGGCGCTGATCTCGCCGAAGGCGAGCACGCCGAGCAGCTCCACCACGCCGTCGCGGTAGGCGGGGTCGTCGAGGGCGCTGGGCGCCGCCGGGGCGTCGGACCGGGGGGTCGAGCGGCTCGACTTCGCGTTCTTCGCCATGCGCCGCAGCGTAGCGTCCCCGCCGCACCGGGACCGCCTGGTACGGGCGGAGGGCGCGCGGCAGGTACGATGGTGATGCCCCTTGGGGCCGTATCTCCGTCGTGAGGTCCCGGACGCACCGTCGTCGACGCAGTCTCACGACACGTCCGACGCAGACTCACGACACGTCCCGAGACTGCTCCTGTCCCCTCACGATTCGAGACCACGTGACCACGTTCACCGACCTGGGCGTCATGCCCGAGATCGCCGACGCCCTCTCCGACGTCGGCATCACCAGCCCGTTCCCCATCCAGGAGATGACCCTCTCCGTGGGCCTGATGGGCACCGACCTCATCGGCCAGGCGCGCACCGGCACCGGCAAGACGCTGGCCTTCTCCATCCCGGTCATCCAGCGCACCGTCGCCCCGCACGACCCCGACCACGACCAGCTGGCCGCCCCCGGCAAGCCCCAGGCGCTCGTCGTCGCCCCCACGCGCGAGCTCGCGCTGCAGGTGGCCAACGACATCAAGACCGCCTCGGCCAAGCGCGGCACCCGCAACCTCACGATCTACGGCGGCGTGCCCTACGAGCCGCAGCTGGAGGCCCTGGAGTCCGGTGTCGACATCGTCGTCGGCACGCCCGGACGCATCCTCGACCTGGCCAACCGTCGCGCCCTCGACCTCTCGCACGTCAAGGTCCTCGTGCTCGACGAGGCCGACGAGATGCTCGACCTCGGGTTCCTGCCCGACGTCGAGGCGATCCTGGCCAAGACGCCCGAGACCCGCCAGACGATGCTGTTCTCCGCCACGATGCCGGGCGCGATCGTCTCGCTGGCGCGCAAGCACATGCGCCACCCGATGAACATCCGCGCCGAGTCGCCCGACGAGAACCACACCGTCCCGGCCACGGCACAGTTCGTGTGGCAGGCCCACGAGCTCGACAAGCCCGAGGTCATCGCCCGCATCCTGCAGGCCGAGGACGTGCAGCGCGTCATCATCTTCACGCGCACGAAGCGCACGGCGCAGCGCGTGGCCGACGACCTCATCGACCGTGGGTTCCCCGCGTCGCCGCTGCACGGCGACATGGCCCAGGGCGCCCGCGAGAAGGCCCTGCAGGGCTTCCGCGACGGCAAGGTCGACGTGCTGGTCGCGACCGACGTCGCCGCCCGCGGCATCGACGTCGCGAACATCAGCCACGTCATCAACTACAACTGCCCGGAGGACCACAAGACCTACGTGCACCGCATCGGCCGCACCGGTCGCGCCGGCGCCTCGGGCATCGCGGTCACCTTCGTCGACTGGGCCGACCTCACCCGGTGGAAGCTCATCAACGCCGAGCTGGACCTGCCGTTCGCCGAGCCGCAGGAGACCTACTCGACGTCGGACCACCTGTTCCACGACCTCGGCATCGACCGGTCCGTGAAGGGCCGGCTGAAGCCGCCGTCGCCGAAGGAGCCCCGCAAGGACGGCGACCGCGGCGGACGTGGCGGCCAGGGTCGCGGCGGCCAGGGCGGCGGCCGCGGCCGCGACGGGCAGGGTCGGGGCGGCCAGGGCGGCGGACGTCCGCAGGGCGAGCGTTCCGGCCCCCGCGCCGAGGAGTCCAAGGACGGCCAGGGCGAGGGTGGCAGCAGCCGCAACCGGAACCGCAACCGGAGGCGGCGCCGCACCCGCGGCGGCGAGCGCGTCGACGGCCAGTCCCCCGCGCAGAGCGCACCGGCGCCGGCTGCCGACTGACGTCGGACCACGCGAACGAGGGCCCCGCACCGGACGGTGCGGGGCCCTCGTCGTGCTCGATCGTTCAGAGCAGGCTCTTGGCCACCTCGCGGTAGGCCTCGGCGCCCTTGTGGTTCCGGTGCACGCTGAGGATCGAGCGGCCGATGGCCGGGGCCTCGGCGAAGCGGATCGACTTCGGGATCGGCGGCGTCAGCACCGGGAGCTCGAACTGCTCCTCGATGGAGGCGAGCACGGCGCGGGCGTGGTTGGTGCGCCCGTCGAACATCGTGGGCAGGACGCCGGCGACCTCGAGCTCGGAGTTGATGAACTGCTTCACGTCGTGGACGGTGTCGAGCAGCTGCAGCACACCACGGTGTGAGAGCGTCTCGGCCTGCAACGGGATCACGACCTTCTGCGACGCCGACAGCGCGCCGACCGTGAGCACCCCGAGCGTCGGCGGGCAGTCGATGACGACGAGGTCGTAGTCGTCGGCCACCTTGTCGAGCGCCACCCGCAGCCGCTGCTCGCGGCCCGTGCGCGAGACCAGGGACTCCTCGGCCTGGGTGACCGTGACGTTGGACGGCAGCAGGTGCATCCCGTCCTCGGTGACGACGATCGCGTCCGAGGGCTTCGCCTTGCCGAGCAGGACCTCGCCCACGGTGACGTCGACGTCCTCCGGGTCGATGCCGAGCGAGAAGGTGAGGCCGCCCTGCGGGTCCAGGTCGACGAGCAGGACGCGCTTGCCGAGCTCGGCGAACGCGGCGCCGAGCGAGGCGACGGTGGTGGTCTTGCCCACCCCGCCCTTCTGGTTCACCACGGAGATGGTCGTCGTCACGGGCCACATCATGCCACCCGCAGGACCGCCCGGCCCGCCCGTCCTGCCCGCCGAGCGCGTGGCATGCTGACGGCATGACCCGTGCCCTCGTCACCGGCGCCACGGCCGGCATCGGACTCGCCTTCGCCAGGGCGCTCGCGGCACGCGGCGACGACCTCGTGCTCCTGGCACGCGACGGCGCGCGGCTGGAGCAGGTGGCGGCCGAGCTGCGGGCGAAGCACGGGGTGCAGGCCGACGTGCTCGTGGCCGACCTGACCGATCCCCAGGGCCTCGCCGCCGCCGAGGACGCGCTCGCGAGCACCACGGCGCCGGTCGACCTTCTCGTCAACAACGCCGGGGCCTCCCTCGCGGGCTGGTTCGGCACCACCGACATCGCCGACGAGGACCGCCAGCTCGACCTCCTGGTCAGGGCGCCCATGCACCTGATGGACGTCGCGATCAAGGCGATGGCCGGTCGCGGCGGGGGGCGGATCGTCAACGTCGCGAGCGTCGCCGCGTTCACGCCGCGGGGCACCTACTCCGCGCACAAGATCTGGCTCGTCAACCTCTCCCGCTGGGCCGACTGGCAGTACGCCGACGCCGGCGTGCGGGTCATGGCCCTCTGCCCGGGCTTCGTGCGCACCGAGTTCCACCAGCGCGCCGACATGGACGTCTCGGGAGTCCCCCGCTGGATGTGGCTGAACGCCGACAAGCTGGTCGCGTCCGCGCTCGCCGACCTGGAGAAGGGACGCTCGCTCTCGGTGCCGAGCCTGCGCTACAAGGTGCTGTCGCTGCTCGCCCGCTACGCGCCCACCTCCGTCGTCGCGAAGTCCGCCAAGCGCGGACGATGAGCACGCCCCGCACGCTCGAGCTCCCCGAGGGGGTCCACGCCGGCACGGTGCGCACCGACCGGGGCACCTTCGCGGTGCACCGCGCCCGCGCTCCGCACCCGCGGGCCCACGTCCTGCTGGTGCCCGGCTGGACGGGCAGCAAGGAGGACTTCACGCCCGTCCTCCCGCTCCTCGCCCTCGCCGGCTTCGACGCGACCGCCTACGACCAGCGGGGCCAGCACGAGACGCCGGCCTCGGACTCCGACGACTTCTCGCTCGCCGTCCTCGCCTCCGACGCCGCGGCGCTCGCCGCCGCCTGCTCGTCGCGTCCAAGCCACCTGCTCGGCCACTCCTTCGGCGGCCTCGTGGCGCAGACGGCGATCGCCGAGGACGCACGGGCCTGGGCGTCGCTGAGCCTCCTGTGCACCGGGCCGGGCGCGCTCGGCTCGACCCCTGGCCGGCCGCTCGGACGGATGGTGGACGCGCTCGACGGTCCCGAGCCGATCGACGCCGTCTACCGCGCCCTGAGGGGCGACACGCTCGGCTCCAACCCGCCGGAGATCGAGGAGTTCCTCCGCCGGCGCTTCGCGCAGAACTCCCGGGTCGGGCTGAGGGCCTTCACGCAGCACCTGGTCGGCGCACCGGACCGCGTCGACGACGTGGCCGCGACCGGTGTCCCGGTGTGGGTCGGCCGCGGCGCCGGCGACGACGCGTGGCCGCACGCCGTCCAGGACGCGATGGCCGCGAGGCTCGGCACGACGGTGCACGTGGTGCCCGACGCCGACCACTCCCCTGCAGTCGAGAACCCAGCCGGACTGGCCGCCGCTTGGCTACCCTTCCTGGAGGAGGTCACATGAGCGACGCACCCGTCACGCGCGGCTTCGTCGGGCGACGGCGGCCGGCCCAGGCCGACCGCCTCCCGCCCGGTCAGTACGACGCGGGCACCCTGTGGCCGGTGCTGTCGGCCGAGCCGACGCCCCGCATCGACCCCGAGCGCTGGAGCCTGACCGTCGACGGAGCGGTCCTGGAGCCGCGGACCTGGGACCTCGCCGCGCTGAAGGCGCTGCCGCAGGCGACGTCGACGGTCGACATCCACTGCGTCACCACGTGGTCGCGCTTCGACACGCCGTTCACGGGCGTCAGCGTGGAGACGCTGCTCGACGTGGCCGGCGTCGCGTCCGACGCCACGCACGTGGTGGCCCACGCGCACACCGGCTACACCACCAACCTGCCGCTGGCCGACGTGCGGGCCGACCGCGCGTGGGTGGTCTGGGACGCCGAGGGCAGGCCCCTCACCCCGGAGCACGGTGGGCCGGTGCGGCTCCTCGTGCCGCACCTGTACTTCTGGAAGTCGGCCAAGTGGCTCGCCCGCCTGGAGCTCCTCGACCACGACGAGCCGGGGTTCTGGGAGCGCGGCGGATACCACGACCGCGGCGACCCGTGGCTGGAGCAGCGCTACCAGGGCGATCCGTGACCAGCACCGACTCGCTGCCGCAGCCGCAGGTCAGCGGGTGGCAGCTCGCCACCGTGCGCTCGGTCGACCACCCCACGGCGGGGTTCGTCCGGCTGCGTCTGGAGCTGCCGGAGCCGGCGCGCCACCGCGCGGGCCAGCACTACGTCGTGCGGCTGAGGGCGGAGGACGGCTACACGGCCCAGCGCTCGTACTCGACGGCGTCGGCGCCCGACGACCCGCTGGTGGAGCTGATGGTCGAGCGCATGGCCGACGGCGAGGTCTCGGGCTTCCTGCACGACGAGGTGCGCCCCGGCGACGTGTTCGAGGTGCGGGGTCCGATCGGCCGCTGGTTCACGTGGGACGGCACCACCCCGGCACTCGCCCTCGCCGGCGGGTCGGGCGTCGTGCCGATGGTGTCGATGCTGCGGCACGCGATCGGCACGGGGAACGCTGACGCCCTGCGCGTCGTCGTGGTCGCGAAGACGCTCGAGGTGCTCCCCTACGCCGACGAGCTGCGCGCCTCGGGAGCGTTCGTGGCCCTGACCCGCGAGAACCTGGGCTCCCGGGTGGCCGCTCCCCCGTACCCCGACGAGGTCGCACCCCTGCTGGACGGCGTCGAGCAGGCGTTCGTGTGCGGCTCGGTCGGCTTCGTCGGCTACGCCACGCGCCTGCTGCAGGAGCAGGCCTTCCCGGCCGACGCCATCCGCGTGGAGCAGTTCGGCGTCACCGGCTGACCCACCACCCCGACTTTCGGACACCTTCGGGGCACGGGGCGACGTCCGAGTGCCCCGGAAGTGTCCGGAAGTCGGGGCAGCTCAGCCCAGCAGTCGCTCGTACTCCGCGGGGTCGGTGGTGTGGGCGCCGAGGTGGAACGCCGAGCTCTTGCCGGTGCCGTGGTAGTCGCTTGAGCCGGTGACGACGAGGTCGAGGCCGCGGGCGATGTCGCGCAGGCCCCGGCGTGCGCGCTCGTCGTGGTCGACGTGGTCGGCCTCGAGGCCGTCGAGGCCGGCGGCGGCGAGCCGCTCGATGGCGGCCGTGGTGAGCACCCGGTCGCTGCCGCGCGACCACGGGTGCGCGAGCACGGCCCGGCCGCCCGCGTCCTTCAGCAGACCGATCGCGTCGACGAGGGGGGCGGAGTAGCGGCTCACGTACGCGCGTCCGCGGCTGTTGAGCCAGCCCTGGAACGCCTCGTCGCGGTGCTGGATGTACCCCTTCGCCACCATGGCGTCGGCGATGTGCGGGCGCCCCGACGCCGCCGCCGAGCCCGACTGCAGCGCGACGTCGTCCTCGGTGATGTCGATGCCGTGCTCGGCGAGCTTGGCCAGGATCCGCGGGAGCCGTTGGTCGCGGCCGTCGAGCACCCGCCGCAGCTCCTCGACCAGGCCGGGGTGGTGCGGGTCGAACACGTACCCGAGCAGGTGCACGCTCTCGCCCTCGAAGGTGGTGGACACCTCGATGCCGGGCACCACCGTGACGCCGTGCTGCTCCCCCGCCTCCAGCGCCTCGTCCCAGCCGGTCGTGGCGTCGTGGTCGGTGAGGGCCACGACGTCGAGGCCCGTGAGCGCTGCCTTCTCGACCAGCAGCGCCGGCGGGTCGGTGCCGTCGGAGCGGTCGGAGTGGGTGTGGAGATCGATCCTCACACCGGCAGCCTAGGCCGTGCCGGCGACGTTCCAGCGCTGCACCACGGGCTGGCCGCGGTCGTCGCCCAGCACCGAGTAGGTGGCGGTGTCGAGGTCGAAGATGCGACCGTCGGCCACCGGCAGCCCGAGCCACCGGGCCGCGAGCACCCGCAGGCTGTGGCCGTGCGCGAACACGAGGGCGCGCCCGCCGCTCGTCCGCACCCGCGCGACGACACGGTCGAGACGGGCCGCGACGTCGTCGGCCGTCTCCCCGCCGGGCACGGGGTGGGTCCAGATGGTCCAGCCGGGGACCCGCTCGCGGATCTGCGGCGTGGTCAACCCTTCGTAGTCGCCGTAGTCCCACTCGGCGAGGTCGCCCTCGACCGTGGCCTCGGCGAAGCCCGCCAGGGCCGCGGTACGGCGGGCGCGCAGCCTCGGGGACGTGAGCACGAGGTCGAAGTGCTCCTCCCCCAGCACGGGCTGGAGCGCCCGCGCCGTGGCCTCGCCGTCCTCGGTGAGCGGGAGGTCGGTGGTGCCGGTGTGACGTCCGGCGACGCTCCACTCCGTGGCGCCGTGGCGGACGAGGTACAGCGTCGCACCCATCAGCGCGGGACCAGGACCCAGAGGTCGAGGTCGAGCAGCACGCCGTCGACGTACTTCCCGTCGTCCCCGCGCAGGGTCATCGACTCGTCCCGACCCTTCGTCGCCACGAGCCGCAGGCGCAGGGCGCCGACGCCGGTGCCCTCCCACGCCGCCGGGGTGGCCTTGTCGAGGACCTCCGACCAGGCGTAGACCGTGTCGCCGGCGAAGGCAGGCGCGACGTGGGACCCGGCGTTGATCGCGGCGACGAGCTGGGCGTTGGCCAGGCCGTTGAACGACAGGGCTCGCGCGAGCGAGATGACGTGTCCGCCGTAGACCAGCCGGCGTCCGTCCGGACGGGCCTCGGTGTTGAAGTGCACCTTCGCGGTGTTCTGCCAGAGCCGCGTCGCCATCATGTGCTCGGCCTCGCTGAGCGTCACGCCGTCCACGTGGTCGATCCGCTCCCCGACCTCGTAGTCGTCGTAGCGGTCGGGGCTGCCCGCCGCGGTGGTGTCGTAGCCGGTGAGGTCGAGCCCCTCGGGCAGGACGAGGTCGTCGGGCGCGACGACGTCGGCGACCTCGGGCACGACGGTCTCGGGGGCCGGGGCGTCCCCCTCCCCCGACGACACCGTGCGCTTGTGCACCATGACCCACCGCACCCAGTCCAGCGCGACCTCGCCACGCTGGTTCGTGGCCGTGGAGCGCACGTAGACCACGCCGGTGCGACCGTTGGAGTTCTGCTTGAGCCCGATGACCTCCGAGCTCGTCGAGAGCGTGTCACCGGTGACGACCGGCCGGTGGAAGCGGCACTCCGCGTACCCGAGGTTGGCGACGGCGTTGAGCGACACGTCGGGCACGGTCTTGCCGAAGGCGACGTGGAAGGCCACGAGGTCCTCCACCGGGTGGGGTGCCAGGCCGACCGAGGCGGCGAACGCGGCCGAGGAGGGGATCGAGAACCGCGTCGGGTAGATGGCCCCGTACAGCGCACGGTCGCCGTCGGTGATCGTGCGCGGCGTGGCGTGCTGGATCACCTGCCCCACGGTGAAGTCCTCGAAGAAGTTGCCGGGGTCGGTCTTGGTCATGGGTCTCCTCGGACGCGCGTGGTGGACCGCGTCCCGCTGTGGTGAAGGGTGGCTCAGGCGAACGGGTTCTGGCGCGCCTCGGGCAGGTCGGCGATGAGCTCCTGCGCGCGGGCACGGTGCTTGTGCTCGACCATCACCTCGTACTTGGTGGCGACGACGCTGCTGACGGAGCTGAAGTCACGCCGACCGCGGGTGGCGGCGTAGCCGAGCAGGGCCCACACCACACCGAAGACGATGCCGATGCCGAGGCCGCCCACGACCGTCTGCAGCCAGGTGCTCTCGCGGCTGAAGATCCCGAGGAGCAGGCCGACCAGGATGCCGAGCCAGCCGCCCGACGCGGCGCCGGCGGCAGCCACGCGGCTCGTGGTGAGGCGGCCGGTGACGCGCTCGACCTGCTTGAGGTCGGTGCCGACGACCAGCAGGTTCTCGACCGGGAACTCCTGGTCGGAGAGGTGGTCGACGACCTTCTGCGCCGTCGCGTAGTCGTCGTAGACGCCGAGGGACTGCGGGAACTCCAGGGAGAACAGGCGCTGGTTCACGGGGGGCATGCCGTCAGCCTACGACTCGGTCGCTCGCGGCCGACGGCGCGACGGGGACGTGCCGGCGCAGGAAGTCGAGCTCGTCGCGGACGGTGGTCTCGAACTCCTCGCCCACGTAGATGTCGAAGTGGCCGGTGTCGCGCCGCACGACCTCACCGCGCGGCGCCTTGGCCACGTGCTTCAGCGTCGCCCGAGCGGGGGCGACGCTGTCCTGGTCGCACACGACGAACAGGGCCGGGCACCGCAGGCGCGACGCCTTCGCACCCGGCCGTCCGAGGGCGATCTCGATGGCCACGCGCGCGGCGACGTCCTCCCCGATCGTGCCCACGCGGTCGCCCTGCAGCGCCTCGACGCCGGGCAGGGCGTCGGGCGCCGTCATGAGCGCCACCGTGCCCGGCCTGCCCGCCAACGGGACCATCCGCGGCCGACGACCGAGCCGGCTGCCGACGAGGTCGATCACGGCACGGAACGTGACTCGCAGCGAGGTCAGCGGCCTCACGGCGAGCGACGACGCCAGGCCGTCGGTGTACGGGCACTGCGCGACGACCGCCGCGACCCGCGGGTCGTCGGCGCCGACGGCGATGACGTGGCCGCCGGAGAACGACGTCCCCCACAGGACCACACGGTCGGCGTCGACGCCGGGGAGCGTCCTCGCGAACGCCACGGCGGCCGCCCAGTCCTCGCGCTGCCGACGCACGGACAGCAGCTGCCGCGGCTCGCCCGCGCTCGCCCCGAAGTGCCGGTAGTCGAACACGAGGCACGCGTAGCCGGCGTCGGCGAACCGTTCGGCGAAGGCGTCGAGGCGCATCTCGCGCACGCCGCCGAGCCCGTGGGCCATGACGAGGACCGGGCGCTCCCCCGGCCCGTCCGGCCGGTAGTGCCAGGCCGCGACGGTCGTGCCCTGCGACGTGAACGTGACGTCCGTCCGCGTGCTCATGTCAGAGCTTGTAGTCCTTGAGAAGCGCGCGGCCGATGATCATCTTCTGGATGTCGGACGTGCCCTCGCCGATGAGCATGAACTTGACCTCGCGCATGAGGCGCTCGATCTCGTACTCCTTGGAGTAGCCGTAGCCACCGTGGATGCGGAAGGAGTCCTCCACCACCTCGTTGGCGTACTCGCTGGCGAGCATCTTGGCCATGCCCGCCTCGACGTCCATGCGCTTGCCGGTGTCCTTGAGCCGCGCCGAGCGGACCATCATCGCGTGGATGGTCTCGACCTTCGTGGCCATCTCCGCGAGGCGGAACAGCACGGCCTGGTGGTCGGCGATCTGCTTGCCGAAGGTCTTGCGCTGCTGCGCGTAGGCGATGGCGAGCTCGAACCCGCGGATCGCGAGGCCGCAGGCGCGGGCCGCGACGTTGACGCGGCCGACCTCGACACCGTCCATCATCTGGAAGAAGCCCTTGCCCGGCTCACCGCCCAGGATCTGGTCGGCCGAGATCTGGTGGTCCTCGAGGATGAGCTCGGTCGTCTCGACGCCCTTGTAGCCCATCTTCGCGATCTTGCCGGGGACGGTGACGCCCTGCGCGGTCTCGCCGAAGCCCGGCTCCTTCTCGACCAGGAAGGTCGTCATGTTCTTGTAGACGCTCTCGGCGCCCTCGTCGGTCTTGCAGAGCACCGCAACGAGGGTGGACGTGCCGCCGTTCGTCAGCCACATCTTCTGGCCGGTGATCGAGTAGGAGCCGTCGTCCTTCTTGGTCGCCTTGGTGGAGACGGCGGAGACGTCGGAGCCGAGGCCGGGCTCGGACATCGAGAACGCGCCGCGGACCTCACCCTGCGCCATCTTGGGCAGGTACTTCTGCTTCTGCTCGTCGGTGCCGTGCTGCTGGAGCAGGTAGGCCACGATGAAGTGCGTGTTGATGACGCCGGAGACGCTCATCCACCCGCGGGCGATCTCCTCGACGACCAGCGCGTACGTCAGCAGCGACTCACCCAGACCGCCGAACTCCTCGGGGATCGTCAGGCCGAAGACACCCAGCTCCTTGAGACCCTCGATGATCTCCGTGGGGTACTCGTCGGCGTGCTCCAGCTCCTGCGCGACCGGGATGATCTTCTCGTCGACGAAGTCGCGGATCGTCTCGAGGATCGCGGTCTGCTCCTCGGTGAGTCCCTCGGTGCTGGCAAGACGTCCCATGGGTGCTCCTGTGTCTGGTGGGGTGACCGTGCTGACGATACCCAGCGGTAACGTCGCGCACCGACCCAGCACCGCGTGACCCGGCCCACTTGACAGCGAGGAGCGGCCCCACGTCGAGGTCAGGCGACGGGCTCCACCGGCTCGCTCGGCACCCGCCGCGCCCGCACGACCACGACGAGCCCGGCCAGCACCAGCAGCAGCCCGACGTAGACCCCGACGGGCGGCGCCTGCCCGAGGAACGCCGCGGCCAGCAGTGCCGCGGCCGGCACCTCCAGGAGCAGGACGAGGGAGATGACGGTGGGGCTCATGACCGCCAGCAGGTGGTTGAACAGCGAGTGGCCCAGCAGCTGCGCGCACAGCGTCACGGCGGCGAGGAGCAGCCAGACCTGCGGCTCGTAGCCCACCAGCGACGCTCCCGTCGCGACGCAGGCGACGGCCAGCACGACGGCGCACGTGCCGTAGCAGAGCGTCGTGTAGTGCGTGGTGCTCAACCGACGACGGGCCGACTCCCCCGCCACGAGGTAGAACGCGGCACCGAGGCCGCCGACGACGGCCAGGAGGTCACCGAGCAGCGCGCGCGTGGAGACGGTGAGGTCGACGCCGGACACGACGAGGACCCCGAGCACCGCCACGGCGCACCCGAGCGTCACGGCGAGACCCTGCCGGACCCCACGGAGCCGGTCGATCGCCACGACCCACACGAGCTGGGTGCAGGTCAGGGCCGTCGCCGCCGCGACCGTGGTGAGCTTGAGCGCGCCGACCCAGGCGGCGAAGTGGACGGCCAGCATCACCCCGGCGAACACCGTGCCGCGCAGGTCGGCCCAGCGCAGGCCCCGCAGGTCCTCGGCGCGCCTCGCCGCGAACGGCGCGAGCACGGCGGTGGCTGCGGCGTTGCGCCAGAAGGCGATGACGAGGGCGGGCGCCGCGATCGCGGCCATGAGCGGCCCGGAGGCACTCACCCCCGCGAGGGCGACGAGCGTCAGCACCCAGGTCACGGGTCGTCGCGCCGCACGCCGAGCCCCGTCGTCCCGGAGCACCCCGCGCCGGAGCGCGCTCGCTCAGGCCGCAGGAGGGGCTCCTGCTCCGTCGTCACCGCTCGCGCCACGACGGCGCAGCGCCGCCAGCAGGGCGGCGGCGATCACCGCGAGCACGACCACGCCGAGGGCCACCAGCCACCAGGCCGGTCCGCCGCCGTCGGCCTCCTCGGCCGCCTTGTCGTTGGCCGTCTCCTTCGGGTCCTCGAGGTAGGTCGGTGCGCCGGCCTCGTCGCCGACGATGCTGGTCGTCAGCGTCACGGGGATCTCGCCGACCTCGTCGGTCGTCGCCGCCGAGGACGACAGGACCGTCACCGAGCAGTAGAAGTCGCCGTCGACCTGCACGGCCTGCGGCACCTCGTTGGTGGCCTCGCGGTTGCGATAGGTGACCGCGGGCGACGCAGCGTGCACCTGGACCTCGCGGTCGCCCTTCCACTGCTGGCGCTTGGTGCTCGAGGACGGGTCGTCGATCGGCGTCTTGAGCGGCCCGTACACGCGCACCTGGGTATTGAGACCGACCCCGGCGCCGAACGCGTCGGCGGCCTGGCTCGAGGTGCCGAAGGCGGCGTCGCAGACGGCCGACTGGCCCCAGCCGACGTCCGGGACCCGGTAGAAGAGCGTCTCCCCCGGCAGCACGGTGTCGGCGTAGGTCCCCGGTGCGGTCGGCGGGGCGGAGGAGAAGTTCGGCCCGCCGATGACGGAGACCGGCTCGCCGGACGGCGCGTCGCCCTCGACCTCGTCGGAGAACCCGCTGGCGCGGTCGACCGCCGGCGGGAGGGCGTCGACGTCCTCGACGCCGGGCTCGGTGCGCAGCAGCACCTCCAGGCCCTGGACCTCGGTGTTGTTCGAGGAGACGCGCCCGACGAACGGGCCCTCGCCGCAGTCCTCGCGGTCGGCGGCCGAGAGCGAGTACGCCGCCACGATCGGGGCGTTGCCGTTGCTGGCACCCTGCGCCGCCTCGCGCGTGCCGCTGCCGCACGGCGCCCCGGAGGCGTCGAGGATCTGCACGTCGACGTTGGAGACGCCCGTGAAGCCCTGCGTCGGGAGTGTCGCGGCGCTGAGGTGGATGGTGCCCTCGCCCGGGTCGGGCAGCCGGTAGTGCTCCTCGCCGGAGTCACCGATCGTGTCGAGCCACTGGCCGTCCTCGATCTCCGCGGCGTCCTCGACGGAGGTACCGCCCTCCACGGGCAGCCCGGCGGCCTCGTAGCCGCGCGCCGCGCGGATCGACGTGCGCGTGAGCGTGTCCTGGAGCTGGTCGAGGTCCTTCACGTCGTAGTAGGTGCCGCCGCCGGCCGAGGCGATGCACGTCAGCTGGTCCTTGGACGCCGCGTCGACCTGGAGACCGACGACGTCGACGTAGAAGTCGGCGCCCTTCTTCTTGAGGTCGGCCGCGACCTCGCACGGGTCGCCCTGGCAGTTCTCCTCGCCGTCGGAGACGAGCACGATGCTGCGCGGGCCCTCCGTCGGCAGGTCGGCGTAGGCCTTCTCCAGCGAGTAGGCGATGGGCGTGTTGCCGAGCGGCTTGAGCTTCTTCACGCCGGCGCGCAGGGCGTCCTTGTCGACGTCCTCGACCGGCACGAGCAGCTCGCTGTCCTCGCAGGACCCGGGCCCGTCGCTGATCTCCGAGCCGTACACGCGCAGGCCGACCTTGGCGTCGTCGGGCAGGTCGTCGATGACGCCGTTGAGGCCCTTCTTGGCCTCCTCCATGCGCGTGCTGCCGTTGCCCCCGGGCTCCTTCATGGAGCCGGAGCCGTCGAGCACGAGGATCAGCGACCCCCCGCCCTGGCCGAGCACCGACTCGTCGTCGGCGGCCGAGGCCGACGGTGCGAGGCCGAGCAGGAACGTCGCGGCGAGCGTCGTCGCGGCGCCGATGGACAGTGTCGTCGTGGTGGTCCCCCGCAGCATGCCCCGGAGTCTAGAGGACCCCTGACCCCTCGTCGCTCCTCGGAGGACGACCCGGCCGGGTCGCGGCGTGACGTCGCGGGACGTGTTTCGTTGGATTTCGCAACATCGGCAGATCCGTATAACGTACGGGCGTCGCACCCGTCAGGTCCCGGGTACGACGACCTGACCATGGTGGGGGAGCTATGAGAAGTCGCGTCGTCCTGGTGACTCGTCTCGGGTCGTCGCTCGGCGTGTCCGGAGAGCACGACGGGCTGACCGTCGCCGACGTCCGCCATCCCGACGCCGTCGAGACCACGATCGCCGCCGTCCACCGCGGTGGAGAGCTCCCCGTCGTCACCTGCGCGCAGGAGGACCACGAGGACGTCCGCACGCTCCTCACCTACACCTCGGTGCGCTACCCGGGCCTGCGGTCGTGCCTCGAGGTGCTGCCCGGGGGGCCGCTCACCGTCGGCGTCCTCTCCTCCCTCGTCGACGACATCGACGACCCCGACCTCGGCCTGGCGTGGCAGCTCAGTGCGATCGACCTGCTGCGCGAGCGCGCCTGGTCGGCCACCTGGATGCCCACGGTCGCGAGGTCCCGCACCCCCAACCCGTCGCTGTGGCAGCACGCCGCCTCCTGGCTCCCGAGCACCGGCTTCCTCGCCGTGCACCACCCGAGCCCACGGATCCTGCGCGCGTCCAAGGCGCCCCTCGCCGGTCTCGACCCGATGCCCGACGTGGCCCTGCTCCACACCGCGCCGAAGCAGGACGCCTGGGTGCTCGACGCGCTGAAGCAGGCGCTGCAGCCCCAGAGCACCAGCGAGGTGTCGCCGGTGCGCGACGTCGTCGACGCCCACGGCACCGACCGCGCGGTCGAGCTCGTCGCGATCCCGCTCTCCTACCACTCCGACGCCCGCCCGGTCGACGTCGTCGACTGCGACGGCTGCGGCGCACGGCACGCGCGACCCACCTGCCCGGTGTGTGGCATGAGCACCACCCCCCTCCGCCTCGTCGAGCCCGCACCGGCGGTCCTCGACCTCGACACCGCGGGCCAGCCCGCCTCCACCGAGCCCACCGTCGAGCACGCCGCGTCCGCCCCCGAAGGAGCCCCCGAGTGAATCCCCGTCAACGCCGTGGCGTGCTCATCATGCTCGCCGCGGCCGTCGCCGCCGTGGCGCTGTTCTTCGTCGCGGTGCAGTACGTCGGCTCGGTCAACGCACAGGTCGCCCCCAAGATCACCGTCTACCGCGCCGCGGAGGACATCGCGGCCTACGGCATCGTCGAGGAGGACGACCTCGAGGCCGTGGAGGTGCCGGAGAAGTGGGTCTCCCAGCAGGCCACGCGCAACCCCGAGGACGTCGTCGGGCGACGCGTGGCCTTCAACGTCGCCCAGGGGACCTACATCGGCGACGACATGATCCTCCCGACCTCCTCGCTCAACGAGAACGAGCGCGAGATCGCGCTCACCGTCGACGCGAAGACGGGCGTCGCGGGACGCGTCCGCGCCGGCGACTTCGTCGACGTGTACGCCGTCTTCGGCGACGACGCGTCCACCGGTGTCTCGCGGGTCCTCGTCCGCAACGTGCGCGTCGTCTCCGTGCGGGGCGCGGAGACCCGCACGC
Organism: uncultured Aeromicrobium sp.; assembly: GCA_964599245.1. Taxonomy (GTDB): domain Bacteria; phylum Actinomycetota; class Actinomycetes; order Propionibacteriales; family Nocardioidaceae; genus Aeromicrobium. The sequence goes on along the minus strand of CAZREF010000012.1, from coordinate 10,664 downwards.
AGACCACCGACCGCGACGAGCTCACCGAGCAGCAGGTCATCCCCGTGACGCTGGCCCTCGAGCCGGCCGCCGCCCTGTCGGTGACCTACGCCGACTCCTTCGCCCAGGTCGTCCGTCTGGTGGGTCTCCCGCCCGGCACCAACACCCGCAACCGGGGCGACGAGCGCCAGACCGTCGACGCCGACGACCTCGACATCCCGAAGGTGGACAACTGATGGCTCGCTCCGTCCTCATCGCCGCCCCGGACCAGACCTCCGGGTACGAGCTGCGCGCCCAGGTGGAGGAGCTCGACGGCTTCACCATCGTCGACGTCGCCGAGTCCACGATCCGTCTCCAGGAGCTCGTCGCGCAGCGCGACCCGGAGATCGTGCTCATCCACGAGCAGGTCGGCCCGGTCCCGGTGCTGCAGGTCTTCCGCGAGATCGCCGCCCGCCGCCCCGGTACCGCCCTGCTGCTGCTCAGCGAGGAGTTCTCCCCCGAGGTCTTCTCCGCGGCCATGGACGCCGGCGCACGCGGCGTGCTGCGCTACCCCGTCTCCCTGGAGGACCTCGAGAGCCGCCTGACGTCCGCCGCCGAGTGGGTGACGCAGATGCGGCGCCACCTCGTCAGCGACAACGCAGACTCCGACCTGAGCTCGCGGGGCCGCCTCGTCGCCGTCCACGGCGCGAAGGGCGGGGTCGGCACCACCACGCTGGCCGTCCACCTCGCCCACGACTCCGTCACCCGGGTCCCCGGCCGCAGCGTCTGCCTCGTCGACCTCAACCTCGACACCGGGGACGTCGCCGACTTCCTCGGCATCGAGCACCGACTCGACGTCTCCGACCTCGCCAAGGTCGCCGACGACCTCTCGGTCCAGACCGTCGGCTCGGCCGTCCACCGCAACCCCTCCGGCCTGGCCACGGTCCTGTCGCCCGCTCAGATCGAGGACGTGGGCGCCGTCGGCGACCGCGAGACGGTGCTGATCCTCGCCGCCCTACGGCGCCAGTTCGACCTCGTCGTCGTCGACTGCGGCGCCGCCGTCAACCCGGCCAGCGCCGCCGCCATCGAGCTCGCCGACACGGTGCTGCTCGTGACGACGCCCGACCTGCTGGCGCTGCGCGGCGTCCACCGCACGGTCGAGAAGTGGAGCCGCGTCGGCTCGCGCGAGGTCGACCGCGTGCAGATCGTCCTCAACCGGGTGAGCAAGGACAGCGACATCCAGCCCGAGGCAGCCGCCCGGCTGCTGCCCGCAGCCCCGCTGCCGGCGACGCTCCCGGAGGCGCTCACGGTCCTCCAGCGGGGTCTCAACCACCAGGACCCGGCCGAGATCCAGTCGAAGGTCTGGTGGAAGCGGATCGAGGAGCTCGCCGACGCGGTCGGCACCGTGCCCTCGACCGCCACCTCGGCCGCGAGCCCGGCGCGGCGCTCGCTGTTCAAGCGCAAGGGCGAGGCCGCCGCGGCGCAGGAGCCCCTGGAGGAGGCCGGCCAGGCGACCGTCGAGTTCAGCGGCGTCATCTTCGTCGTGCTGTTCCTCATGCTCCTCATCTGGCAGATCGGCCTGTGGGGCATCTCCGCCGCGTACACCAGCCACGCGTCGGACGAGGCCGCCCGCGAGGCCGGGATCGGCGCGAGCCTCGGTCGGATCGAGGACACCGCGCTCGACAACGTGCCCGGCTGGTTCCGGGAGAACATGACCGTCCGTCTGCTCGACGGCGGCGGGACGGTGCAGGTGCGGTCGAAGATGCCGCTGCTGCTCCCCCGCGTCACGGTGAACTCGCTCGTGTTCACCTCCGAGACGCCGGTGGTACAGGAGGACGACTGATCATGCGACGACGTCGACACGCCGAGAGCGGGACCTCCACCCTCGAGGTGGTGGGGGTGACCCCGCTCGTGGTCATCGTGATCATGCTGCTCGCCCAGGTGGCGCTCTCCCTCTACGCGATCACCACGGCGCAGACGGCGGTCCGCCAGGCGGCCCGGGCCGACTCGCAGGGCTCCGGCAACCCGGTCCAGGTGCTCAACGACTCCCTGCCCGGCTGGCTCGAGGTCGCCCCGTCGGACGTGCAGCTGTTCGGCCCCGGGCACGGCGTGCGGGCCCGCTTCGACGTGCCCGACCTGGTGCCGTTCTTCGACCTCACCTTCACGCGCGAGAGCGTCATGCCGTGAAGCGCCAGACCTTCGGCGCGACCTCCGTCAGCCCGGGCTCCGACGTCGACCGCACGCTGAGCGACGTCAGCGACGAGGCCGACGACGCCCTCGTCGCCGACTTCCGCGAGAAGCTCCTCGACGAGATCGACCTCAACGAGCTGTCCAAGCTCGACCTCCCCCAGCGCCGCGCGCGGCTCGAGCGCGTCATGACCCACCTGGTGGCCTCCCGCGGGCCGCTGCTGTCCAGCCGCGAGCGCACCTCGCTCATCCGCCGGGTCGTCGCCGAGGCCCTCGGCCTGGGTGTGCTCGAGCCGCTGCTCGCGGACGATGCGGTCACCGAGATCATGGTCAACGGCCCCGACCAGATCTTCATCGAGCGCCTGGGTCGGATCGAGCTCGCCAAGGAGCGGTTCGTCAGCACGGAGCAGCTGCTCCAGACCATCGACCGCATCGTCTCCACCGTGAACCGTCGCGTCGACGAGTCGAGCCCGATGGTCGACGCCCGCCTGCGCACCGGCGAGCGCGTGAACGTCATCCTCCCGCCGCTGGCACTCGACGGTCCCGTCGTCACGATCCGCAAGTTCCCCCGGCCGTTCACGATGGAGCAGCTCGTCAACGTCGGCACCCTGGACCAGCGGGCCGCCGACCTGCTCGCCGCCTGCGTCCGGGCCAAGCTCAACGTGCTGGTCTCGGGGGGCACCGGCTCGGGCAAGACGACGCTGCTGAACTCGCTGTCGTCCTTCATCCCCGAGCGCGAGCGCATCGTGACCATCGAGGACGCGGCCGAGCTGTCGCTGCAGCAGACGCACGTCATCCGGCTGGAGTCGCGGCCGGCCAACGTCGAGGGCAAGGGCGCGGTCACCATCCGCGACCTCGTCCGCAACGCGCTGCGCATGCGTCCCGACCGCATCATCGTCGGCGAGGTCCGTGGCGGCGAGACGATGGACATGCTCTCGGCCATGAACACCGGTCACGAGGGCTCGCTCACCACGATCCACGCGAACAGCCCCGAGGAGGCGCTGAGCCGCGCCGAGACGCTGGCCAGCATGAGCGACCTCGACCTGCCCTTCCAGGCGGTCCAGGAGCAGGTCAACAACGCCCTCGACCTCATCATCCAGCTCGACCGCAGCGCCGACGGGTCGCGGCGCATCACGCGCATCGCCCAGCTCGCGTCCAAGGGCCGCGAGCCCTACGCGCTGCACACGCTGGCCGAGTGGGTGCCCGAGCCCGTCGAGCCGGGCAAGGTCGGACGCGGCCGGCACTCGTTCCGACCGATCCCCCTGCCGCTCGTGCGTCGCCTGCAGCTCGCGGGCGAGAGCGTCCCCGAGGGAGCGAGCGCACCGAACGGGGCCGTGGCCGCGGGTCTGGAGTGACATGACGCTGACCATCCTGCTCGCGTTCGCGACAGCCCTCCTGGTGCTCCTCGGCCTGCGCCAGTTCTGGCTCGAGGCCTCGGCGCAGGCCGCCCTGGCCCGCAAGGTCAATCCCCGCCTCGTCGAGGACATGACCCTCGCCCGCCGCTCCCGGGTCGACCGTCTGCTGCTGCGCACCCGGTACGGTCCGTGGCTGCAGGAGGCCATCTCGCTGCTCGGGTGGAACATCCGTCCGCGCCACCTGGTGCTCATCATCCTCGCGCTCTGCCTGACGGTCTCCGTCCTGCTCGGCGTCACCCTGTCGTGGCTGCTCGCCCCGGTCGGTGTCGTCGTCGCCCTGATGCTGGCCCGCGCCCGCGTGCGCAAGCTGCGGGACAAGCACACCGAGGACTTCATCGCCCAGATGCCCGAGCTGGCGCGCACGCTCTCCAACGCCGCGTCGGCCGGCCTCTCCATCCGCACGGCGGTCGCGCTCGCGGCCGACGAGCTCGCCGAGCCCGCGCACTCGGAGCTGAAGACGGTCTCCGACGAGATCGCGCTGGGCGTCCCCCTCGACACGGCGCTGTCGAACCTGGAGAACCGGCTGCCGTCGCGCGAGCTCGGCATCCTGGTCAGCTCGCTCGTCGTCGGAGCGCGCTCCGGTGGCGGCCTGGTGTCGGCCCTGCGCGACATCGCCGAGACCCTCGACACCCGCAAGGAGGTGCGGCGCGAGATCCGCACCCTCTACACGCAGACCGTCGCCACCGCCTACGCCGTGCTCGGCGTCAGCGGCCTCGCCGTGTTCCTGCTCGAGGGGATCAACCCCGGGACCGTCGACAAGATGATCACCAGCCCGATCGGCCAGGTGGCCATCGTCTTCGCCGTGCTGGTCTACTCGGGCTGCATCTGGGCGGTCCGCAAGATGACGAGGGTGGACATCTGATGTCACCGCTGCTCTTCGGCCTGCTGTTCACGCTGTGCTTCGTGGTCTTCGCCCTCGGCTGGCGGATGGCGCGCGCCGACGCCCTCGAGGCGTGGGACGTCGCCGACATCGCGCTGCTGCGCGACGCCAACCGACGCAAGCGCCAGGTGAGCCCCCTCGACCGCTTCGCCCGTCGCCTCGCCCCGCAGATCGCCCTCCTGCTCGGCCCGCGGGTCGTCGCCAACATCCGCCGTCGCATCGACCTCGCCGGCCGGCCGGACGGCATGACGGTCGACACCTTCCTGCAGCTGCTCACGAAGTACGCCGTGTTCCTCGGCACGGTCTCGTTCGTGTTCCTGCTGCTCGGGAACTTCTGGCAGGCGATCCTCGCGATCCTGGCGATCCCCCTGCTGCCGTTCGGGCGGCTGTCCGGCCACCAGCGCCGGCGCCGCGAGGCCATCGACGACGCCCTGCCGGACTTCCTCGACGTGCTGGCCGTCACCGTCGGCGCCGGCATCGGTTTCCGCTCCGCGCTCGACCGGGTCAGCGCACGGTTCACCGGGCCGCTGCGCGACGAGCTCGCCTTCACCCTCCACCAGCTCGACGTGGGCGTCCCCCGTCGCCAGGCGTTCTCCAACCTGCGCGACCGCTGCGACTCCGAGTCGATGTCGTCGTTCGTGTCGGCCTTCCTCCAGGCCGAGGAGCTCGGTGCGCCACTGGCCGAGACCCTCAACGGCATCGCGCGCGACAGCCGACGCGACGCCGCCCAGCGCTCGCGGCAGAAGGCCGCCAAGACCGTCCCGCGCGTGACGCTGCTCGTCTCCATGGCCATGGTCCCGCCGACGATCGTCATCATCGCGGTCGGCATGTACCTCGGCGCCGACGTCGACCTCGGCGGGGTGCTCGGTGGCTGAGGCCACCCTCCCCGCGGTCTCGACGGACCTCCGGGCCGGAGCGTCCCCGACCGGCGCCGTCCCGGAGGCCCACCTGGTCGCCAAGGTGGTGCAGTTCTCCTTCCTCCTGCGCCTCGCGTCGCTCCTGCTCGTGGTCGTGACGCCCGGCGACGCGGTCTCCAGCCCGGCGGGACTCACCGCCATCGGGTTCATCACGCTGAGCAGCACCGCCGGCCTGTACGCGACCCGCCAGCTCACCGGCAAGGTCGTGGCGCACCCGATCCTGCTCGTGCTGGACGTCCTGGTGGCCACGGGCCTGGCCAGCCTGCTCGGCGCCACCAGCCCCCTGCTGATCTACACGTTCTCCACCGCCGTGCTCATCGGCATCCTGCTGCCCCGGCCGGTCGCGACGCTCGTGCTCGCGATCCAGGTCAGCACCCTCATCCTGGTCGCCGTCGACCAGGACACGAGCGACGAGCTCATCGGCATCCTCATCGTCCCCATCTGCTCCGCGACGCTCGGGGCGATGGGCATCCTGACCCGCTACCTGCTCGCCTCGGCCGAGCGCGAGCAGGCCAACGTGCGGCGTCTGTCCGCGGACGCCGCCATCGAGCGGGAGCGCGCCCGTCTCGCGCGCGACATGCACGACTCGGTGGCCAAGGCCCTGCACGGCATCGCGCTGGCCGCGGCCGCCCTGCCCGCCTGGGCGCAGAAGGGGCCGGAACAGCTGTCCGCGAAGGCGGTGGAGCTCCAGGCGGCGGCCGAGTCCGCCGCCCGGGACGCCCGCTCCATCCTCGTCGACCTGCGGACGGAGACCGACGACCGCACGCTCGCCCAGCAGCTACGCGTGATGGCCGACGGCCTCACCCAGGGAGGCGTGCAGACGATCCTGACCGTGGGCGGGGTGGCCGACTGCGACCACGCCGTCAAGCGCGAGCTCGTGGCGATCGCCGGCGAGGCCGTCGAGAACATCCACCGCCACTCCGGGGCGCAGAACGTCGCCATCACCTGCTCGGGCGAACGCGACACCATCACCGTCACCATCCGCGACGACGGCGACGGCTTCGAGCCAGACCACACGCCCGCCGGCCACTTCGGGCTCGTCGGCATGCGCGAGCGCGCCGAGCTCGTCGGAGGCACGCTCGACCTCGTCACGGCGCCAGGACGAGGCACCACCGTCACCGTGCGCACACCCCGCGCCGCGAAGGGAACACCATGACCGACCCGATCAAGGTCCTCATCGTCGACGACAACGCCGTCGTCCGGATGGGGCTGCGGAACGTGCTCGACGCGCAGGAGGCCATCGAGGTGGTGGGCGAGGCCGCCGACGGCAACGAGGGCGTCACCCTCAACGAGCGCCTCGACCCCGACGTCGTGCTCTGCGACGTCCGCATGCCGGGCCTCGACGGCGTCGGTGCCGCCACCGCCATGTCGGCCACGAGCCACGTCGTCATGCTGACCTACGCCGACGACCTCGACGTCATCCGCAGCGCCATGGCGGCGGGAGCCCGCGGCTACCTCGTGCACGGCGCGCACCAGCCCGACGAGATCGTCGCCGCCGTCGTGAGCGCCTCGCGCGGGTCGTCGGTGCTGGGCCCGGCGGCCACCGAGGCGCTGCTGAGCGGCGCGCCCCCGGCACCCGCACCGCGCGACACGAGCCAGTGGGGCCTGACCGGACGCGAGACCGAGATCATGGAGCACGTGGCACGGGGGCTGTCGAACCGCGAGATCGCACGTGCCTGCTTCCTGGCGGAGAAGACCGTGAAGAACCACCTCAACAACATCTTCCCGAAGCTCGGCGTGACGACCCGGGCCGAGGCGATGAGCCTGTGGCTGGGCGCCTCCGACGGCCCGCAGGGCGTCTCGACGTGAGCCTGGGACCACGATGGGCCCGGGGGCCCATGTTCCGAGGCGTCCGCCCCGTCTACCGTGGGGTGCACCGGACGAGCGCGCTGGTCGCTCCCCCCACGACCTCCCCCGACCGTGCCCCAGGAGACACCGTGCAGGTCCTGACCCACCGCGAGGAACGCGGCGCCGCCGCGCTGTCGCTGCTGGTCGTCGGCATGCTCCTCGGCCTCGCCATCTTCACGGCGGTGGCCCTACCGCTGACGAACGCCACCGACGCGAAGGCCAAGAGCCGCAATGCCGCCGACGCCGCCGCACTGGCGGGTGTCGAGGCGTTCAAGGAGGACCTCGTCGAGGCGCTGAAGACGCTCCAGGTCTTCCCGGCGGGAGGGTTGCTGGCGGTCGTCCAGAGCGTGGACCTCAACGGCGGCCAGGTAGCGGCCATCGAGTACGCCCGCCGCAACGACGGCCAGCTCGTCACCTACATCCCGCGCCCAGCGGTCGCCGGCCTGCTGTCGTTCGAGACCTACGCCAAGGTGCGCGGCCGCACCGTCGACGGCGAGCAGAACTACAGCGAGGCCCGGGCCAAGCTCGACCTGCCGGGCTGCGACCTCACCGAGTCCCTCCCCGACATCGAGCTGTCCTCCTACGAGGTCGGTGGACCCCCGGTCCGCGCCGACGACGAGGACGACGACGAGGACGAGGAGGAGCCAGAGCCGACGTTCACGCTGAAGTGCGACGGCGAGACGATCTTCAAGGACGTCACCGACCTCGGCGACCTCGGCAGCGGCGGCCTCAACCCGCTCATCGAGCTGATCGAGCGCTCCAACGCGCGCCTCATCGAGTGACGAGCTGACGGAGGAACCCGTGCACGCACGCCGCAGGACGACGTCCGAGCAGGGGCAGGGCTCCCTCGAGACGGTCGGCGTGGTCACGCTCGCGTCGCTGCTCGTCGCCGCCACCACCGGCGCCGTGGTGCAGTCGAGCCCCTCGGTGCGTGCCGAGGTCGGCTACCGGGTCTGTCAGGTGACCACCCTCGGGGGTGGCGGCTGCGAGGACCCCGGCGACCAGCCGACGTCGCCCTGGCAGAACGAGTCCGTGACCCCGCCCGCCGACGGCGGGCCGCCGGTCGACCCGGCCCGGCTGCCGGACGAGCCGTGCGTGACCTCCTCCGCGAGCGGTTCGGTGAGCATGTCGGCGTCGTTCGTCGCGACGGCCGGCGGCGAGCAGGGGGTGCTCGTCGAGCAGCTGTCCGACGGCACCTTCCGCCTCACGACGAGCGGCGGAGGCTCGCTCGGCGCGGGTGTCGGCTTCGGTGCCGAGGCGAGCGTCGAGATCGACGGCGTCCCGCAGGGATCCGGTGGCTTCGCCGATGCCAACGCCGCCCTGGCCGCCTCGGGCACGCAGACCTACTACGCGGCGGACGAGCAGGAGCTCCAGGACGTCATGGTGCGGCTGATGGGCGAGCGCATGCTCGACAGCGTCGCTCCCCGGCTCCCGGGTCCGGCCGACGTCCCGTTCATCCAGGACATCCCGGTCATCGGCGACCTCGAGGGTCCACCCAACCCTTTGCGCGACGCCGTCGACGTCCTGGTCGGGGACCCCCCGGAGCCCGACGAGCAGTACGTCGAGGTCGGGATCGAGGGTGACGCCGGCGCGATGCTCGCCGGGATCGCGTACAGCACCGGCGCCGGGGTCGACATGGGCGTCTTCGGCGGGTTGCGGACGACACCCGACGGCTACGTCCTCACGTCGGTCGGCGAGGGTTCCGGCGAGGCCTGGGCGTCGGCTCTCGGCGGCGAGGCGATGGCCTCGGCCGGGGCGAGCTACGTCCGCGAGCTCCACCTCGCATCGGACGGAACCCCGCTCGGCATCACCGTCACCGTCACGGGCGCGGCCGCCGCTTCCTCGGGCGACGTCGGTCCGGCGACGGACGCGCAGGGCAGCACCGTCGTGACGGCCTGGGTGCCGTTCACCGGTGACGTCGCCACCGATGCCCGCATCTGGGCGAGCGCCGCGAACCCCCTGCTCAACGCGCAGTTCGTCGAGGATGCGATGGACACCGGGACCTTCACGATCGACACGTACGAGTCGGACCCCAACACGTACGGCCTCAGCGCCAACGTCGACATCGGTCCGGCAGCCGGCGGCGGGAGCATCACGGGCGACATGACGACCTCGACGATGGTCTCGTCGAGCTACTGGACCGGCTCCGGCTTCGCCGACCGCCCCTGCTGAGCACCTGCCGCGCGGGCCCGCGGGCCCCGGCCGTCACCCGGGCGGATCTGGGTCCGGACCGGGCCTTCGGGCCCATGAACCGGACCGACCGGGCGCCATAACGTTCTGGTGTCGGCAGGAGACGCCGGCACCCGAACTTCACACCACACCACCTCACCCACAGGAGAACCCCATGTACGACAAGGCACTCGCCCTCTACAGCACCATGGTCGCCACCCTCCACGCACCCCGCGAGGAGAAGGGCCAGGGCACCCTCGAGTACGTCGGCATCGTCGTCATCGCCGCCCTCCTCGTCGGCGCCATCGTCGCCGCCATCAACCCCGGCGACATCACCGCCAAGGTCCAGGAGAAGATCCAGGAGATCCTCAACGCCGGCTGACCCACCGTCACCTCGACAGCGGGGAGGAAGCGCACCAGCGCTTCCTCCCCGCTGTCGTGCGTGCGGCGGCGTGCGGCTAGGCCCCGCCGGCGTCGACGGTGCTGCCGGCGACCAGCCCCCACCGCTCGAAGCTTCCGGCCTCGGCCTCGATCACGGACCGGCAGCGTCGGCGGACGGCGCTGAACCGGCCGCGCGGCATCGTCTGGACGTGCAGGACGCGTCGGTCGCGGTCGACCAGGGCGACGTCGATCGCGAAGCGCATCCGGAAGGTGTGGACGTGTCGGCAGGGGTCGAGCCAGAAGGCACCGTCCACCCCGTCCCGACCGAGCAGCCCGCGGCTGCGCGCCCGCGTCGACGTCGCGCGCTCGAGCGCGGCGACGTCGCGTCCGTCGACGAGCAGGCGCAGCGGTGGTCCGTCGGGCGAGGAGCTCATGGCCTGACCCTAGGCCCACCCCCTCCCCCGAGCGGCACGTGAGCCGCGTAACCGGTCGGTGGGAGGTAGGTGGCCCGCGCTACGTCGACCCCGAGAGGTAGGTGGCCGCGCCACCTCGGTCGCGGCAGGTAGGTGGCCCGCGGACCAGGGCCACCCATCCGCGCGCCACTACCTCTGCCCCCGCCGGTAGCGCGCGCCACCTAGCTCCCGGGGTCGGGGACGCAGCACTTCTTCGCCCCTGGGCACACGGTCGCAGGACCGTGCGGCACCCCGTCGTCGGCCGGACCCCGAGGACCGAGGCCGAGAGGCGCACCCCGCTCCCCGGTCGAGGCCCTCTCGGGACCCACCACCTCGAGGAGCCGCGCCGGCGCGTCCGCACGACGAGTCGAGGCCTTGCGGAGACAGCTGCAGGACGGGGCCCGGGCCCGCGGGCCCCGGCCGTCACCCGGGCGGATCTGGGTCCGGACCGGGCCTT
>CAZREF010000011.1:4118-75621 GCA_964599245.1 uncultured Aeromicrobium sp. | reverse complement strand
CACCCCTGCCGGGCCGATCTGCCGCCCAGGGCCCGGCACCCCTGCCGGGCCGATCCGGCGCCCTGTCGTGGGAGCTGCGCCCGCGGGAGGAGGTCGCGTCCTGGCCCGAGCGCTACGGCCGCCCGGCCGGCACGTGGGCGTGGGAGGCGCTGCGCATCGCCACCGGCACCCCGCGGTTCGGCCTCGACACCGACGAGCGCACCATCCCCAACGAGGTCGGTCTGCTCGAGCGGGCCGTCCACCTCGACAAGGGCTGCTACCGCGGTCAGGAGACCGTGGCCCGCGTCCACACGCTCGGGCGACCGCCCCGCCGCCTGGTGCTGCTGCACCTCGACGGCTCCGTCGACCGCCTCCCCGCCCCCGGCAGCGCCGTCCACGTCGTCGGCGACGACGACAGGGCGGTCGGCACGGTCGGCTCGCGGGCGCTGCACCACGAGCTCGGCCCGATCGCCCTGGCGGTCGTCAAGCGCTCGGTCCCGGTGGAGGCCCCGCTGCTGGCCGACGGCGTCGCCGCGTCGCAGGAGGCCGTCGTCGACCCCGACGTCGGACTGCACGTCCGACCGCGGTCGGGCCGCTGAGGTGGCCGGCGGACCCGAGCGGTGGAGCGTCCTCGCCGTGTGCACGGCGAACGTGTGCCGATCTCCCTTGATGGAGCTGCTGCTGCGCGACCGGCTCGACGAGCGACGCTACGAGGTGGCCAGTGCGGGGGTCATGGGCTGGCGGGGAGCCCCCGTGGACAGCATGGTCCGGCTCGAGCTGGCGCGTCTGGAGGTCGACGGCTCGCAGTTCCGCTCCCGACCGCTGCGCCCGGAGCACGTCGTCGCCGCCGACCTCGTGCTCACCGCCACCAAGGAGCACCGCGCGTCGGTGCTCGAGCTCGACCCCGGGGCGTTGCGCAAGTCCTTCACGCTGCTCGAGTTCGCTGCGCTGGTGGACGGCCACCGCGCGCCGACGCTGCCGGAGCTCGTCGCGGACGCGGCGCGCCGTCGCAGCACGGGACCGTCCGAGTCGGACGTCCCGGACCCGTACCGACGGCCTCCGGCGGCGCACCGCCGCGCCGCGGACCTCATCGACGACGCCACGGCGTCGATCGCGCGCACCCTGCACGACGTGGGCGCCGACGTCGGCTGAGCCCCGGGGCGAGCCGGCTCAACCTCGCCGACGTCGCGACGACTTCTGCTGGTACTCGTAGCCGTACCCGTACCGACCGGCCGCGCGTCGAGGCGTCATGGACAGCACCGTGCCGAACAGGGTGGCACCGACGGTGTCGAGCCGGTCCACGGCCGCGCGGACCTGGTCGCGACCCGTCCGGCCGTGCCGGACCACCAGCAGGGCGCCGTCGGCCAGCAGCGACAGGATGGCGGCGTCGGCGACGGGCAGCAACGGCGGTGCGTCGATGAGCACCACGTCGTACCGCTCGCGCAGGTCGGCCACGAGGCGCTCCATCGCGCCGGTCTGGACGATCTCGGCCGGGTTCGGCGGGCGCGCGCCACTGGCCAGCACGTCCAGGCCGGGCACCTCGGTCTCCTGCACGGCCTCCTCGAGACCGACCCGCCCCACGAGCACCGTGGTCAGGCCCACCGTGCTCTCGAGGCCGAACTGGTCGGCGACCTGGGGGCGGCGCAGGTCGCCCTCGACGAGCGCGACCCGCGCCCCGGACTGCGCGAGCGCGATCGCGAGGTTGCAGGCCGTGGTCGTCTTGCCCTCGGCCTCCACCGACGACGTCACCGTCACTACGGTGCGGTGGTGGTCGACGTCGACGAACTGCAGGTTGGTGCGCAGGATGCGCACGGCCTCCGCGCGTGGGTGCTGGGGCGCCAACGACGTGAGCAGGGGGGCGTCGTGCGCGGCGCGGTCGTAGGCGATCGCGCCCAGCACCGGCGCGCCTGCGGTCTCCTCGAGGTCGTCGGTGGAGCCGACGCCCTGGTCGGTGGCGGCGCGCCAGCGCGCCAGCGCGAGACCGAGGGCGAGGCCGACGAGCAGGCCTCCCAGGAGGTAGGGCCAGTGGCGGGGCGAGACGGGCCGGCTGGAGCCCGACCCCGGGTCGATCACCAGGGCCGAGGCACGCTGCGGCGCGTCGAGGTCGTCCTGGCTCGACTCCAGCCAGGTCGCGAACTCCTCCGCGAGCCGGCCCGCGAGGGCGCGTGCCTCGTCGAGGCTGTCGTCCTCGACGGTGACGCGCAGGATGGTGCTGTCGCCGACCACCCCGGAGCGCACGTCCGCGGCGGGGACCGGCGGCACCCCGAGGGCCTCCACGGCGCGCTTCAGCAGGGCCTGCCCACCGAGGAGTCGGCCGTACGACTCGTAGGTGCGACCCGACACCGTGCGGGCGGGCTCGTCGGTGGTGCCGGTGGGCGGCTCGACCAGGACCTCCGCCGACGCCTCGTAGCGCGGGGTGATCCCGGACACCAGCAGCTGGCCGGCTCCTGCACCGAGCACCCCCAGCAGGACGACCAGCAGCCACCGGGATCCGAGGGAGGTGCGGGAGGGGCTGACCGGCATCGCGCACCGACTCCTTGCGTGGCGGGGGCTGGGCGGGCGTCGCCGGGATTGGTCTGGACGGCGACGGTACGGAACACTATCGCTTGCACCTCGCGACACGACGGGGTTACCCGTCCGCAGCCTGCACCAGGAGCTCGATGAACGACGTCCCGACCGCGCCCGCGTCAGCCGACGCCCCCGCCGAGGAGCGGCCCTCCGCCGGCTTCGCGGACCTCGGACTCGGGCCGGAGCTCGTCGAGGTCCTCACCGGGCTCGGGTACGAGGAGCCGACCCCCATCCAGGCGGCGGCCGTGCCGGCGCTGCTCGCCGGCCGCGACGTGGTCGGGCTCGCGCAGACGGGCACCGGCAAGACGGCCGCGTTCTCCCTGCCCATCCTCGAGTCGATCGACCCCGACCGGGCCTCGACGCAGGCACTCGTGCTCGCCCCCACCCGCGAGCTCGCGCTCCAGGTCTGCGAGGCCATGACCTCCTACACGCCACGCTCGCGGCGCATCCGCGTGCTGCCGGTCTACGGCGGCCAGGGCTACGGTGCCCAGCTCGCCGGGCTCGAGCGCGGCGCCCACGTCGTCGTCGGGACACCGGGGCGGGTGATGGACCACCTCGACCGCGGCAGCCTCGACCTGACCGGCCTGGACCACCTGGTGCTCGACGAGGCCGACGAGATGCTCGCCATGGGCTTCGCCGAGGACGTCGAGCGGATCCTCGCCGACACCCCCGAGTACAAGCAGGTCGCGCTCTTCTCGGCGACGATGCCGCCCGCCATCCGCCGGCTCGCGAAGCGCTACCTGCACGACCCGGCCGACATCGCGACGCCGCAGGCGCGCTCGTCGACGAGCACGGTCCGCCAGCGCTGGATCCCCGTCTCGCACCACGCGAAGCTCGACGCGCTGACGCGCATCCTCGAGGTCGAGAGCGGCGACGGGATGATCATCTTCGTCCGCACGAAGCAGGCCACCGAGGAGCTCGCCGAGCGTCTGCGCTCACGCGGGTTCTCGGCGGCGGCCATCAACGGCGACCTGGTCCAGGCACAGCGCGAGCGCACCGTGAACGCGCTGAAGTCCGGCGCCCTCGACATCCTCGTCGCCACCGACGTCGCCGCCCGCGGCCTCGACGTCGACCGCATCACCCACGTCGTGAACTACGACATCCCGCACGACCCGGAGGCCTACGTGCACCGGGTGGGCCGCACCGGTCGCGCCGGCCGCAGCGGCGAGGCCATCCTGTTCGTCACGCCCCGGGAGCGTCGCCTGCTGTCGGCCATCGAGAAGGTGTCGGGCCGCCCCGTCGAGGAGACGACCGTCCCCACCGTCGACGAGGTGAACGAGCGCCGCAGCGCGAAGCTGGCGCAGGCGATCACGGAGAGCATGGGCTCCTCGCAGTTCCACGTGTTCCGCGAGCTCGTCGGCACCTACGTGCGCGAGCACGACGTCGAGCCGCTCGACGTCGCGGCCGCGCTCGGCGTCATGAGCACCGACGACAAGGAGTTCTTCCTGCGTCCCGACCCGCCGAAGGCCGCCCGTCGCGAGCGCCCCGAGCGGCCGCAGCGCGACACGTCGGACCGCGGTCCACGGCCGACCCGCGACGGATGGAAGGGCTACCGCATCGCGGTCGGCAAGCGCCACAAGGTGACCCCCTCGATGATCGTCGGGGCGCTGGCCAACGAGGGCGGGCTCAGGCGAGCCGACTTCGGCAAGATCACGATCGGCGCCGACCACGCCGTCGTCGAGCTTCCGCAGGACCTGCCGGACGCCGTCTTCGAGGCGCTGTCCGACACCCGGATCTCCGGTCGACGCATCGACATCCGCCCCGACGCCGGCGCGCCGCAGCGCTCCGGCGGCCGCCAGGGTCACGGTCGGGACCGGCAGGACCGTCCTCGCTCGGACGGCGCTCGCCCGAACCGCGCCGGCGGTGACAAGCCCCGCAAGCCCCGCCACCCGAAGGGCCGCTGAGCGGCACCCCGAGAGGACGAGATGCGACGACTCGAGAACCCCGACCGCGACTACGACTGGGGATCGGCCGACGCCATCCCGCGGTTCCTCGGGCGCACGCCCGACGGCCACCGGGTCGCCGAGATCTGGATGGGCACGCACCCGCTCAACCCCTCGACGGTCGAGGGACCGCACGGTCCGGTGTCGTTGCGCGACGTCGCCGGCGAGCTGCCCTTCATGCTCAAGATCCTCGCCGCGGACCGGCCGTTGTCCATCCAGGTGCACCCCAACGCCGTCCTGGCGCAGGAGGGCTTCGAGGCCGAGGAGGCCGCCGGCGTCCCGCTCGACGCGCCCCACCGGGTCTACAAGGACCCCCACCCGAAGCCCGAGATGGTCTACGCCCTCACCGCGTTCGACACCCTCGTCGGGTTCCGGCCCACCGCGGAGATCCTGCGGGTCCTGGCCGCGATCGACGTCCCGCGCGTCCGCGAGATGGTCGAGAGCCTGCGTCGCCAGCCGGGCTTCCTCGGCATCGTCCGCGTGGTGGAGGACCTGCTCAGCACCCCGCCGACGCCGGAGGAGGTCGGCGAGATCGTCGCGGCCTGTCGCGAGGGCCTGGAGCTCGGCATCGACATCAAGCGCGCCTACGCGACGGCCGTCTCGGTCGACCAGCACCACCCCGGCGACGTCGGCGTCGTGATGTCGTTGCTGCTGAACCGACTGACGCTCCAGCCGGGCGAGGCGGCCTACCTCGGGGCCGGGATCATCCACGCCCACCTGAGTGGGCTCTGCGTGGAGGTCATGGTGTCGTCCGACAACGTGCTGCGCGGCGGCCTCACCACGAAGCACCTCGACCCGCAGGGGCTCGTGCGCTGCCTCGACCGCGGCATGTCGCGCCTCGCGCGGGTCGACGCCGACCAGTTCGGGTTCTCGACCGACGTCTACAGCCCGGGTCTGCGCGAGTTCGCCCTGTCGATCACCCAGTGCTCCATGGCCGAGCCCGACGGCGCACGCCTCCCCGACGACGGTCGGCGCATCGTCGTCTGCCTCGGGGGGGAGGTCGAGGTCGTCAACGAGCGGGGCGAGCGCGAGAAGCTCGTGCGCGGCGACGCCGTCTTCGCCGACGAGTCCGACGGCGTCCTCCACGCCGTCGGCACCGGTGAGGTCGCCCAGGCCTACACCCCCGCCCCCGACCTCCCCCCGACCGAGCTCACCGACCTCGTCTGACCCCTCGGCCTGGGGCTGCGTCGGCTGGGCTCTCGCTCGGCCTGGGGCTGCGTCGGTCCGGCTCTCGCTCGTCCTGCGGCTGCGCTTCCTCGGCTTCTCGCGGGGTCGGTCTCCGTAGGGGCCTCGACCGGGGAGCTGGGTGCGCCTTCGGGCTGGGTTCTCGGGGTCCGGTGGGGTCTGACGCACGATTCTTCCTTTGCGTGGGCAAGGGTTCTCCCTTCTCGTGGCACGGTCCACGAGAAGGGAGAATCCCTGACCCTCCGCCCCCGTCGCCGGTAGGTGACGGACCGAACGGCCCGCCGGGAGGTAGGTGGCGCACCGAATCCTGGCCCCGGAGGTAGGTGACGCACCTGATCGCGCCTCTGTCAGGTGTCTCTCCTACCTCCCAGGACCGCGACGGACGCACGATCCTGCGTTCGCGCGCGATGGCCCGAACGATGCTGCGTCGACGACCGGATCCCGTCGCGAACGCAGCATCATCCGCCCCCGCGCACACGAATGCAGAACCGTGCGTCACCCCGGCGCCCCCGCAGGCCCGAGAACCCGACCCGGACGTCCACCCAGCTCCCCGGTCGAGGCCCCTACGCGACCCACCACCACGACGAGCCGGACCAGCGCAGCCGCGGGTCGAGACGATCAGACCAGCTCGTCACGCCCCGCCGCGGCGAGCGCCGCGGGGACCTCCTTCACGCGCTGGGCGTGCTCGACCGTGGTCACGAGGAGGGCGTCCTCGGTCTGGACGACGACGGCACCGGGGATGCCGACGACCGCGACGGTGGTGCGGCCGGTGGTGCGGACCAGTCCGTCGGAGGCGACCCAGACGACGTCCTCGTCACCGCCGGCACCGAGCTCGTGGAGTGCCGCGAAGTCGCCGATGTCGTCCCAGCCGAAGCGGCCGGGCACGGTGGCGATCCCACCGGTGAGCGACACCGGCTCCGCGACGGCGTGGTCGATCGCGATGCGGGTGAGGGTGGGCCAGACCTCCTCGAGCACAAACTGGCGCTGGGGCCCGTCCCAGGCCGACGCGATGCGACGCAGCCCGTCGTGCAGGGTCGGTTGCAGCCGCCGGAGGTGGTCGAGGAGCACGTCGGCCCGGGTGACGAACATGCCGGCGTTCCAGCTGAAGGTGCCGGCCCGCAGGTAGGCGCGCGCGGTCTCCTCGTCAGGCTTCTCCACGAAGCGCACCACGGTCCGAGCGCTCGGGGCGCCGTCGACGTCGAGCGCCGCACCCGACTCCACGTACCCGAAGGCGGTGGAGGGGGAGCGGGGTGCGATGCCGATGGTCGTCACCGGACCGGTCCGCGCCGTCCGCACGGCCTGCGTGACGGCGTCGGCGAACCGCTCGGGGCCGGTGATGACGTGGTCGGCCGCGAACGAGGCGACGACCGCGCCCGGGTGCCGGGCCTCCACCACGGCGGCGGCGAGCCCGATCGCCGGCATGGAGTCGCGCGGGGACGGCTCGACGAGGACGCTCGTCAGCTCGGGCAGCTGGGCGCGCACGGCGTCGGCGTGGCGTGGCCCCGTGACCACGTGCACGCGCTCGGCGGGCACCAGCTGC
Source organism: uncultured Aeromicrobium sp. (assembly GCA_964599245.1). Classification (GTDB taxonomy): domain Bacteria; phylum Actinomycetota; class Actinomycetes; order Propionibacteriales; family Nocardioidaceae; genus Aeromicrobium. The sequence goes on along the minus strand of CAZREF010000011.1, from coordinate 68,406 downwards.
GTCACGCGGTCCCACGTCTGCTGCAGCAGGGTCCGGCCGTCGCCGGTCAGGTCGAGCAGGAACTTCGGCCGGCCGGCCCGCGAGAGGGGCCACAGCCGGGTGCCCGCGCCGCCGGCGGGGATGACGACGTGCAGGTCGTGCAGCTCGTCGTGCAGGGCGTCGGTGCTCATCGGGTCTCCTGACGGGGAGGACGGTTCAGGACGTGGGCCTAGGCGTGGGCGACGGGGTCGGACCGGCGCCCGGGGGGATCTCCACGACCGGCGTGGGTTCGCCGACGTCGACCTTCTTCCCCTCGAGCGACAGCGTCGCCCGCAGGGCGTTGTGGTCGGAGAGGACGGGGGAGGCGTAGCTGGCGCCGGACAAGCGCACGAGCTGCTTCCAGCCGATCACCTTCCACTCCTCGGAGGCGAAGATGTGGTCGACGTGCGCCCCGGAGCGCAGGGGCCTGGTGGAGAAGGTGTGGCCCGTGTTGAACTCGCGGTTCTCGACCTTCTCGGCGACGTCGACGGTGTCGCGCATCCCAACCGCGCGCATGATGGCTCCCGGTGAGTCCGAGCCACGGTGCCGACCGGAGTTGAAGTCGCCCGCGTAGACGATGGGCAGGCCGCCGTCGTTGATGGCGCGCATCCTGGCCGTCAGGGTGTTCATCTCGCTGCGGCGCTTGCCGTCGTTGCCGTGGCCGTTCTCCAGGTGCACGTCGACGACGAAGAACTGCCGCCCCGTCTCGTTGACGGTGAACCGTGCCCAGGTGGCGTGCCGGCCGTGGCCGACGGGGAAGTAGCCGCCGCTCTCCTGGGTGAAGAGCGCCGGACGGTAGAAGATGTACCGCGCCTTCGCGCCGCCCGTGGCTCGCTGGAACCCGCGCTCGCCGCCGCTGAAGATCGCGTTCGTGGTGGCGCCGACGCGCTGGCCCCCGGCCTCCTGGAGCACGAACATGTCGAGCTCCTCGGCGTTGAGGAAGGCGGCCATCTGGCGGGCGCGGCCCGCGTAGCCCTTGCACTTCTCCGAGCAGACGTTCCAGGTGCCGAGGTTGAAGCGGACCTCCTCCGGCAGCGTCTCCGTCCTCACGGCCGTGCCGTACTCGCCGACGAGGTCGCCGTTGACCGGCCGCGCCCGGAACCAGTAGATGCGGCCGGGCTCGAGGCCGACGGTGACGAGCTCGGGCGTGCTGCCGACGGTGCGCACGGCACGGACGACCTTCTCGAAGTCCTCGTCGGCCGCGACCTGGACGTCGTACTGCCGTGCGTTGGCCACGGGCTTCCAGGTCAGCCGCGTCCCGGTGGTGCCGGTCTTCTTCACCGCGACCTTCGACATCGAGGCGGGCGGCAGCGAGAAGCGACCGGTGCGCGACCGCACGACCTCGCCGTCCTTCACCGCGTCGACCCGGAAGAAGCGGTCGCTCCCGGGGGTGGTGGGCTCGAGGTCCTCGACGCGCACCTGCGTGGTGCGGGAGACGACCTTGCGCGCGTCCTTGGTGAGGGAGCGGTCGGTGCCGACGTGCACGACGTACTCGTCGACGTCGTCCTTGGAGGACCAGCGCAGCTCGACGCTCGTGGGCGACAGCGTCTGGGCCGTGAGGCGGGTGGGCGGCGCGGTCTCCTCGAGCAGCGTGCGCGAGGTCCAGAGGCCCCCGGCGAGCACGGCCACGCCGGCGAGCACCACGGCGACCACGCCCAGCCGTCCCAGACGACGTCGAGTCGTCCGCCGTCCCCGGGGCTCCCGCCTCGCACCGCCGGGGGAGCCCGGCCCCGCGCGACGCGACGCGACGCGACGACCGGCGGGGATGCGGCGACGGGTGACCAACGAGGAGCTCCAGCACGAGGAACGGGCAGTGCGGGCGATTCTAGCCCGAGGTCCTCGCCGGCGTCCCCGGCTCCGGGTCCGACGGCGGCGTCGTCACGGGCCCGCGGGCCGCCCGGGGATCGTGACCGTCGCGCGGACGGGGTTGTGGTCGCTCGCGAAGGGCGTGCGGTAGAGGCGCTTGTCCGACGTCAGGTCGAGGATGACGGCCCAGTCGTGGACGACGACGTCCGGCGTGGTCCAGATCTGGTCGACGTGGTCGCCGTACTTCAGGGGCGGGTTGATCGCCTGGTTGGCGCTGTTCCACGTCTCGTTCGCGCTCGCGGCGGCGTTGACGCGAGCATCGAGGTGCCCGGTCTCGAGCAGCACGGACGCCGGACCGTCGAAGCCGCCGGGGTACCGGCTCTGGTTCGCGTTGTCCTTGTTGGAGTTGAAGTCGCCGGCGATGACGACCGGCAGGTCCCGCGGGTTCGCGCGCTCGATCGCCGCCAGCAGCGTGCGTGTCTGGTTGCGGCGGAGGGTGTCGTTCGTCTTGCCCTTGTAGGGCTCGAGGTGGGGGTCGACGACGAACATCGGCGTGCGCGTCCTCAGGTCGATGAGCTCGACCCAGACGGCGTAGCGTCGACGTGTGGAGTCGAGCACGATGTCACCGCTGCGCTGCGCCTTGTACAGCGACGTGTCGTAGAACAGCGACTTGCCGCTGAGGTAGCGCGCCCGGCGGAACCCGGGCAGCTCGGTGATGAAGGCGGTGTCCTTGTCGCCGGACTCCTGCGTGGACACGATGCCCGCGCCGGTCGAGCGGATCAGGCGTCCGGCGTAGGGCTTGCGGTTCTTCCACGTGGTGACGCGACCGCTGCCGCGGCACTTGTCCTGCCCGCACAGGTTGTAGGTGACCACACGGACCCGCGCCGGGTCGGTCGGCAGGGTGCGCGACGTGGTGCCGCTCGCGCGACCGGCGACGTCGTCGTTCAGGCCGACCACGCGCACCCAGTACCGGGTGCCGGGCTCAAGGCCGGTGACGGTGGTCGACGTCGTGGGCACCTCGACGCGTCGTGGGCTGCTCATCGAGGAGCTCGTGGAGACCTCCACCCGGTAGGTGACGGCGCTCCACGCCGCGGGCCACGACAGGCCCAGCGAGGTGGTGGCGGTCGTCTCGACCGAGGGCGTCGACGCCCGCGCCACCGGCATCGTGAGGCGCTGCCAGGTGGAGTTCGTCCGACCGCCCGGGCCGAAGGCGCGGACGACGTACTCGTAGTCCGTGCCGGCCTGCGCCGTCAGCGAGGTGAAGCGGAACGTGGTGCCGGTGATGACGGGGGAGCGTCGGTCGCAGCCGGGGTCGGTGCGCTTCCGCCGGATGCAGACGTCGTAGGACGTGGCGCCCTCCGTGGCACGCCACGAGAGGGTGGCCGTGCTGGCCGTGGTCGAGGAGTCGATGCCCGTCGGCCGGGCGGGCGGTTCCGCCGTCAGGCGTACCACCCGGTTGGTGGAGGTGATCGTGTCACCCGAGGCCTCGCGCACGGTGACGCGCACGACGTAGTCGTAGGACGCGTCGCCGCCCGCTCGCGTGAGGCCGGTGAAGGTGACCGGGCCGGTGTTCGTGATGCTGCGCTGCTGGATGCAAGAGGAGTCGCGGGTGGTGCGCCGCAGGCACACCAGCGAGGACGTGGCGCCGGCGTGCGGCGTGAGCGTCACGGTGGCGCTGGAGCCGTCGGCCGTCACGGAGGAGAACGTGGGTCGGGGCAGGAGGCGGATGACGCGGTTGGTGGAGGTGACGGTGCGACCCGAGGACAGGGTGGCGGTGACGCGCACGACGTAGTCGTAGGAGGCCCCGGCGCTGGCGGGCGTGAGCCGCGAGAACGTCAGCGGCCCGGTGCCGCTGGTGCGCTGCTGCTGGAGGCAGGAGGAGTCCCGGGTGGTGCGGCGCAGGCACACCAGGGAGGAGGTGGCGTCGGGGTAGGGGGAGAGCGTGACGGTCGCGCTCGCCCCGAAGGAGCGCACCGAGGCGAAGGTCGGCGACGACGCGGCCTCGGCGGGCAGCGGGACGAGGAGGGCGGCGATCAGGGGGAGGATCGTCGCTCCGACGACGTGGCGCAGGGAAGGCAAGAGGTCCTCTTCTGGTGAGGGGAGGCGGCGCCCGAGTGCGCCTTACCAGATCTGGGCACTGTAGTGGACGAACGACACGCGTGGGAAGGAAGTGACGAATGGGACGGATGTGACCGGACGTCGCGGTCAGCTGGGCACGGACGGCTCGGGCCTACGCTGGAGCCATGGACGTCGTCGCCGAGGTGGTCCGATCGGGGCTCGTGGAGAGCCGGCACCGGGGGACGGTGGTGCGCGTCGGCCCGGACGGCGACGTCGTGTGGTCCGTCGGCGACCCGGCCACGATCGTGTTCCCGCGGTCGGCGAACAAGCCGTTCCAGGCCGCCGCCATGGTGCGCGCCGGGCTGGACCTCGAGCCGCGCCTGCTGGCCCTCGCCGCGGCGAGCCACTCCGCCGAGCCGTTCCACCTGGAGGGCGTGCGCGAGGTCCTGGCGCTCGCCGGTCTCGACGAGTCCGCGCTCCAGACGCCGCCGTCCTATCCGCTCGACCCGCACGAGCACGCCGCCGTGCTGCGCGCCGGGGAGGGGCGTGCGCCGATCCGGATGGACTGCTCGGGCAAGCACGCCGCGATGCTGCTCACCTGCGTCGTCAACGGCTGGGACACGGACGACTACCTCGACCCCGACCACCCCCTGCAGCGAGCGATCACGGCGACCTTCTCCGACCTCGTCGGCCCGCCCGACGTCGTGGGCGTCGACGGGTGCGGGGCGCCGCTGCTCGCCACCACGCTCGAGCGCCTCGCGCGGGGGGTCTCGGCCCTCGTCCAGGCGCCACCCGGGTCGCCCGAGCGTCGGGTCGCCGACGCGATGGTCGCGCATCCGGAGCAGGTCAGCGGCACGAGGAGGCCCGATCTGGCCCTGGCCCGGGCCGTCCCGGGTGCCCTGGTCAAGTCCGGCGCCGAGAGCGTGGTGGTCGCGGGCCTGGCCGACGGCACCGCGGTGGCCGTCAAGATCGAGGACGGTGGCGAGCGGCCACTCTTCGTCGTGCTGCACCGTGTCCTGGAGCTCGCCGGCGTGGACGCCGACCTGCTCCGCGAGCGCCCGGAGGTGCTCGGCGGCGGCCGTCGGGTGGGCGAGGTCCGACCCGTCCTCTGACCCGCCCAGGACCTCGTCCTCCGGCCCCGCCGAGGGTGTGAGCCGCCTCGCATGCTGCTCTGCTTGCATTTGCTTGCATTTGCAAGCACCATGGAGTCATGGCCAAGCTGGATGTCGGAGGTGCCGTCGAGACGCTCGGCGACTACCTGCGCGAGCAGCGTCGCCAGGCGCAGCTGTCCCTGCGACAGCTGGCTGAGAAGTCCGAGGTGTCCAACCCGTACCTCAGCCAGATCGAGCGGGGCGTGCGCCGACCCTCGGCGGAGGTGCTGCAGCAGATCGCGAAGGCACTGCGCATCTCGGCCGAGTCGCTCTACGTCCGGGCCGGACTCATCGACGTCGACGAGTCCGGGGCGCGGATGGTCGAGGACGCCATCGCCCTCGACCCACGCCTGACCGAGCGGCAGAAGTCGGCCCTGCTGGACATCTACCACTCGTTCGTCGGGACGGACGTCGCACCGGACGCGGCGCTCGCCGAGACGGTCACCGAAGCCAACACCTCTACCGAGGAGGAAACCTCATGAGCATCACCGATCAGATCAACGCCCAGGTCAAGACCCTCGTCGAGGAGGTCAAGAACCTCACCGACACCCTCAAGAAGGTCGAGATCGACGACCTGCGCTCGCAGGCCACCGGGATCGTCGGCACCGCCCAGGCCTCGGCCCAGGCCAGCTACGCCGACCTGCTGAAGAAGGGCGAGGAGTTCGTGGCGCAGGCTCGCGCGCTCAAGCTCGACGACGTGCAGAAGCGCGGCGAGAAGCTCCTCGAGGCGCTCCGCAAGGACGCCAAGAAGAACATCAAGGAGGCCCGCAAGGCTGCCGAGGACGTCGCCGAGGACGTGCAGAAGCGCGCCGAGGACATCGTCGCCGAGGCCCAGGCCACCGTCGCGAAGGTGACCAAGAAGGCTCCGGCTCCGGCGAAGAAGGCCCCGGCCAAGACCTCGGCCGCTGCCCGCTCCGCCGCGTCGAGCACCACGACGGCCGCCAAGAAGGCGCCCGCGAAGGCCAGCGCCTCCGCGAGCACGGCCACGAAGACGACCGCCAAGAAGGCCTCGTCGACCGGCACCGCCAAGAAGACGACGGCCAAGAAGACGACCGCCAAGAAGGCTCCGGCGAAGAAGGCGTCCTCGACCGGTACCGCCAAGAAGACGACGGCCAAGAAGGCCTCGTCGACCGGCACCGCCAAGAAGACGACGGCCAAGAAGGCTCCCGCCAAGAAGACCACCTCCGGCGGCAGCGCCTCCTGACGCATCACCACGACGCGGCGGGTCCCCGACGGGGGCCCGCCGTTTCGTGCGTCCGGTAGGTTGCAGGCGTGTTCGGGATCGAGTCCGGCCTGATGCTGGTGCTGTCACTGGTGCTCTTCGTCGTCAAGGCGTTCGCGCTCGTCGACTGCCTGACCCGCGACGCCGGCCGCTTCGCCGTCGCCGACACGCTGCCCAAGAACACGTGGCTGATCATCCTGGGGCTGACGCTCCTGGCGCACCTGGTGCTCTGGAACCCGCTCTCGCTGCTCAACCTGGTGGGCACCGTGGCCGCGCTGGTCTACCTCGCGCAGCTGCGCGGCAGCCGGGTCTGAGCAGCCACGCGCCGCTGTCCGTCCGGACGGTCAGGGCACGAACGTCGGCGGCGCCTGGTCGAGCCGGCCGGGGTGGAGCCAGCGCGTGATGATGACCCGCAGGGTGCTCAGCGCGTCGTCGGCGCGCTCCTCGCCGGCCGCCTGCACCGCCGCGTGCGTGCGCACGAGCGTGGCCAGCCAACGACCGGCGTCCCCGGGGTCGAGCTCGCGGTCGGCGGTGCCGTCGCGCATCGCCTCGACCAGCAGTCCGGTGAGCTCGGCCTCGACCGCGTCGTCGACGTCCTCCCGCGCGTCGACGAGGATGTCCACACGGTCGAGGAGGGCGTCCCAGGCGGTCATGGTGGCAGCGTAGCCGGGCGCCGCGCTGGTCCGGACACTAGAACATCTGTTCGATGCGGCGTAGGCTGCTGGGGTGTGGTTCCAGGGTTCGCTGCTCGACGCCGGCGACGAGGCCGTGGTCGGCGAGCTGGGCTCGACGGTCCAGCGGCGCGAGCTCGCGCACGGAGCCTGGGTCGACGTCCGGCCGGGTTGGGTGCAGGGCGCCGACCCGCTGTTCCTCGCGCTCCAGACGGAGGTGAGATGGCGGGCCGAGCGGCGTGAGATGTACGACGCCACGGTCGACGTCCCCCGGCTGCTGGCGCACTTCGGGGTCGGTGCCGAGCTGCCGCACCCGGCGCTCGCGGCGGCCCGCGACGCGCTCGACGTCCACTACGGCGAGGAGCTCGGCGAGGGGTTCGCCACCGCCGGCCTCTGCTACTACCGCGACGGCCGCGACAGCGTCGCCTGGCACGGTGACCGCATCGGCCGGGGGCGCAGCGAGGACACCATGGTCGCCATCCTCTCCCTCGGTGCTCCTCGGCGTCTGAGCCTGCGCCCGGTCGACCACGGTCCCGGCGACACCATCGGCTTCGTCGTCGGCCACGGCGACCTGCTCGTGATGGGCGGCTCCTGCCAGCGCACCTGGGAGCACGCCGTCCTCAAGACCGCCAAGCCCGTCGGCCCGCGCATCAGCGTGCAGTTCCGGCCGCGCGGGGTGCTGTAGGGCCTCGCGGTCCTGCGGCTGCGCTGCCTAGGCTTCTCCTCGTCCTGCGGCTGCGCTGCCTCGGCTTCCTCTCGTCCTGCGGCTGCGCTGCCTCGGCTTCTCGTGGTGGTGGGTTCCGTAGGGCCTCGACCGGCGAGCTGGGTGCGCGCGGGCTTGGGGTCTCGGGCCTGCGGGGGTCTGGGGGTGACGCAGGGTTCTGCTTTGGTGTGCGGTGGACGCACGATTCTTCCTTCGTGTGCTGGCGGGCGAAGGATGCTGCGTTCGTGTCGGGATCCGGTCACGAACGAAGCATCGTTCGGGCCATCGCGCGTGAACGCAGGATCCTGCGTCCCGCAGGCCCCGGGAGGTAGGTGGCGCGCGCTTCCCGCGGGGCGGGAGGTAGGTGGCACGCGGATAGGAGACCCGTATCCGCGGGTCACCTACCTGCGGGGGTCGCGGTAGCGCGGGCCACCTACCTCCCGGCGGGCGGTTCGGTGCGTCACCTACCGCCGACGGGGGCGGAGGGGCAGCGATTCTCCCTTCGCGTGGCACGGTCCACGAGAAGGGAGAAGCCTTGCCCGCGCAAAGGAAGAATCGTGCGTCACCCCCGCACGCGAACCGGACCTCGAGGACACAGCCCGGACGCGCACCCAGCTCCCCGTTCGGTGCCCCTACGGAACCCACCACCGCGAGAAGCCGGGCCAGCGCAGCCGCAGGACGAGCGAGAGCCGAGGCAGCGCAGCCGCAGGACGACGGGTCGAGCAGGGGGAGACGCACGAGGCCCCCGGGACCGAAGGGTCCCGGGGGCCTCGTGGGAGGACTCAGCGCGCCCGACGCTGCAGCCGCTCGAGGTCGAGGATGACGACGGAGCGGGGCTCGAGACGGAGCCAGCCGCGGGAGGCGAAGTCGGCCAGGGCCTTGTTGACGGTCTCGCGGGAGGCGCCGACGAGCTGGGCGAGCTCCTCCTGGGTGAGGTCGTGGTTGACGTGCACGCCGTCCTCGGCCTTGCGCCCGAAACGGCTGGCGAGGTCGAGGAGTGCCTTGGCGACGCGGCCGGGGACGTCGGAGAAGACGAGGTCGCCGACGACCTCGTTGGTGCGACGCAGGCGGCCGGCGAGCTGGTTGAGCAGCGCCATGGCGACCTCGACGTGGCTCGACAGCACCGGCATGAGCGCCTCGTGGCTGAGGCTCTGGACCGTGACGTCGGTGACCGAGGTGGCCGTGGCCGAGCGTGGGCCCGGGTCGAAGAACGACAGCTCGCCGAACATCTGCGCCGGGCCGAGGATCGCGAGGAGGTTCTCGCGGCCGTCGGGCGAGGTGCGCCCGAGCTTGATCTTGCCCTCGGTGACGACGTACAGCTGGTTGCCGTCGTCACCCTCGTTGAACAGGACCTCACCCCGCTTGAGGGAGAGCGGGGTCATGGAGGCCTCGAGCGCGCTCGCGGCGTCGTCGTCGAGGCCGGAGAAGAGCGGCGCTTGGCGCAGCACGTCGTCGTTCACGGGCATCCTTCGGGCTGTTGAGTCGATCACAGTCTGTCCTACCAGAGGGTCGAATGCCACACGCCGGGCCGGTGTCGGGGTGTCCCCGTACCCTGGCCGGGTGCCCGACCGCGTCCACGAGGCTGCTCCGAAGCCGCCGACGACCCTCGTGCGTCGCGCTCGGAAGATGCACCGCGTCCTCGCCGAGGCCTACCCCGACGCCGGGTGCGAGCTCGACTTCACCACCCCGTTCGAGCTGCTCGTCGCCACCGTCCTCTCGGCCCAGACCACCGACCGCCGCGTCAACGCCGTCACGCCGACGCTGTTCGAGACCTACCCCGACGCCGCCGCCCTCGCCGCCGCCGAGCGCACCGACGTCGAGGAGATCATCCGCTCCACCGGCTTCTACCGGGCCAAGACCGACAGCGTGCTCGGGCTGTCCGCGGCGCTCGTCGAGCGCTTCGACGGCGAGGTGCCTGCGCGTCTTCGCGACCTCGTCACGCTGCCCGGCGTCGGGCGCAAGACCGCCAACGTCGTGCTGGGCAACGCCTTCGACGTGCCGGGCCTGACGGTCGACACGCACTTCGCGCGACTCGTGCGGCGCTTCGAGTGGATCGACGAGGAGGTCGCGAAGGACGCGGTCAAGACCGAGCGCGCCGTCGGAGCCCTGTTCCCGCGCCGCGACTGGACGATGCTGAGCCACCGTCTCATCTGGCACGGACGCCGCCGGTGCCACGCGCGCAAGCCCGCCTGCGGTGCCTGCCCCGTGGCCCGCTGGTGCCCCGCGTTCGGCACCGGCCCCACCGACCCGGTCGAGGCGGCGGCGCTCGTCACCACGCAGGGCCGCGCATGAGGCGCGTCCTCCCGGCCGCCCTGGCGGCGGTGCTGCTGCTCGTCGGCTGCTCCGACGTCGACACCGCGCCCGAGAAGCCGACGTTCGGTGGGGGCGGCGGTTCGGGCGGCTCCGACGGTGCCACCCAGGAGGTACGGTCCGCGGTGCGCGAGGCCGGCATCCGGCCGTGCTCGGACCTCCCGGTCGCCGGCACGGCGGCTCGCGGCGACGGCGCGCTCCCCTCGCTGCGGCTCGCCTGCCTGGGCGGCGAGGGCTCGGTCGATCTCGCGACGCTCCGCGGCCCGGCGGTCGTCAACCTCTGGGCCAGCTGGTGCAAGCCGTGCCGCGAGGAGCTGCCGCTGCTGGCTCGGCTCGACGAACGGGCCGGCGACCGGCTCGCCGTCGTCGGCATCGACGTGCAGGACGGGGCGCCCGAGGCCGCGGTCGACCTCGCCCGCGGGGCCGGCGTGACCTACCCCCAGCTGTCCGACCCCGAGGCCACCACCCGGGGCCCCCTGCGGGTCGTCGGCCTGCCGCAGACAGTGTTCGTCGACGCGCAGGGAAGAATGGTCGCCACGGAACGGGTCCCGTTCACCTCGTACGACGACCTCACCGCCGCCGTCCGACGACACCTGGAGGTCACGCCGTGAGCCCTGAGGCCACGCCCGGCGGCGGCGCGTCCGAGGTCGTCGACGCCGACACCCTCCCGGAGTGGCTGCGACCCCTGGCCCGGCTCGCCCGCTCGGTCGAGGCCGAGCACCTCGCGCCACGCTTCCCGCACCCTCCCGACGACGCGCGCCCCGCGGCCGTGCTGATCTGCTTCGCCGACGGGGCCGACGGCCCGGAGCTGTTGCTCACCGAGCGAGCGCCGACCCTGCGCAACCACGCCGGCCAGATCTCCTTCCCGGGCGGAGCGTGCGACCCCGGCGACGTCGACGCCGTCCACACGGCCCTGCGCGAGGCCCACGAGGAGGTGGGGCTCGAGCCGACCGAGGTCGCGGTGTTCGGCACGCTGCCCACGCTGTGGCTGCCGCCATCGAACTTCGCGGTCACGCCCGTCCTCGGCTACTGGACCGCCCCGCGCCGCCTCGCCCCCGTCTCGCGCGCCGAGGTCGGCCGCGTCCTGCACCACCCGATCCGGCTGCTCGTCGATCCCGACAACCGCTTCAGCGTCGAGCACCCCTCGGGGTGGCGGGGTCCGGCGTTCGAGATCGGCACCGAGATGCCGCTCTGGGGCTTCACGGCCGGCATCATCTCGCGCCTGTTCGAGCGGCTCGGCTGGGCCGAGCCGTGGAACGACTCGCTCACGCGACCGCTGCCGGACCCGCCGGAGGTGGGTCGATGAGCTCGCTCGACGTCGTCATCGTGCTGCTGCTCGTCGTCTACGCGATCTCGGGGTACGTGCAGGGGTTCGTGGTCAACCTCGTCGCGACCGCCGGCCTGGTGCTCGGCGGCGTCGGTGCGATCTGGTTGGTGCCGCGCCTGCTCGACCGCCAGGACCCGTCGCTCACGACGTCGCTGCTCGCGCTCGGCCTCGTCATCGGCGCCGCCGCGATCGGGCAGGCCGTAGGCACCTACATCGGCACCGACCTGAGGGGCAACCTCACGGCATCGCCCCTGCGCGCCGTCGACGCGCTCGGCGGGGCCGCGCTCAGTGTCGTCGCGGTCCTCGTCGCCTCCTGGGCACTCGGCTACGCCGTCAGCGGCACCTCCATCCCGTGGCTGGCCAAGGCCGCCCGCGACTCCACGATCCTCGCGAAGGTCGACGGGGTCATGCCCGGCGCGGCCACCGACACGCTGCGGGCCTTCAGCCGCACCCTCGACGCGAACCTCTTCCCCCGCTACATCGACCCGTTCGCCGACGAGAAGATCCAGGCCGTCGGGGCACCGGACGACGCCGTCCTGTCCCAGCCCGGTGTGCGCGAGGCCTCGCGCAGCGTCGTGAAGATCCTCGGCGACGCCGAGTGCGGCCGTGGCATCGAGGGCTCCGGCTTCGTCTACGCGCCCGGTCGGGTCATGACCAACGCGCACGTCGTGGCCGGCGTCGACGACCCCGTGGTCACGGTCGAGGGCGATCGTCGCCTCGACGGGCGCGTCGTCGTCTTCGACCCCGAGCTCGACCTCGCCGTGATCGCCACCGACGACCTCGGCGTGCCTGCCCTCGACTTCGACCTCGGGGGCGCGTCGGGGCAGGAGGCCGCGGTGCTGGGCTATCCCGAGAACGGTCCCTTCGACGCCCGCGCGGCCCGCATCCGCTCGCAGCTCACGTTGCGCAGCCCGGACATCTACGACCGGGGGCAGGTGCTCCGTGAGGCCTTCTCCGTGCGCAGCCTCGTCCGCTCGGGCAACTCCGGCGGTCCGCTCGTCTCCACCGACGGCGACGTCCTCGGCGTGATCTTCGCGGCCTCGGTCTCCGACAGCTCCACCGGCTACGCCGTCACCGCGGAGCAGGCGCAGGACGACGCCCGCGAGGGCGAGCGCGCCACCCAGGCCGTCGACACCGGCCGGTGCGCCTGATGCGCAGCCTGACGGCGTTCCTGGCGGGTGTCGTGGCCGTCGTGGCGCTCGCCGCCGGCCTGCCCGCGGCCTGGACGGCGCAGCACCTGGCCGACGAGGACGGGTTCGCGTCGCTCGCCCGAGACGTGACGCGGACCGAGGCCGTCCGCTCGAGCGCCGCCGACCTCGTCGCCGATCGCCTCGAGGAGCGCGCCGGTCTGCCGCCCCAGCTGGCCGAGGCCGGACGCCGGCTGCTCGAGCAGGAAGCCGACCGTGTCCTCTCCGCGCGCGGGGTCGCGCGCGCCTGGCAGGAGACGCTGCGCCGCACGCACGCGGCCCTGCTGGCCGACCCGCCACCCGGGTCCGGGACGGTCCCGGTCCCGCTCGACGTGGCACCGCTGGCGGCGCTGGTGGCGCAGCGCTCCGACGGACTGGTGGAGGCGCCCGACCGGCTCGTCGTCGAGCTGTCGCCGGGGCCGTCGGCGCGGACGCTGCGGGCGGTCGAGGCCAGCCCGCGCGTGGCGACCGTGGCGCTCGCGGTGGCCGTGCTCGGTGCGCTCGTCGCCCTCCTGGCGGCCCGTCGCACGTCGGTGGCGCTGCTCTGGCTCGGGCTCGGCACTCTCCTGGCTGCGGCCGCGGACGCCGGGCTGGTGCGGCTCGTGCGCGACCGGGCCGTCGCCGACGCCGGGGGAGCGGCGCAGGGCTCGCTGGTCCGCGCGCTCCTCGACGTCGGGGTCACGTCGGCCGACCGCTGGTTCGTCTGGGCGGCGCTCGCCGCCGGCGTGACCGTGGTGCTCGGGGTGGTCGGCGTCGTCGTCGGCCGCCGCGGCTAGCGGCGCGTCGTCACGGCCGGCGGGCCGGGACGCCCGGGCTCGACTGCCCCTTGAGGGCGGCCGGGATCTTCTTCGCCGAGTCGATCGTCTTCTTCGGTGCGCGGATCCTCTTCATCAGCCGGATGCCGACGAGCACGAGGATGGCGGCGAGCAGCAGGTGGACGCCGGACACGATCATGAAGCACCACGCGGGGTGCAGGCCGGTCATCGACAGCAGGTAGGCGAACGCGATCGACATCAGGATGATGACCAGCAGCCCGATGAAGCCGGCCACCGCGAACAGCGCGGCCCCGACGCCGCCGGCCTTGGCGCTGACGACCAGCTCGCTCTTGGCGAGGGCGATCTCGGCCTGCACGAGCGCCGAGACGTCGCGGCTGGCGTCGGCGACGAGGCGGCCGATGGTCGGCTCGTCCTGCTCGGGCAGCATCGGGCGCACGGGCTCACGAGGCGTCATGCAGCCGAGCCTACAAGCGGACGGCGCGGGCGCGCGCGGTGGCGGGTCAGGCGCCGAGCAGGCGGAGCAGCACGCCGGTGAACGACGCGCCGGCGATCACCGAGGCGGCGAAGACGATGTCGAGGCGGGAGGAGGAGTCCATGTCTCCACCGTGCCGGGCGACGGTGAGAGGACGCTGAACGGAACCTTGACGTCCGCTGTCGGTCCGGCCACGGCTCGCGGACGCACGAGGCCCCGCGACGGTCGTCGCGGGGCCTCGAGCCATAGGGCGCTGGGCGGGAGGTCAGTCCTCGTCGTTCTTGGCGTCGTTCATGCCGGCGGTGATGAGGTCCATGACGCCGGAGTCGGCCAGGGTCGTGGCGTCGCCGACCTCGCGGTGCTCGGCGACGTCGCGCAGCAGCCGCCGCATGATCTTGCCCGAGCGGGTCTTGGGCAGCTCGGGGACGACCATGATCTGGCGGGGCTTGGCGATGGGGCCGATCTCCTTGGCCACGTGTTGGCGCAGCTCGGCCACCACGTCCTCACCCCCGTCCCCGGCGGACTCGCGCAGGATGACGAACGCGCAGACCGCCTGGCCGGTGGTGTCGTCGGCGGCGCCCACGACGGCGGCCTCGGCGACCTTGGGGTGGGAGACGAGCGCGGACTCGATCTCGGTGGTGGAGAGGCGGTGGCCGGAGACGTTCATGACGTCGTCGACGCGCCCGAGCAGCCAGATGGCGCCGTCCTCGTCCTTCTTCGCCCCGTCGCCGGCGAAGTAGTAGCCCTGCGCGGCGAACCGGGACCAGTAGGTCTCCTGGTAGCGGTCGTCGTCGCCCCAGATGGTGCGGAGCATCGACGGCCAGGGCTCGGTGATGACGAGGTAGCCGCCCTCGCCGTTCCCGACGGGGTTGCCGGCGTCGTCGACGACCTCCGCGGCGATGCCGGGGAAGGCGGTCATGGCCGAGCCGGGCTTGGCTGCGGTGACGCCGGGCAGCGGGGTGATCATGTGGGCGCCGGTCTCGGTCTGCCACCAGGTGTCGACGATGGGGGTGCGGCCGCCGCCGATGTTCTCGCGGTACCAGACGTAGGCCTCGGGGTTGATGGACTCACCGACCGTGCCGAGGATGCGCAGGCTGGACAGGTCGTGCTCGGCGGGGATCTGCTCGCCCCACTTCATGCACGTGCGGATCGCGGTGGGCGCGGTGTAGAAGAGGGAGACCTTCGCATCGGCGATGATCTCCCACCAGCGGCCCTTGTGCGGGGTGTCGGGGGTGCCCTCGTAGAGCACCTGGGTCGCGCCGTTCGCGGTCGGGCCGTAGGTGATGTAGGAGTGGCCGGTGATCCAGCCGACGTCGGCCGTGCACCAGTAGACGTCGTCGGGCTTGTGGTCGAACGTCGCCCAGAACGTGTAGGCCGCCTGCGTGAGGTACCCGCCGGAGGTGTGCAGGATGCCCTTGGGCTTGCCGGTGGTGCCGGAGGTGTACATGACGAAGAGCGGGTGCTCGCTGTCGAACAGCTGGTGCTCGTGCTCGGGCGAGGCGGCGTCGACGACGTCGTGCCACCACACGTCGCGACCCTCGGTGACCTCGACGTCCTCTCCCGTGCGGCGCACGACGAGCACGTGCTCCACCGGCGAGGCGTCGCCGAGCTTGGCGAGGGCCTCGTCGACGGCGGGCTTGAGAGCGGACGGCTTGCCGCGGCGGTACCCGCCGTCGGCGGTGATGACGAGCTTGGCCTCACAGTCCTCCACCCGGCTCGCGAGCGCGTCGGAGGAGAACCCGCCGAAGACGACCGTGTGCACGGCGCCCACACGGGCCGAGGCGAGCATCGCGATGACCGCCTCGGGGATCATCGGCATGTAGATCGCGATCCGGTCGCCGGCCTCGATGCCGAGCTCGGTGATCGCGTTGGCGGCCTGGGACACCTCGTCCTTCAGCTCGGCGTAGGTGAGGTCGCGGGTGTCGCCCGGCTCGCCGACGAAGTGGATCGCGACCTTGTCGCCGTCACCGTTCTCGACGTGGCGGTCGACGCAGTTGTAGGCGACGTTGAGCTTCCCGCCGACGAACCACTGCGCGAACGGCGGGTTGCTCCAGTCGAGCACCTCGGTGAAGTCGGTGCCCCAGGTGAGGCGGTGCGCCGCGTCGGCCCAGAAGCCGAGCCGGTCCTTCGCCGCAGCGTCGTAGACGTCGGCCGTTACGTTCGCCTGCGCGGCCAGGTCGGCCGGCGGCTCGAAGACACGGTCCTCACGGGACAGGTTGCTGATGCCGTGCTCGCTCACAGGATCTCCTCGGGTGGGGGTACGTCTGCATCGTTGCTCAGGTCACAGGGTGGTTCAACACGGGTTGCGACGGCGTTGGGGTCGGGACGCCCCTGGAACGTCCCGACCCCGGTCCGCGTCTGCCGCGGCTACCGCGCGGTCCGGGTCACTTCTCGGCGCCGGCGCCCGTCAGCGAGCGCACCTCGAGCTCGGCGAAGCGCGCCTCGCTCTCGGTCTCCTTCGACGTCACCGTGCCCAGCCACCCCATGAGGAAGCCGAAGGGGATGGAGACGATGCCCGGGTTGGACAGCGGGAACCAGGAGAAGTCGACGCTGGTGAACAGCGCCGTCTCCGAGCCCGAGACGACCGGGCTGAAGAAGACCAGGCCGACCGCCGCGACCAGTCCGCCGTAGATGCTCCACGTCGCGCCACGGGTGTTGAAGCGCTTCCAGAACAGGTTGTAGAGCAGCGCCGGCAGGTTCGCCGACGCGGCCACCGCGAACGCGAGCGCCACCAGGAAGGCGACGTTGAGGCTCTGGCCGGGGATGGCCAGGGCGATCGCGACGCCGCCGATCACGAAGGCGGCGATCCGCGCGACCTTGACCTCCTGGTCGCCGGTGACGTCGCCCTTCTTGATGACGTTCGCGTAGAGGTCGTGCGCGACCGACGACGCCGACGTCAGGGTCAGGCCCGCGACCACGGCGAGGATCGTCGCGAACGCGACCGCCGAGATGAGGGCCAGCAGGATCGCGCCGCCGGTGGTGCCCGCACCGCCACCGACCGCCTCTGCGAGCAGCGGGGAGGCCAGGTTGCCGCCGGACTCGACGATCCGCTCCTTCGCGTCGCCGGTCACGAGCGCCGCGGCGCCGAACCCGAGGACCAGCGTCAGGAGGTAGAAGCTGCCGATGATGCCGATCGCCCAGAGCACCGACACGCGGGCCTGCTTGGCGGTGGGCACGGTGTAGAAGCGCACGAGGATGTGCGGCAGGCCGGCGGTGCCGAGGACGAGCGCGATGCCGAGCGAGACGAAGTCGATCTTGCTCGTCAGGCTCACGCCGTACTTGAGGCCGGGCTCGAGGAACGCGCTGCCCTGGCCGCTGTTGTCGGCGGCCTGGCCGAGCAGGTCCGACAGGTTGAAGCCGAACTTCGCGAGCACGAGCACGGAGATGAGGATCGTGCCGAACATCAGCAGCACGGCCTTGACGATCTGCACCCAGGTCGTGCCCTTCATGCCGCCGAAGACGACGTAGACGATCATCAGGACCCCGACGCCGGCGATCGTGAGGTTCTTCGCGGCCTGGGAGTCGACGCCCAGCAGCAGGGAGACCAGCGCGCCTGCGCCGACCATCTGGGCGAGCAGGTAGAAGATCGAGACGACGATCGTCGACGTCGCGGCCGCGGTGCGTACGGGTCGCTGGCGCATGCGGTAGGCGAGCTGGTCGGCCATCGTGAACCGGCCGGAGTTGCGCAGCAGCTCCGCGATCAGGAGCAGCGCGACGAGCCAGGCCACGAGGAAGCCGATCGAGTACAGGAAGCCGTCGTAGCCCGACAGCGCGATCGCGCCGGAGATCCCGAGGAACGAGGCGGCGGACATGTAGTCGCCGCCGATCGCGAAGCCGTTCTGGACGCCGCTGAACGAGCGACCGCCGGCGTAGTAGTCGGCTGCGGTCTTGGTGTTGCGGCTGGCCCAGAAGGTGATGCCGACGGTCAGCAGCACGACGAGGACGAACAGCGTCGACGTGAGGGCCTGGTGGTCGTCGGACGCCGAGGCGGCGAGGAGGGTGTCGCGGGTGCTCATCGCTCGACCTCCCGCTCGAAGTCGTCGAGCAGGTCGGACGCGATCGGGTCCATGGTCCGCGCCGAGTAGCGGGCGTAGAGCCACGCGATGCCGAAGGTGGTGGCGAACTGCAGGAGCCCGAACAGGAGGGCCACGTTGATGTTGCCGAACACCTTCGTGCCCATGAGGCCGGGCGCCCAGTTCGAGCACACGACGTACAGCAGGTACCAGACCATGAACGCCGCCGTCATGGGCACGACGAACCTCAGGTAGTTGCCGCGGAGCTCTGCGAACTCCGAGGACTGGTGGATGCGCTCGTAGGCCGCGTGGACCTCGGGCGTGACTTTCTCGGCCACGGGGGCACCTCGTCTCTCGGTGGGCGGGGAGGACGCGTGTGACGTGCGTCCCACTCGGCGACGCTAGGGAGCGCGCCGCAGTGTGCGCCAGGTCACGACGTCCTCCCTGCGGCCGGACCGCCTCCCGCTGCGCCGTACGGCACGGTCGGCGCGACGAGCGGTGGTCCGGGTGCGACGAGCGGTACCGTCCTCGGCTCTGGTCGTCCTGCGGTCGCGCTGCTCCGGCTTGGTCTCGTCCTGCGGCTGCGCTGCCTCGGCCTGGTCTCGTCCTGCGGCTGCGCTGCCGCGGCTCGTCGTGGGCGTGGTTTCCGTAGGGGCCTCGACCGGGGAGCTGGGTGCGTGCCGGCTTGGGGTCTCGGGCCTGCGGGGGCCGGGGGGTGACGCAGGGTTCTGCTTTGGCGTGCGTCCGCTCCGCTCGTGGGAGGTAGGTGGCGCGCGGTTAGCGGGGCGCTATCCGCGGGTCACCGACCTGCGGGGGTCGCGGTAGCGCGGGCCACCTACCTCCCGGCGAGCAGTTTGGTGCCTCACCTACCGCCGATGGGGGCGCAGGGGCAGCGATTCTCCCTTCCCGTGGACCGTGCCACGAGAAGGAAGAATTCTTGCCCACGCAGAGGAAGAATCGTGCGTCACCCCCACCCGGACCGGACCCCGAGACCCCGACCCGGACGCGCACCCAGCTCCCCGGTCGAGGCCCCTGCGCGACCCACCACGACGAGAAGCCGACCCGACGCAGCCGCAGGACGAGCGAGAGCCGAGGGAACGCAGTCGCAGGACGAGGGGAGAGCCGGGCCGGCGCAGCCGCAGGACGGAGGAGCCGACGTCAGCGCTGCACGTCCACCCGCTCGGGCGTGTGGAGGCGCACCATCGTGCGGGCGACGGTGGAGGGGACGCGGTCGCGGGTGAGCAGGGAGACGCCGACCATGAGGCCGAAGCCGATCGGGACGCTCCACATCGCCGGCTGGCCGGCGAGCGCGCCGACCCAGCCCTCGGGCCGCGCGGAGATCGCGACCACGGTGCCGAGGAGTGCGGCCATTCCACCACCGGCCATGCCGGTGAGGGCGCCGGCGGCGGTGAGCCCACGCCACCAGATGCCGAGGACCAGCAACGGGCAGAACGTCGAGGCGGCGAGCGCGAAGGCGAACGTCACCGAGCTGGCGACGGGGATCGGCTCGGCGAGGAGCGCCAGGCCGAGCGGCACCAGCACGCACGCCACCGCCGCCAGGCGGAGCGCCGCGACCGGCGAGGTCCGACCGGCCAGGGGACCGGCCGACGTCAGGCTCTGCCCGACCACGCCCGCGATGGCCATGGTGAGCCCCGACGACGTCGACAGGAACGCGGCGAACGCCCCTGCCGTCACGAGCGCGGAGAGCACGTCGCCCAGGCCGCCGCCGAGGACCCGCCCCGGCAGCTCGAGCACCACGGTGTCGGCGCGCCCCGCAGCGACGAGGTCGGACGCGTAGACGCGGCCGAGCACGCCGTAGACGGTCGGGAGCAGGTAGAACCCGCCGATCAGCCCGAGCACGATCAAGGTCGTCCGGCGCGCCGCGTGCCCGTCGGGGTTCGTGTAGAAGCGCACCACGACGTGCGGCAGGCCCATCGTGCCGAGGAACGTGGCGATGAGCACCGAGTAGGTCGTGTACAGCCCCTGCGCGTCGGACGTCCCCCACGGCGCGAACCACGCCTCCGGCGCGACGGGGGACGGGGCGCCGTCGAGCGTCCACGCCCGGAGGAGGAAGACGGCCGGGACGAGCAGTGCGGTCACCTTCAGCCAGTACTGGAACGCCTGCACGAAGGTGATGCTCCGCATGCCGCCGGCGACCACGTTGAGCACGACGATGGCCGCCACCAGCACCATGCCCAACCAGCCCGGTGCGCCGGTCACGGTGCGCAGCGTCAGTCCCGCTCCCTGGAACTGCGGCATCAGGTACAGCCAGCCGACGCCGACGACCAGCAGCGTCGCCGCTCGCCGCGCCGTCACCGACTGCAGGCGCACCTGCGCGAAGTCGGGGATGGTGTACGCCCCCGAGCGCCGCAGCGGCGCCGCCACCAGCACGAGCAGCAGCAGGTAGCCGGCGGTCCACCCGATCGGGTACCAGAGGACGTCCGGACCCGAGGCCAGCACCAGCCCGGCGACGCCGAGGAACGACGCGGCCGACAGGTACTCGCCACCGATCGCGGAGCTGTTGAGCCCCGGCGACACCGACCGGGACGCCACGTAGAAGTCACTCGTCGTGCGGCTGACCCGCAGCCCGAACGCGCCGATGCCCAGCGTCGCGAGCGACACCAGCACGACGGCGACCACGGCGTAGGTCGAGCTCATGTGCCGTCCTGCCGCCCACGGCCCGGCACCCCCGCCGGGCTGCCGTCCTGCTGCCCACGGCCCGGCTCGGGTGCGTGCACGAGCGCCGCGAAGTCGGCCTCCGCCCGCTCGGCGCGGCGGACGTACAACCAGCCGACGAGCAGCAGCGCCGGGTACACGAGCACGCCGAGCACGATCCACGGCAGTGGCACCGGGCCGACCTGCGCGTCCGCCAGGCCACCGAGCAGCGCGAAGCCCAGCGGCAGCGACCCGACGCCGGCGACGAGCACGGTGACCACCGCGAGCGCCGACCGCAGCTGCGAGCGGACGAGCGAGCGGATGTAGACCTCGCCGACCCCGCTGGCCTCGTCGATCTCCTGCCGGACGGTGCGCGGCGCATGCGTCCGTGCCGTCGCGAGCGGGCTGGTCACCCGCACCCTGCCCGCCGCCGGCGAGGGCGTGTCCGCGGGATCCGGACGCTCCACCTCAACGGCTCCGGTCGAGCACGCGCTCGCGCAGGTGCGGCGTGTGGCGGCGGGAGACCTGCAGCTCCTCCAGCGCCTCGCCGCGGGGGACCACGACGCTGCAGCGACCCGCCTGCATCCGCACCTCGCGCACGTGCGCCAGGTTCACCGCGATGCTGCGGTGGATGCGGACGAACCCGGCGTCGGACCAGGCGTCCGCGAGTCCCGTGAGCGGCGTGCGCAGCAGGTGCCCGGCGCCGTCGGCGGTGTGCAGCCGCACGTAGTCACCCTGTGCCTCGACGTGGGTGATGGTCGAACGCCGCACGAAGCGCGTCACCCCGCCCAGCTCGACGGCGATGGTCTCGTCGGTGTCGGCGACGGGCTCGCCCGACTCCACCGCGCGGCGGATGCTCTCGTGCAGCCGCTCCTCGCGGATCGGCTTGAGCAGGTAGTCGACGGCGCCCAGCTCGAAGGCGTCCACCGCGTGGTTGTCGTGCGCGGTCACGAACACGATGCGCGGCGGGGTGCGGAACCGGCCGACGATGCGCGCCACGTCCATCCCGGACAGGCCCGGCATGGCCACGTCGAGGAACACGAGGTCGACCTGCCCGGACTCGAGGCGGCGCAGCGCCTCCGCCCCGGAGCGGGCCGTCTCCACCGGGCCCACGCGGTCGTCGCGTCCGAGCAGGTACACCAGCTCGTCGAGCACCGGCTGCTCGTCGTCGACGACGAGCGTGCGCAGCGGTGCGCGGTCGCCGGGGGCCCCGTCCATCCCGGGAGTGTAGACCGCGCTCACGTGCTGACGGCCGGTGAGAACTTCGGCACCCGCAGCGTCACCTTCGTCCCCAGCCCGGGTGCGGTCTCGACGACGATGCCGTGGTCGTTCCCGTAGACGGTCCGCAGCCGCTGGTCGACGTTGGCGAGCCCGACGGACCCGCCGCTGCCACGACCGGCCAGTGCCTCGCGGACGACGTCGGGGTCCGAGCCGACGCCGTCGTCCTCGATCTCGATGACGCAGGTGCTCCCCTCGTCCCTGGCGACGACGGTGATGTGCCCGGTGCCGTCCTTCGGCTCGACGCCGTGGCGCACCGCGTTCTCGACGAGTGGTTGGACCGCGAGGAACGGCAGGCTGACGTTGAGCACCTCCGGCGCGATGCTCGACGTGACCTGGAGGCGGTCGCCGAAGCGCGCGTTCTCCAGGGTCAGGTAGCGCTCGATCGAGCGGAGCTCCTCGGCGAGCGTGGTGTAGTCGCCGTGACGGCGGAACGAGTACCGGGTGAAGTCCGCGAACTCGAGCAGGAGGCCCCGCGCCCGCTCGGGATCGGTGCGCACGAAGGACGCGATGGCTCCCAGCGAGTTGTAGATGAAGTGCGGCGAGATCTGGGCGCGCAGGGCGCGCAGCTCGGCCTCCACCAGGGCGGCGCGCGAGACCGCGAGCTCGCTCAGCTCGAGCTGGCTCGACATCCAGCGCGCGACCTCGGTGGTCGCGCGGACGGTGCCGGCTGCCGGGGCGGGGGTGTGGACGACGAGCGTGCCGACGACCCGCTCGTCGACGACGAGCGGGGCCACGACGACGCGGTCCGAGGCCTGGGTGCGGCCCTCGGCAAGGGCCGCCTCCACGAGCGGCTCGGCGAGCCGGTGGTCCCCGCCGCCCGCGGTCGCCAGCAGGCCTGCGCCGTCGGTGAGCGCGGCGGCCGCCCCGCCGAGCAGCGCCCGTACGTGGGGCAGGGCGGCGACCGCTCCCTCGTGGTCGAGCCCCGAGCGCAGCCCCGGCGCCGCCAGCGACGCGGTGTGCAGCGTCGCGTAGGTGGCCTGGTCGTCCGGCCCGCCGAGGGCGGCGTCGGGTCGGCGCGACCGAGCCCACGCCACCGCGACGACGGCGGTGAGCAGGCCACCGAGCACGGCGCCGAGCAGCACGTCCATGCCCGGAACCTAGCGCCCGAGGTGGTCAGACCGTGGTGGTCGGGTCGCGGTGGTCGAGCCGCGGGGAGGTCAGTCGGGGTCGCCGATGCCCCGTGCCGCGAGGGCGTCGCCCAGCGCGTGGGCGTGCGCGACCGTGCGCACGGCGAACGGGGCGAGCGTGGCGCGCGGGCTGCGCTCCAGGCCGCGCGCCCTGGCGGCCTCGCGCGTCTGCCCGAAGATCGCGAGCACCACGGGGACGGAGGTGATGGCGAGGGAGAAGGCGAGGGCCACGCGCTCGGGATCGACCCCGAGGGGTCGCAGGACGCGCGCCCCGCGAGCCACCGTGTCGAGGAGGTCGTCGGTGGGCGTGGTGGCCGTGAAGGTCGTGGCCAGCGCCACCAGCGTGAGCGTCGTGGCGACCAGCTCGACCGCGACCGGCCAGCCGCGCTGCCAGGTCTGGAACGCGGCCAGCACGGCCAGGACCACGAGCAGCGGTCGCACGCCGAGCAGCAGCGTCCGCCACGGGACGCCGGCGTGCAGGGCCACGCCGACCGCGACGACGAGTGCGGCGAGAGGGGGCCACGGACCACGCAGCGCCACGACGGCGATGCCCACCACCACGAGCCCCAGGAGCTTGCGGCCGGTCGGCAGCCGGTGCCAGATCGTCTCGCCGGGCACGTGCAGCCCGAGGGGGAGCGTCCTCACGTCGGCCCTCGCAGGGCGCTCTCGACGTAGTGCGCCACGGCCGCCTCGGGGTCGTCGTCCACGGTGACGTGGCCGTCCTCGACGACGAGGGCGCGGTCGCACCGCCGGGCGAGGTCGAGGTCGTGCGTGACCAGCAGCAGCTGCTGCTCCAGCGACAGGAGCCGCTCCTCCACGGCTCGCGCGTTGCGCAGGTCGAGCAGGGTCGTCGGCTCGTCGGCGACGACCACGGTCGGCTCGCAGGCGAGCACACCGGCGATCGCGAGGAGCTGCTGCTGGCCGCCCGACAGTGCGTGCACGGAGACGTCGGCGCGGTCGGCGAGGCCGATGTCGGCGAGCACGGAACGCGCCCGTTCGTCACGTTCCCGTCGGTCCTTGACGTGCCGGCGCAACGACAGCGCCACGTCCTCCAGGACGGTGGGCATCACGAGCTGCGCCGCCGGCTGGGTGAAGACGAACCCGACGCGCCGTCGGACGGCCGGCCCCTCCGTCGCCACGTCGAGGCCGTCGACCCGGACCGTCCCGGCCGACGCCGGGACCAGGCCGTTGACCAGCCGCGCGAGGGTCGACTTGCCCGAGCCGTTGGCCCCGACGACCACGACGCGTCGCTCGACCAGCCGGGCCGTGACGTCGCGCAGCAGCACGACGTCACCGTCGGCGGTAGGGGCCGTGACGGTGACGTCGTCGAGCTCGATGGTCGCCACGGAGCCAGTCTCGCGCACGGGCGTCCCGGAGCGGCGCCGCCGTCAGCGACGGGCGAGCAGCTGCGGGAAGGCGCGGTGGACGGCCGCGGCGACGACGGCCGCGAGCGCCAGCTTCACGAGGTCCGCCGGCACGTAGACGGCGGCGCCCTTGAGGGTCGTCCAGAGCGGGGTGTCGGCGTAGAGCGCGATGCCGACGCCGCCCACGAACCAGCAGATCGCCTCGCCGACCAGGCCGCCGACGACCACGACCGCGGCGGTGACGGCGGCTCCCGCGGCGCGAGCGCGCTCGACGGCCAGGCCGACGGCCAGCGCGACGAACGGGAAGGACCACAGGTAGCCGGCGGTGACGCCCACGAACGGTGCGAGCCCGGCCTGGCCGCCGGCGAGCACGGGCAGGCCGACCGCCCCGAGCGCGAGGTAGAGCGCGATGGCCAGGAAGCCGCGCTTCGCGCCGAGCACCGCGCCGGCCAGGAAGATCGCGAACAGCTGCAGCGTGACGGGGACACCGTTCACGCCGAAGGGGAGCGCGGCCACGACCGCGCAGACGGCGGTCAGCGCGGCGAACACCGCGACGAGGGCGAGGTCGGTGGGGGAGAGGCCTCGGGAGCGCACGGTGCTCGTGGAGGTGGCGGTCTTCGTCATGGGGGTCTCCTCGCGGCACGACGTGGGCAGCACCTGAACGGCGTTCAGGTGAACGGTGTTCAGGTAGTGTGGCACATCGGCCGCCGCCGTGGCCACGGATCCTCGAGGAGGTGAGATGGCGAACACGCTCGACGACGTCGTGGCCGGCGCCCTGCGCGTGCTCGACGCCTACGGCCTGGAGTTCTGCACCATGAGACGGGTCGCCGCCGAGCTCGAGGTCCGGCCCAGTGCCCTGTACCACCACGTCCCCGACAAGCAGACCCTCCTGGGCCTCATGGCCGACCGGCTTCTCGCGGACGTGCAGGTCGACGCCGACCTCACCGCCACCTCGACGCGGCTGCGCTCGGCGATGCTGGCCGTGCGGGACGGGGCGGAGGTCGTGGCCACGACCGCGGCGTTCCGGCTCGGCGGCTTCGCGCTCGAGGCGGACCTCGCGGCCCACAGCGACCCCGACGTCGCGCGGACGCTGCTGCTCTACGTGGTCGGCCACACCCAGGCGACGCAGCTGCACCGCCAGGCCGCCGCCGTCGGCATCGTCGCGGCCGACCCCGACCTCGACGCCTCGTTCGGGCGGGGTCTCGCGATCATCCTGCGGTGACGTCGGCGCTGCGTCCGCGGGCGATGAGCCCGAACTCGGTCCTCAGCCCGAGCGGTGCGAGGGCGCGCTGCAGCAACGGGCCCTGGGTCGCCCAGTAGGTGAACACCTCGACGTCGGTGTAGAGGCCCGCCAGCGCCTGCTCCAGCGCCAGCTCGTCGCAGCCGTCGCGCACGACGTGGTACTCGACGAGGTCGGACGCCTCGGTGTCGGACCACTCGCCCTTGACCCGGCGCAGGCGGGTGGCCAGCCCGCGGGCGTAGTTGCCCTGGCCCAGGCGCCACAGGAAGTAGGAGCCGCGGGCGAGCACGTGGGTCCGGCGGCTGCGCCGGGGGTAGTAGGTGGGATCGGCGGCGGAGTAGAAGAACCCACCGTCCTCCACGATGCCGGCGAGGTCGCGCACGAAGGTGAGGTAGTCGGGGATGTGGTGGAGCAGGGCCGCGCAGACCACTCCGTCGAAGCGGTCGGTGCGGGTGAACACGTCACCGCCCGTGCGGTCGAAGAAGACCTCCACGTCGTCGCGGCCCGCGTACTTGCGCTGCAGCGCGGCGGCGCTGGCCTCGCTGGCCTCCGTGACGGTGACGCTCGCCCCCGCGTCCAGCAGGAAGTCGGTGAAGGTCCCGTGCCCGGCCCCGATCTCCCCGACGTGGCACGAGCCCGTGCGCTCGATCGTCTCGCGCACCAGCGTGGCGAGGTGCCCGCCGATCATGCTGCGCAACGCCGCGTGGCGCAGGTGGGGGGAACCCTTGACGTAGTCGTGGCCCTCGCCGTGCGACTCGTTCTGCGAGGCCACGACGTTTTGCGGCTCGTGCGTCATCGAAGTCCTTCCGTCGCGGTGGCTCCCTGCCGCCCGTCACCCAGGCTCAACGAGGCACGGGCGAGGAGGTCCCGCCCGGTCACCAGGAGCGGTGCAGCGGGCGTCCCTCCTCGTACCCGGCCGCGCTCTGGACGCCCACCACGGCACGCTCGGCGAACTCCGCGAGCGTGCGGGCGCCGGCGTACGTGAAGCTCGAGCGCACGCCCGCGGTGATGCCGTCGACCAGGTCCTCCACGCCGGGCCGCTCCGGGTCGAGGTACATGCGGGAGGTGGAGATGCCCTCCTCGAACAGCGCCATGCGGGCCTTCTCGAAGCCCGCGGCGTCGCGGGTGCGGTTGGCCACGGCGCGCGAGCTCGCCATGCCGAACGACTCCTTGTAGGCGCGTCCGTCGGCGTCGTGGCGCAGGTCGCCCGGGCTCTCGTAGGTCCCCGCGAACCAGGAGCCGACCATGACGCTCGCCGCGCCGGCGGCCAGGGCGAGGGCGACGTCGCGGGGGTACCGGACCCCGCCGTCGGCCCAGACGTGGGCTCCGACCTCCTGCGCGGCCGCGGCGCACTCGAGCACCGCGGACAGCTGCGGCCGTCCGACGCCGGTCATCATCCGGGTCGTGCACATGGCCCCCGGGCCCACCCCGACCTTGAGGACGTCGGCACCGGCGCCTGCGAGGTCGCGCACGCCGTCGGCCGAGACCACGTTCCCGGCCGCGACGGGCACGCGTCGACCGGTTTCCTCCTCGTGGCGGTCGCGGGCGCTCCGCACGAGGGGCAGGGCGTCGAGCATCTTCTGCTGGTGGCCGTGCGCGGTGTCCACGACGAGGACGTCGACCCCGGCCCGGAGCAGGGCGGTGGACTTGGCGGCGACGTCACCGTTGATGCCGACGGCGGCCCCCACCACGAGGCGTCCGTCCGGGTCGACGGCGGGGGTGTAGATGGTGGAGCGCAGCGCGCCCTTGCGGGTGACGACCCCGACGAGCTCGCCGCCGTCGAGGACCGGCGCCATCGCGAGGTGCCCGCCGGCGAGGACGTCGAAGTAGGCCCGCGCGTCGAGCCCGGCCTCGACGGTGCGCACGTCGGTCGACATGACCTCGTGCACCTGTGCGAAGCGGTCGACCTCGGCCCCGTCCCGCTCGGTGACCACGCCGAGCGGCTTGCCGTCCTCGACCACCACGACGGCCCCGTGGGCGCGCTTGGGCAGCAGCGACAGCGCCTCGCCCACCGTCGTGCTCGGCGGCACCGTGACCGGGGTGTCGTAGAGGGTGTGCGCGGCCTTGACCCGGGCGACGGTCGCCGCGACGACGTCGAGGGGGATGTCCTGCGGGATGATCGCGATCCCGCCGCGCCGTGCGATCGTCTCGGCCATCCGCCGACCCGACACGGCCGTCATGTTGGCCACGACGAGCGGGATGGTGGCCCCGGTGCCGTCCGGCGTCGAGAGGTCGACGTCGAAGCGGGACGTGACGTCCGAGCGTCGCGGCACCATGAAGACGTCGTTGTAGGTCAGGTCGTGCGCGGGCCGGCGGCCGTCGAGGAACTCCACCCCGGAAGTCTAGGTCGCCCGGTGCGACGCCGAGGTGCACCGGCCACCGGTCCACTACAGTCGCCTCGTCCGGACCAGGCCGACCGAGGGGGACCGGTGTCGCTGCGCACGTTCGCGTCGAAGGCGCGCATCAAGCTGACCATCTTCGCGCTGGAGTCCTGGCTCCGGCCCGAGCGGCCCCCTGCGATGCTGCGGCTCGGGACCTTCTACGGCGGCTGGTGGATCCCCGCCGTCGAGCCGGAGCGTGGTCCCGCCTTCTGCGTGGGTGCCGGCACCGACGTGTCCTTCGACCTCGAGCTCCAGCGCCTCGGCTACACCGTGCACACGGCCGACCCCACGCCGTCGGCAGTCGAGCACGTGACCCGCGAGCACCCGGGGCTGAGCTTCCTGCCCGTCGGCGTCTGGACGGAGGACGGCGAGCTGGAGTTCGAGCAGGACGAGACCTGGAGCGAGTCCTGGGCCATCGGCTCGAGGGTGTCGGCCAGCACCGGGTCCGCCGCGACGCGGTCGTTCCCCGTGCTCACCGTCCGCTCGCTCGTCGAGCGCGCGGGTGAGGCCGAGGCGGGTCTGCTGAAGCTCGACATCGAGGGCGCCGAGCACGCGGTGCTGCGGCAGATGGTCGACGACGGCGTGCTCCCGCACGTGCTCTGCGTCGAGTTCGACGACCACCGGGTGCGACGGGTGCTGGCCTCGGTGCGCCTGCTGCGGCGCCGCGGATACCGCCTGCTGCAGATCGAGGGCCTGAACTACATCTTCGTGAGGGCGTGAGGCCGGCATGCCCGACCGTCCGCCGATCGTCCACGTCCACGGTCCCATCCCGCCACCCATGCACGGCGCAGCTCGCGTCACCGCGCTGATGGTCGACGAGCTGCGACGGGCGGGCGCCCGGACGCAGATCAACGACTTCAACGACGCCGTGGGCCCGGTGCGACGACTCGCCCGTCTCCTGCGGGGCGTCCTGCGCACGCTGCGACCCCGGCGCGGCTCCGTCTACCTGGGGGGAGCCGGGGGCGAGATCCTCCGCTACCAGGGCCTCATCGTCCGGCTTGCTCGGCGAGCACGGCTCCCGATCGTGTTCCACCACCACAACTTCAGCTACCTGGACGAGGAGAACGCCACCGTCGCCGCGCTGGTGCGCCGCGGCGGCGCCGGGGTCCGGCACGTCGTCCTCGGCGACGTCATGGCGCGACGCCTGCGCGAGCGCTACCCCGGCGCCACCGACGTGGTCGTCTGCTCCAACGCCGCTCTCCTCGAGCCGGCGGTCGAGGACGCAAGAGACGCACGGCGGCCGACGGGCGAGGTGGTCCTGGGACACCTGAGCAACCTCACGCTCGAGAAGGGCCTGCTCGACGTCGTGTCCGCGGCCGAGCGGGTCCGCGACGCCGGGATCGCGTGCCGCTTGGTGCTCGCGGGGCCGTGCGTGGACGACGACGCCCGCCGAGGCGTGGAGGACGCCCGGCGTCGGCTCGGGGAGCTGGTGACGGTGACGGGTCCTCTGGACCAGGAGCAGGTCGAGCGCTTCCACGCCGAGGTCGACCTCTTCCTCCTGCCGAGCCGCTACCGCAACGAGGCCGAGCCGCTCGTGGTGCTCGACGCGATGCGCCACGGGGTCGAGACCGTCGCCTTCGACGTGGGGTGCCTCGCCGAGCTCGTGCTGCCCGAGAACCTCGTCGCGCTCGAGGACGACTACGCGGCCGCGGTGCTGGCCGCCGTGCGCCGCGGCCCGGCCGACCCCGACGGTCCCCGCGAGCGCTTCGAGCGGCGGCGCGAGCGCGCGCTGGAGGCCAGGTCGGCGCTCGTCGCGCACCTGCTCGCGACCTCCGGGTGATCAGCGCGGGGCGCCCTCGCGCAGCTGCGCCGTGCGCCGGACGAGCTGCTCGTGCATGTTGCGCGCCCAGTCGGCGGAGCTCGTGCGCCGCCCGAAGGCACGGCTGACGTCCGACATCTCCGCGAGGCGCTCGCGGCCGGAGCCGCTGACCCGCGCCATCGCCTCCGCCAGCGCCCATGGGTCGTCGCGAGGGACCGTCCAGCCGTTCACCCCGTCCTGCACGAAGAAGGGTGCCGCCCCGACGAAGTACGTGGTGACGATCGGCAGGCCCGACACGGCTGCCTCGTGCAGCACGACGCCGTAGGGCTCCTCGCGCGACGGGACGACGAAGCACGAGGCCGTCCGCATGAGGGCCGCGAGCTCGTCGGGCTGGCGGAAGCCGAGCATCTCGACGCCGTCGAGACCGGTGAAGTGGTCGGCCATCTCGCCGAGACCCGCGACCTGCAGGTCCCACGGGTCGTCGACGAGGCCGCGGTAGGCGCGGTAGGCGTCGGCGAGCGTGTCGGCGCCCTTGTGGTGGACCAGGCGCATGGCGGCGAGGAAGCGGCGGCGTCCGGCGAGCTCCTCACCGTCCCGCGCGCCGGAGCCGAAGACGGTCGTGTCCGCGCTCAGCGAACCGCGGATCACGTCGCCCTCGCCGAAGCCGAGGCGTCGGGCGAAGAACTCCGTGCGGTCGCTGGGGACCATGACGCAGTGGAACAGCGAGCGCACCCACCAGGGGGCGACGGCGCGGCCCAACCACTGCTTGGGCACGTTGCGCCAGACGTTGTCCATCCAGAGGACGCGCAACGTGCTCGGCGGCAACGCCTTGAGCGTCTCGCGGTACGGGCCGTAGTGCCAGGAGTGCATGAGCACGGCGTCGGGCGCGAAGGAGGAGACCACGCGCGCGACCTCCCCGTCGGCGGGCTCGCCCCGGTAGAGGTGCACCTGCGCGTACTCCTCCAGGCGGTGGGAGGTGTAGGCCGTGTCGGGCGCCTCGGAGGGCGTCACGACCAGCAGCTCGACGCCGCGCCGGGCCAGCTCGCGGCACGCCGCGTCGTTGAAGCCCGCCCAGCCGGAGGCGAGGATCGCGACGCGCACGGGCGGGGTCAGCGGACGGCCTCGACGGCCATCTGCGCGCCACCCTCGGCGGCACGCAGGTCGAGCCCGGCGAGGTCGGCGACGGGGCTCTCGTTCAGCTCGCGGCGCTCCACGGTCGTGAATCCCGCACGGCGCAGCTCGGCCGCGAGGGTCTCGAAGTCGTAGACGTACCCGAGGTGGTGCTCGAACGAGGCGATGGGGATCTGCAGCCAGTCGATCGGGTGCTCGACGACCAGGCCCGACTCCTCGTAGACGCGAGCCTCCGGGTCGCCCTTCGGGGCCTTCCCCGCGAGGTAGCGCTCGACGTGCGCGCCGAGGTCCGGCGTCACGAACCGGATCGTGCCGCCGGGCCGCAGGCACCGGTAGGCCTCGGCGAACAGCGTGCGGGCGGGGATCAGCGGGATGTGCTCGATGACGTTGTCGGAGTAGATGACCTCGACCTCGCCGTCGCCGATCGGCCAGGGCTCCGTGGCGTCCATGTACAGCCGGGTGGTGGGGCCGACGTTGGTCACGACCCAGCCCGGGCGCCGACCGTGACCGCCCAGCTCGAGCTTGAGCGGGCGGGGTGCCGCGGCGAGCTCCTTCTCCGCGCGACGACGGGCCACCGGCGTGTTGGCGGCGAGGACCGCCGGCCGCAGCACGGCCTTGAGACGAGGGTTCACAGCGCGCCTTTCGGACGAGGGGAAGGGCTGGTTCGTTGCCTCAACGAGCGGGTGCGAGGCGGGGTCACGGGCAGCTCAGACCCGGAGGAAGACCCCGTCGGCCTGCAGGATCGCACCGCCGGGGTCGGCGAAGCCCTGCTCCAGGCCCACGAGCGCGAAGCCGTGGTCGTAGGCCCACGCGATGGCCTCGTCGGCGAGCATCCCGCCGTCGTAGAGCGTGACGAACGACAGCTCCAGCTGCAGGCCCACCAGCCGCGGGACGGTGCGCTCGGCGCCGGCGAGCACGGCCCGCTCGAAGCCCTGGGTGTCGATCTTGAGGTAGGGCGAGCGGGCGTCGCGCAGGACGTCGTCGGCCACGTCGTCGAGCCGGGCGACCTCGATCGACTCGTCGCCGACGTAGGCGATGTCGGGGCTCGCGGCGCGGTGCTGGGCGGCCATCGGGAGCAGCGAGCTGCTGTCGCTGTTCGACGCCACGTGGATCTCCTGACGTCCGGCCGCGTCGCCCAGGGCCAGGTTCCGGGTCTCCCACAGCGCATCCCCCGCGGCGGCACGCGCGAGGTCGGCGTGCGCGGCCGCGAGCGGCTCGAACGAGACGATGCGTCCGCGGTAGCCGAACGCGCGGAGCTCCTCGGCGTACCCGCCGCGCGCCGCGCCGACGTCGACCACGAGGTCGACGCCGCGGTCGGCGAGGAGGCGTTGGCGCCGGGTGGCCGGGTGGCGGCGCAGCACCAGGCCACGACGGGCGAGCTGCTGGGCGGCGAGGGCGCTGAGCCGGTTCACGCGAGAAGCGTAGAGCATCCTCGGGCTGCTCCGAGGTGCCGTACGCTGACCCCCGTCGCCGCGTCGTCCGGACGCACGGAGCCCGCTGGAGCCGCCCCCATGAGCACGACCCTGGTCGTCGACCCCGACCCCGCAGGGCACCACCTCCAGTCGGTCTCGTGGCTCGCTCGGGCGGCCGGGACGCCCGAGCCGGTCGTGTTCCTGACGAGCCGCGGGACCACGTCCACGGCGGAGTTCGCCGCGTTCCTCCAGGAGGAGGTCGACGCCGGCCGGGTCGTCGTGGAGGAGGTCTTCGACTCCACGCGCCCCCCGACCGAGGACCTCGCCGCCCGTGTGGTGGAGGCCTGTCGCGCCCGGGAGGGGGCCTCGGGCGTCGCTCGTGTGGTGCACATGGACGCCGACCAGGCGCTCAAGCGCTGGTGGTGGGTCGCGAGGAGGCCGCTGCGGAGCCTGGCCCGACGACCGCGCGTCCACTTCATGCTCACGCGCTACCCGGCGCGACTGCGCCCGCTCGACCTCGTGGGCTGGCGCCTGCGGCTGCCCAAGGCGCTGCTCGCCCTGGCCGCACGCGCCACCGGGACCCTCGACCACGTCGTCGGGTACTGCGGGCGTGACGACGACGCCCGAGGCTGGGTCGTGCGCCGGGTGCAGGACCCCGCTTTCAGCACCGCCCACGCCCGCGACCGCGCGCTCCTGCGGCGCCGGCACGACCTGCCCGCCGACGAGCGGCTCGTCGGCATCTTCGGCGTGCTGTCGGAGCGGCGGAACGCGCCGATGATCCTGGAAGGACTCGAGGCGGTCGGCGTCGACGCCACCCTGGTCCTGGCGGGCCGCCTCGACGACGACGTGCGCGCCTGGGTCGAGGGGCTCGCGCCCGGACGTCGCGCCCGCCTCCTCGTCCGCGACGCCTACCTCGACAACGACGAGCTCGACCAGCTGGTGGCGGCCGTGGACGTCGTGCCCCTGGCCCTGACGAACAACGGCCCGAGCGGGATCATGGGCAAGGCCGAGGCGGCCGGCGTCCCCGTCGTCACTGCCGGCTCCACCGTGCGGGCGCGTGAGGTGGAGGTCCTCGGCGCGGGCCTGGCCTGCGAGCTCGACGCCGCGTCCCTCGGCGCGGCGGTTCGCCAGGTGCTCGCAGGCGAGGTGGAGGTCCGCACCGGCACGGCCGACCCGTGGGAGGCGGTCCGCCGCTACACCGACCTCGTGCTCGGCGAGGCGTCGTGACGCAGCGCCTCGCCGCGCTCTTCGTGGTCTTCGGCGGGTTCCTCGTCCAGGGCCTGCTCACCGTCACCGGGATCATCTCGGCGCGGCTGCTCGGCGTCGAGGGACGCGGTGAGCTCGCGCTCGTCGTCGCGCTGTCGGGCATGGCGGCGCAGCTCACCCTGGGTGGGAGCCTGCCGAACGCCGTGACGACGCGACTGGCGGCGCGGGGGCTGTCGGCGCGCGACGGCGTCGGCCACCTCGTCCGGCGGTGGAGCCTGCTGGGCCTGGCGGCAGCAGTCCCGTTCGGCGTCCTGTTCGCCGTGCTCCACGGGTCGACCGGCGAGGTCGGCGTGTGGCGCCTGGCGGTCTGCGTGGTCGCGCTGGCGCTGCTGAACATGGCCTACCGGCTCCTGCTCGCGGGGCTCCTGGGCGAGGGGGCCCCGATGACCCGCATCGCCCTGGCGACGATGCTCCCGCAGACGCTCGTGACCATCGTGATGGTGGGGCTGTTCCTCGCCGTGGACAGCACGACCCCGTTCGTGCTGGCCCTCGTCATGGTGGGTGCCTTCGCCGTCGGCATGGTCGTCGGCGTCGCGCTCCTGGCCCGCCCCGTGGACCCCGCACCGCCGCCGCTGGAGGGGGGCGACCTGTGGCGCCTGACCCGCCAGACCTACGTCGGCAGCATCGGCCCGATCGACGGTCTCGCGCTCGACCGGACGCTCGTGGGCGCGATCATCGGCACCGTCGCGCTCGGCCTGTACTCGGCGGCGGCGGCGCTCGCGTCCCTGCCGGCGATGATGGGCACCGGCCTCGCGGCGGTCCTGCTCCCGCGCGTCGCGCGCCACCAGGACGATCCCGACGCGCAGCGGGCCACGGTCCGGCGCTGGGTCGTCGCCGCGGCGGCGGTCCTGGGGTTGCTGACGGCCACGCTCGTGCTGCTCGCCGACTGGATCATCGTCGTGGCCTTCGGCCGGGAGTTCGAGTCGGCGGTGCCCGTCGCCCACTGGCTCGTGGCCGCGAGCGGCCTGCTCGGCCTGCGTCGGGTCCTCGTGGCCGTCCTGCAGGGCCGCGACCGCGGTGGCGTCGCGTCGTGGATCGAGCTGGCGCTGACGCCCGTGCTGGTGGTCGCCATCGTCGTCGCGGCGCGCGCCGACGCGGTCGAGGCGGTCGGCGTGGCGATGCTCGTGACGGCGAGCGCCAGCGTGGTCCTGCTGCTCGCGGCGCTGCGCGCTACCGGGCCGGCCCGCTCACGTCCCGCGCACCGCGCGTGACGTCCGTGAGCGCGAGGTGCGGCTGCTCGGCCGCCCACCGCGCCACCACGTCCGCGAGGCGCTCACCGACGAGCTCGTGGAACGCCACGGTGTAGTGCCCGCCGTCGGGGCGCGGGTCCAGACCCCGCGCGTCCCAGGCCTCGGCCTCGTCCCAGAGCTCGACGAACACCAGCCGCTGCGACCCGCGCTGCTCGACCCACGACCGGAGGGCGGTCTCCATCGCGGGCATGCGTGCCTCGATGCCGGGGAACCAGTCACGCCAGACTCGACCCGGCCGCATGAGGCCCATGACCACGACGAGGGGTGAGGACAGCCGGTCCAGCCGGCTCACGTAGCGGTCGAGGTGCGCCACGACCTGCCGGGCGCGTCGCTGCGCGAGCCGACGCGCCAGCGTCGGGGGCAGGGCGCGGTCGACGCGCTGCTGCACGATCGCCATGGCCTTCCAGGCCGGACCGACCACCCGGGCGCGGTAGAGGTCGCGCAGGGGCCCCGGCCGTTCGCGGCCCGCGCGGGCGTGCCGCTCCAGCCACTTCGGGATGAGCGCGTGGATCGTCTCCATGTGGCCGAAGTGCAGGACGACCACATCGGGCGCGACGCTCGTGGCCTCCTCCTCCCAGTCACGCAGGATGCTCGAGGCCCGCACCGCCGACAGCGCGTTGACCGCCGTGTGCACGTCGTGGCCGCGCGCCCGCAGAGCGGCCTCCGTCGTGCGGGGGTAGGGCAGCAGGCCGGGCGCACGTCGATCGGGCGACGACTGCCACATCACCGTCGAGGCACCCTTGTAGAGGATGCGGATCGGCAGCCTGCCGTCGGCCATGTCGTCCTCCTGGGGGCACTACGCTGTCGGCCATGCCCGCTGCCGCCGAGCCGACGTTCGGGACCTTGGTCTCGTCCGACATCGCACGCTACACCGGCCGACCGGCTCCGTGGTGGACGGCGATCCCGCGCGGCTTCGGGCGCCCCGGGCTGTGGGCCACGCTCGTCGTGCGCGCGCAGCAGCGTCTGCACGCCCGTGGCCGGACCCGCCTGGCCGACGCCCTGCGGGGGATCGGCGTCGTGACCGTCGGCATCGACGTCGCAGCCGGGGCGCGCATCGGTCCGGGCGTGTGGTTCGAGCACCCCGTCGGCGTGGTCATCGGCAACGGCGTGGTCGTCGGCAGCGGCGTGACGATCGCCCAGGGCGTCACGCTCGGCGTGCGGCAGTCGCTGGAGACGGGGGCCTCGGACTTCCCGGTCCTCGGCGACGGCGTCTTCGTCGGTTCCCGCGCGTCGGTGCTCGGAGGGGTGCACGTCGGCGACGGCGCGGTCGTCGCGGCGCACTCGCTGGTGCTCGACGACGTGGCCGCGGGGTCGACCGTGGTCGGCGTGCCGGCTCGGCCGCGCTGACCGCCGTCAGGCACGCAGGACGGCCCCGCGAAGGGTCGCGTCGACGAGGTGGCGCGTCCCGGGCCAGAGCTCGGCGTCGTCCACACCGGCCAGCGACGCGTCCAGCCAGGCGACGGCGGTGCCCTCCCCGCCGTCGCGCACGGCGAGGTCGTCGCCGAGGCGCAGGGCCCAGCAGAGGCTGACG
This sequence comes from uncultured Aeromicrobium sp., assembly GCA_964599245.1. Lineage (GTDB taxonomy): Bacteria > Actinomycetota > Actinomycetes > Propionibacteriales > Nocardioidaceae > Aeromicrobium. The sequence continues at coordinate 32,295 of CAZREF010000011.1, read as the reverse complement.
GCGTGCTTGCGGGGGTCGTCGCCGTACGTCGGACCGGAACGGAGCGCTGACGGGAACCACTGCACGACGTGGTGCGGCTGGGGGTCCGTGCCCAGGCCGGGCTCCGGACCGTCGAAGGTGTCGCGGACGTGGCGTGCCACGGCCTCGTCGGTCGTCTCGCCGTGCAGCACCCGCCCCCCGACGTGGCACCAGACCGGCGCGCCCGTGTCGGCGAAGGCGCGTCGGATCAGGCCGACCTGGAGCGTGGCACCGGTGCCGCGGACGGGCACGACGTCGACGCACAGGATCGGTACCGAGGCCTGGACGGTGCGCCAGAGGTCGGCGGGGAGGGCGGACCTCACTCGCGGAGGTGGTCGGCGTGGTCGAGGTACCACTGGTAGGTGGTGGCGAGGCCGTCGTGGAGGGGGATCTTGGCGGTCCAGCCGGCCTGGGCGAGCTTGGTGACGTCGAGGAGCTTCTGGGGTGTGCCGTCGGGCTTGGTGGTGTCCCAGTGGGTCTGGCCGGTGTATCCGGTGACGTGGGCGATGGTGGCGGCGATGTCGGCGATGGTGGTGTCGGTGCCGGTGCCGACGTTGAGCTGTTGGGGTCCGTCGTGGTGCTCGAGCATGTGCAGGACGGCGTCGGCGAGGTCGTCGACGTGGAGGAACTCGCGGCGGGGGGTGCCGGTGCCCCAGTTGGTGACGGTCTCCAGGCCCTGCTGGGTGGCTTCGTGGTAGCGGCGGATGAGGGCGGGCAGGACGTGGGAGCCGGTGGGGGAGAAGTTGTCGTGGGGGCCGTAGAGGTTGGTGGGCATCGCTGAGATCCAGGGCAGGCCGTGCTGGCGGCGGACGGCCTGGACGTGCTGGATGCCGGCGATCTTGGCGATGGCGTAGGCGTCGTTGGTGGGTTCGAGGTGGCCGGTGAGCAGGGCGTCCTCGGTGATGGGCTGGGGTGCGTACTTGGGGTAGATGCAGGAGGAGCCGAGGAAGATGAGGCGTTGGACGCCGTGCTCGAGGGCGGCGTCCATGACGTTGACCTGAATGCGCAGGTTCACGGACAGGAAGTCCACGGGGTAGGTGGCGTTGGCGAGGATCCCGCCGACCTTGGCCGCGGCGAGCGCCACGTAGGCCGGCTTGGTGGTCTCGAAGAAGTCGAAGACGGCGGCCCGGTCGGTCAGGTCCAGCTCGGCCGACGTGCGCCCGACGACATCGGTGAACCCCTCGGACTGGAGCGTGCGGACGATGGCCGAGCCGACCATCCCCTTGTGGCCGGCGACGTAGAAGGTCGCGTCGCGGTCCAGGGGTGCGGGGGTGAAGTCGACCTCGTCGCTGGTGGCGGTGGCCTCCTGGCTCATGCGGTGCCCCAGGAGGCGAGGCGGACGTCGTCGTGCCAGGGCTGCCCGGCGTGCTTGAGGGCCTCGATGTCGGCGTCGACCATGAGCTTGGCGAGCTCGCGGCCGTCGACGGTGGGGACCCAGCCGAGCTTCTTCTCGGCCTTGGTGCGGTCCCCGATGAGGGCGTCGACCTCGGTGGGGCGCAGGTAGCGCTCGTCGAAGCGGACGTGCTTGTGCCAGTCCAGGCCCGCGCGTTCGAAGGAGATCTGCAGGAACTCGCGCACCGTGATCCCCACACCGGTGGCCAGGACGAAGTCCTCGGGCTCGTCGGCCTGCAGCATCCGCCACATGCCCTCCACGTACTCCGCGGCGTAGCCCCAGTCGCGGACGGCGTCGAGGTTGCCCATGTAGAGCAGGTCCTGCTGCCCCGCGGCGATCGCGGCGACCGCGCGGGTGATCTTGCGGGTCACGAACGTCTCACCGCGGCGGGGGGACTCGTGGTTGAACAAGATCCCGTTCACCGCGAACATGTCGTAGGCCTCGCGGTAGTTCTTCGTGATCCAGTACGAGTACAGCTTGGCCGCCGCGTAGGGCGAGCGCGGGTAGAACGGCGTGTTCTCGTCCTGCGGCGGCGGCGTCGCGCCGTACAGCTCGCTGCTCGACGCCTGGTAGAACCGGGGCCGGATCCCGGCCAGACGCACCGCCTCCAACAGGCGCACCGTGCCCGTGCCGGTGGTGTCCGCGGTGTGCTCGGGCTCGTCGAAGGAGACCCGCACGTGCGACTGCGCCGCCAGGTTGTACACCTCATCGGGCGCGATCTCGTGCATCAACGTCACCAACCGCGCCCCGTCGGACTGGTCCCCGTAGTGCAGGAACAACTTGGTCCCGGGGTCGTGCGGGTCCTGATACAGGTGGTCGATCCGCGAGGTGTTGAACGTCGAGGCACGCCGGATCAACCCGTGCACCTCATAGCCCTTGCCCAGCAACAGCTCCGCCAGGTACGACCCGTCCTGACCCGTGATCCCCGTGATCAACGCGCGCTTTGTCACGTGCTTCCTCTCTGTGCGGGCCCGGGCGTCCCCGAGGTCCGACGTCTGCTGCGACCCTAGCCGCAGCCGCGTCCCGTCCTCCCCAACTGCCGAGGCTCCGCGGGGTCACGCCGAGCGACCCGTAACCCGGCCGCCTCGGTGGCGTTGCTGGGGATGTCGGCGCGGAGGGCGTGGACGGACCCCGACGACGGATAGCGTCGTCCTCGAACACCCGGGCACCACCCTGGAAGGCAGGCCATGCGCACCAGTCGCCTCACCGGTCCGCCGGGGTCGCGCGCCGCCTCGCGGTCGTCCCGCCGGGGGAGCTCGTGAACGGCGAGCCGCCCGTCGCGCTCGTGACCGGCGTCGCGGGCCAGGACGGCATGTACGTCTCGCGTCTCCTGCTCGCCCGCGGCTGGCGCGTCGTCGGCACGATCCGGCCCGGGTCTCGCAGCGTCGAGCGGATGCGCCCGTACCTCGACGGCGTCGTGGTCGTCGAGCACGACCAGCGTGACGCCGAGGGCTTCGCCGGGCTCCTCGCGACGCACCGTCCGCGGGCGGTCTACAACCTCGCCGGCTTCAGCGCGGTCCAGGCCAGCTGGCAGGCCGCCACCGAGGTCATGCTCACCAACAGCGTCGCCGTCGTGGAGATGCTCGAGTCGATCGTGCGCTTCCGTGACCGCGAGGGCTTCGCGCCACGCTTCCTGCAGGCCTCCAGCGCCGAGATGTTCGGCCCCCAGACCGTCGGGCCCCTGCGGGAGGACGTCGCGCACGACCCCCGCACGCCCTATGCCGTCTCCAAGAGCGCGGCGCACTACGCGGTGAACGCCTATCGCGACCGCCACGAGGTCTTCGGCTGCGGCATCATCATGTTCAACCACGAGAGCCCGTTCCGTGGGCGCCAGTTCGTGGCGGGACGCATCGCCAGGCTCGCCGCAGAGGTTTCCCGAGGCCTGCCCTCGCGCATCACCCTCGGGGCGCTCGACGTCGAGCGCGACTGGCTCGCGGCCGTCGACGTCGCGGCAGGACTGGTGGCCGCCCTCGACCACGACGCGCCCGACGACTACATCCTCGCCACGGGCGAGGGCCACACGCTGCGCGACATGCTCGGCGTCGCCTTCGGTGCGGTCGGGCGCGACGACGCCCTCGACCACGTCGACCTCGAGGCGGGCATGTGGAGCGCGATCCAGGCGGCCAGCCTCGTCGGTGACCCCTCCCGTGCCCGGGAGAAGCTCGGCTGGCGTCCCACGGCAGGCTTCGACCGGCTCGTCACGCGGATGGTCGAGGTCGAGCTGGAACGCCTGGCCAGCGGGGTCGAGGAGTCGGCGGCCTACCTCCAGGCGGACGTCCGGTGAGGCGCCCGCCGAAGTCGTGCGAGGACGCCCGGGCGGCGGCTCCGCGGCACTACAGTTCCCAGTGGCACGCGGGCTTCGCGTCGCCGCTGCTCCGCGGCGAGGTGCCGCTCCTTCCCCACGAGGTGTGACGATGGCGAGAACAGCAGGTCTGGTCGCTCGACGGGTCCGGCAGACCGTCGGCGGCTTCTCCAACGGTGTCGGCGTGCTCGGCGCGATCGCCCGGCACTCCGTGACGGGCAGTCCGGCGGAGATCGAGTACCGCACGAAGGACGGCATCGCGCTCGTCATCCCGAACGAGGCCGGCGCGCGCGTGCCCGTCTACGAGATCCTCGTCGAGGACGAGTACCGGCTCGACTGGTTGACGGCCGGTCTGCGACCGGACGCGGTCGTGCTCGACATCGGTGCCCACGTGGGCTGCTTCTCCGTCGCCGCGGCGCACCGGCTGCCCGGCGCGCGGGTCGACTCCTACGAGGCGTCGCCGACCACCTCGGGCTTCCTGACCCGCAACATCACGCTGAACGGGCTCGGCGACAGGGTCCACGGCAACAACCTCGCCGTCCGCGCTGCCGCGGGCGAGCTCGAGATCGCCGACTACGGCGCCGCCAGCGGGCACAACGGTGTCCTCCACCTCGACGAGACCGACGTCCCGCGGGTGACCGTCCCGGCGGTCTCCATGCGCGACGCCCTGCACGTGAGCGGCCGGTCGGCCGACGTCGTCAAGATCGACACCGAGGGCGGCGAGTACGACATGGTCCTCGGCTCCGACCCGGCGGACTGGAGCGAGGTGCGCCGCGTCGTCCTGGAGTACCACGACCTGCCGGGCCACTCCTGGGACGAGCTCGAGACGTTCTTCGTCTCGGCCGGTCTCCAGGTCGCGGAGCGCAAGCCCTACAGCGACGGCCTCGGGCTCGCGTGGCTGAGCCGTGACGGCGAGGCCGGGCCCGCCCCGCGCGGCTGAGCGGCGCGTGAGCAAGCTTCCGTCCCGGCTCCAACCCCTCTGGCCCGTCGCGAAGCGGGTGCACCGCCTCCTCACCTTCGTCGTGGGGGTCGTCGCCCGCGCCGTGCGACCCCTCTCGGGCGCGCGGGCGGTGCCGCGCGGTGCCGTCGCGGACCCCAGGGACTGGGCGCGGCACCCGGACGACGGGGTCGTGGTGCACGGGTGGCGACCGCCGGCGCCGCTGGGGCGCACGGCGCCCGCCGGGGACCCGCCGGACCACTGGGTCTTCTCGCGCGAGGACCGAGCCGTGGCGCCCGCGACGTTCTGCCTGGAGGTCCCCGACGGACTGGCCGTCGGGGAGACCGGTGCGGTCGTCAGCCGCAGTGGGCTGCTCGACGTCGGGTCGAGCCCGTACTTCGGCACGGCCACCTGGCGCGAGCACCCGCTCTACCTGCGCGGCCGGCTGCCCGAGGTCACCCACGTGCCGGGAGACGTGCTGCTGCTCGCGACGCGTGGGAGTGCGAACTACTACCACTTCCTGACCGACGTCCTGCCACGCCTCGGGCTCTACCTCGAGCGGGTTCCCGGCGCCGACCTCGGCCCGGGCTCCGACGTCACCCTGCTGGTGCCCGAGGGGCGGGGGTGGCAGCGCACCCTCCTCGAGATCGCCGGGTACGGCCACCTGCGCACGGTCGGCGACGACCCGGCGCGCTCCGTGCGAGCCGACCGGCTCCTGGTGCCGTCCATCCCGAACGTCGGCGAGAACGCCCCGGCCGCCATGGTGCGATGGGTGCGCGAGCACCTGCGCCCCTCGCCGGACGCCGACCCGGCACCACGCCGGCTCTACGTCACGCGGGGCCAGGCGCCGAACACCCGACGGGTGGTCCGCGAGGACGAGCTGTGGGCCGGGCTGCAGGAGCGTGGCTTCGAGAAGGTCGAGCCCGGTTCGCTGTCGCCCCAGGAGCAGATCGACGTGTTCTCCGCGGCCGAGGTCGTCGTCGGTCCGCACGGTGCGGCACTCACGAACCTGCTCTTCGCGCCGGCCGGCGTCAGTGTGCTGGAGCTCTTCACCGCCTCCTACGTCAACCAGTGCTACTTCTCGATCGCGTGCGAGATCCCCGACGCGCGCTACGGGTACCTCGTCGACGGCGACGTCGCGAGGCACGGGCCCGGCTCGCCGATGAACACGATCCTCGCGGACGTCGCGGTGGACCCCGCACGCGTCCTGGCCGCCGTCGACCGGATGCTCGCGGAGCGCCGCACGCCCTGAGGACCGGTCAGGACAGGTCGATGAGGGAGACCTCGGGCGGCGGCGAGGACGTCGGCACGGCCTCCTTGTCGACCCGGGCGCGCACGGCCGTGGTGAGGTGGCGCAGCCGCAGGCCGCCGGTGTGGGCGGTGTTGTCGTCGAACAGGACGCGGACCCGCGCGAGCGCGGTGTCGTCGACCGGGGGCGCGCCGGTCTCGCGCGCGTACTGCAGCAGGGCGGGGAGGTCGAGCTCCTCCCACGACGCGACGTCGGAGGTCTCCGCCGGGTGGAACAGGCCGGTGGCGTCGAGCGTGGAGGGGTCGGGCGGCGCCGGGGTCTCGCCCCGGCCGACGAGCTCGCGCAGGCGCCGCACCCACGGGATCGTCTCGTCGTGCGAGCGGGAGAGCGTGGAGAGGACGCCGCCCGGCCGCAGCACGCGTGCGTGCTCGGCCAGGACCGCGACCTCCTCGGGAAGGCGCGGCGTGACGACGGCGTCGAAGGACTCGCCGTCGAAGGGCAGCCGGGACACCTCGGCGCGGACGTAGAACGCGTCCGGGTCGCGCACGGTGCGCACGTCGGGACCGACCACGACCACCTCGTGGCCCTGTGCGCTCAGCCGGAACGCGAGCGAGGAGTCGCCGACCAGCAACACGCAGGCGAGCCGGTCGCCGACCAGCCACTTGGTGAGGCGTGCGGCCGTCTCGTCGGTCCCGGGTGCGGACCGACGGGCCGCGCGGTCGAACAGCTCGCTCACCCTGCCCAGGCTAGTGGGTCGACGCGGGCCGGGCCGCTACGCTTCCGAGCGTGTCCGAGCCGGTCGACCCCTTCATCGCCGCCGCGTCGCTCGAGGGGATCCCCTCGACGTTCGCCGCCACCCGCGACGGGCTCGACGCGCTGCTGCGGGACCGGGGCCTGCGGCGCACGACACCGGAGGACACCGCGCGCTCGCTCCTCCTCGGCGCGGTCGCGACCGCGCGGCTGGAGGGCAGCGACCTCCCGTCGGCGCCGGAGGACGTCGCCGCCGACGACCCGGCGGTCACCCTGCTCTCCTCCGGCGGCGGCGACGCCGTGGCGCGGGCCGCGGTCCGCCTGAACGTCGAGCTGCTCGGCCTCGCCCCCGTGTGGGCCCGGTCGCCGCTGCAGGCACTCGCCCGCATCCACGCCCTGGCCGCGTCGGGCAGCGTCCCCGACGCCGAGCTCGGCCGGCCCGCCGGCGCCGAGGGCGCCGCGCGACTGTCCGAGCTCGCCCGGCTCGTGGCCCTCCCCACCCAGGCGCCCGGTCTCGTCGTCGCGGCCCTCGTGCACGCCGAGGTCGCGACGTCGGGTGCCTTCGCGGCCCACGGCGGGATGGTCGGTCGCGCCGCCGAGCGGCTCGTCCTCGTCGTCAAGGGCGTGGACCCGGCGTCGGTGGTGGTGCCCGAGGCGGGGCACGCCGCGGAGCCCGCCGGCTACGCGGCCGCGCTCACGGCCTACGCCCGCGGCGACGCCGGGGGCATCCAGCAGTGGCTGCAGTACGCCTCCCAGGCGCAGACCCGCGCAGCCGAGCGCTCCCCGGTCGCGTCGGCACGCTGAGCCGGCCCGGCACGACGACGCCAGGCCACCTGGAGGGCGGCCGGGCGTCGAGGGACGGGTGTCAGACGCGGGGCGCGAGCTGGTCGTGGATCCAGGCGTACGTCTTCTCCAGGCCCTCGCGGAGCGTGATCGAGGGCTCCCAGCCGTAGGACTCGCGGAAGAACGTGTTGTCGCTGTTGCGGCCGCGGACACCCTGCGGGGCGGTGAGGTCGTGCTGCTTCTCGACCGTGATGCCGGCGATGTCCTCGAGGATGCCGATCATCTGGTTGATGGTCACGAGCTCGGACGAACCGAGGTTGACCGGCTCGACGTTCTCGCCGGCCAGGATCTCCTGGGTGCCGCGCACGCAATCGTCGATGTACATGAAGCTGCGGCTCTGCTCGCCGTCGCCCCAGACGTCGATGGTGTGCTCGCCGGTGAGCTTGGCCCACGCGATCTTGCGCGACAGGGCGGCCGGGGCCTTCTCGCGACCGCCCTCGAAGGTGCCCTCCGGGCCGTAGACGTTGTGGTAGCGCGCCACGCGCGTCCTCAGCCCGAAGTCCTCGCGGAAGTGGCGCGCCATGCGCTCGCTGAAGAGCTTCTCCCAGCCGTAGCCGTCCTCGGGGTCGGCCGGGTAGGCGTCGGACTCCTTGAGGGCGGTGACGTTCGGGTCGGTCTGCTTGGACCCGTTGTAGACGCAGGCGGAGCTGCTGTAGAAGAACTGCTCGGTGCCGGCGTCACGGGCGGCGACCAGCATGTTGGTGCTGGTCAGCACGGAGAGCATGCACTCGGCCTTGTTGTTCTCGATGAACCCCATGCCGCCCATGTCGGCCGCGAGGTTGTAGATCGTCTGCGTCCCGACGGCCATCTTGTGGGCGTCGCCCATGTCGGAGCAGTCGGCCTGCAGGTTCTCCGCGTCCTCGTGGACCTGGTACCAGTCCTCGAGCGGCTTCACGTCCACCGCCCGCACCTCGAGCCCCTGCGCGAGCAGGTCCGCGGTGAGGTGTCCTCCGATGAAGCCACCAGCACCCGTCACCAGAACCGTCATGGTCGATCGTCCTCCGTGGGAAGTGGGGAGCGGCCTCGCCGCGTCCGGGGTCGTACCCCTATCAACGAGCCTCCGCGAGGACGTTACGGTCCCCGGGGCGCCTGCGTCGACCGATTGCCGAGGCTCGCGGCGTGACCCCGGGGACACCGGGGTCGTTCAACCCGGGGAAGCGACCGGAGGGTGTCCGGACGTGACCTACACTCACGTCAGCCCGCCGAATCCGGCGGTCGAGGAGGGAGAGCCGTGGACCTGCGGCAGTTCGTCAACGCGCTGCGTGCGCGGTGGATCTTCAGCACCGTGACGTTCCTGGCCGGCGCGGCCGTCACGGCGGCGGTGGTCCTGCTGTCGTCGCCCCAGTACGGTTCCTCGGTCAAGATCTTCATCTCGACGCCCTCCGGCGGCTCCGCCGAGTACGCCGCGTCGTTCATCGTCACGCAGCGCGTCGCCTCCTACGCCGAGCTCGCGACCGACCCGTCGGTGCTCCAGCGCGTCGTCGACCGGCTCGACCTCGACGAGTCCGTGGACGACCTCGAGGACCACGTCACCGCCACGGTCATCACGTCCACCCAGACGATCGACCTCGAGGCCACCGCGGACACGCCGGAGCGGGCCCAGCGCATCGCCGGGGCCACGGCCGACGAGGTCGTCGACCTGGTCGAGCGGCTCGAGCGGCCCGCCATCAAGGACGAGGCACCCGCCATCGCCGCCCGGATCGCGACGGACCCGAGCATCAGCGACGTCCCGGTCTCGCCCAACATCCCGCTGAACATCGCGATCGGCGTGCTCGTCAGCGCGTTCATCGCCATCGTCGGCGCGCTCCTGCGCGACCTCTTCGACCGCACGGTGAAGTCGCGCCAGGACGTCGAGCGGATCAGCAACCAGGCCGTGCTGGCGACGCTGCCGTTCGACGCCGCCGTCAAGAGGACGCCCCTCATGACCGAGTCCGGCGGCAGCCTGGCCGAGGCGTTCCGCGTCCTGCGCACCAACCTGCAGTTCTCCGACATCGACGGCGACAGCCACGCCATCCTCGTCTCGAGCGCCCTGCCCAACGAGGGCAAGACGCTCGTGGCCACGAACCTCGCGCTGTCCATGGCGCAGGCGGGTCGCTCGGTGCTCCTCATCGATGCCGACATGCGCAACCCCAACGTCGCCGACCTGCTCGGGCTCGAGAACGCGGTGGGCGTCGTCACCGTGCTCGTCGGCCGCACCTCGATCGAGGACGCGATCCAGTCCCACCCCAGCGGCATCGGGTTCATGGGTACCGGTCCGGCCCCGCCGAACCCGGCGGAGGTCCTCGACACCCAGGCGATGCGAGACCTCGTGTCCCGGGTGCGCAAGGAGTACGACGCGGTGATCATCGACGCCCCGCCGATGCTCCCGGTCGCCGACGCCTCGATCCTGCTCACCGAGGTCGACGGCGTGCTGCTGCTGGTCCGTCACGGGTCCACCACGCGCGAGCAGCTGCGCCTGGCCGTGGGCCGCATTCAGGCCGTCGGTGGCCGCCTGTTCGGCACCGTGCTGAACCGGACGCCTCGACGCTCCGGGGACGCCGACGGCTACGGGTACGGGTACGGCCACGGCTACGGCTACGGGTACGCGCCGACGCTCGAGCCCAAGGCGGCCACCTCCAAGCCCGCCGCACCGGCGGAGCCGGCCGCCGGGCGTCGTCGGGGGCTCAAGGCACGCGGTCGTCGCGCGCTGCAGTGAGCCGTCAGCCATGAGCACCTCCTCCACCCGCAGCTGGGAGTCCGCCCGCCGGTCCTCGGCCTACGAGTCCGTCCGGTCCTGGGTCCCAGCCGTGGTGACCGGCCTCGCGGTCCTCGTGCTCGTGCCGCGAGCGGCAGGATCCACCGTGCTGGGCGTGGCGCTCCTGGTGGTGCTCGCAGGGATCACGGCGCTCGCCGTGCTCGGGTTCGAGGGCTCGGCGGTCGGCCTGCTGGCGCTGGGCACGGCTCTCTCCCCGCTCGACAACCTGCGGCCGGTGCCCGCGCTGGCCTTCGCCTCGACGTCCGACATCGTGCTGCTCGTCGGCGTGCTCTGCCTCCTCCCCGTCCTCATCGGCAGACGGCTGTCGTTCGACCCGATGTTCCTCCTCGGCGCCGCCGGCCTCGTCATCGCCGGCCTGGTGAGCTCGGCGCTGGCCGTCGCCCCCGGCGCAAGCCTCAACATGCTGCTGCGCCTGGTGGTCGGGGCCCTGCTCCTGCCGCTGGCCTACATGGCGTGGCGTCCACCGCGGCACGTCGTCGTCACCCTGGCGAGCGCCTACGTGCTGGGGAACGTGGCCAACGTGGTCGCGGCCTATGCCGTCGGCTCGGTGGGCGACGGCGGGCGACGCATCGGCTACTCGACCCACCCCAACGTCATGGGGCTGTGTGCGATGCTCGGCATCGCCCTGATGCCGTTCCTGCTCGAGGCCCTCCCGAAGGCGTGCCGCCCGGTCGTCCTCGCCGCCACGGCCGTGTGCGCCTGGGGCGTGTGGATCAGCGGCAGCCGCGCCGCCCTCATCGTGGCCGTCGCCGTGCTCGCCCTGTGGGTCCTGGTGAGCCGGTCCGTGCCCGTGGCCCTCTCGTTGGTGGGCCTGTCGATCCCGCCGCTCTGGTACGTGGGCGCCAACATCAACGACCTCACCGCGAGCGACAACGCCCTCGGCCGGTTGCTCGGCGGCGGGTCGTCGCAGGGCTCCGACCAGGAGCGGGAGATGATCGCCCGGACGGCCTGGAACGCCTTCCTCGACCGACCCATCCTCGGCAACGGGCTCTCCGACGTCCTCGCCGCCCACAACATCTACCTGCAGGTCGCGGCCGCCGTCGGCGTGGTCGGGTTCGTCGTCTTCCTGCTGATGCTCGCCTCCACCGTCCTGCGCGCCCTGCGGCTCGACGGGGTGGGCGCGCTGCTCGTCCTTCCCTGCCTGGGCTACGGCATGATCGGTCTGCTGACCACGCTCATCTGGGACCGATACATCTGGGCCGTCCTGGCCCTGCCGTTCCTCGCCGCCACGTCCTTCGCCGCGGTCGGGACCTCCGACGAGGACGACGAGACGTCGGGCGAGGACGCTCCCGACGACGACGCGTACCGCGACGCCGCGTACCTGGGGGCCACCTTCCGGGCGGTCGACGGCCCGGCGCGGTAGGTCGGGCGCCACAGGTCCCGGCACGGGAGTCGTCAGGTCCCGACACAGGAGGACGGCGCCACCGCGAGGGTGACGCCGTCCGAGGGCCAGCAACGCATCAGCTACCAAGCGTGCCTTCGTCGATCGTCGGCCCGGGGCCGTGACGCGCGGTCACGGATGTCCCGGGGCTCGACTGCCCAGTGGGACGGGTGGTCGCCGCGTGGGTACTGGGTGCTGGGCCGTCTGTGGAGTTGTCCTGCTGCCCTTGTTTCTACGCCGACGACGCCGCGGACGGAACCCCTACGACCGCGTAACGTTGCGTGCCTCGTTTCACGAGCGCACGAGGGCGGGCAGCCGTCGCCACGGCGTCAGCACTGTCGTGGTCCTGCGCCGCCGCGACGCGCGCCGGTGGACGAGGTAGGCCGTCGCGGCTGCTGCGGCGACGGTCGTGAGCGCCCAGACCGCGCGGCCACCGGCGCTGTGCAGGCCGAGCCGGCTGCGCAGCGCGACGGGCCGGGCGAACTCGAGGACCGGCCAGTCGCGCTCGGTGGCGACCCGGCGCAGGGTCTTGTCGGGATTCACCGCGAACGGGTGCCCGACCGCCTCGAGCATCGGCACGTCGGTCTCGGAGTCGGAGTAGGCGAAGCACGCGTCGAGGTCGTACCCGCGCTCCTCGGCGAGCCTGCGCATCGCCGTGGCCTTGTGCGGCCCGTAGGCGTAGAACTCGACCTCGCCGGTGTAGCGCCCGTCGCGCTCGACCAGGGTCGTGGCGATGACGTCGTCGACGCCGAGCAGCTCACCGACCGGCTCGACGACCTCCGAGCCCGACGCGGAGACGATGACGACGTCGCGGCCGGCGCGCCGGTGGTGCTCGATGAGGTCGACGGCCTCGGCGTACACGATGGGGTCGATGACCTCGCGCAGGGTGCGCCGGACGGCGTCGCGGACGACCTCGACGTCCCACCCGGCGACCATGGCGGTCAGGTAGGCCCGCATCCGCTCCAGCTGGTCGTGGTCGGCGCCGCTGATGCCGAAGACGAAGTTCGCGTAGGCGCTGCGCAGCACCGCGCGGCGCGTGAGCAGGCCGCCCTCGAAGAACGGCTTGCTGAAGGCCAGGGTGCTGGAGCGGGCGATGATCGTCTTGTCGAGGTCGAAGAACGCGGCCGAGCGGGGGCTCACCCGGCCAGGATAGGCCCGGCCCGTACCCGCGTCGCCATCGTGGGTGGTGCGAGCGGCCCCGCGCACGCACGTCGTCCACAGGCGCCCACGTCGCACGGCCGCCGAGGCCGGTCCGTCCACAGGCCCCGAGTCGGACCTGGGCGGGGGCGCTCCCCGCTGGTCGCATGGACGCATGGACGCCGCCACCCTGCTCGTCGCCACGACCGACCCGGACGTGCTCGACGACGCCCTGCGGTGGAGCGCCGCCGTGGGCGTCACTCCCGAGGTCGCGCACGACGCCGTCGCAGCGCGACGGGCATGGTCGTCGGCGTCCGCGGTCCTCGTCTCCGGTGAGCTCGCCGGCCCGCTCGCCCGCACCGCTCCGCCGCGGCGCGACGGGGTGCTCGTCCTCGACCCGGGCACGGGGGTGGGGACCACCGGCCTGTGGCGCGACGCCGTGCTCCTGGGCGCCCTCGAGGTGCTCCCGCGGCACGACGGCGGGACGGTACTCGAGCGCCTCGGCGCCCTGGTCGACGGTCGTGGCGAGGCCGCCTTCCTCGCCGTCGTCGGTGCCGTGGGGGGTGCGGGCGCGTCGGCGCTCGCGGCCGCCACCGCCGTGGAGGCGGCACGCCGCGGCGTCCGTCCCGTGCTGGTCGACGCCGACGCCAGGGGGGCCGGCGTCGACCTCGTGCTCGGGGCCGAGCACGTCGACGGGGTGCGGTGGAGCGAGCTGGGTGGCGCGGACGGACACGTCGGCGCCACCCGGCTGGCGCGGCAGCTCCCGGAGCGGCACGGGGTGGCGGTGCTCGCCTGCCCACGTGACGACGCCACCGTCCCGGTCGACGTCGTGCCCGACGTGCTCACCGCCGTCACACGGGCGTACGACGTCGTGGTGGCCGACGTGCCCCGCCACCTCGACCCGCTGGCCTCCTCGGTGCTCACGCGGTGCGCGGGCGCCGTGCTGCTGGTGCCCGAGGACGTGCGGGGCGTCGCAGCGGCACGCCTGCTGCTGCCGCTCCTGGCCGAGCGGGTGCCTCGGATCCTCGTCGCGACACGCAGACGCCCCGGCGGCCTGGGGACGGGGCCCGTCGCCGAGGCGCTGCGGCTCCCGGTGGTCGCGCGCGTCGCCGACGACCGCCGTCTGCGCGCCGACGTCGACCACGGACGCGGTCCGGGCCGGTCCCGCACGCAGCGCCGGGCCGCGGGGCAGGTGCTCGACGTGCTCGGTCTCGGTGCCACGCGATGAGCCCGCCCGCGACTCCCGACCCGGTGCTGGTGGGTCGGGTCCGTGCTCGGCTCGCCGCGGAGGTCCGCGAGCCCAGCGCGCAGACGGTCGCGGAGGTACTGGGGGCGGAGTCGGGCCTGCACGGCAGCGGCACCGTCCTGGCGGTCGTCGACGCACTGCGGCGCGAGCAGCGCGGCGCGGGCGAGCTCCAGGCGCTGCTCGACCGGCCGGGCGTCACCGACGTCCTGGTCAACGGGCCCGGCGCGGTGCTCGTCGACCGCGGTGCGGGCCTCGAGCTCACGGACGTCACCTTCGCCGACGACGCCGCGGTGCGCCGCCTCGCGCAGCGACTCGCGGCTCGGGCCGGGCGCCGGCTCGACGACGCGAGCCCGTGGGTCGACGCCCGACTCCCCGACGGCACCCGGCTGCACGCGGTCCTCGCGCCCCTGGTGCGTCCCGGCACCGCGATCAGCCTGCGGGTGCCGGCGCGCCGGTCCTTCACCCTCGAGGAGCTCGTCGGCCTCGGCGTGGCGCCGGAGGCGGCGGACCTGCTGCGCAGCCTGGTCCAGCGGCGGCTCGCCTTCGTCGTCAGCGGCGGGACGGGCACCGGCAAGACCACGTTGCTCGCGACGCTGCTGGGTCTCGTGCCGGCCGACCAGCGCCTCGTGCTCGTCGAGGACGCCGCCGAGCTCGCGCCGGTGCACCCCCACGTCGTGGCGCTCGAGGCGCGACCGGCGAACGCCGAGGGCGCCGGACAGGTGACGCTGCGCGACCTCGTCCGCCAGGCCCTGCGCATGCGACCGGACCGCCTCGTCGTGGGCGAGGTCCGCGGCGCGGAGGTCGTCGACCTGCTGGCGGCGCTGAACACCGGGCACGAGGGTGGGTGCGGCACGGTCCACGCCAACGCGGCGGCCGAGGTGCCGGCACGCTTCGAGGCTCTGGGCGTCGCCGGCGGGCTGGCGCGCGAGGCGGTGCACAGCCAGCTGGCCGCCGGGGTCGACGCCGTGGTGCACCTGCGCCGCGACCGGGGTGGGGTGCGGGTGGTCGAGGAGGTCGGCGTCCTCGAGCCGGACGCGCAGGGCCTGGTGCGGTGCCACCGCGCCGCCGGCCTGCACCAGGGCCGATGGGTCGAGGGGCCCGCAGCCGACCTGCTCGAGCGTCGCTCGCGGGGGCGGCGGTGAGCGCACGGAGCACGTGGTCGGCGCTCTCCGCGACGGCAGCCGCGCTCACGCTGCTGCTCCTGCGGCCCCCGCCCACCTGGGTGGTCGCGTGGCGGCTGCGCGCGGGGGCGTCGCACGTCCCCGCGCGGGACCGGGCCGCCGCGGCGATCGCCTCGGCAGTCGTGTGGGCGCGCAGCGGCTGGGCGCCGGTGGTGATCGGCGCGGGCGCGGCGCCGTGGCTCGTGACGTCGCCGGTGACGGCGTTGCTCCTGGCCACCGTCGTCGGGGCCGGCGCCTTCGGGACGTCCAGGCTCGCGCGTGCCCGCGCCTCCCGGGCTGCCGACGAGCTCGCGTCCCGGCTCGTGGGCGCGTTGGAGCTGCTCGCCGCGGAGCTCCGCAGCGGGGTCCTGCCGGCCGCCGCGCTCGAGGGTGCCGCCGACGACGTCCCCGAGCTCCTCCCCGCCGTGGAGGTGGCTCGCCGTGCTGCTGACGTCCCCGCCGCCCTCGCCCTGGTCGCGCGACGTCCTGGAGCGGACGCACTCGCGCCGGTCGCCGCGGCCTGGCGGGTGGCGGAACGGTCCGGCGCCCCGGTGGCCGTGGTGCTCGACCACGTCGTCGCGTCGGTCCGGGCCGACCAGGACCTCGCCCGCGAGGTGCGCACCGAGTGCGCCTCGGCCCGCGCCACGGCGCGGTTGCTCGCGGTCCTCCCGCTGCTCGGGCTCGGGCTGGGATCTGGCCTCGGCGGCGACCCGGTGCACGTGCTCACCAGCACCCTGCCCGGGGCGGTCTGCCTCGCGGTGGGGACGTCCCTCGCGCTCGCGGGCCTCGCGTGGGTCGACGCCATCACGGCTCGGGCCGCACGGCCGGCGGCGTGAACGCCACGCTGGCGGGCCTCCTCACGGCCGCCGCGACCTGGCTGGTCGTGCCGGTCCCCGCGGTGCGTCGGGTGCGCGCCGTGGCCGGCGCCGCGAACGGCCGCGCGCGACCGGCGCCGACGACCGTCGTGGTGGTGCTCACGCCCCTCGCCTGCCTGGTGCTGCTCGGTCCCGTCGCCGGGGCCGTGGTGGCCGCCGCTGCGACGCCGCTCGCGCGGTCCGCCGTCGCCTCCATGACGACGGCGGCGGCGCGTCGGCGCGAGGAGCGGCTGCGCTCGCAGCTTCCCGTCGCGCTCGACCTCGTGGTGTCGGTGCTCGCCTCGGGTCGCCCGGCCGTGGTCGCCCTCGAGGTGGTCGGCGAGGTCACGCCCGATCCTCTGGGGCTCGAGCTGCGCACCGTGGCGTCCCGGCTGCGTGCCGGGGGCGATCCCGGCGCGGTCTGGGACGCGGCGACGGCCGACCCGGTGCTCGGGACGGTCGCTCGCGCCTTCCGCCGCGCGGAGCAGACCGGTTCGCCCGTGGCAGCGGTCCTGGGGGCGACGTCGGCCGACCTGCGGCGTGACCGGAGCGCGCAGGCCCGCGAACGGGCGCGGTCCGTCGCCGTCCGCACGGCCGCGCCGCTCGGCCTGTGCTTCCTCCCGGCGTTCTTCTGCATCGGCATCGTGCCCACCCTCGTCGCGGTGGCGTCCCGCCTCGACCTCGTCGTGCGCTGAGCGGTGTCCACACCCCACGCCTGGCGACCGCGGACGGCGCCGACCCGTCCACAGGACGCGGTCGGGGTGGGCGACCGGGCCGCTCGCGGCGTCATCTCCCGGTCGTCAGCACCTACACGAGAGGACACCCCATGAAGAGCTTCCTGCAGCAGCTGCCCGGCCCGGCGCGACGCCGCCGCCGACGGACGTCCGGCGAGGAGGGCATGACCACGGCCGAGTACGCCGTCGGCACGCTCGGCGCCTGCACCGTGGGCGGCGTGCTCGTCAAGATCGGCCAGTCGGAGTGGTTCGGCGACCTGGTCCGCGACGTCATCGACAACATCCCGAACGTCCTGCCCAACCTGTTCTGACGGCCGTCCCGGTGGGGCCACGGCCCCACCGGGACGCCCGGGCGACCCGAGGAGGTCCCGGTGCACCCCTTCACGACCCTCGTCTCGACCCTCGTCGCGGCCCGGGCGCGCCGCCGCGACGACGGCACGACGACCGCCGAGTACGCGGTCGGCACCCTCGGTGCCGTCACCTGCGCGGCCGTCCTGCTGCGCCTCGGCACCGACGGGTGGTTCCTCGACGAGCTGCGGGACCTGCTGGTGCGGGCCCTCGACCCCGTCGCCCTCGTCGAACACCTGCGACGGGTGCGTCCCTGGACGGGTCTGCGATGAGGGGCAGACGCGCCGACGGCACGGCGACGGCCGAGCTGGCCGTCGTGGCGCCGTTCGCCCTCGCCCTGGTGGTGCTGCTGCTCTGGGTCGCCTCGCTCGGCCTGACGCAGGTCCGCCTGGTCGACGCGGCTCGCGAGGGCGCACGCGTCGTCGCCCGGGGCGAGCCCGAGCGGACCGGCGAGGCCCTCGTGCGGCGACTGGCCCCGGCCGGCACGACCGTGCGGACCGAGGAGTCCGACGGAGTGGTCACGGTCACCGTCCGACTCCAGGCTCGGGCGCCCGTCCCGTTCGCCTCGAGCGTCGGCTCGCGCACCCTCACGGCGACCGCCGTCGCCGCGGTGGAACCACCGTGAGCCGCCGGAGGCCGACCGAGCACGGCTCGGTCACCGTCCACGCGCTCTGGGTGACCGCGGTCCTGGTGGGCGTCGTCGCCCTCGGCCTCCAGGTCACCACCCTGGTGGCGCTCCGGCACCGCGTGGCCGCAGCGGCCGACCTGGCCGCTCTCGCCGGGAGCCGCGCCGGCAGCGAGGGCGGGGACGGGTGCGTCGCCGCCCGCGAGGTGGCGCACCGCAACGGCGCGGACCTCGGTCGGTGCCGCATGGACCTCGCCGTCGCCACCGTGACCGCCACCGCCAGCACGCGGCCCTGGTGGGGCGGCACCTGGACCGTCCGGGTGCGGGCCCGCGCTGCGCCGGCCTGGTACGAGCGCTGAGCGTCTCGCTCAGTCGTCGCCGGGCGCGCCGTCGAGCAGGGCGTCGAGCAGACGGATCGCCCCGGCCTTGTCGAGCGGGTCGTTGCCGTTGCCGCACTTGGGTGACACGACGCAGGACGGACACCCGTCGGGGCACCCGCAGTCCTCGATCGTCGCCCGGGTCACGCGCAGCCACCGCTCCACGACCTCGTAGCCGCGCTCGGCGAAGCCGGCGCCACCCGGGTGGCCGTCGTGCACGAAGATCGTCAAGGTCGCGGTGTCGGGGTGGGAGGCGGTGGACAGCCCGCCGAGGTCCCACCGGTCGCAGGTGGCCAGCAGGGGGAGCAGCCCGATGGCGGCGTGCTCGGCCGCGTGCGCCGCCCCGGGCACGTCGGTGCGCTCGAGGACCGTGGGGACCACGTCGGGGTGGAGCGTCCACCAGGTGGCGACGGTGCGGAGCGTGCGCGCAGGGAGGTCGAGCGGCTCCTCCCCGACGAGGCTCCCGTCGGTCCGCCGCCGGCTGAAGGACACCACCTGGCTGGTGACGTCGACCTCCCCGACGTGGACGGTGGTCGCGCCCCAGCTGCGCGAGCGCCGGGTCGAGACGACCGAGACCTCCGTCGTGGAGCGGGCCGACGTGCTCCAGCCGGGGTCCTCGGCGTGGACCACCGCGACGCCGTCGTCGACGTCGTACTCGTCGACGACGTAGGACTCGCCCTGGTGCACGTAGACGGCGCCCTCGTGCACCTCGCCGTCCGCGGAGCCTGCGTCGACGGTGCCCACGAGCCGGCCGGTGGGGCCGTCGACGATCTGCACCGGTGCACCGCCGCTGCCGCGCAGGTCGGCGAGCGCCGCGGCGCGGTCGCGGCGGGTCCAGAACCAGCCGCCGGCGCGACGGCGGAGCCAGCCGGCCGCCTCCAGGGCGTCCACGCCCTCGCGGGCGCGGGGTCCGAAGGTGGGCAGGTCGTCCTCGGTGAGTGGCAGCTCCTGGGCCGCGGCGGCGAGGTGCGGCCCCAGGACGTACGGGTTGTCCGGGTCGAAGACCGTCGCCTCCACGGGGGCGTCGAGCCAGGCCTCCGGGTGGTGCACGAGGAAGGTGTCGATGGGCTCGTCGCGTGCGACGAGGACGCCGAGCGAGGCCCGGCCGTCACGCCCGGCCCGGCCGACCTGCTGCCAGAACGCCGCACGGGTTCCCGGGAACCCGACGCTCACCACGGCGTCGAGCCCGCTCACGTCGACGCCCAGCTCGAGGGCGTTCGTGGCGGCGAGGCCGAGCAGGTCGCCCGAGCGCAGCCGGTCCTCCAGCTCGCGGCGCTCCTCGGGCAGGTAGCCACCGCGGTAGGTGGCGACCCGCGCCGGCAGCTCCGGGGCCACCTCGGACAACCGCTGCTGGGCCCCGCGGGCGATGGACTCCGCGCCGCGCCGGGAGCGCGAGAACACGAGGGTGCGGGTGCGGTCGACGACCAGGTCGGTGAGCAGGTCCGCGGCCTCGCGCCCCGCCGACCGGCGGCTCGGCGGCTGCGAGGGGTGCGCGGCGCCGACCAGCGGCGGCTCCCAGAGCAGGATGGAGCGCGGCCCGTGCGGGGAGGCGTCGTCGGTGACGGCGACGACGTCGAGCCCGGTGAGGCGCCGTGCCGAGGCGGCGGGCTCGCTGACCGTGGCCGACGACAGCACCAGCGTGGGGGCCGCCCCGTGGTGGGCGCAGACGCGCAGCAGTCGTCGCAGGACGTGCGCCACGTGCGCGCCGAAGACGCCCCGGTAGTGGTGGCACTCGTCGACGACGACGTACCGCAGGCCGGCGAACAGCCGTGACCACCGCTCGTGCCCGGGCAGCAGCGTGTGGTGCACCGTGTCGGGGTTGGTCAGCACCAGCTGGGCGTGGTCGCGCGCCCAGGCGCGCTCGTCGAGCGAGCTGTCGCCGTCGACGGTGGTGGCGCGCACGAGCGCCGACCCGTCGGGACGGGCGGGCAGCCGTCTCAGCTGGTCGGCCGCGAGCGCCTTGGTGGGTGCGAGGTACAGCGCCGTGGGTGCGCGGTGCCCGCGGATCGCCTCGCCGGTCCGGCCGCGGACGAGCGCGTCGAGGGCCGGCACCTGGTAGACGAGCGACTTGCCGGACGCGGTGCCGGTGGAGACGACCACGTGGCGCCCGGCGTGCACGTGCTCCAGCGCCTCGGCCTGGTGGGCCCACAGGTGGTCGACGCCCTGCGCGACGAAGGCGTC
Organism: uncultured Aeromicrobium sp.; assembly: GCA_964599245.1. GTDB lineage: Bacteria > Actinomycetota > Actinomycetes > Propionibacteriales > Nocardioidaceae > Aeromicrobium. The sequence continues at coordinate 12,005 of CAZREF010000011.1, read as the reverse complement.
GCGCACGGTCGGCTCGACCCACGCCGGCCACGGCTCGACGACGGCCTCGCGCGCGGGGACCTCGTGCCGGTGCAGGACGCGGTCGCCGTGACGGGCGAGCAGGCTTCCCGGTTCCACGCTCCCAGTCTCCCAGGCGCCACCCACCGGTCTCCCGGGCGTGCGCGCGCCGCCACGCTTCGTGGTTGACTGGGCGCATCCCCTGGAAGGACGCTGATGGAGCTTCTCCTGACGACCCGTACCGACGAGCCGTTCGAGATCATCGAGGTCGGCGGCGAGATCGACGTGTACACCGCCCCCCGCCTGCGGGAGGCCGTGGTCGAGGCGGTGGAGGCCGGGCACCTGCGCCTCATCGTCGACGTCGAACGGGTCGAGTTCCTCGACTCGACGGGTCTCGGGGTCCTGGTCGGAGCGCTCAAGAAGGTGCGGGCCGGCGGCGGCTCGCTCGACATCGTCTGCACGCACCCACGTCTGCTGAAGATCTTCGAGATCACCGGCCTGGACAAGGTCTTCGGGCTGCACGACTCGGTCGAGGCCGCGCGCGCGGCACACGACCCCGCCTCCCTGTCCTGACCTCGGGCGGCGGTGGGGTCGCGGGCGACACGCGACCGTTTGCTACTCGGGTGTAGCCCAGGTCACGTTTTCCTGGTTGGGTTGGGCCCGACAGCCCAGTCCTGAGTCGGTTCCCGACTCAGCCACGTCCCACACCAGCCCAGTGACACACCATGGAGGAATACATGGCCGACGCGACCCTCGTTGCGGCTGCCGCGGACCTCGACCTCTCCGGGGACAACACGGCCTTCGTCGCCGTCGTCGCCGGGGTCGGGGTCCTCGCGCTTCTCTTCGCCGCCCTGTTCCGCTCCCAGGTCCTCGCCGCCGACGACGGCACCGAGAGGATGCAGGAGATCGGACGCGCGGTCCAGGAGGGCGCCTCGGCGTACCTGACCCGTCAGTTCAAGACCCTCGCCGTGTTCGCGGTGGTGGCGTTCGCGCTGCTCTTCGCGCTGCCAGGCGCCACCGACGTCCGCATCGGCCGCTCCTTCGCGTTCCTGGCCGGTGCACTGTTCTCCGCCGTCATCGGCTACCTCGGCATGTGGCTGGCGGTCCGCGCCAACGTCCGGGTCGCCGCGGCCGCGGAGAACGAGGGTCGCGAGTCGGCCATGCGGATCGCGTTCCGCACGGGCGGCACGGTCGGCATGTCGACGGTCGGCCTCGGGCTGCTCGGTGCCGCCGTGGTCGTGCTGATCTACCAGGGTGACGCTCCGACGGTGCTCGAGGGCTTCGGCTTCGGTGCCGCGCTGCTCGCGATGTTCATGCGCGTCGGCGGCGGCATCTTCACCAAGGCCGCCGACGTCGGCGCCGACCTGGTCGGCAAGGTCGAGAACAACATCCCCGAGGACGACCCCCGCAACGCGGCGACCATCGCCGACAACGTGGGCGACAACGTCGGCGACTGCGCCGGCATGGCCGCCGACCTGTTCGAGTCCTACGCTGTCACGCTCGTGGCCGCGCTGATCCTCGGCTCGGTCGCGTTCGGCGAGCAGGGGCTCGTGCTGCCGCTGGTCATCCCGGCGATCGGCGCCCTGACGGCGATCCTCGGCGTGTTCATCACCCGTGCGCAGCCGGGCGTGAACGGCCTGACGACGATCAACCGCTCGTTCTACGTCTCGGCCCTCGTCGGGGCCGCGGGATCCGCGGTCTTCTCGTGGCTCTACCTGCCGTCCTCCTTCGCCGACCTCAGCCTGCCCGAGCCCGACCAGACGTCGATCCTGGCGCGGGTGCTTCCGGCGGAGAGCGTGGCCGAGCTCGACGGCAACCCGCGCATCATCGCGATCGTGGCGGTGCTCATTGGCATCGCGCTGGCGTCGGTGATCCTGGCGCTCACCGGGTACTTCACCGGCACGGAGACGCGCCCGGTCAAGGACGTCGGCAAGACGTCGCTCACCGGCCCGGCCACGGTCATCCTGTCCGGCCTCTCCGTCGGCTTCGAGTCGGCGGTGTACACGGCGCTCGTGATCGGCGCGGCCGTCTTCGGTGCGTTCCTGCTCGGGTCCGGCTCGCTCGTCGTCGCGCTGTTCGCGGTGGCGCTGGCGGGCTGCGGCCTGCTGACCACCGTCGGCGTCATCGTCGCGATGGACACGTTCGGGCCGGTCAGCGACAACGCGCAGGGCATCGCGGAGATGTCGGGCGACGTCAGCGAGGAGGGCGCGCAGATCCTCACCGAGCTCGACGCCGTCGGCAACACGACGAAGGCCATCACCAAGGGCATCGCGATCGCCACGGCCGTGCTCGCCGCGACCGCGCTGTTCGGGTCCTTCACCGACGCGATCCGCACCGGGTTCGGCGAGGTCCTGTCGGGCTTCGACGTGAACGACCCCGAACCCCTGCAGGCCTTCCTCGGCAGCCTCACGTCGTCGGACGGACAGGTCATCTCGGGCATCCTCAACGTGGCCGACCCGAGCAACCTCGTCGGCCTGATCGTCGGTGTCTCGGTGGTGTTCCTCTTCTCCGGCCTCGCGATCAACGCCGTCGGCCGCGCCGCGGGCGCCGTGGTCTTCGAGGTGCGTCGCCAGTTCCGCGAGATCCCCGGGATCATGGAGGGCACGGGCCGTCCCGAGTACGGCCGCGTGGTCGACATCTGCACGCGCGACTCGCTGCGGGAGCTGGCCACCCCCGGCATCCTGGCCATCTTCGCGCCCATCGCGGTCGGCTTCGGCCTCGGCGTGGGGCCGCTGGGTGCCTACCTCGCCGGCTCCATCGGCGCCGGCACGCTGATGGCGGTGTTCCTCGCCAACTCCGGCGGCGCGTGGGACAACGCGAAGAAGCTGGTGGAGGACGGCAACCACGGCGGCAAGGGATCGCCGGCCCACGAGGCGACGATCATCGGCGACACCGTCGGCGACCCGTTCAAGGACACCGCCGGCCCGGCCATCAACCCGTTGCTGAAGGTGATGAACCTCGTCGCGCTGCTCATCGTCCCGGTGGTCGTGCAGGTCACCTACGGCGAGGACGCGAAGGACTGGGTCCGCTACACGATCGCCGGCGTCTCGGTCCTCATCATCGTCGTTGCCGTGTACGTCTCGAAGCGCCGTCCGATCGCGATCGGCGACGCCCAGGAGGACGGGGCCGTGGAGGCCCCCACCCCCTCCGCCTGACCGGTCCCTCCCGTGGGCTGCTGGTTCCCATCAATTGATGGGAACCAGCAGCCCACCCTGGTTCTCCCTCACTCACCTCAGGAGACATCCCGAGGTGAGTGAGGGAGAACCAGGGTGAGTGCCCGCCGAGCCGGCGCGAGGACGTGACACGCTGACGGCATGGAACGGCTGCGCGCTCGCTTGACCGACGTCGACTTCACCGTCGAGCGGGTCCAACGGCTCCTCGGCCCCGACGCCCAGGCGGCCCTGCTGCGCAACGAGACGACGCCGGCAGAGCGTGCCACCCGCGACGGCTCCCCGCTCTCGACCCTCGTGCGTCTCTTCTCCCTCCAGCGTGCCGAGCCCGCCGCTGCCGTCGAGGCGGCCCTGCCCGGACTGGTCGACGGCATGGTCGGCGCCGGGGTCCTCGCGCGCGACGGGTCCGACGTCCGCGCGCTCGTGGACGTCCGCCCGTACGGCGACGAGGCCCACGACTGGTGGGTCGTCTGCGACCTCACGCCCGGCCTCGACACCGCCCCGATCGAGGTCGGCCCCGAGCACGTGCTCGGCATCAGCGAAGCGTCCTCCTCCCTCGCCCAGCTCACCGTGCCCCGCCCGAGACGCGGGGAGGGGGAGGGCCTGACCGCGCTCGACCTCGGCACCGGGTGCGGGGTGCAGGCGCTCCACCTGGCACAGGGCCACGGGACGGTGGTGGCCACCGACGTGAACCCGCGCGCCCTGTGGGCGGCCCGGCTCACCGCCAGGCTCAACGGCGTCGACGTCGACGTGCGCGACGGCTCCTTCTGGGACCCGGTGGCGGGGGAGCGGTTCGACACCATCGCCACGAACCCGCCCTTCGTCGTCTCCCCGCCGACGGGTGAGCGCCTCGTCTACCGCGAGGGCAGCCTCGAGACCGACGGCGTGGTGCGGACGGTCGTCGGCGGCGCCGCGGACCACCTGAACCCCGGTGGCTGGTGCCAGGTGCTCGGCAGCTGGGTGCACGCCGACGCGCCGTGGGAGGAGCGGCTGCGCGCGTGGATCGAGCCGACCGGCCTGGACGCCTGGGTGGTGCAGCGCGAGGTCGTCGACCTGCCCGCCTACGTCGAGATGTGGCTCGCCGACGCGGGGGTGCGGCACCGCCCCGACTACACCCGCCGGTACGACGCGTGGCTCGACTGGTTCGACGCGCAGGGCGTGCAGGCGATGGCGTTCGGCTGGATCAACCTGCGGGCGGCCGGTCGCGACACCCCCGTGCTTCGGCTGGAGGAGTGGCGCCACGACGTGGTGCCCCCGGTCGGGGCGGCGGTGCTCGACTGGGCCGACCGCGTCGACGCGCTCGCCGACGTCGGCGACGTCCTCGACGTCCGGTGGCGCCGCGCGCCCTCGCTCGCGCAGGAGACGTACGGCGCGCCGGGGGCCGACGACCCCGAGGCGATCGTCGTCCGGCTGGCGGAGGGGCTGCGCCGCGCTCGACAGGTCGACACGGTCGAGGCCGGCATGCTCGGCGCGCTCGAGGGCGACCTCACCGCGGGCCAGGTCCTCGCCGCCCTCGCGCAGCTTCTCGAGGTCGACGACGCGACGGTGCGCGAGCAGTACCGCCCGATCGTGCACGAGCTCGTGGCGGACGGCTTCCTCGTCCCCTGAGCCGGTCGGTCCGCTCGGCCGCCGGGACGTGGCGCGCGCCACGTCGGGCCCCGGGACACCATGTTCCTTGACAAGGCGCGTTAGCGTTTGCCCCGTCCGACCGCCGATCGGCGGCTCCGGGCCCGTCCAGCAGGGAGTTCCGCCGTGACCACGCTCGTCATCGTCGAGTCGCCGAACAAGGTGCGCAGCATCCAGTCGTACCTGGGTGACGGCTACGTCGTCGACTCCAGCGTGGGCCACATCCGCGACCTCCCGAAGGGTGCCGACCAGGTTCCCGCCAAGTTCAAGGGCCTGCCGTGGGCGCGCCTCGGTGTCGACATCGAGAACGGCTTCGAGCCGGTCTACGTGGTCGCCGCCGACAAGAAGGCGCAGATCACCAAGCTCAAGAAGCTGCTGAAGGACTCCGACGAGCTCGTCCTCGCGACCGATGAGGACCGCGAGGGCGAGGCGATCGCCTGGCACCTGTTCGACGAGCTCAAGCCGAAGGTGCCGGTCAAGCGGATCGTCTTCAACGAGATCACCAAGGAAGCCATCACCCGGGCCGTCGAGAACCCGCGCGACATCGACATGGACCTCGTCGACGCGCAGGAGACCCGCCGCATCCTCGACCGCCTCTACGGCTACGAGGTCAGCCCGGTGCTGTGGAAGAAGGTCATGTCGGGCCTGTCCGCGGGCCGCGTGCAGTCCGTCGCCACACGCCTCGTCGTCGAGCGCGAGCGCGAGCGCATGGCCTTCCGCTCCGCCTCCTACTGGGACCTCGACGCGACCTTCGACGCCGGCGAGCAGCACGAGGACGCCCGCCTGTTCCCGGCGCGCCTGGTCTCCGTCGGCGGCCGCAGGGTCGCGAACGGCTCCGCCTTCGCCGACGACGGGACCCTGAAGAACGCCGACGTGGCCCACCTCGACGAGGCGCGGGTGACCGCGCTGGCCGCCGGGCTGCGCGACGAGACCTTCACCGTCGCCTCGGTCGACGCGAAGCCCTACACGCGCAAGCCCTACGCGCCCTTCCGCACCACGACGATGCAGCAGGAGGCGTCGCGCAAGTTCGGCTTCGGCGCCGCCCGCACCATGCAGGTGGCCCAACGGCTCTACGAGGGCGGCCACATCACCTACATGCGCACCGACTCCATCACCCTGTCGCAGACGGCGCTGACCGCTGCCCGTTCGCAGGTGCGCGAGCTGTACGGCGCCGAGTACCTGCCCGACGCCCCGCGCACCTACACCGGCAAGGTCAAGAACGCCCAGGAGGCCCACGAGGCCATCCGTCCCGCCGGCGAGACGTTCAAGACGCCGCAGGCCACCGGTCTGCGCGGCGACGAGTACAAGCTCTACGAGCTCATCTGGAAGCGCACCCTCGCGTCGCAGATGAAGGACGCCCGCGGCGAGCAGGTCTCCATCCGCCTCACCGCCACGGCGTCCGAGGCCGCCGGCGCCGACGCCGGCGCGCCCGTCGAGCTCACGGCGTCGGGCCGCACCATCACCTTCCACGGCTTCCTCAAGGCGTACGTCGAGTCGCGCGAGGACGAGGGCCAGGGCGACGACCAGCAGACCAAGCTGCCGACGCTCGCCCAGGGCGACGCCGTCGCCGCGCACGAGCTGACACCGTCCGGCCACGAGACCAAGCCCCCCGCCCGATACACCGAGGCCTCGCTCATCAAGGAGCTCGAGGAGCGCGAGATCGGCCGACCGTCGACGTACGCGTCGATCATCGGCACCATCCAGAACCGCGGCTACGTCTTCAAGAAGGGCACGGCGCTGGTGCCGGCCTGGATCGCGTTCAGCGTGGTCCGGCTGATGGAGCAGCACTTCCCGCGGCTCGTCGACTACTCCTTCACCGCCGAGCTCGAGGACGTGCTCGACGAGGTCTCGCACGGCCGCGAGGACCGCCAGCGCGTCCTGGAGAGCTTCTGGGCCGGTGACGGCGAGAAGGACACCGGGCTCAAGCGCCTCATCGAGAACCTGCCCGAGATCGACGCCCGCGGTCTCGCCACGTTCGACCTCGGCGACGGCGTCGCGGTGCGTGTCGGCCGCTACGGCCCGTACGTCGAGGGTCCGCCGATGGTGCCCGGCAAGGACGGGACGGACGTGCCCACGCGCGGCAACGTCCCCGAGGACCTGCCGCCCGACGAGCTCACGCTCGAGAAGGCCAAGGAGCTGCTGGCGAACCCGGCGGGCGCGGAGAAGATGCTCGGCACCCACCCGGAGACGGGGCTCGACCTGGTCGTGAAGAACGGTCGCTTCGGCCCGTACGTCACCGAGCTGCTCCCGGAGGACGCCCCGAAGGGCGAGAAGGCCCGCACGGCCAGCCTGTTCAAGTCGATGGACATGGACTCGATCGGCATCGAGGACGCCGTCAAGCTGCTCACGCTGCCGCGCGTCGTCGGCGTCGACGTCGACGGCACCGAGATCACCGCCCAGAACGGTCGCTACGGCCCGTACCTGAAGAAGGGCACCGACTCGCGCTCGCTCGAGACCGAGGAGCAGCTCTTCACCCTCACCGAGGAGCAGGCCCGCGCCATCTACGCCCAGCCGAAGACCTACGGCCGCCGCGCCGCCAAGCCGCCGTTGAAGGAGCTGGGCGTCGACCCGGTCAGCGAGAAGCCGATCGTCGCGAAGGACGGCCGCTTCGGCGTCTACGTGACCGACGGTGAGACCAACGCGTCGCTGCGCAAGGACGACGACCTCGAGACCCTGACCGCCGAGCGCGCCCAGGAGCTCCTCGCCGAGCGCCGCGCCCGCGGCCCGGTGAAGAAGTCCGCGAAGAAGTCGACCAAGAAGACCGCGAAGAAGACGACGAAGACGGCGGCGAAGAAGACGGCGGCGAAGAAGACCGCAGCCAAGAAGACGGCGACCACGAAGTCGACGGCCAAGAAGACGGCCGCGAAGAAGGCCTGACCGACTCCCGTCCTGCGGCTGCGCTGCCTGCGGTCGCGCACTTCGCGGCCTCCGCAAGGGCCTCGACCGGGCGCCGAGCGGTGGGTCGGTGGCGTTTCCGGGCTGCGGTGGGCGCGCCTGGAGACGCACGATTCTCCCTCGGTGCGTGATCCTTGCACGATGCTCCCTTCTCGTGGCACGGACCACGAGAAGGGAGAATCACTGACCGTCAGACCCT
>CAZREF010000011.1:0-4018 GCA_964599245.1 uncultured Aeromicrobium sp. | reverse complement strand
CTCCCTTCTCGTGGCACGGACCACGAGAAGGGAGAATCACTGACCGTCAGACCCTCCCGAACGCCGCGACCCCGACCCGGATGCGCACCCAGCTCCCCGGTCGAGGCTCTCTCGGAGACCGAGTCCTGGTGAAGCCGGTGCAACGCAGCCGCAGGCCGAGAAGAGGCCGAGCAGCGCAGCTGCAGGACGCGTCACCCACCACCGTCACCACCGCCCCCTAGGATCGCCCCATGCAGCCGCGGTACACCGACTCGGGCGTCTTCATCGCCCTCGAGGGCGGTGAGGGAGGCGGCAAGTCCACCCAGTCCCGCCTGCTGGAGGAGTGGCTCTCGGGGCTCGGGCACACGGTGCTGCTCACCCGGGAGCCGGGCGGCACCGACGTCGGCGCACGGTTGCGCAGCATCCTGCTCGACCCCGCCACCGGCCACCTGTCGCCGCGCACCGAGGCCCTCGTCTACGCCGCCGACAAGGCCGAGCACGTGGACGCCGTCGTGCTGCCCGCGCTGGAGCGCGGCGAGGTGGTCGTCACCGACCGCTACGTCGACTCCACGCTGGCCTACCAGGGCGCGGGGCGCGCGATCGACGCCGGCGAGCTCGAGCACGTGGCGCGGTGGGCCACGGCCGACCTGCGCCCGCACCTCACCGTCGTCCTCGACCTCGACCCGCGCACGGGCCTCGCCAGGGCCGGCGAGCCCGACCGCATCGAGGCCGAGCCCATCGACTTCCACGAGCGGGTGCGCGAGCACTTCCTGGCCCTCGCCGCCGCCGACCCCGAGCACTACCTCGTGCTCGACGCCGACCAGGCCCCCGCAGCGGTGCACGCCGCGATCCGGGCGGCCGTGGAGCCGTGGCTGGAGCGCGCCCGATGAGCGTCTGGGACGAGCTCGTCGGCCAGGGACCCGTGGTCGAGACCCTCGCTGCCGCGGTGCGGTCCGCCGGTGGCGACGGCCGATCCATGACCCATGCGTGGCTGTTCACCGGCCCGCCGGGCTCGGGCCGCTCCAACGCGGCGATCGCCTTCGCCGCCGCGCTGCAGTGCGAGCAGGGCGGCTGCGGCACGTGCCACTCCTGCACGACGGCGAGGGCCGGAAGCCACCCCGACATCACCGTGATCCGCACCGACGGACTCTCCATCGGCACCGACGTCGCGCGCGAGTACGTGCGCAAGTCGGCGTTGAGGCCCGCGCTCGGCCGGTGGCAGGTGCTCGTGGTCGAGGACGCCGACCGGCTGACGGAGCAGGCGGCCAACGCCCTGCTGAAGGCCGTCGAGGAGCCGTCGGCCTACACGGTCTGGATGCTGTGCGCGCCGGCCACGGAGGACGTCATCGTCACCATCCGGTCGCGGTGCCGCCCCGTCCTCCTGCGCACCCCGCCGGCCGACGCGATCGCACGGCTGCTGGTCGAGCGCGACGGCGTGGAGCCGCAGCTGGCCCAGGCCGTGGCCGCGGCCTCGCAGGGGCACATCGGGCGGGCACGCGGCCTGGCCCGCGACCCCGACGCGCGCGAGCGACGCCGTTCCATCCTCTCGCTCCCGACGTCACTGCGGACCCTCGGCGACTGCCTCGCCGCGGCGCAGCGCATCAACGACGAGGCCACAGCGCGCGCGGCGGCCGTCGCCGACGACGCCGACGAGCGGGAGACGTCCGAGCTCAAGCAGTCCTGGGGGGTGGAGGACCGCGGCCGGCGCCCCGCCGGCTACGCGGGCGCCCTGTCCTCGCTCGAGAAGGACCAGAAGCGTCGGCGCACCCGGCTGGCCCGCGACTCGATCGACGGCGTCCTGCTCGACCTCCTCTCCTTCTGCCGCGACGTCGTCGCGGCCCAGACCGCGCCCGGGGCTCCGCTGGTCAACGCCGACGTCGCCGACGCGGTGCAGGCGGCCGCGCGGTCGTGGACACCTGACTCGACGCTCCGCCGGATCGATGCGATCGTCGAGGCACGCGAGGCGCTCGACGCCAACGCCGCACCGCTCCTCACCCTCGAACGCATGATGATGGGATTCCGCAGCCGATGAAGCGCCCGCTGATCGTCCTCACCGCCGTCGTCGCCGTGGTCGCGGTGGTGCTCGGCATCGTCCTCGTCACCCGCGACGACGACACCAGCCCGTCCGCCGACCTCGCACCGACCGGCGAGCAGGCCCCCGACGGACTCCAGCGGTTCTACGACCAGGACCTCGACTGGGTCTCGTGCGGTGAGGGCACGTGCGCGACCATCGAGGTCCCGGTCGACTACGACCAGCCCGACGGCGCCACCACGAAGCTGCGCGCCGTCCGCTTCGACGCGACCGGAGACGGCACACGCGTGCTCTTCGTCAACCCCGGCGGTCCCGGAGGCTCGGCGATGGACTACGCCCGCAGCCTCGCGTCCACGATGGGCGACGGCGTGCGCGACACCTTCACGATCGTCGGCGTCGACCCCCGCGGCGTGGGGGAGAGCACGCCGCTGACGTGCCTGCCGGACGCGCAGTTCGACGAGTACGCCGCGAGCGACCCCGACCCGTCCACCGACGCCGAGGTCGCCGAGTTCCGCGACTCCGTGAAGACGCTCGGCGAGGCGTGCGAGGACAACTCCGGCGAGCTCGCCGGCCACGTCTCCACGGAGGAGGCCGCCCGCGACATGGACGTCGCGCGGGCGCTGCTCGGCCAGGAGAAGCTCGACTGGTTCGGCGCCTCCTACGGCACCCAGCTGGGCGCCACCTACGCGACCCTGTTCCCCGCGAAGGTGGGGGCCATGGTGCTCGACGGAGCCGTCGACCCGTCGAAGGACGTCTTCGGCTCCTCGCTCGGCCAGGCCACCGGCTTCCAGCGGGCCCTCGACGCCTACATCGCCGCGTGCGTGAAGCTCGAGTCGTGCCCGCTGGGCCGCGACGAGGCGGGGGCCCAGCGTGCCATCGCGGCGCTCATGGACCGGCTCGAGGACGAGCCGCTGCCCACGGGCACCGACCGTGAGCTCACGAAGGGCCGCGCGTTCTACGGCATCGCGGTCACGCTCTACGACAAGGCGTCGTGGGTCGCGCTCTCCCAGGGCCTGACGGCGGCGTTCCGCGGCGACGGCTCCGTGCTGCTCCAGCTCAACGACGCCTACTTCGGGCGGCAGTCGGACGGGAGCTACGCCTCCAACCTGGGGTGGGCGAACATCGCGATCAACTGCCTCGACAACCGGGAGCGGCCCAGCGTCGCCGAGGTCGAGGCCGAGCTGCCGACCTTCGAGAAGACCTCGGCCGTCTTCGGCGAGGCGTTGGGCTGGGGCACGCTCGGCTGCACCGACTGGCCGCTGCCGGCCGAGCGGCCGCAGGTCGAGATCGACGCCGAGGGGTCCGCGCCGATCCTGGTCATCGGCACGACGCGCGATCCCGCCACGCCCTACGAGAACGCGAAGTCCCTGGCCGAGCAGCTGGGCGACACCGAGGGCGTCCTGCTGACGCGCGACGGCGACGGCCACACGGCCTACGGCTCGGGCAACCAGTGCATCAAGAAGACGGTCGACGCCTACCTCGTCGACGGCACGGTCCCGAAGGACGGCACCACCTGCGAGGACGAGGGCTGAGGCGCCCGCGGGGCGGTCAGGAGGAGCGGATCGCCTCGTGGTGCCGGATGACCTCGTCGATGATGAAGGTCAGGAACTTCTCGGCGAACGCGGGGTCGAGGTCGGACTCCACGGCGAGCGCGCGGAGCCGCTCGATCTGGCGCGCCTCGCGGGCCGGGTCCGACGGCGGCAGCTCGTGCGCGGCCTTCAGCCGCCCCACGCGCTGGGTGCACTTGAAGCGCTCCGCGAGCAGGTGCACGAGCGCGGCGTCGATGTTGTCGATGCTCGAGCGCATGTCGTCGAGCTCGGCCAGCACGTCCTCGTTCGCGGTCACGCGCCGAGTCTAGGGGCCCGGGTTTGGCGCGCCTCGGGCCACTCGGTAGAGTGGCCGAGGTTCGGCGGGCGATCCTCGCTGGACCTTCGCCGCCTTAGCTCAGTCGGTAGAGCGTTTCACTCGTAATGAAAAGGTCGTCGGTTCGATTCCGACAGGCGGCTC
>CAZREF010000010.1:7926-82867 GCA_964599245.1 uncultured Aeromicrobium sp. | reverse complement strand
CCTCGACAGACTCGGCGGGCGGGTCTGCCTCCCCGAGCGCAACCGTTCCCCGAGCCTGTCGAGGGGTGACCACCTCGACAGGCTCGGCGGGCGGGTCTGCTTGGTGGGCGTGGCCGTTCCCCGAGCGCAACCGTTCCCCGAGCTTGTCGAGGGGTGGGGTTCGGGTGGCACCTCGACAGGCTCGGCGGGCGGGTCTGCTCGGTGGGCGTGGCCGTTCCCCGAGCTCGTCGAGGGGCTACGACGTCGCGGTGGCGGCGCGTCGGGCGTACCAGCGGCGACCGGGCGCGCTGGTGAGCCCGTGCACGACGGTGCTGGCGGCGACGACGGCGGCCCCGGCGGCGACCAAAGGGGTCGCCTCCTCGGCCGGCAGGCGCTCCGCGAGCATCGTGAGGTAGAACAGCGCCGAGACGCCGATGGGGCCGAACCAGCCGAGGAACACGGCGTCGCGCAGGTCCAGGCCGAGCGGGCGCCTCAGCAGCAGCAACCAGGGCAGCCGACGCAGCACCAGCACGCCCACCACCACGGCGACCAGCACGGGGCCGAGCTCGGCCCACGCCGACCACGGCAGCAAGGCCCCGAGCACCACGAACCCGGGCAGGACCACGAACCGGTTGACGGCCTCGTCGAGCACGACGGCGTCGGCCCGCTCGTCGCCGGGGCTGGTGGCGTTGAAGGCGAGACCGGTCACGAAGACGGCCAGGACGCCGCCGACGTGCAGGATCTCGGCGGTCGCGAGCACCCCGATGGCGAGCACGAGGGTGAACACGACGACGGGTGCGGCGTCGGTCGCGCCGTGGGCGCGGCCCGCGCGGATCGCACGACCGGCGACCGTCCCGGCGACCACGCCGAGGGCGACGGCTCCCAGCACCTCGACCCCGATGCGCGACGCCGCGTCCCCGCCGGACAGGGGACCGAGCGCGACGAGGGAGAGCAGCACGAGGGGAAGGGCGAGCCCGTCGTTGGCGCCGGACTCGAGGGACAGCAGCCGCCGCGTACGTGCCGGCAGGTCCCGTTCCGCGGGCCCCCCGGTGACGACGCTGGAGGCGAGGACGGGGTCGGTGGGGCACAGGGCGCAGCCGAGCGCCACGGTGGCGGCGGCGCCGAGGCCGAGCGGCCACGCGACGGCCGCCCCGGCGAGCGCCATCGCCGGCATCACGACGAGGAGCAGCAGGGCGACGGGTCGTCGCAGCCGCCAGGCCTCTCGTGCCGGGTAGCGCAGGGCCACGGCCATGACCGAGATCGCCAGCAGCACGTTGGCCAGGTCGTGGACCGTGGCGCTGCGGGTGGTGAGGTCACCGCTCAGCGCGAGCCCCGTCACGGCCGGACCGACGACGATCCCCGCCAGCAGCGCCAGGAGCGGCTCCGACAGGGGGAGCGTCCGCAACCGGGTCGACAGCGTCGCGACGAGGAGGCCCAGCACCGTGACGACCAGGCCCAGGACGAGGACGGACGTGCTCATCGGCGGGGTTGCTCTCGGGGGTACGTCATCGCCTTCCATGCTGGCCGCCATCGGTCGCCCTGTCGAACCGTGAGTAGGGTGTGAGGTAGACCTCATCCCCCCTCGAAGGAGTCCGCGATGGCCAACCTCGCCGCCCTGCTGGAGCAGTCCGCCTCGGCGTACGCCGACCGCACCGCGATCGTCTTCGGTGACACCCGGTTGAGCTATGCGCAGGTGAACGGCGCGGCGAACCAGGTGGCGAACCTGCTCGCCTCGCGCGGGGTGCAGCCGGGGGACAAGGTGGCGCTGTCGTGCCCGAACCTGCCCTACTTCACGATCATCTACTACGGCATCCTCAAGGCCGGTGCGACGGTGGTGCCGCTCAACGTGCTGCTGAAGGGCCGGGAGGTGGCCTACCACCTCGACGACTCCGACGCGGTCGCCTACTTCGCGTTCGAGGGCACCCCGGACCTGCCGATCGGCGAGGCCGCGTGGGAGGGCTTCCAGGCCACGGACTCGTGCAAGGACTTCTTCCTCATCAAGCTCGACTCCGCGGCCCCCGAGCCGATGGAGCCCCCGGAGTACTACGCGCCGCTGGTGGCCCAGCAGCCGCCGACGTTCGAGACGGTGCAGACCGACGACGACGACACCGCCGTCATCCTCTACACCTCCGGCACCACCGGCCAGCCCAAGGGTGCGGAGCTGCGGCACCGCAACATGCGCGACAACGCGCTCGCTGGGGCCGACCTCTTCGGCGCCGACGAGGCGAACCCCGACACCTACCTGTGCGTGCTGCCGCTGTTCCACTCCTTCGGCCAGACGTGCATCCAGAACGGTGCGATGGCCTTCGGCGGCACGGTGGTCATGCTGCCGCGGTTCGAGGCGCAGGCCGCGCTCGGACTCATGCTGAAGGAGGAGGTCACCTACTTCGCGGGCGTGCCCACGATGTACTGGGGCCTGCTCAACGCGCTGGACGAGACCGTCGACGTCGCCACCCTCGCCGCGAACCTGCGGGTCGCGGCCGCCGGCGGGTCGGCGCTCCCGGTCGACATCCACCGCCAGTTCAAGGACCGCTTCGGCGTCACCATCCTCGAGGGCTACGGCCTCTCCGAGACCTCGCCGGTCGCCTCGTTCGCCCGCTACGGCGAGGAGCCGCGGGTCGGCTCGATCGGTGTCCCGATCCCGGGCGTGGAGATGAAGCTCATCGACGAGGAGTGGGGCGACGTCCCCGACGACGTGCAGGAGGACGGCAAGAGCGCGGTCGGGGAGATCGCGATCAAGGGCCACAACGTCATGAAGGGCTACTACGACCGACCCGAGGCCACCGCGGAGGCGATCAAGGACGGCTGGTTCCGCTCCGGCGACCTCGCCCGCAAGGACGCCGACGGCTTCTACTACATCGTCGACCGCAGCAAGGACATGATCATCCGTGGCGGCTTCAACGTGTACCCGCGCGAGCTGGAGGAGGTGCTGATCACGCACCCGGCAGTCTCGCTGGTAGCCGTGATCGGGGTCCCGCACGAGAGCCACGGCGAGGAGATCAAGGCCGTCGTCGTGAAGGAGAAGGACCACGACGACGTCACCGAGGCCGACCTCGTGGCGTGGGGCAAGGAGCAGTTCGCGGCGTACAAGTACCCGCGCATCGTGGAGTTCCGCGACGAGCTGCCCATGACCGCCACCGGCAAGATCCTCAAGCGCGAGATCTGATCGTGCGTGCGTCGGCCGCGCCCAGGGTCCTCCTGGGCCCGGCCGACGTCGTCCCTCTGGCTAGCGCAGGCCGAAGATCGGGGGCAGGGCGAGCAGCATGGTGAGCGACCACGTGCAGTGCGTCAGGACCGGCGCGAGGATCCCGCCCGACACCCGACGCTGCAGTCCGACCACGAGGCCGAGCAGGACGGCGGCGAAGGCGAGCATGACGTTTCCGGTGGCGAGCGTCGCGACGGTGTAGGCCACGGTGGTCCAGGCGACCGGGTGCCGCGGGATCGCGGCGTAGGCGGCGCCGCGGAAGAACAGCTCCTCGGCGACCCCGTTCACCGCGGTGACGACGACCAGCAGGGGGAGGGTGCCCTCCGTCGCGAACCCCAGCACGTTCTCGACCTGGTCCGACAGCGGGGGGACCTCCCGCACGACGAGCGCGCCCACCACGAAGACGCCGGCGAGCGCGAGCCCGATGGCGATCGGCTGCGCGACCGGCCGGACGAGGCCGTCGTCGTCGTCCGGGTCGTCGGTGACGATGTGGCCCAGGTAGAGCCGCCCGGACGCGAAGGCGCCGACGGTCCAGACCGCCGCGAGAGCGAAGGTCAGCGGGTAGAACCAGGGGCTGCCGGGCTCCACGCGCAACGAGACGCCCAGCACCACGGCACCGAGGACCACGAACCCGGCGGTGACCCACTGGCGACGGCGGAAGGCCGCGGGCGACATCCGGTGGTCGCGGTCCACGACGTCGCGCAGGGAGCGGTCGAGCCAGCGTCGGCCGGGGTAGCTGCGGGGCACGGCGGCCTCAGGAGCGCGGCTCGAAGCCGACGACGACGGCGGCCATGTCGTCGCCCCCGTGCCCGGCGGCCGACGCCGCGGCGAACCGGGCGCGCACCGACTCGAGCAGCGAGGTGTCCATGTCGTCGGCGCCTGCGTCGACCATCAGGGAGAGGTCCTTCAGCACACCGTCGACGCCGAACGACGGCGTGAGGTCCTCGTCGAGGATCGCGCGCCCCTTGAGGTGGGCGTACGGGGTGTCGACGGCCGTGCCCTCGATCGCCTCGAGGAAGAGGGCGGGGTCGACGCCCTGGACCCTGGCGAGGGTGATCGCCTGCGCCGCTGACGCGGTGAGCGACGCGACCCAGGAGTTGCAGGCCAGCTTGAGGGCGCTGGCCGGTCCGGGGGAGTCGCCGACGACCAGGGTGCGTGAGCCGATGGCCTCGAGGACCGGTCGGGCCTTCTCCAGCGCCGCGTCGGGCCCCGATGCCAGCACGGTGAGCGCGCCGTCGGCCGCAGGCTTCCTCGTCCCGAGGACGGGGGTGTCGAGCAGCGCCCGGTCGTGCCGTGCGGCCAGGTCGTGCAGCCGGCGTGCGCCGTCCGGGCCGACGGTCGCCGTCTGCAGCCAGACGGCGTCCTCGGGGGAGCTCGCGAGGGCCTGCTCCAGCACCTCGCGCACGGACGCCTCGTCGAACAGGGACACCACGACCACGGCGGCGTCGGCGACCGCCTCGCCGGCGGTCGCTGCGACGCCAGCACCCTGGTCACGCAACGGATCGGCCTTCTCCGGACTTCGGTTCCAGACGGTGGTGGCGAGGCCGGCCCGCAGGGTCGACGTGGCCATCCCGGCGCCCATGGCCCCGAGCCCGATCACACTCACGCGCATGCCTCGACGGTACGACGGTCCGCGCTGCGGTGCCGTGTGAGAAGGCCGGAGGTCGACGCCGATAGGATGCCGACATGGCCCGCATCATCGTCGACGTCATGCCCAAGCCCGAGATCCTCGACCCGCAGGGCAAGGCCGTCCACGGCGCGCTCCCGCGCCTCGGCTTCGAGGGCGTCACCGACGTCCGGCAGGGCAAGCGCTTCGAGCTCCAGGTGGAGGCCGCCGACGAGGCGACGCTCGCCGAGGTCGACAAGATCGCCGGCACCCTCCTGTCCAACCCCGTGATCGAGGACTACTCGGTCCGCGTCGAGGGCTGAGGCGCCGCCATGAAGATCGGTGTCGTCACCTTCCCCGGCTCCCTCGACGACGTCGACGCGCAGCGCGCCGTCAGGCTCGCCGGCGGCGAGCCCGTGGCGCTCTGGCACGGCGACCACGACCTCCAGGGCGTCGACGCGGTGATCCTGCCGGGCGGCTTCTCCTACGGCGACTACCTGCGCTGCGGTGCGATCGCGAGGTTCGCACCTGTCATGACCGAGGTCGTCAAGGCCGCGCAGGGTGGCATGCCCGTCCTCGGCGTCTGCAACGGGTTCCAGATCCTGTGCGAGTCGCACCTGCTGCCGGGCGCCCTGATCCGCAACGACCACCGCACGTTCATCTGCCGCGACCAGGTGCTCGAGGTCGAGAACGCCTCGACCGCCTGGACGAGCGACTACACCGCGGGGCAGCGCATCACCATCCCGCTGAAGAACGGCGAGGGCGGCTTCGTCGCCGACGAGGCCACGCTCGACCGGCTCGAGGGAGAGGGTCAGGTCGTCGTCCGCTACGTGGGTGTCAACCCGAACGGGTCGCTGAGGGACATCGCGGGCATCACGAACGAGCGGGGCAACGTCGTGGGCCTCATGCCGCACCCCGAGCACGCGGTCGAGGACCTGTGCGGGCCGGGTACCGACGGCCTCGGCTTCTTCACCTCGGCCGTCACCGCCCTCACGAGCGCGTGAGCCTGCCCGTCGGCTGGTCCCTCCTGCTGCTCCTGACCGCGGCCTGGAACCTGCTCATCTGGCCGCGCTTCTGGCAGCGGGTCGTGAAGGACCCACGGGCCCGCGACGAACGGGGGCGCACCACCACGTTCCTCCGCGTCCACGCCGTCCTCATCGGTGTCTCCCTCGCGCTCGCGCTGGCGGTCGGCGTGCTGGGCGTCCTCACGCTCGTCTGATCGAGCCGTCGACGCCCTAGGGTGAGGCCATGGACCGCTCCACCTACGTGCTCGTCGACGGCGAGAACATCGACGCGACGCTCGGCCAGTCGATCTTCGGTCGTCGTCCACACCCGCACGAGCGTCCGCGGTGGGACCGCGTCCTCTCGTTCGCGGAGTCGGAGTGGGGCCAGCCCGCGAAGGGCCTGTTCTTCATCGCGGCCAACGGCGAGGTGCCGATGGCCTTCGTGCAGGCCCTCACGGC
The DNA here is from genome assembly GCA_964599245.1 of uncultured Aeromicrobium sp. Lineage (GTDB taxonomy): Bacteria > Actinomycetota > Actinomycetes > Propionibacteriales > Nocardioidaceae > Aeromicrobium. The sequence goes on along the minus strand of CAZREF010000010.1, from coordinate 76,614 downwards.
CATGGACTACCGACCCGTGCTCCTGTCCGGCGCGGCCGACCAGAAGGTCGTCGACATCGCGATCCAGCGCACGCTGGAGGCCCTGGCCGACCGCGACGCCGACGTCATGCTCGCCAGCAACGACGGCGACTTCGTGCCGCAGCTCGGTGCCCTGGTGGGCTCGCGGCGCACCGCCCTCCTCGCGTTCCGGGAGATGCGCAGCAGCGCCTTCGTCCCGCTCGTCGAGCGGGGGCTGGAGTTCCACGACCTCGAGTACGACGTCCATGCCTTCAACGAGGAGCTGCCGCGGATCAGGGTCGTGCCGATCGACGAGTTCGACCCGAGCCAGTTCCTCTGATCTCTTGCCACCCACGGCCCGGCACCCCTGCCGCGGTCGTCCTGCCGCCCACGGGTCGCGACCCCTCGCCGGCGCGGGTGACGCAGCGCACCGCGTCGCGAGGCGGGGATCGGCGCGCCCGGCTGCTAGGCTGAGGGTCCACCTGGGAGCCCCGGAAGTCATCGGAGGGCATCCCCTCCTCGCCCGAGCAGGCCGCGTGGCACCACTGGACCTCGTCCCGTGCACGACGCAGAGCGGCTCGAGCCCACGACGTCTGAGAGACCTGTGAACCAGCCTGCCGGCAGCCCCGTGCTGCCCACCCGTCCTGCCCGTACCGCCCACGACGCCCCCAGCCACGCCTCGGTCGCGGCGTCCGCGTTCACGGCGATCGGCCTGCCCAAGCCGCTCGTGAAGGCACTCGCCCGTGAGGGCATCGTCGAGCCCACCCCGATCCAGCAGGCCGTCCTGCCGTCGGCCCTCGCCGGTCGCAACGTGCTCGGTCGCGCCCGCACCGGCTCGGGCAAGACGCTGTCCTTCGGCCTGCCCGTGCTCGACCAGCTGGCCGGTGGCAGCCGTCGGCCCAAGGCGCCGCGCGGGCTGATCCTGGTGCCCACGCGCGAGCTCGCGACGCAGGTCCAGCGTGCGCTGGCCCCGTTGGCCGCCCCGCTCCACCTGCGCATCATGACCGTGCTGGGCGGCACGCCCATCAACAAGCAGATCCACCAGCTGCGCGACGGCGTGGACCTCGTCGTGGCGACGCCGGGACGCCTCGCCGACCTGGTCGACCGCCGCGCCTGCACGCTCGACCACGTCGAGATCACCGTGCTCGACGAGGCCGACCACCTCTGCGACCTCGGCTTCTTCAAGCCGGTCGACGCGCTGGTGGGGATGACGCCCGCCGGTAGCCAGAGGCTGCTGCTCTCGGCCACCCTCGACGGCGACGTCGACCGCCTGGTGCGCCGCCACCTGCCGCAGCACGACCTGCACGAGATCGAGTCCGCGCAGGAGACCGAGCTGCGCATGGACCACCACGTGCTCGTCGGTCCGCGCACCGAGAAGCTCGCCGCCGCCTCGCGTCTGCTGGCCGACAACCCGCGGACCATCGTGTTCGCCCGCACCCGCCGCGGCGCCACCCGCCTGGCCCGACAGCTCACGAACGCGGGCATCGAGGCCGTCGACCTCCACGGCGACCTCAACCAGGCCAAGCGCGAGCGCAACCTCGCCCGGTTCAGCAAGGGCGGCGCCGACGTCATCGTGGCGACCGACATCGCCGCGCGCGGCATCCACGTCGACGACGTCAAGCTTGTCGTGCACTACGACGCGCCCGCCGAGCACAAGGCCTACACGCACCGCTCCGGCCGCACCGCCCGCGCGGGCGAGGCGGGCACGGTCATCACGATGACCACGCGCGAGGACCTGCGCGACGTCGTCGCGCTGCAGGCCAAGGCGGGGGTGACCGCGCGTCAGCACGACGTGGCGTCGGCGCCCCAGCCCATGACACCCGAGTCGCTCGCGACGAGTGGCACGCTCCCCGCCCCGTCCGCCGTCGGCCGTGGCGGTCAGCAGCGCCAGGGCGGCTCGCAGCGTCCGCGCAGCGGCGGCCAGGGTCGTGGTCCGCAGGGCCGTGGCGGCCAGCCCCGGAACGGCCAGGGTCGCGGCGGGTCCTCGCGCGGCGGCCAGTCGGGCGGCGGTGCGCGCAGCGGTGGCGGACGTCGCCGCAGCGGTGGCGGACGCGGTCGACCGACCGCCTGACGAACGTGCTGCGTCACGGGTCGACGACCCGCCCGTGACCGGCGCGCGCGGGTCGCCCGAGCCTGGATACCCTCACCGCATGCTGGTGCCCGAGCCGATCCGCCGGCGGGTCGTGCTCCTGGGGCCGGCGTTCGTCGCAGCCGTCGCCTACGTCGACCCGGGCAACGTCGCCACGAACGTCACGGCGGGAGCGCGGTTCGGCTTCGCGCTCGTGTGGGTGGTCGTGCTGGCCAACGTCATGGCCGTCCTCGTGCAGTACCTGTCGGCGAAGCTCGGGATCGTCACCGGCACGTCACTCGCGACCCACATGGGCACGAGGTTGCGACGGGGACCGCGGCTCGCCTACTGGTTGCAGGCGGAGGCGATCGCCGTGGCCACCGACCTCGCGGAGGTCGTCGGCGGAGCGATCGCCCTGTACCTCCTGTTCGACCTGCCCCTCGTCCTCGGGGCGCTCGTCACCGCCGGCGTCTCGTTGCTGGTCCTGCGGATCGGCGACGTGCGGGGGCAGGGAGCGCTCGAACGGACGGTCGTCGGCTTCCTCGCCCTCATCGCCGTCGGGTTCGTCGCGGGCCTCGTGGTGAACCCGCCGTCGGGGTCCGACGTGGCCGGCGGCCTCGTGCCCTCCTTCGCCGGCGCCGAGAGCGTGCTGCTCGCGTCGGGCATCATCGGCGCGACCGTCATGCCGCACGTCATCTACCTGCACTCGAGCCTGACGTCGGGCCGGCTGGGGGAGCGGGGTCGCGACGTCTCCACACGAGGGCTGCTGAGCGCGACCCGCACCGACGTGGTGCTCGCCCTGCTCGTCGCGGGGCTGCTCAACCTCTCGCTGCTGCTGGTGGCCGCGGCCGGCCTGCAAGGGCTTCCTGGCACCGACACCCTGATCGGGGTGCACGACCTCGTGACCTCGGAGCTCGGAGCCGGCGTGGCGCTGCTCTTCGCCGTCGCGCTGCTCGGGTCCGGTCTCGCCTCGACCGCGGTGGGCGCCGCGGCCGGTGCCGAGGTGATGGAGGGTCTCCTCGGCGTCCGCGTGCCGCTGCTCGTGCGCCGGGTGGTCACGGTGGTCCCCGCGCTGGTGGTGCTCTCGCTCGGCGTGGAGCCCAGCCGCGCGCTCGTCGTGTCGCAGGTCGTGCTCTCGATCGGCATCCCGTTCGCGCTCGTCCCCCTGGTGCGGCTGACCGCCAGCAGGTCCGTGATGGGGGAGCACGTGAACCGTGTCGCCACGACGGCCGCCGCGTGCCTGGTGGCCGCGGTCGTCATCGCGCTGAACCTGTCGCTGCTGGCGCTGACCGTCGCCTGACCCCTGCCGGCGTGAGCACGTTCACCACGACAGGGGGTGCCTGCTCTGGCACCATCGTCAGTCATGTCCCTCCCGCTCGTGCCGCGGGTCCACGTGCCTCGCGACCTCGGCGCCGCCACCACCAACCTGCGCGACGTGGTCCGCGGGCGCCGCATCGCCGACCTGCGCAGCACGCCCCGCACCCTGATCAAGGTCACCGAGCACGCGAGCCTGTTCCGCTACGACCCGTACCCCGGTCTGGAGCAGCACGGGGAGCCGCTGCTGCTGGTGCCGCCCCTGGCGGCGCCCGCCATCGCGTTCGACCTGCGTCGCGGGTGCAGCGTCGTCGAGTACTTCGTGCAGCAGGGCCGGCCGGTGTACCTCGTCGACTACGGCCCGGTGAGCTTCGAGCACCGTGAGCTCGGCATCGAGCACTGGACGAGCACCGTCGTGCCCCAGGCGGTGAGGCACGTGCACGCCGACGCGGGGGAGCGTCCCGTCCACCTCGCCGGGTGGTCCTTGGGCGGCATCTTCACGATCTTCACCGCCGCGTCCGACCCGGACCTGCCGCTCGCGTCCGCCACGGCCGTCGCCTCGCCCTTCGACCTCACCCAGGTCCCGCTCATCGCGATCACGCGGCCCGTCAACGCCGTCGCCAGCGGCCTGGTGAGCGCCGCGTACCGCACCCTCGGCGGCGTCCCTGCGCCCCTGACCCGCCTCGGCTTCCAGATCTCGGCCTTCGACAAGTACCTGACCAAGCCGATCTCGATGCTGACCCACGCCGACGACCGCGACTTCCTGGCCCAGCTCGAGGCCGTGGACCGGTTCACGGAGAACATGTACGCCTACCCGGGCCGCACGTTCGGCCAACTGTACCACGTGGTCGTGCGGAGCAACGCGCTGGCGACGGGGGTCGTCGAGCTCGGCGGGCGGACGCTCGAGCTCGCGGACATCGACGTCCCGGTGCTCGTGGTCGCAGGGCTCGACGACACGCTCGCCCCGGTCGGGGCGGTCAGCCACCTGGTGGACCTGCTGACCGGCTCGCCCGACGTGCAGCTGGTGCAGGCTCCCGGCGGGCACCTCGGCGTGCTCACCGGCCGCGCGGCGCGTCGCACGTCGTGGCCGGCGATGGAGGGCTTCTACGCCCGCCACGACCAGGAGTGAACGAGGCGCCCGTCCCCGTCGTTCCGTAGGCTCGTCCCGTGCCCGAGATGCCGGAGGTCGACGCCCTGGTGGCGTTCCTGCGCGAGCGTGCGGTCGGCGCCGTCGTCGCCGACGTCGAGCTGGCCTCGTTCGCCGTGCTGAAGACGTACGACCCCCCGGCCCACGCGCTGAGCGGCCTCGAGGTCACCGGCGTGGCCCGGCACGGCAAGTTCGTCGACCTCGAGGTGGACGGGTTGCACCTCGTCGTCCACCTGGCGAAGGCCGGCTGGCTGCGGTGGTCGGACCAGCTCACCGACAAGCGGCTCAAGATGGGCAACGGGCCCCTCGCCGCGCGGGTGCGCCTCGACGCGGGCGACGGGCCGCACGTGGGCTTCGACCTCACCGAGGCCGGCACGCGCAAGGGTCTCGCCCTCTACGTGGTCCGTGACCCGATGGACGTCGAGGGCATCGCGGCCCTCGGCCCCGACCCGTTGGCCGAGGGCTTCAGCGTCCGGCCGCTGCTCGAGGGTCGGCGGATGCAGGTGAAGCGGTTCCTGCGGGACCAGAAGATCGTCGCCGGCATCGGCAACGCCTACAGCGACGAGATCCTGCACGCCGCGCGGCTCTCGCCGTTCGCGCTCGCCGCCGAGCTCGACGACGACGAGGCGGACCGCCTCGACGCGGCGATCCGCACGGTGCTCGCCGAGGCCATGGCCGAGGCGCACGGCAAGCCCGCCTCGGAGCTCAAGGACTCCAAGCGGTCGCGCATGCGGGTCCACGGCCGCGCGGGCGAGACCTGCCCGGTCTGCGGCGACACGGTCGCCGAGGTCGTCTTCGCCGACTCCTCGCTGCAGTACTGCCCCACCTGCCAGACCGGCGGCAAGCCGCTCAAGGACCGCTCGACCAGCAAGTTCCTCAAGTAGACCGGGTCCGTCAGCCGAGGGCCACGAGCGTCACGGCCGTCGCCGCGAGCGCCAGGCCCACGCCCTGCCAGGCCTGGATGCGTTCCTTGAGCACGAGGGTGGCGAGCAGCACGGTCGTCGCCGGGTAGAGCGACGAGATCACCGAGACCACGGAGAGCAGTCCCTCGCGGGTCGCGAGCAGGAAGGCCGTCGTCGCGGTCGCGCCGAGCGGGCCCATCGCGACCGCTCGCCACGCGGCGACCTCGCGCGGGACCCAGGGCTGGCGCAGGACGACGGCCACCGCCACGATCGTCACCGCCGAGGCCGCCTGCGCCGAGACGAGGGGCCAGAGGCCCGCGTCGTCGGAGACCTGCCCCAGCGCGACGAACAGGACCCCGAACCCGAGTCCGGCGAGCACGCCGTCGGTGACCCCGCCGCGGTGGGCCAGGGCCGCGGCCGCGTCCTCCTCGATGACGCGGGAGACGAGTGCGATCGCCGGGAACGCGACGACGATGCCGCCGAGGGCGAGCGCCGTCGGCCGGTCACCGGTCACGAGCCCGACGACCACCGGCAGCAGCGCGCACACGACGGCCGATAGCGGGGCGACCACGCTCATCCGTCCACCGGCCAGGCCGCGGTAGAGGAAGGCGGTGCCGATGCCGGAGCCGATGCCGCCCAGCAGCGCCCAGCCCCAGTCCGGGCCGACCGCCGTCCCGGTGAGGAACGTCGCGACGACCGCCGTGCACACCGTCGACGACGTCTGGCCGACGGTGGCGACCTGCCAGGGTCCCGACCGCTTCGAGAACACCCCGCCGAGGAAGTCGGAGACGCCGTACGCGAGGGCGGAGATCAGGGAGAGGACGACGGCCACGGACGCACCCTAGTGGGAGCCCGCGCCTAGGCTGGAGGCATGGCACGAGCAGACGGCACACGGCGCGAGGGCTGGGGTGCGCGCACCAACCGCGCGGTCCACGGCGCCACCACGCGGGTCGACGGGCAGACGGCGGAGGCCGCGCACCGCGCCGCCGCGGTCATCGTCCCCGCCGTGCGACTCCTGCGCATCCCGTCGCTGGTGCTGGTCGTGGCGCCGCTGCCCTTCCTCCTCGCCACGTTCGTCCTGGGTCTCGCGGGCGGTGGCGTCGCCGGCACGGTGCTCGCGGTGGGCGCGGTCGTCCTGGCTCTCGCGCCGACGGCGCTCGCGGTCCGTCGCCTGCGGGTGCTCAAGGCCGTCGAGGAGCCCGAGCAGCTCGCCACCGAGCTCGGCATCGCGGTCAACCTCACCGACAAGGTCGAGGAGACGCGGGGCGCACTCACCGCGATCGCCGGGGGCGGGGGGTGGCGGGTGCTCTCGCGCCTCAAGGGCGTCTGGTCGGGCGTCGGCATGACCGGACGATGGATCGACGGCGTCGGCGACCTGCCCCGGGCACGGTGGTTCGTGCCACCGAAGATCGGCACCAGCGTCAGCCTCGTCGTGGCCACGCTGTGGACGCTGCCGATCTCCGCGCTGCTGGCCTTCTTCGCCCTCGTCGCGGCGATCGCCGGCACCCTGTGACGTCCCCCGCCCTCGGGGCGGGACCTGCTTCACTGGAGGCATGAGCCGCCCGGTCGTCTGGCCGCCCACCCCGTGCGTCATCGGCCACCGGGGAGTACCGGGCCTCCGCCTCGAGCACACGCGCGCCTCCTACGAGCTGGCCATCGCCCAGGGGGCGGACTACATCGAGCCCGACGTCGTCGCGACGCGCGACGGACACCTCGTGGTGCGGCACGAGAACGAGATCGGGCACACCACCGACGTCGCCGACCATCCCGAGCTCGCCGACCGACGCACCACCAAGCAGGTCGACGGTGTGTGGCTGAGCGGGTGGTTCACCGAGGACCTCACGTTGGAGGAGGTGAGGACCCTCCGGGTGCGCGAACGGCTGCCGCAGCTGAGGCCGCACAACCTCGAGCTGCCGGCCGACCAGGGTGTGCTGACCTTCGCCGAGACCCTCGAGATCGCCGCAGCCGCCGACCGGACGGTCGGCGTGTACGTGGAGACGAAGCACCCGTCCTACTTCCACGAGCTCGGCCTCGACCTGGACGACCTGCTGGTCGAGGCGCTGGAGGAGGCCGACCTCAACCGCGTCGACGCGGACGTGCCGGTGGTCTTCCAGTCCAAGGAGACCGCCAACCTGCGAGGTCTGAGGCCGCGCACCCCACTGCCGCTCGTGCAGCTGCTGGACCGCAAGGGAGCACCGTGGGACCTCGAGGTGGCCGGCGATCCGCGCACCTACGCCGACCTCGCCTCCGGTCCCGAGCTGCACCGGCTGGCCGAGCACGTCGACGGGATCGGGCCGAACAAGTCGATGGTGATCGCCCGCCGCGCGGGGCACTGGCTCGACGGCGAGACGGGACTGGTGTCGCGGGCCCACGACGCGGGACTCGCGGTGCACGTCTGGACCATGCGCGACGAGAACAACTTCCTGCCCGCCGACTTCCGCACGAGCGACGACCGCGCCGCGCACGGCGACGCCCTCGCCGAGTACCGGGCGTTCCTCGACGCGGGGGTCGACGGGTTCTTCAGCGACCACGCCGCCGTCGCGGTCGCCGCCCGGGACCGGTGGGTCGCCGGGCGGCACTGACACCGGTCAGGACGTCGGCTCGTCGGGCGCTCCTCGCTCGTCCGGCGAGGCGGACGCACCCGCCGACGCGCTGACGTCGGTGCGGGGCGGACGACCACTGCGGCTCACGAGCACGGTCGCGACCACCCCGAGTGCGCCGAGCACGATGAGGCCCACGGCGACGACCCGGCCGAGCTGGTCGCCGTCGAGCAGGTCCTGGTCGTGCGCGGCCCAGGAGCCGGCGGCGGCGAGGAACAGCACGCCGAAGAGGGTGTTGAGGGGGTGGATGCGGCGGGGGGTGGACGGGGTGCTCATGGTGGTCCTCTCGGGGGTGGTCCTCTCTGGGGTGGTGCCGGCGGTCTCGGGTCCGGTCACCGGGTCCTCACCTCCACGCGGCCGAAGCCGTGGTCGACGTCGAGGGTGAGCGCACGGCCCGTCGCGGGCACGGTGAGCGTGCGGCGGATGCCGCTGTCGCGCTCGCCGAGGACCTCGAGGTCGCCCGCGTCGACGTGCGCACGCACGCGCACGGCCACGCCGTCGGGGACGACCACGACCGTCTCGCCGAACCCGGTCTCGACGTCGATGGTGCGACCGAGCAGCGCGTCCGGGTCGGACACGTCGGCCAGGTCGAGCTCGAGCCGACCGAAGCCGTGCTCGTAGTCGCTGCGGACGTCCGCGGCGCTCGTCGGGGCCACCTGCTGGTCACCGCTGCGCGTGGTGGGCACGAGTGAGCCGACCGCGAGGACGGGCAGGAGCAGCAGCCCGGCGAGGATCAGGGGCGCGCCGCCGCGGCTCAGCGTGCACAGCACCAGCGCGAGCCCGACCACGCCGAGCGCGGCCGCCACGTAGACCGGTGCGTCGGGGTCGACCGTCAGGCGCAGCACGGCCAGCACGATGGCCACGGTCGAGAGCGTGAGCAGGGTGGGCACCCACGTGAAGGGCTCGCGCGGGGTCGGACGGCGGCGCTCGGGCACGGACCGGGCCGGGTCGGCCGGGGGACCGGCGTCGACCGGGGCGCCGCCGTCGTGCTCGACCGGGCGACCCAGCACGACCGTGTCCGTGAGAGGCTGCGCAGCCCCTGCGTCCGCGGTCGTGGCCGGTGAGTCGCCGACCGACGCCGCGACCGTGCCGTCGCCGCGTCCGCGGACCAGCCAGAGCAGGAGCACGACGGGCACGGTCACGACAAGCACCGTCCAGGTGATCCAGTCCCCGCCCCACCCCCAGCCCCCGTCGCCGACCACGGAGGCCACCGCGAGCAGCCCGGCGACGACGAGCCCGACGTCGCGGACCTGGGGCTCGGTCTCGTCCAGCCGGAACCACTCGCCCACGAGGCTGTGCCGCTCCCCTTCGGCCGGCAGGAGGAGCCAGCCGGCCAGGTAGAGGATCAGCCCGGCGCCGCCGACGATCGTGAGCACGACGGCCAGGACCCGCACGAGGACCGGGTCGACGTCGAGCCGGCGGGCCAGGCCCCCGCAGACACCGGCGACGACGCGCTCGTCGCGGCTGCGGCGGACGTCGGAGACGGTTCCCAGGCCGCGGCGGGGTCCGCTCGACGAGCCCGGTGACCCGGTCCCGTCGCCGGAGGTGGACGAGGTGGAGGACGTGGCGTTCATGGCCCCATCGTCGGTCGGGACCGCGTCGCGGGACCATCGGGCGCCACCCTGAGCCGACCCTGGTCCGCGCCGGGGTCGGGCCCTGGCCCGGGCCACGGATCGGTTGGGGGTCGACCCAGGGTGCCACCTGGTGGCGTGCGCTCGCGCGGGCGTGTGACGATGCCGAGGTGACCCCGACCGACGACCGCGACGAGCGCGGCGTCCGGCGTGCGTACCGTCCGGCCGACCACCGCGTCGTCGGCGGCGTGGCGACCGGCGTCGCGGATCACCTCGACGTCCCCGTCCTGTGGGTGCGCGTCGGGTTCGTGGTCGCGACCTGGTTCAACGGGGCCGGGGTGCTGGCCTACCTGCTCCTGTGGCGGTTCATGCCGCTGCGCCGCCCCGAGCTCTCGCCGGGCCTGGAGGCGGCGAGCCGCCGCGGGATGCGCACGCCGGGGCGGCCCGGCGTCGTGGAGGTCGCGCAGACGGCCGCGGTGCTGGCCGTCGGCGCGGGCGTCCTGCTCCTGCTGCAGGGCAACGGGCTCGCCGGCACGTGGGTGGCACCGCTGCTCGTCGTGGTGGTCGGGGTCGCTGTCGTGTGGCGCCAGCTCGACGACGCGGCCTGGCAGAGCTGGCTCACCAGGACCTCCGGCGGCGGCTTCGTGCTCCGCGTCGCGGCGGGTCTGGCCCTCGTGGCGCTCGGCGTCGTCTACCTGGTGACGCAGGAGCGCGGGTTCGCCGCCGTGCGCGACCTCGGCTCGGCGCTCGCGATCGCCGTGGTCGGGCTGCTGCTCATCCTGGGGCCCTGGATCGTCTCGCTGGTCACCGACCTCGGCAGCGAGCGGCGCGAGCGGATCCGCTCCCAGGAGCGGGCCGACGTCGCGGCACACCTGCACGACTCCGTGCTGCAGACCCTCGCCCTGCTGCAGAAGAACGCCGAGGACCCTGCGGCCGTCGCCACGCTCGCCCGTCGCCAGGAGCGTGAGCTCCGGTCCTGGCTCTACGGCGACGAGGAGCTGCCGGGCGACTCGCTCGCCGCGGCCCTCCGGGAGGTCCGCAGCGACGTCGAGCAGACGCACCGCGTGGCCGTGGAGCTGGTCGTGGTCGGCGACGCCCCGTTCGGGAGCCCGGCCGATCCCGGCCTCGTCGCGCTGGCGCGGGCGGCGCGAGAGGCCGTGGTGAACGCCGCCAAGCACGCCGGTGTCGACCGCGTCGACGTCTACGCCGAGGTCGGGGCCCGCCAGGTCGAGGTGTTCGTGCGGGACCGTGGCACCGGCTTCGACCCCGACGCGATCGCGGAGGACCGGATGGGGGTCCGCGGGTCCATCGTCGGTCGCGTCGAGCGCCACGGCGGCGCTGCACGGCTGCGCAGCGTCCTCGGGGACGGCACCGAGGTCGCGCTCACCATGCCCCTGCCCGTCCCGTCCAGCCCTGCCACGGAGGCATCCCGATGACCCTGAGCGTCCTCGTGGTCGACGACCACGCCATGTTCCGCACCGGAGTGCGCGCCGAGCTCGAGAAGGACCCGCGCATCGTCGTCGTGGGCGAGGCCGAGGACGTCGACACGGCGGTCCCGGCCGTCCTCACGGCTCGTCCCGACGTCGTCCTGCTCGACGTCCACATGCCCGGCGGCGGCGGCGCCGAGGTGATCCGCCGCGTCGGCACCACCGCTCCGGAGGTCCGTTTCCTCGCGCTCTCGGTCAGCGACGCCGCGGAGGACGTCATCGGCGTCATCCGCGCCGGCGCCCGCGGCTACGTCACCAAGACCATCTCGGGCCCCGAGCTCGTGGACGCCCTCCACCGCGTGGCCTCCGGCGACGCCGTGTTCAGCCCGAGGCTCGCCGGCTTCGTGCTCGACGCCTTCGCGGGCACCATCGAGGTCGCCCAGGTCGACGAGGACCTCGACCGCCTCACCGAGCGCGAGCGCGAGGTCATGCGTCTCATCGCACGCGGCTACGCCTACAAGGAGGTCGCGAAGGAGCTGTTCATCTCCGTCAAGACCGTCGAGACCCACGTCTCGAGCGTGCTGCGCAAGCTGCAGCTGTCCAGCCGCCACGAGCTCACCAAGTGGGCGAGCGACCGGCGGCTCATCTGAGCGTCGCCCCAGGGGCCCGCCACGGGCACGGTGCCACCATGGCGCCATGGACCTCCTGCTCCTCGCCGTCGTCGGCGTGCTCGTCATCGTCGCGGTCACCGCCCTGGCGGGTCGGCTCGGTGTCGCGGCGCCGCTGCTGCTCGTGCTGGTCGGCGTCGCGATCTCCTTCGTGCCGGGCGTTCCCGAGCTCGAGGTGACGCCGGAGGTGATCCTCGCCGGGGTCCTGCCACCGCTGCTCTACGCCGCGTCCGTCAACATGCCGTCCGTCGACTTCCGCCGCGACGTCAAGGCGATCAGCGGGCTGTCGGTCGCACTCGTGCTCGTCTCCGCGCTCGCGCTCGGGTGGTTGCTGCCGCTCGTGGTCCCCGGGATCGGCTTCGCGGAGGCCTTCGCGCTCGGCGCGATCGTCAGCCCGACCGACGCGGTCGCGACCTCGATCGTGCGACGGACCGGTGTCGCGCCGCGCCTCGTGACGATCCTCGACGGCGAGAGCATGCTGAACGACGCGACCGCGCTGGTCCTGCTGCGCACGGCCGTCGCCGCCAGCGGCGCGTCGCTCTCGCTCTGGCACGTGGGGCTCGACTTCCTCCAGGCCGTGCTGGTCGCCGTCGTGGTCGGTCTCGTCGTGGCCGGTGCCAGCCTGGCGGTGCGCTCGCTGGTCGAGGACGCCACCGTCGCCACGTCGGTCTCCTTCGTCGTCCCCTTCCTCGCCTACGCGCCGTCGGAGCACCTCGGCGGCTCGGGGCTGGTCGCCGTCGTGGTCGCCGGCCTGGTGATCGGCACCCGGGGCCTGGTCGAGCTGAGGGCCGAGGACCGGGTGGCGGAGGAGGTGAACTGGCGCACCATCGCCTTCCTGCTGGAGGGTGCGGTGTTCCTCGTGATGGGTCTGGAGCTGCGTCCGCTCCTCGCCGACTTCGATGCGTCGGGTCAGTCGTGGGGTCGCCTGGTCCTCGTGTGCGTCATGGCGCTCGGGGTGCTCCTCGTCGGCCGGGCCCTCTGGGTGGGCCTGCTGCTGCTCGAGCTCCGGCGAGGTCGAAGGGCGAACGATCGGCACCGGCCGCGGCTCGCCTCGTTCCGGGAGTACCTGGCGTCCGACGAGGCCCAACGGCTCTCCGAGCGTCGCCGCGAGCGGGCGGTGCAGGTGGTCCGCCGTCGCGAGGCCGACATCGTGTTCTACGAGGAGCAGCGGCTGGGTCGTCGTGACGGGATCGTGCTGGTGTGGGCCGGGATGCGTGGCGTCATCACGGTCGCCGCCGCGCAGACCCTGCCGTCGGGCACCGACCAGCGCAGCCTCCTGGTCCTGGCGGCGTTCTGCATCGCGGGCACCTCGCTCCTCCTGCAGGGCGGCACCCTGTCCTGGCTGGTCCGCCGGCTGGGGGCCGAGAGCGACCGCAGCGAGCAGCGGCGGGAGCAGCTGCGGGTCCTGCTCGCGGCGATGGGCGAGGTCGCGGACGCCCGGTGCTCGGAGGTCGGGCACGACGGCCTCGACGGTCACGTCCTCGACCCCCTCGCCGTGGAGGAGGTCCGGCGCCGCCGGACCCCGGCCGCGGAGTGGGCCTGGGCGGGCGAGGACGGGCCGGACCGGGAGCGACGGCTCCGGGACTTCCGGCTCCTGCGTCGCGCGGTGCTCGACGACCAGCGCGCCGCGCTCCTGGAGCTGCGGTCCGAGGGGCGCTTCGACTCCGAGGTCCTCGACACCGTCCTCGGCCGGCTCGACGTCGTCGAGACCACCGCCTCCCGCCGCGGCCCCGGCTGAGCCTCCGGAGGTAGGTGACCCGCGGAATCCGGCCCCCGGAAGGTAGGTGGCCCGCGCATCCCGGAGCCCCAGCGGTAGGTGGCGCGCGGATAGTCGGCCCTCAACCGCGTGCCACCCACCTCCACCTGCCGGCGTAGCGCGGGCCACCTACCTCCCACCCGCACACTCCGCCGGGCCCCGAGGACCAGGCCGAGACGCACCCGTCCGCCCGTCGAGGCCCTTGCGGGACGCATGTCGACGAGAAGCCGACGCAGCGCAGCCGCAGGACGTGGACGAGGACGAGCCGCGGCAGCACGCCCAGCAGCACCCGTCCTCGCGACACGCGCGCGCAACGCGGGGGGTCTACGCTCCCTGGCATGACCGAGCCGCACCTCATCGTGCTCTTCGGGGCGACCGGCGACCTGGCGCGCCGCAAGCTGCTGCCGGGCATCCTGCACCTGCTGCGCTCGAGGTTGGTCGCCGACTCCCGCATCGTCGCGGTGTCGATGGACGACCTCGACGACGACGGCTTCCGGCGGTTCGCGCAGGAGGCGTGCCGGGAGTTCGGGCGACCGGTGCCCGACGCGGAGTGGGACGACTTCGCGCCGAAGCTGCACTACGTGAACGTGGCCGACGGGCCGGCGCGGCTGGCGGAGGTCGCCGCACGTCTGGAGGCCGAGCTGGGTGGCGAGCCGCGCCGGCTGCACTACCTGAGCGTGCCGCCGAAGGCCGCCCTCGACGTCGTGACGACGTTGGGCGAGGCCGACCTGGTGGAGCGGGCGCGGATCATCATGGAGAAGCCCTTCGGCACCGACCTTGCCTCGGCGCAGCGCCTCAACGCGCGCATCCACGAGGTGTTCGACGAGCAGCAGATCTTCCGCATCGACCACTTCCTGGGCAAGGAGGCGGCGCTGAACATCCTGGCGTTCCGGTTCGCCAACGGCCTCTTCGAGCCGATCTGGAACCGCACTTTCATCGACCACGTGCAGATCGACGTCCCGGAGACCCTCAGCGTCTCCGGGCGGGCCGGCTTCTACGAGGGCACGGGCGCCTTCAAGGACATGGTCGTCACGCACCTGTTCCAGATCCTGGCCTTCATGGCGATGGAGCCGCCGACCTCGCTCGACTCGGACTCGATCAGCGAGGAGAAGAACAAGGTCTTCCGCTCGATGCTGCCGCTGCGTCCCTCCGACGTGGTGCGCGGCCAGTACCAGGGCTACCGCGAGGAGCCCGGCGTGGCGAGCGACTCCGAGACCGAGACGTTCGTGGCGCTGCGGGCGCAGATCGACAACTGGCGGTGGGCCGGCGTCCCGTTCTACCTGCGCACGGGCAAGCAGATGGCCGAGGGCGCGCGGATCATCTCCATCGCGTTCCGCGAGCCGCCCAAGTCGATGTTCCCGACCGGGTCGGGGGTCGGCCTCTCCGGTCCCGACCACCTGACCTTCGACCTCGCGGACTCCTCCCGGTTGTCGCTGTCCTTCTACGGCAAGCGCCCCGGTCCGGGCCTTCGTCTCGACAAGCTCTCCATGCAGTTCGCGATGCAGGACACCGACCGTGCCGGCGAGGTGCTCGAGGCCTACGAGCGCCTCATCCTCGACGCGATGACGGGGGAGCGGACGCTCTTCACGACGGCCGAGGGCATCGAGCGGCTCTGGGAGGTCTCCCAGCCGCTGCTCGACGACCCGCCGCCGGTGCGTCCGTACCAGCCCGGGACGTGGGGCCCGAACTCCGTGCACCAGCTCATCGCGCCACGCGCCTGGCGGCTGCCGTTCGAGCGCACCTGGCGGAACCCGAACGACACCGGCCAGTAGCCGTCCTCGTCGGTGGATCCGCAACCACGACGGCGTGGCCGAGGTTGCGGATCCACTGATCGACGGCCCGTCCGCGGGGTGACGTCTCGCCGGTCCCTACGGCGTGTCGCGCACCAGGTGGACGACGGGGAAGGGCCGGCCGAACGCGTCGGTGGTGTGGGTGCGCAGGACACCGAAGCCGTGGGAGGTGTAGAAGCCCAGGCCGTGCGCGTTGCCCGCGTACACCTCCACGCTGGTCGGGCGCACGTGGTCGAGGAGCAGGGTGCCGATGCCGCGACCGTGCGCCTCCGGCTCGACGTAGAGCAGCTCCAGGTGCGGTCCGCGCACCCCCGCCAGCCCGAGCGGACGGCCGGCGGGGTCCTCGGCGACCCACACGTCCATCGAGGGCAGCAACGCGTCGCGCAGGTAGGGATGCGCCTCGGCGAAGTCGTCGTCGGACATGAAGCCGTGGCTGGTGCGCGCGGCGCGCTCCCACAGGTCGGTGAGGTCGTCGAGGTCGCGCTCGCGGGCGAGGCGCAGGGTGAGGTCGGGGAGGTCGGGGGGCGTCACCGGCCCCACGCCTCCTCGACGAGGCGCAGCGCCTGGTCGCGCGAGAGCCCGGCCCGCCGGGCACCTGCCGCGTAGGCGACGGCCGCGGCACGGGTGTGGTCGTCGGCGGTGACGGACGCCGCCACGAAGGTGCCGCGACGACCGTGGGTCTCGATCACGCCGTCGGCCTCGAGCTCGCGGTAGGCGCGCGCGACCGTGTTGACGGCCAGGCCGAGGTCGGCGGCGAGCTGGCGCACGGTCGGCAGCTTGTGCCCGGCCGGCAGCGACCCGTCGGCCGCGCCGGCAGCCACCTGCCGCCGAACCTGCTCGAATGGCGGCTCCGGCGTGCCCGGGTCGACGACCAGGGCGATCACGCGGTGGCCTCCACCCGCGCGTCGCGGGTCGCGCGGCGCACCCACACCGTTGCGAGCATGCAGGCCGCCACCAGGGCACCGAGCACGAGGGCCGTGGTGCGCAGGCCGCCCGGACCCGCCGCGACGACCGGCACCAGCAGGGACGCGAGGGTGAGCACGCCGCCACTGGCGATGACGTTGTCGGTGAAGCGGTCGGTGCTGGCGTCACCCGCCGCCGCGGCGACGGCGAGCTCGTGGTCGTCGCGTGCGACCAGTCGCTGGCGGAGGGTCCGGGAGCGGACGAGGATGCAGGCGGCCGCCACGACGAGCGCGCCGGCCGATGCCGCGACGGCTCCGCGCCCGCCCCGGACCTCCTGCGCGACGGTGGTCACGGCGAGCGTCGCCGTCGCCACCATGAGCACGAGCAGCGCGATCTCGCCGGCTCTCTCGCCGACGCTGCGATGGCTGGTGCGAGGAACCAGTGCGGCGGCGCGCGGCCCGGTGGCGTCCGGTGTCCGTCGCCAGACGTTGACGGCCTCCGCGACGACGGCGCACACCACCGTCGAGGACATCACGATCGCCACGTCGGCGAGGCCGTCGGGGCCGTCGGACCCGCCGGTGGCAGCTCCTGCGGCGAGCATCCCGGCTCCGAGCAGCGCGCCGATCCCCGAGCCGACCGCACCCACGCGGGCGCGACGTGTGAGCTCGGCGGCGAGGGCGGCCCGGTCCACGCGGATGCCGGTCCGAGCGGCCCAGCGACGGGCCTCCCGGCCGGCGTGGACGGTGGCCTGGCGCGGGGCCGTCGCGTGCAGCACGAGGGCGAGGGCGAGCATCACGACGACGAGAGCGGTGGCGGACACGAGGACCTCCTGGGCGGGTGGATCATTTGTCCCATCCTTTGTACCGGATTGTAGTGAGACAATCAACCGGGGGTGGGCCGGAGCGTCGGCCGGGTCCGTCGGGGGCGGGGACTAGGCTGGCCCGGACATGACGTTGCCGTTCCCCGTGCCCTCCGGCGCCCGCCCCCCGAGCCCGTCGAGCGGTGACGCCGACCGCTCCTTCGACCCCCGCCGGTCGCGCCGTCCGGCCCGCTCGGAGACGCTGCTCGAGGGCCTCAACGACGCCCAGCGCGAGGCCGTCTCGCACGCGCCGGGGCCGGTCCTCGTCGTGGCGGGGGCGGGCTCGGGCAAGACTCGCGTCCTGACCCGCCGCATCGCGTGGCTCATCGCCGCCCGCGGCGCGCACCCGGGCTCCATCCTGGCGATCACCTTCACCAACAAGGCCGCCGCCGAGATGCGCGAGCGCGTGGCCGAGCTGGTCGGCGGCCCGTCGCGCGCGATGTGGGTGAGCACGTTCCACTCCTCGTGCGTGCGCATCCTGCGCCGCGAGGCCAACCGCTTCGGCTACACGTCCACCTTCAGCATCTACGACGCCGCCGACTCCCGACGTCTGATGACCCTCGTCTGCAAGGACATGGGCCTGGACCCCAAGCGGGTCAACCCGCGCGCCGTCCTGCACTGGGTCTCCAACCTCAAGAACGAGCTCGTCGACCACGAGTCCGCCGGCGGCCGCGCCACGAACGGCACCGAGGAGCTCTACGCCGAGGCGTACGGGCTGTACCAGCAGCGGCTGCGCGCGGCCAACGCCATGGACTTCGACGACCTCATCATGCAGACGGTCCACCTGTTCCAGGCCTTCCCCGACGTCCGCGAGACCTACCGTCGTCGGTTCCGCCACGTGCTCGTCGACGAGTACCAGGACACCAACCACGCGCAGTACGCCCTCGTGCGCGAGCTCTGCGACCCCGAGACCGACCCCGACCTCGACCTCATGGTCGTCGGCGACTCCGACCAGTCCATCTACGCGTTCCGCGGGGCCAACATCCGCAACATCCTCGAGTTCGAGACCGACTACCCCGACGCGTCGGTCGTCATGCTCGAGCAGAACTACCGGTCCACGCAGACCATCCTCAACGCGGCCAACGCGGTCATCAGCCGCAACGAGGGCCGCAAGGACAAGAACCTGTGGTCGGCGGCGGGCGAGGGGGAGCGCATCGTCGGCTACGTCGGCGACGACGAGCGCGACGAGGCGCAGTTCGTCGCCGACGAGGTCGACCGCCTCACCGACGCCGGCGACGCGAAGCCGTCCGACGTGGCCGTCTTCTACCGCACCAACGCCCAGTCGCGCGTGTTCGAGGAGGTCTTCATCCGCGTCGGCCTGCCCTACCGCGTCGTCGGCGGGGTACGGTTCTACGAGCGCAAGGAGGTCAAGGACGCGCTCGCCTACGTCCGGGCGCTGGTCAACCCGCGCGACACCGTCTCGCTGCGCCGCATCGTCAACGAGCCGAAGCGCGGCATCGGCGACGGCGCCCAGGCGGCGGTCGAGCGGTTCGCGGCGCGTGAGCAGATCACCTTCTGGGACGCGCTGCAGCGCGCCGAGGAGGCGGGTGACCTCGCGCCCCGCTCGCTCAAGGCGGTCCAGGCGTTCGCCGAGACGATGGCCGAGCTCCGCGCGCTGGCGGAGTCGGGCGAGCCGGCCGACGTCGTCCTCGAGGCCGCGCTCAGCCGCAGCGGCTACCTCGCCACGCTCGAGGAGAGCAAGGACCCGCAGGACGAGACCCGCGTCGAGAACCTCGCCGAGCTCGTGGCCGTCGCGCGGGAGTTCGTCGTCGGTGCGTCCACCGTCTCCGACGAGGAGACCGGCACCGAGGACGCCGACCTCGCGCGCGGGTCGCTCGCCGCCTTCCTCGAGCAGGTGGCGCTCGTCGCCGACGCCGACGCCGTGCCCGACGAGGGCGACGGCGTCGTCACGCTCATGACGCTGCACACCGCCAAGGGCCTGGAGTTCCCGGTGGTCTTCCTCACCGGCCTCGAGGACGGCGTGTTCCCGCACATGCGAGCGCTCGGCGACGCCTCGGAGCTGCAGGAGGAGCGGCGCCTCGCCTACGTCGGCATCACCCGCGCCCGTGAGCGTCTCTACGTGACCCGCGCGATGAGCCGGGCCGCCTGGGGCGCTCCGTCCTACAACCCGGCCTCCCGGTTCCTCGAGGAGGTTCCGGGCCACCTGCTCGACTGGCGGCGCGAGGCGCAGTCGCCCACGGCGTGGACGCGCACGCCGTCTTCGAGCGGCTCGTCCTACCGCGGCGGGTCGGGGCAGGGCTCCGGCACGCGCGGTCCTGCCTTCACGGCCAAGGCGGCGGCCGCCGCCTCCCGTCGCAAGCGCGACGTGCCGTCGCTCTCGCCGGGTGACCGCGTCAGCCACGACAGCTTCGGCCTCGGCACCGTGGTCGCGCTCGACGGCCAGGGCGACAACGCCGTCGCGAGCGTCGACTTCGGCTCCCAGGGCGTCAAGCGACTGCTGCTGCGCTACGCCCCGGTCGAGAAGCTCTAGGCGCCCACCGCGTCCTGGAACACCATCGCCCGTCTGCGGCACGCAGACGGGCGATGGTGTTCCGAATCGCGGGGACTCGGCAGGATCAGGGGTTGACGCCGTGCTCGCGCAGCGCGCCCTCGGGGTCGACGGGTGCGCCGCCGCCCGGGTGCACCTCGAGGTGCAGGTGGGGGCCGGTCACGTTGCCGGTGGACCCGGTGTAGCCGATGGTCTGGCCCGCGCCGACCTTGTCGCCCACGTTCACCGCGATGCGGCTCTGGTGGCAGTACCAGATCTCGGTGCCGTCCTCGAGGGTGACGATCGTGCGGTTGCCGTAGGCGCCCTCGTACCCGGCCGAGGTGACCGTGCCCGCCGCGACCGAGACGATCGTGGAGCCCGAGGGGCCGGCGAAGTCGAGGCCGGTGTGGGTGCTCGACCACAGCGAGCTGGCCTGGCCGAAGCGGGCCGTGAGGCGGTAGCCGGTGACCGGGAGGACCCACTGGTTCGACTTGTACTCGTCGGCGACGTTCTGCGCCTTGTCGCGCAGCTCCTGGTCGACCTTGAGCTTCTGCGACGCCTGCTGCTCGGTCTGGCGCTGCAGCGTGGCCTTGTCGATCTCGGGCGTGACGTCGACGTCCCGCGAGCCGGTGTAGCTGGCGGAGATGGTCTGGTAGCCCGATCGGAGCGCGCCGTCGTCGGTCTGCGAGGAGAAGGCCCCGGCGCCGATCCCGGCGACGACGAGGGCGACCGCGCCGAAGGCGGCCGGCGTCACGCGGACGGTGCGGCGGCGGCGCTGCGGTCGGGCCGCTGCGCGGCGCCCGCCCGGAGCCGTGGTGTCACGAGGGGTCTGCTGCCTGACGTCGAGTCGGCGTTTGGGCGCAGACGAAGACACGCAGGAACCTCCGGAGTTGCGGGCGGGACCTGACGAGTCTAGAGGACGCGGGGTCCGGGTCAAGGGCGAATGCCCCACCTCGGGCCCTCCCCGCCCCGTTCCCCGCGGGACGCCGGGGTCACGTGTGAGGAGGAACACCCGTGTGAGGGACGATCTCGACGTGCACATCCCCCGTCTCGTGGTTGCGAACCTGCTCGACGACGCCGCCCTCGACGTCGCGCTGCGGCGTGCGCGCGCGGCCACCCTCGACGGCACCGAGGTCGTCTACCTCGGCAGCAGCGACGCCACCGGGACGGCGTGGGCGGCGCGCGCCGAGGACGCCGAGCGTGTCGCGGTGGTGGCCGACGACGAGGCCGCGGACGCGGTGCGGTCCGCGCTGGCCGAGATCGGGCTCGCCGACGTCGAGGTGGAGGTCGTACGACCTGCCTGAGCGTCGCGGTGCTGCGCCGCCGCCGGTGTGAGCAACCCCATCGTCCGGCCGGGGCGCGCAGAGGCTAGAGTCCCGAGAGGCTCTGAGCCACCTCAGAGACCCCCAGAGACCTGGACAACCAAGGACGGTCATCACCGTGGATCTGATGGAGTACCAGGCGAAGGAGCTCTTCGCCAAGCACGGCGTCGCGACGACGCTCGGCAAGGTCGTCACGACCGCCGACGAGGCCAAGGCCGCAGCCGAGGAGATCGGCGGGGTCACCGTCGTCAAGGCGCAGGTCAAGGCCGGAGGTCGAGGGAAGGCCGGCGGCGTCAAGATCGCCAAGACGGCCGACGAGGCCTACGAGCACGCCGCCAACATCCTGGGCATGGAGATCAAGGGCCTCACGGTCAACCGTGTGCTCATCGTCCCCGCGACGCCCCCGGTGGAGGAGTACTACTTCTCCTTCCTGCTCGATCGCTCCAACCGCAGCTACCTGTGCATCGCCAGCGTCGAGGGCGGTGTGGAGATCGAGGAGGTCGCCAAGACCAACCCCGAGGCGGTCCGTCAGACGCCCATCGACGCCGGTCAGGGTGTCGACGAGGCCAAGGCCCGCGAGATCGTCGAGGACGCCGGCTTCCCGGCCGAGCTCGCCGACCAGGCGGTCGCGATGGTGCAGTCGCTCTGGAAGGTCTTCGTCGAGGAGGACGCGACCCTCGTCGAGGTCAACCCGCTCGCCCGTCTCGAGGGCGACAAGCTCGAGGCCCTCGACGGCAAGGTGTCGCTCGACGACAACGCCTCGGAGGTGCGCCACGCCGAGCACGAGGACTTCGTGATCCACGAGGAGGCCGACCCGCTCGAGGCGAAGGCCAAGGAGAAGGGCCTCAACTACGTCAAGCTCGACGGCGAGGTCGGCATCATCGGCAACGGCGCGGGTCTGGTCATGAGCACCCTCGACGTCGTCGCCTACGCCGGTGAGAAGCACGGTGGCGTCAAGCCCGCCAACTTCCTCGACATCGGTGGCGGCGCGTCGGCGCAGGTCATGGCCGACGGCCTCGACGTCATCCTCGGCGACGACCAGGTCAAGAGCGTGTTCGTCAACGTCTTCGGCGGCATCACGTCCTGCGACGCGGTGGCGAACGGCATCAAGGGCGCGCTCGAGCTGCTGGGCGACGACGCCACCAAGCCGCTCGTGGTCCGTCTCGACGGCAACAACGTCGACGAGGGTCGCGCCATCCTGGACGAGCTGGACCACCCGCTCGTCACCCAGGTGGACACCATGGACGGAGCGGCCGACAAGGCCGCCGAGCTGGCGAACGGCTGAAGGGGCTGACATGTCGATCTTCCTGACCAAGGACTCCAAGGTCATCGTCCAGGGCATCACCGGCGGCGAGGGCTCCAAGCACACCGCCCGCATGCTGGCGGCCGGCACCAACGTCGTCGGCGGCGTCAACGCCCGCAAGGCCGGCACCACCGTGACGCACACCGACGCGTCCGGCGCCGAGGTGGAGCTGCCGGTCTTCGGCTCGGTCTCCGAGGCCATCGAGAAGACGGGCGCCGACGTCTCCGTCGCGTTCGTCCCGCCGGCGTTCACCAAGGACGCCGTCGTCGAGGCCATCGACGCCGAGATCGGTCTGCTCGTCATCATCACCGAGGGCGTGCCGGTGCAGGACTCCGCGGAGTTCTGGGCCTACGCCCAGAAGAAGGCAGCAGAGGGGAAGAAGACGCGCATCATCGGCCCGAACTGCCCCGGCATCATCACGCCGGGCGAGGCGCTGGCCGGCATCACGCCCGCCAACATCGCCGGCAAGGGCCCGATCGGACTGGTGTCCAAGTCGGGCACGCTGACCTACCAGATGATGTTCGAGCTCCGCGACTTCGGCTTCTCGACCGCCATCGGCATCGGCGGCGACCCGATCATCGGCACCACGCACATCGACGCGCTCGAGGCCTTCGAGAACGACCCCGAGACGAAGGCGATCGTCATGATCGGCGAGATCGGTGGCGACGCGGAGGAGAAGGCCGCGGCCTACATCCAGGCCAACGTGACGAAGCCCGTCGTCGGCTACGTGGCCGGCTTCACCGCTCCCGAGGGCAAGACCATGGGCCACGCCGGCGCCATCGTCTCCGACGGCGCGGGCACGGCGCAGGGCAAGAAGGAGGCCCTGGAGGCCGCCGGCGTCAAGGTCGGCAAGACGCCGTCCGAGACCGCTGCGCTCATGCGCGAGATCCTCGGCGGCTGACCCCGCCCCACCCACGAGGGCCCCGACCGGTGCGCCGGTCGGGGCCCTCGTGCGTGCCGGGCCGCGGTGCCGGGCAGGGGGAGCGCCTGGTCGGACCCTCGTTCAGTCCTGCGGCGCGTACGCGAGACGCTCGCCCGCGCGCTCCACGAGCGACTCCCAGGTGGCGCGGTCGACGTCGTACTCGCCCACCGGGGTCATGGTGACCTGCGCGACGGCCGTCCCGCGGCGGACGATGCCCGTGCGGATGGTCACCCGGTCACCCTCGGAGACCTCGAGGCTGATCTTCCACGAGCGTCCGCTGAAGCCGGGCCCCTCGATCTTCTTCTCCTGGCTGATCTTGGCGGAGAGGTTCGCGTCGGGGCAGTCGTCGATGTCGTCGCGCACGGACGTGACCAGCTTCTTCGCGGCGGACTCGCTGCTGTAGGTGCCGATGGTCTCGGTGATGCCGAACTCGGCGGGTACGCCGACCGCGTCGGGGATGACGAACACGCGGGACGCGGTCTCCTGCAGGCCCTTGCGCCGGAAGTCGGCCTCGTCGCACTGCGTGGCGGCGGGGTTGGTCTCGGGCCGCAGCGGCCGGGTCCCCGACCAGACGCGGTCGATGTCGGCGACGGGTGGCAGGTCGACGGTGCCGAGGAACGCCTTGGAGCTCGAGGTCTCCGGCGGCGTGCCGCGGGCGACCTCGAAGTCGTTGGCACACCGGCCGCCGCTGTCGCGGCACACGCGTTGGACGGACGCGTTGAGCGTGCTCGCGAAGTCCTGGATGTCCGGACCGCGCGCGCCGGTGCGCTCGTGCACGAGGGTGCTCGTCACCCGGCCGGAGTGGGCGAGGCCCACGGTGAACACCTTCTGGGGTGAGCGGTGCGAGCGCAGCCGCAGGATCTGGAAGTCGCCGAACGGCCGCTTGACGACGTAGGAGCCGACCAGCTGCACCCGGGGGTGGCTGCAGTCGGCGTACCAGGCCAGCGTGGTGTCGTAGGCGTCCTCGGCCGCCTGCTCGTCGCGCGAGACCTCGATGGACTCGGCGACGCGGTCGTCGGCGTCGCCGCTGCCGGTGAAGGTGCGCACGAACACGCGCAGCGGGTCGGGGTCGGCGAAGCGCTGCGGCGGGCAGGTCGCGTAGGGCGTCTCGTTGTCCGGGTCCTCGTCGGTGCCGCTCGAGCTCCAGCGCTGCTCCGGGTCGAGGCGGGCCACCTGGGCCGGCGAGAGCAGGTTCTCGGCGGTGATCTTGCGGGCCTCGAGCACGAGGTCCGGCCGCTCGGCGCCCAGCTTCTCGCGGTAGGGCAGGTCGCCCTGGGTGGCGAGGGCGTCGCCGTCGGTGGCGACGAACCCGCCGGCCAGCACGGCCACGACGCTCGCGGCGACCAGCAGGGCGGTGTTGCGGCGCCGGCCGCGGCGGGCGGCCGAGCGGACCTCGTCGGCCGCGGGCATCGCCAGCTGGCCGGTGACGGTGCCCAGGCCCTTGAGCCGGTTCTCGAGCTCCTCGAGCGAGAGTCCCAGACGCTTCTCGAGGGCGTCGAGGGCCTCGGTGACGGTCTCGATGCCCTTCTCGGCGGAGGTGCCGACCTCGCGCGAGGCCTGGTCGAGGTCGGTGTCGCCGAGCGTCAGCAGCACGATGAGCCTGCGGTCGTCGGCAGGCAGGTCGTGCAGTGCCTCCAGCAGCGCGGTGTCGGCGTCCTCCTCGTGGCGCCGGCGCAGCAGGTGCGTGCCGCGACTGAGCGCCGTGAGCTTCCAGGCCTCCGACCGGACGTAGGCCAGCGGGTCGCGCTGGCGGATCTTCGCCCAGTCGCGCCACGCGCGCCGGTACGCGTCCACCGTCGCCTCGCGCGCCACCTGACGGTCGCCGCACATCGCGTAGACGGCACGCAGGCAGGTCGCCGAGGTCGCCTCGTAGAAGCTCGTGAACTCGTCGACGCGCGTCATCGAGCTCGCCTCCTCGGGGGTGTCGGCGTGGCTGGTCGGAACGCCACGACCTTACCGGGAGGATGGTGGGGTGAACCCGACCGTCACGTCCGCACCGCTGCGTCCGGGGTTCCTCACCGCGCTGCTGACGGTGGTAGCGGCGGTGCTCCTCGGCGCCGGCGTGGCGTTGCTCACGGGGGCCGACCTCGTGCCGGCGCTGCGCACCGGCGCGCGGGCCTGGCTGGTCCTGCAGGGGTCGGGGCTCGAGCTGCAGGGGGCAACCCTCACGCTCGTGCCGATCGGGGGCGTCCTCCTCTGCGTCGCCCTGACGGCGCGGGTGGCACACTGGGCGACGCCCGACCCGCTCGACTCGCCGGGGGCCTTCGCGGCCACCGTCGCCGGGACCTGCGGGGTCGTCGCCGCCGTGCTGGCGAGCCTCTCCAGCACCCCCGCGATCGTGGTGCACCCGGTGCGTGCCGCGGCAGCGGCGTTCGTCGTCTCGGGCGTGGGCGCTGCGCTCGGCGCCACCGTGCCGCACGGCCGTGCGCGGGACCTGTGGCCGGCCTCCTGGCGCGCCCCCGAGCTGCGCGCGGCCGTCCGGGCCGGCGCTGCCGCCGTCGTCGCGCTGCTCGCCGCCGCGGCCGTCCTGGTGCTCCTCCTGCTCGTGCTGCACGTGGAACGAGCAGCGCAGCTGTGGGCGCTGCTCGACCCAGGGCTCGGCGGCCTTCCCGCGCTCGCCGCGCTCTGCCTCCTCGCCGTGCCCACGATGGTCGTCTGGACCACCGCCGTCCTGCTCGGGCCGGGGTTCGTGCTCGGCACCCAGACCTCCGTGGACCTCACCGGGTCCCAGCTCGGTCCGGTCCCGGGCCTCCCCGTGCTGGCGGCGCTGCCGTCGCCCGGCGCGTTCGGCGACGTGGTCGTCGCCCTGGGCCTGCTGCCGCTGCTGGCGGGGGCCGTCGCCGGTTGGCGCGTCCGCCTGCCCGATCCCGTGCCCGAGCGGGGTGTGCTGGGCATCCGTGGCCGTCCGCTGCTCGCCCGGGCCGCCCTCGGTGGGCTGGCCGGTGCGGTGGGAGGGCTGATGGTGGGGGTCCTGGTCGGCGTCTCCGGCGGTGCCGTCGGGCCGGGGCGGCTCGCGGAGGCGGGGCCGCCCGTCCTGACCCCGCTGCTCGTGGCCGCGCCGGTGCTGGCGCTGGGCGGTGCCGTCGGCGCCGTCGCCGCGCACTATCGTGACGCCCGTGGCACCCAGTCGAGCGAGCGCGCGCCTCGTCGTCCTCGTCTCCGGTTCCGGGACCAACCTGCAGGCCCTGATCGACGCGGCGAGCAGCCCTGACTACGGCGCCACCGTGGTCGCGGTGGGTGCCGATCGCGACGGCATCGAGGGGCTGGCCCGCGCCGAGCGCGCCGGCATCTCGACCTTCGTCGAGAAGCTCGCCGACCACCCCGACCGGGAGGCCTGGGACCTCGCCCTCACCGCACGGGTCGCGGCGCACGAGCCCGACCTCGTGGTCCTCGCCGGCTTCATGAAGCTGGCCGGGCCGCACTTCCTCGCGCGGTTCGGCGGTCGCACGCTGAACACCCATCCCGCGCTCTCGCCCTCCTTTCCCGGCATGCACGGCCCGCGTGACGCGCTCGAGTACGGCGTCAAGATCACCGGCGCGACGCTCTTCGTCGTCGACGCCGGCGTCGACACCGGTCCGATCGTGGCCCAGGTGGCGGTGCCGGTGCTCGCCGACGACGACGTCGAGACCCTGCACGAGCGCATCAAGACCAGCGAGCGCCAGATGCTCGTCGAGCACGTGGGCCTGCTGGCCCGACGTGGCTTCACCCTGACCGACCGCACCATCGAGCTCGGAGACCCCGCATGACCACACGCCCGATCACCCGCGCCCTCGTCTCGGTCTACGACAAGACCGGCCTCGAGGACCTCGCCCGCGCGCTGCACGCGGCGGGCGTCTCCCTCGTCTCCACCGGCTCGACGGCGCGCACGATCGAGGCCGCCGGGGTCCCGGTGACGCCGGTGGAGGAGCTGACGGGCTTCCCGGAGTGCCTCGACGGTCGGGTGAAGACGCTCCACCCGCGGGTGCACGCCGGCATCCTCGCCGACCGACGTCTCGACGCGCACGAGGCCCAGCTCGCCGAGCTCGACATCGAGCCGTTCGACCTCGTGGTGGTCAACCTCTACCCCTTCCGCGAGACGGTGGCCTCCGGCGCGACGCCCGACGAGTGCGTGGAGCAGATCGACATCGGCGGCCCGTCGATGGTGCGCGCGGCGGCCAAGAACCACCCCAGCGTGGCGGTCGTGACGTCGCCGTCCAGCTACGGCGACGTGACCGAGGCCCTCTCCGCGGGCGGCTTCACGCTCGAGCAGCGCAAGCGGCTCGCCGCCCAGGCGTTCGCGCACACCGCCGCCTACGACGTGGCCGTGGCCGAGTGGTTCGCGGGCGAGTACGCGGGCGACGGCTCGTGGCCCGCGTTCGCCGGGTCGGCGATGCAGCGCCAGGCCGTGCTGCGCTACGGCGAGAACCCCCACCAGGAGGCGGCGCTGTACAGCGACGGCAGCGGAGGTCTCGCCGCGGCCGAGCAGCTCCACGGCAAGGAGATGAGCTACAACAACTACGTCGACACCGACGCCGCGCGCCGCGCCGCGTACGACCACGACGAGCCGGCGGTCGCCATCATCAAGCACGCCAACCCGTGCGGCATCGCGGTCGGCGCCGACGTCGCCGAGGCCCACGCCCGGGCGCACGCCTGCGACCCGGTGTCCGCCTTCGGCGGCGTGATCGCGGCCAACCGCCCGGTCTCGGTCGCGATGGCCCAGCAGGTCGCCGAGGTGTTCACCGAGGTGGTCGTGGCGCCCGACTACGAGCCCGGGGCCGTCGAGGTGCTGCAGGGCAAGAAGAACATCCGCATCCTGCGGGCCGAGGGCCTCGAGCGCGAGACGCACGAGGTGCGGGAGATCTCCGGCGGTCGTCTCGCGCAGCAGCGCGACCTCGTCGACGCCCCCGGTGACGACCCGTCGGGCTGGACCCTGGTGGCCGGGGAGCCGGCCGACGAGGCCGTGCTCGCCGACCTCGCCTTCGCCTGGACGGCCGTCCGGGCCGTGAAGTCGAACGCGATCCTGCTCGCCAAGGACGGCGCCTCGGTGGGCATCGGCATGGGTCAGGTCAACCGGGTCGACTCGTGCCGCCTCGCGGTGGAGCGCGCCGGCGCGGACCGCGCCCGCGGCTCGGTCGCCGCCTCCGACGCGTTTTTCCCGTTCGCCGACGGGCCGCAGATCCTCATCGACGCCGGCGTGCGCGCCATCGTGCAGCCGGGCGGCTCGGTGCGCGACGACGAGACCATCGCCGCGGCGCAGGCCGCCGGTGTCACGATGTACGTGACGGGGACCCGGCACTTCTTCCACTGAGCCGGAAGCACTGGGCCGTCAGCACCGACCCGGGAGCACTGGGCCGATCAGTCCGTGGCGAGGGCGTCCTCGACGATGCGGACGACCTGCGCGCGGACGATGTCGCCGACCCGCTGGGGGTCGGTGTCCGGCGAGGTGATGGACACCAGGGCTCCGGTGACCATCATGAGGATGGCCGAGGCGACCGGCTCCGGCCGGGCGACACCGGCGGAGCGCACGAGGTCGATCGCTGCGGTCACGATGGAACCCTGCATCGCCCGCACGTCGTCGATGAGCTCCGGCCGGGAGAGCGCCGCGAGGTACACCTGCAGCTCGCCCGTGTACCGGGCCGCCGACGTGTCGACGATGGAGCGGCGGAAGACGTCGGCGACGACGTCCGGGGTGACGGCGTCCGTCTCCGGCAGCCCGACCTTCGCGTCAGACCAGCTGCTCAGGCTCTGCGCGAACATGACGTCGATGAGCTGGTCGATCGAGGCGAAGTAGTAGGAGACCGTGGCCAGGGGGACGTCGGCGGTCTCGCTCACGGAACGGTGGGTGATGGCCTTCGTGCCGCCCTCGGAGAAGAGCCGGGCGGCAGCGGCCACGAGCTGCTCGCGCCGCAGGCGACTGCGTTCCTGGGTCAGTCGTGCGCGTCCGCCAGCGGGAGCCTCGTTCATGCGATGCCCTGTCCTCGTCCGTCCGGTGCCCCCGGGTCCCGCTCAGTGTAGTGAGGTGCCGGTGTCGTCGCCGAGACGGCGGTCGATCTCCTCACGTCCGACGAGGTGGGCGCCGACGAGGTCGCGGATGGCCTCGCTCATCCGCGTGGCCTCCTCGTCCTCGTCGTAGAGCCCGCACTGGCGGCGCAGGGCCGTGCCGGCCACCGTGGTGAGCAGGGCCCCGGCGAGCCGCTCGGGTGCTGGCACGCCGAGGATCGTGAGCCAGCGGGCGGTGAGGTCCTCGAAGCCGCGGATGGCGTCCGCCGCCTCGCCGCGCAGGGCGTCGTCGCGCGTGGCGGCGAGGTAGATCGAGAGCTCGAGGGCCGCGACCTCGGGGCCGCGGGCGGCGAAGACCGCGGCGATCGTCGGGGTGACGTCGGCGACCGACATCGTGGTCGGGTTCGAGTCGATGCCGGCGAGCGCCTCGATGGCCGAGCGCCAGCGGCCGATGTGGTCGCGCAGCGCCTCGCGCAGCAGCTCCTCGATCGAGGCGAAGTAGTAGGTGGTGGTCGCCGGCGGGAGCCCTGCACGTCGCGCGACCGCACGGTGGGTGACCGCGCGCGATCCTCCCTCGGCGAAGAGCTCGATGGCCGCGGCGAGGAGCTCCTCGCGGCGCAGTCGGCTGCGCTCCTGCGACAGCTGGGCCCGCGTGGTCATGGTGTCCCTCTCTCCCGGCACGCCCACGACGACCGCGGACGCCTCCCGGGACCGAGTGTAGGGCTGCGGCACAGCTCGGGGCACGTACCGCGCGCGCCCCCCTGCGTGACAGACTCGGCGACGTGACGGCGCAGATCCTCGACGGCAAGGCGGTGGCCGCGGCCATCAAGACCGAGCTCACGACGCGGGTCTCCGCGTTGCGCGAGCAGGGCCTCGTGCCCGGGCTCGGCACGATCCTCGTCGGCGACGATCCCGGCAGCCGGTGGTACGTGGACGCCAAGCACCGCGACTGCGCAGAGATCGGCATCGAGTCGATCCGCGTCGACCTCCCGGCGACCGCGACGCAGGCCGAGGTGGAGGCGGCGGTCGACCGGCTCAACGCCGACCCGGCCTGCACGCTCTACATCGTGCAGCTGCCGCTCCCGCGCGGCATCGACGAGAACGCGGTGATCGGGCGGATCGACCCGGCCAAGGACGCCGACGGCCTGCACCCGACCAACCTCGGCTGGCTGGTGCTGGGCGAGCCGGCCCCGCTCCCGTGCACGCCGCGCGGGATCGTCGAGCTGCTGCGGCGCCACGACGTCGAGATCGCCGGGGCGCACGTCGTCGTGGTGGGGCGTGGCATCACGGTGGGCCGTCCGATGGGCCTGCTGCTCACCCGGCGCTCCGAGAACGCGACCGTGACGCTGTGCCACACGGGTACCCGCGACCTCGCCGCGGAGGTGCGACGCGCGGACATCGTCGTCGCGGCCGCCGGGGTGCCCGGCATCATCACGCCCGACATGGTCAAGCCGGGCGCCGCACTGCTCGACGTCGGCGTGAGCCGGGACGAGCAGGGCAAGATCGTCGGCGACCTCCACCCAGGTGTCCACGACGTCGCCGGCTGGGTCGCCCCGAACCCTGGCGGCGTCGGCCCGATGACGCGCGCGATGCTGCTCAGCAACGTCGTCGACGAGGCCGAGAAGCTGGTCGTAGCGCCGGGTGCCGGCCTCGCGTGAGCCGACCGTGAACGTCCCGATGCCCCGCAGCCGCGGCTCCCAGATCTACCTGCTGCTCCTGGTGGGCGTGGCCGTCGGTCTGGGGCTCGTGGCGTTCGGCCCGTGGCGCGCCGGGCTCATGGTGGTCGGCGTGTCGTTCGTGGTGGGGGCGGTCGCGCGGGTGCTGGTCCCGCCGGACCACGTGGGCATGCTCCGCGTCCGGGGTCGCACGTTCGACATCGTGTGGATGACCGTGCTGGGCGCGAGCCTCAGCCTGCTGGCGCTCCTCGTGCCGCCCGGCCCGCCGGCCTGAGGCACGGTACGGCCCGCCGGCCTGAGGCACGGTACGGCCCGCCGGCGGCCCCTCCCGCTGATCGAGTAGGCGGGACCGGCGAGGAACGAGCCTGGTCCCGCCGTATCGAGATCACTCCGAGCGGCTCGACGCGGAGCCTCCGACACGTCGACGCCCCCGACCCGGACCCGGGTCGGGGGCGTCGTCGCGGCGTGCTGCCGGCTCAGATGAGGCCGAGCTCCTTGACGGCGTCGCGCTCCTCGAGCAGCTCGGCGGCCGTCGCGTCCATGCGGGCGCGGCTGAAGTCGTCGATCTCGAGCCCCTGGACGATGCTCCAGTCGCCGCCGCTGGTGGTGACGGGGTAGGAGTACACGATGCCCTCGGGGATGCCGTAGGAGCCGTCGGACGGCACGGCCATCGAGACCCAGTCGCCCTCGGCGGACCCGTGCAGCCAGTCGCGGGCCGCGTCGATGGTGGCGGACGCGGCGCTGGCGGCCGAGGAGGCGCCCCGGGCCTCGATGATGGCCGCGCCGCGCTTGGCGACGGTCGGGATGAAGGTGTTCTCGATCCAGTCCTGGTCGTCGACGACCTCGGCGGCGTTGCGTCCACCGACCTCGGCGTGGAAGAGGTCGGGGTACTGGGTGGCGGAGTGGTTGCCCCAGATGGTCATGTGCTTCACGTCGGCGACGGCGCTGCCCGTCCTCGCGGCGAGCTGGCTGATGGCGCGGTTGTGGTCGAGTCGCGTGAGGGCGCTGAACCGCTCGGCCGGGATGTCCGGTGCGTTGCTGAGCGCGATGAGCGCGTTGGTGTTGGCGGGGTTGCCGGTGACGCCGATGCGGACGTCGTCGGCAGCGACCTCGTTGAGCGCCTTGCCCTGGGCGGTGAAGATCGCGCCGTTGGCCTCGAGCAGGTCGCCGCGCTCCATGCCCTTGGTGCGGGGGCGGGCGCCCACGAGCAGGGCCAGGTTGACGCCGTCGAACACGACGTTCGGGTCGTCGCCGATCTCGACGGAGTCGAGCGTGGTGAAGGCGCAGTCGTCGAGCTCCATCACGACGCCCTCGAGCGCCTTGAGCGCGGGCGTGATCTCGAGC
Source organism: uncultured Aeromicrobium sp. (assembly GCA_964599245.1). GTDB lineage: Bacteria > Actinomycetota > Actinomycetes > Propionibacteriales > Nocardioidaceae > Aeromicrobium. The sequence continues at coordinate 44,578 of CAZREF010000010.1, read as the reverse complement.
AGCCGCAGCTGGACGGGGGTGTCGGGGCCGAGCAGTGCGCCGGAGGCGATCCGGAAGAGCAGGCTGTAGCCGATCTGGCCGGCGGCGCCGGTGACGGCGACCTTGACGGGAGTGGTCACGTCGATGGGCTCCTTCGTACGGGAGGTCTGGTGGGAGTGCACCCGCGACGGGCGGCGCAGGATCTGTGACGAACGTAACGCAGGGGGACGGCCCTGCGCACCGCGTGGGCCGGCGACGGGGGGAGGTGGACACGCGGCGCGCACCAAGTATCTTGAGGTCGAGAGACTTTCGGCGACCCTGAGGAGCGGCCCGCGATGGCCAAGATCATCTACACGCACACCGACGAGGCCCCGCTGCTGGCCACCTACTCGTTCCTGCCCGTCATCGAGGCGTTCGCCTCGACCGCGGGCGTCGAGGTCGAGACGCGTGACATCTCGCTCTCCGGGCGCATCCTGGCCGCCTTCGCCGACCTGCTGCCGTCCGACCAGCAGGTCGACGACGCCCTGGCCGAGCTCGGCGCGCTGGCCAAGACGCCCGAGGCGAACATCATCAAGCTCCCGAACATCAGCGCCTCGATCCCGCAGCTGAAGGCCGCGGTCAAGGAGCTGCAGGAGCAGGGCTTCGACCTCCCGGCGTACCCGGACAACCCGACGACGGACGCCGAGAAGGACGCCAAGGCGCGCTACGACAAGGTCAAGGGCAGCGCCGTCAACCCGGTGCTGCGCGAGGGCAACTCCGACCGCCGTGCGCCGGCGTCGGTGAAGGCGTACGCCCGCAAGAACCCGCACTCGATGGGCGCCTGGAGCAGCGACTCCAGGACCGAGGTCGCCACCATGGGTGCCGACGACTTCCGTTCCAACGAGCAGTCCGTCGTCCTCGAGGCCGACGACACGCTCACCATCCAGCACGTCGCCACCGACGGCACCACGACCGTCCTGAAGGACGGGCTGGCGGTCCTCGCCGGCGAGGTCGTCGACTCCACCGTCATGCGTGCGGCCGCCCTCGACCGCTTCCTCGCCGAGCAGGTGCAGCGCGCCCAGGACCTCGACGTCCTCTTCTCGGTGCACCTCAAGGCGACGATGATGAAGGTCTCCGACCCGATCATCTTCGGCCACGTCGTGCGCGCCTACTTCGCCGACGTCTTCGACCGGTTCGGCGACGACCTCGCCGCTGCCGGGCTCAGCGCCAACGACGGCCTCGGCGGCATCCTCTCCGGCCTGGACGCCCTGCCCAACGGTGCCGAGGTCAAGGCCGCGTTCGAGCAGCGGCTCGCCGAGGGCCCGCGCCTCGCCTACGTCGACTCCGACAAGGGCATCACCAACCTGCACGTGCCGAGCGACGTCATCGTCGACGCCTCGATGCCGGCGATGATCCGCACGTCGGGCCACATGTGGGGGGCCGACGGCCAGGAGCACGACACGCTCGCGGTCATCCCCGACTCCAGCTACGCCGGCGTCTACCAGGCCGTCGTCGACGACTGCAAGGCGAACGGCGCGTACGACCCGACCACCATGGGATCGGTGCCCAACGTCGGCCTCATGGCGCAGGCGGCCGAGGAGTACGGCAGCCACGACAAGACCTTCGAGATCGAGTCGGCCGGCACCGTGCAGGTCGTCTCGTCCTCCGGCGACGTGCTCATGGAGCACGACGTCGAGCCGCACGACATCTGGCGCGCCTGTCAGACGAAGGACGTGCCGATCCGCAACTGGATCGAGCTGGCCGTCGCCCGCGCCCGGGCGACCGGTGCGCCCGCCGTGTTCTGGCTCGACGAGACCCGCGCCCACGACGCGAACCTCATCGCGAAGGTGAACGCCTACCTCCCCGAGCTCGACACCGACGGCCTGACGATCGAGGTCATGGCACCGGCGGAGGCGACCACCTACTCGGTGGAGCGCATCCGTCGCGGCGAGGACACGATCAGCGTCACGGGCAACGTGCTGCGCGACTACAACACCGACCTGTTCCCGATCCTGGAGCTTGGCACGAGCGCGAAGATGCTCTCGATCGTCCCGCTCATCAACGGCGGCGGCCTGTTCGAGACCGGGGCGGGCGGCTCGGCCCCGAAGCACGTCCAGCAGCTCGTCAAGGAGAACTACCTGCGCTGGGACAGCCTCGGCGAGTTCTTCGCGCTGGCCGCCAGCTTCGAGCACCTCGCCACCACCGCCGGGAACGCCCGTGCCCAGGTGCTGGCCGACACGCTCGACCGCGCCACCGGCACGTTCCTCGACGAGAACCGCTCGCCGGGCCGCAGGCTCGGCACGATCGACAACCGCGGCAGCCACTTCTACCTCGCCCTGTACTGGGCCGAGGAGCTCGCGCAGCAGACCGAGGACGCCGAGCTGGCGTCCGCGTTCGCCGACGTCGCCGGGGCCCTGCGCAGCAACGAGCAGACGATCGTCGACGAGCTGCTCGCCGTGCAGGGCTCGCCCGCCGACATCGGCGGCTACTACCGCCCGTCCGACGAGAAGGCCGAGCAGGTCATGCGTCCGTCGAGCACGCTCAACGACGTCCTCGAGTCGCTGTCCGTCTGACGCCGCCCCTCGACGCCCCCGCGCCCACACGGTCGCGGGGGCGTCGTGCGCGTACCGGGCCCGCATGACGTCGCCCACAGTGGGAACAACACGCCGACGCGGGGTGCTTGGCTCCCTACGTGACCTCCTCCGTCGACCTCGCGCCCGCCCCGCCCGCGACCACGCGCGCTCCGCACGTGGGCCTCGCGATCCTCGCCCTCGCCCTCGGCGGCTTCGCGATCGGCACGACCGAGTTCGTGACGATGGGGCTGCTGAAGGAGATCGCCGTCGGCATCGACGAGTCGATCCCCACCACCGGTCACGTCATCACGGCGTACGCCTTCGGCGTCGTCGTGGGCGCCCCCGTGATCGTCGCGCTCGGGGCGCGACTCCCTCGGCGCGAGCTCGCGGTCGGGCTCATCCTCGCCCTCGGCCTCGGCAACGCCGTCACGGCCATGGCGAGCGGCTACGTGCCCGTGCTCGCCGCCCGGTTCCTGGCGGGCCTGCCGCATGGGGCCTACTTCGGTGTCGCGTCGCTGCTGGCGGCCTCCCTGGTGGCGCCGCACCGCCGCGGGCGGGCCGTCAGCCGGGTCATGCTCGGCCTGTCGGTCGCGACGGTCGCCGGCGTCCCCGCGGCGACGTGGCTCGGCCAGCAGCTGGGGTGGCGCGCCGCCTACTGGGCGGTGGTCGTCCTCGCCGTGCTGGCGGCCCTCATGATGCTCGCGTTCGTGCCGCACCAGGCGGCCGACCGCACCGCGAGCGTCCGCGGCGAGCTGTCGGCGTTGAGGCAGCCGCAGGTGCTCTTCGCGGTGACGGCCGGCATGGTCGGCTTCGGCGGACTCTTCGCCATGTACAGCTACGTCGCTCCGATCGTCACCGACGTCACCGGGCTGTCCGACGCGACCATCCCGTGGTTCCTGCTGGCCTTCGGCATCGGCTCGGTCCTCGGCTCGTGGCTGGCCGGCCCGCTCGCCGACTGGGACGTGCCACGCCTGGTCATCGGCGGGTTCGTCGCGACCGTGGCCGTCCTGGTGGTGTTCCACCAGACCGCGGGTCTCGTGCTGCCGGCCGCGCTCGGCATCGTCGCCATCGGGGCGCTGGGCAGCCTCGTCGCGATCGGCCTGCAGATCCGGCTCATGGACGCCGCCGGCGAGGCGCAGATGCTCGGTGCCGCGCTCAACCACTCGGCCCTCAACGTCGCCAACGGGCTCGGTGCCTGGCTGGGCGGCGTGGTCATCGCCGCCGGGTACGGCTACCGCGCCCCGAGCCTCGTCGGTGCGGGCCTCGCGGTCGCAGGCCTCCTGATCTTCGTCACGGGCCTGATGACGCAGCGGCGCCGGACTCCTCGGGCCGGCTGAGCCGCGGCACCTGCCCGGGCACGATCACGCGGCTCCCGGTCGCATCCTCAGCCATACCCGGTCGCCCTCGTGCAGGCCGAGGGCGGTCGCGTCGGTCCTGGTCAGCGTGACCAGCACGGGAGCGGGATGCCGCGGGTCCTCCGGGGTCACCTCGAGGCGCACCTCGAAGCCGATGCGGGTCCAGCGCGTGATGGTGCCGACCGCCGGTGCCGCCTGCTCGTAGCGGGAGATCTCGATGTCGTGGGGGCGGACGAGGTGGTCGCCCAGCGTCGTGACCGGCCCCAGGAAGGACAGCACGAAGTCGCTGGCCGGCTTGTCGTAGAGGTCGTCGGGCGTGCCGACCTGCTCGATCCGACCGTCGTTGATGACGACGATCGTGTCGGCCACCTCGAGGGCCTCCTCCTGGTCGTGGGTGACGAAGACGGTCGTGACGGGCCTCTCGTCGTGCAGCCGACGCAGCCAGTCGCGCAGCTCCTTGCGGACCTGGGCGTCGAGCGCCCCGAACGGCTCGTCCAGGAGCAGCACGGACGGCTCGATCGCCAGGGCGCGGGCCAGGGCCATGCGCTGGCGCTGGCCGCCCGAGAGCTGGGAGGGCTTGCGGTCGGCGAAGCCCTCGAGGTGGACGAGGTGCAGCAGCTCGTCCACGGTGCGCTCGACCTCGGCCTTCGGCCGCTTGCGGATCTCCAGGCCGAAGGCGACGTTGCGTCGCACGCTGAGGTGCTTGAACGCGGCGTAGTGCTGGAACACGAAGCCGACGTTGCGCTTCTGCACCGGCAGTGCCGTGGCGTCCACCCCCTGGATCTCGACCGAGCCCGCGTCCGGGGTCTCGAGCCCGGCGATGATGCGCAGCAGCGTCGTCTTGCCGCCGCCGCTCGGGCCGAGGAGCGCGGTGAGCCGACCGGTGGGGATCGTGAGGTCGACGTCGTCGAGCGCGACGAAGTCGCCGAACCGCTTGGTGACGCCTGCGACGTCGATGCTCATGGGGGACCTCCTAGTGGCGTGCCGCGCGTGCGCGCAGCACCTGGACGACGACGATGCAGACGATCGACACGCTGGCGAGCAGGAAGGCGATCGCGTAGGCGCCCTCGGCGTCGAAGTTGAGGTACTTCTCCTCGACCGCCAGGGTCGCGGTGCGCGTCTCGCCGAGGATGTTGCCGGAGACGACCTTGACGGCGCCGAACTCGCCGAGGGAGCGGGCGAGCGTGAGCACCACCCCGTAGACGACGGCCCAGCGGATGCCGGGCAGCGTGATCCGCCAGAAGGTCTGCCAGGCGTTCGCGCCGAGGCTGCGGGCGGCCTGCTCCTGCTCGGTGCCGATCTCGCGCAGGGTCGGCACGACCTCGCGGATCACGAGGGGGAGGGACACGAACGCCGTGGCCATGACGATGCCGGGCGTCGAGAAGATCACCTGGAGTCCCCAGCCCTCGAGGGTGGGGCCGAACCAGCCGCCGCGGCCGCCGTAGACCAGCACGAGCGCGAGCCCCACGACGATGGGGGAGACCGACAGCGGCAGGTCGAGCAGGGCGCTCAGGAGCCGCTTGCCGGGGAACTCGCTGCGCACCAGCAGGAGCGAGATGCCGACGCCGAACACGAGGTTCAGGGCCGTCGCGCAGAGCGCAGCGAGGGCCGTGACCCGAAGGGCCGCCACCATGTCCGGGTCCTCGAACAGCCCCCGGAGGGAGGAGAGGCCGTCGGAGAAGGTGTTCGTCACGACGAGCAGCAGCGGCCAGGCGACGAGCAGCACGAGGTAGGCGACGACGACGACGCGCAGCAGGTAGGTGACGGGCCCCCTCGGGTACCGCGTGGTGCGGGAGTCAGCCACGGTCGCCGACCCTTCTCTGGAGCACGTCGAGTGCGACGATCGTCAGCAGCGAGACGACGAGCAGCAGCGTCGCGACCGAGGCGGCCGCGGCCGGGTTGTCGCTCTCGACGGCGCCGAGGATGCGGACCGAGGCCACCTCGGAGGTGAAGGGCAGGTTGCCCGACAGCAGCACGAGGGATCCGTACTCGCCGACCCCACGGGCGAAGGAGAGGGCGGCCCCGGCCGCGATCGCCGGCGTGAGGGCGGGCAGCACCACGCGTCGGAAGGTCGTGAGGCGGCTCGCCCCGAGCGACGCCGCAGCCTCCTCGACCTCCGGGTCCAGCTCCTCGAGCACGGGCTGGACCATGCGCACGACGAACGGCAGCGTGACGAACAGGAACGCGAGGTAGACCGAGGCCCCCGAGTTGGCGACGTCGATGCCGAGCGGGCTGTCGTCCTTCCCGTAGAGCGACAGCAGCACGAGTCCGGCCACGATGGTGGGCAGCGCGAACGGCACGTCGATGACCACCTCGAGGACCCCCTTGCCCCAGAAGCGGTCCCGGACGAGCACCCAGGCGATCATCGTGCCGACCACGACGTTGACGAGCGTGACGGCGACGGCGGCCTGGAGGGTGAGGGCGATCGCCGCGCGCGTCTGCTCGTTGGTGATCGCCCGCCAGAAGTTCGCCCACCCTCCCTCCGAGGCGGTCACGACGACGGCGCACAGCGGGATCAGGACGAGCAGGCTGAACCAGAGCATCGCGATGCCGAGCCCGAGGCCGGACGTCCGGGTGAGGGTGCCCGGCAGGGCCGGTCGGAGTCGCTCCGGCCGGCCCTGGCGGGGGGTGCCCTCGGGCGCGGTGCCCGGGGGAAGGGTGCTGGTCATGCGGTGGCGTCAGCGCCTCTCGTCGTCGAAGGGTGGTCGACCGCTACTGCGCGGCCTTGCCGGACTTGGCGATCGCCTCGGTGACGATGCCGACCGGCGCGCCGTCCTTGCCGTCGCCGAAGAGCTTGTCCTTGACGCCGCCCCAGCCGGGCCCACCGAAGTCGTCGGTCAGCGTCAGCAGGTTCTTCACCGTCGGGAACGGGTCCGAGGAGTCGGGTGCCCCCTTGATGTCGGACCCCTTCAGGCCCACGGCGTCGAGGTCGGCGACGCCGGGCTGCTCGAGGTCGAGTGGTCGAAAGCCCTTGAGCGCGAGCTCGCGCTGGCCGGTCTCGCCGAGGACGAACCTGAGCCAGGCCTCGGCGGCCGGGCTGTGCTTCGTCAGGATCGCGCCCGGGTTCTCGATGAGGACAGTCGTGTCGGGGACGACGTAGTCGAAGCCCTGTCCGTTCTGGGCGGCGAGGATCGCCTCGTTCTCGTAGGCGAGGAGCACGTCGCCGGTGCCGCCGAGGAAGCTCTGGGTGGCGTCGCGGCCGCTGTTGGTCAGCGACACGACGTTCTCGAACAGCTTGTCGACGTACTCCGTGGCCTCGGCCTCGCTGCCGCCCGCGCTCGTCACGCTGCCCCAGGCGGCGAGCGCGTTCCAGCGGGCGGCGCCGGACGACGCGGGGTTGGCGGTGACGATCTCCACGCCGGGCCTCGTCAGGTCGGCCCACGAGCGGATGTTCTTCGGGTTGCCGTCGCGCACGCCGAGCACCACGACCGACGTGGAGACGATGCCCCGGTTGGGCCCGTCGTCCCAGGTGTCGTCGACGAGGCCAGCGTCCACCAAGCGGTCCACGTCCGTGGCGACGCTCAGGTGGACGTAGTCGGCCTTCAGGCCGTTCACGACGGCCCTGCTCTGGTCGCCCGAGGGGCCGTAGGACGTCGTGAACCGCACGCCCTCGCCCTCGGGCGTCTGCTCGAACTTCTCGGCGATCGCCGTGTTGGCGGCCTCGGGCACGGCGAAGCCGACGATCCTGATCGTGCGCGCGTCGCTCCCGCCGGAGCCGCACCCGGCCAGCACCAGGGCGGCGGCCGCGACGAGCGCGGTCACGGAAGGGCGGCGGGGGCTGGTCGTCATCGTGGCGTCCTCGGGTCCGGCGCACGGCGGGCGCGCGTGCGTCGAGGTCGACCGTAGGGACTGCGCGACGCCGGGACGGCACGTCTCACGATGCGGATGACTCGATCGAGGAATGAGACGCGGGTCGCACGCCGGTGGGCTCGCGCGGACGTGCAGAGGACGGGGTCGCCTTCCCCTGGTGATGGCGACCCCGGCCTCTGCAGGAGCGTAGGCGGCGCCGCTTCACATCCGACCCGGCCGATGTGAAGACGTGCGCGGGCACCGTGCCACCATGCACGCATGGAGCCCCGCCACGCGTTCGCGACGGCGTTCGCCGGCGCCCTCGAGGAGCGCGGGGTGGGACTTACCTGGCTGCGCGACCGGCTCCGGGCGCGCGGCCACCTCCTGTCGCTCGGTGCCCTGTCCTACTGGCGCTCCGGCCAGCGAGAACCCAGTCGGCAGGTCTCGCTCGACGCTGTCGACGCGATCGAGGAGGTGCTCGGCCTGGACGCCGGTGCGCTGTCGTCCCACCTCCGGGGCCGGGGCCGGGAGGGCCCGACCCCGTTCGACGAGCTGGTGGGTCTCGCTCGCCAGGTCGGGCGGGACCGTGGCCTCGTCGGGGAGGACGTCGTCGACCGCCTGGCCCTCGACCTCGTCGTCGACGTCGACGAGCGCGGACGGGTGGTGCAGGTCCGGGTCACCCAGGTGCTCGTCGCCGCGGTGGAGGGCGCCGCGAGCGTGACCATGTTCGTCGCCCCTGGGGTGGGTGCGGGCGACACCGCGTTCGACGTGCCGGGCGAGGCGGACACGCACCTTCAGGCGATCTCCGGGTGCAGGGTCGACGGCGTCGTCCACGTGGTCGACGGCATCAGTGCTGCCACGCTGCGCTTCGACCGTCCGCTCGCCCTGGGGGAGTCCGTCGTGACGGAGGTCGTCATGGTGCCGCTGTCCGACGAGGCCGCGCTCGACGCCGAGTGGGGCGCGGTCGCGGAGCAGCGGTTGGAGTCGTGCATGGTCTGGGCGCGATTCCACCCCGCTCGGCTACCGGCACGCACGTGGGTCGGCTTCCAGGAGGCCGGCATCACCCACGAGTGGGAGGCGAGGATGGTCGGGGCCACGGGGCTGCACCACCGCCAGACCGACTTCGGCCCGGGGCTCCTCACGCTCCGCTGGGAGTGGTGAGCGGCGCGGTCAGGCGAAGACGACGGTGCGCGGTCCGTTCATGAGCACGCGCGACTCCGCGTGCAGGCGGACCGCCCTGGACAGGGTCTGTGCCTCGACGTCGCGCCCGGCGCGGGCGAGGTCGGCCGGGCTCATCCGGTGGTCCACCCGGTGCACGCCCTGCTCGATGATCGGGCCCTCGTCGAGGTCGGCCGTCACGTAGTGCGCCGTGGCGCCGATGAGCTTCACGCCCCGGTCGTGGGCCTGGTGGTAGGGCCTCGCGCCCTTGAAGCTGGGCAGGAAGCTGTGGTGGATGTTGATGGCCCTGCCGGCGAGCGCGCGGCAGAGGTCGTCGCTGAGGATCTGCATGTAGCGGGCCAGCACCACGAGGTCGACGTCGAGCTCCTCGACCAGCCTCAGCACCGCCGCCTCGACGTCGGGCTTGGACTCGCGCGTGACCGGGAGGTGGTGGAACGGCACGTCGTAGGCAGCCGCGAGACGCTCGAGGTCGCGGTGGTTGGAGACGACGGCGGGCACCTCGATCGGCAGCGTGCCGCTGGACTGGCGGTACAGGAGGTCGTTGAGGCAGTGGCCCTCCTTCGAGACGAGCACGAGGGTGCGGGCCGGACGCTCGGCCTCGACGAGCCGGTACTCCATCGACAGCTCCCGGGCGACGGGGGCGAACCCTGCTGCGAGGGTCGGAGCGTCACGGCCGGGCCCGAAGTCGACGTGCAGGCGCAGGAAGAACTCCCCACCCGCGTCCCCGCCCGCGTCGCCGCCGCGCAGCGCCTCCGGCTCCGTGTACTGCTGGGAGTCGAGGATGTTGCCGCCCGTCTCGTGGATCCACCGGGTCACGGCGAACACGAGCCCGGGGCGGTCCGGGCACGACAACGTCAGGACGAAGGTGCTGCTCACCGCGGCAGTCTACGGAGGGCGGGAGGTCCGTCAGGCAGGTGACGGGGCCGGGGCCGCGTCGGCGGCCGCGGAGGTGCCCTGCGCGCGGGCGGGGGCCTGGTGGTGCGGGCGCTCGAAGAACAACACCACCACGAGGCCGACGGCGAACGCGACCACCGGGAGCCAGAACGCCTCCGACATGGCCCGTGAGAACGCCTCGGCCACCTGCGGCGGCATCGAGCCCGACCCGGACGCGGCCTGGAACGACGACGCGTCTCCCTGCAGGCCGTTCGCCGCGAGCCGCGAGCCGATGAGCGCGGCCACCGCCGCGCTCCCCAGGGCGGCGGCGACCTGTCGGGTGGTGTTGTAGACGCCGGCGCCTGCCCCGGCCGACGAGAGCGGCAGGTTGCGGGTGGCGGTGGCGCTGAGCGGCGCCCAGAGGAACGCGTTGGAGACACCGAAGAGCGCCATCGGGAGCAGCAGCTGCCAGGCCGGTGTGGACGGGTCGACGAGCGAGGCCAGCCAGCGCATCGCGACCGCCGCCGTGCCGAAGCCCACGAGCGTGAGGATGCGCGGGTGTGCGCGGTCGGAGAGCTTGCCGACGACCGGGGAGAGGAGCAGCAGCACGACCGCCATCGGGGTCATGAACAGCGCCGACTCCGTCGGGCTCCAGCCCCGGGCACCCTGGGCGTAGAACATGAACGGCAGGCTCATCGCCGTGATCGCGAGCGAGACCATGGCGATGCCGATGTTGCCGACGGAGAAGTTCCGGTCACGGAACAGCCGCAGCGGGACGAGCGGCTCCGTGCGTACCCGCGACTGCCAGAGCACGAAGACCGCCAGGACCGCGGCGCCGGCACCGATGAGCAACGGCACGCTGATCGGACCGGTGACGGTGCCCCAGTCGTAGCGCTCGCCCTCCTGGATGCCGAACACCAGGAGGAACATGCCGAGTGCGCTCAGGGCGACGCCGACCCAGTCGAAGCTGTGGGCGTGCGTCTCGAGCGTCGGCACGAGGCGGACGGCGAGCACGAACGCGACCACGCCGACCGGGACGTTGACGAAGAAGATCCACTCCCACCCGGCCGCGTCGGTGAGGACGCCGCCGAGGATCGGACCGACCAGGGTGGCCACGCCGGCGGTGGCGCCCCACAGGGCCATGGCGCTGCCGCGCTTGGCCGCCGGGAAGGTGCGGGTGATCACGGCCATGGTCTGCGGCGTGAGCAGGGAGGCGCCGAGCCCCTGCACCACGCGGGCCGCGATCAGCCCGCCGATGCTGTCGGTGAGCCCGCACCACAAGGAGGCCAGCGTGAAGATCGTGAGACCCACGAGGTAGACGCGCTTCGGGCCGAAGCGGTCGCCGAGACGGCCGGTGACGAGCAGCGGCACGGCGTAGGCGAGCAGGTAGGCACTGGTGACCCAGATGCCGCTGTTGTAGTCGGTGCGCAGGTCCTCGATGATCGCGGGTGTCGCGACGGACACGATGGTGTTGTCGACGAGGATCATGAAGAAGCCGATGACCATCGCCCAGAGCGCCGGCCACGGGGACACCGCGTCGGACGGTCCGGAGGCGTGCCCGGCGGCGTGGGAGTGCGGTGCTGCGGCGTGCTTCGGTTGGCTCACGCAACCAAGTCTGCCGCGCGTCGCCGACGAAAGCAGGCTCGGTCGGCGGAGCGAGACGAACCTCTCAGGACGACGTCCTCACGACGGCGAGGGGTCCGTCGCGAGCAGGTCGTAGGAGACCAGGTCGTCGACCGTCCCGTCGCCGAGGATCTCGGCCTGCCGCTCGACCCCGATCCGCCGGAAGCCCGCCCGCTCGGCCACGCGGTTGCTCGCGACGTTGCCGGCGGCGGCCAACAGGCTGAGCCGGTCGAGCCCGGGGCCCTCGGGGGAGAGGGCCCATCGCGCGCCGAGCCGCACGGCCGCGGCGGTGCGCCCGCGTCCGCGGGAGTCCGGGTGCGTCCAGTAGCCGACCTCGGCGGTCCGCGGGTTCGGGCCGCCGAGGTGCATCAGGGTCAGGAAGCCGCGCAGCAGGTCGCTGTCGTCGGTCACGGCCCAGGACAGCTTCTGCCCGGTGGCGGCGCGCCAGGTGCAGTCGGCCACGAACGCCTGACCGACCGCCTCCGTGTACGGCGACGGCAGCGTGTTGAGCCAGTGTCGCGTCACGGGGTCGGAGCAGGCCTCGGCCACCCGGGGCGCGTCCGACTCCCGCAGCGGACGCAGTCGGACGTCGCCGGCGCGGAGCTCGGGGGCCTGCAGCCAGGGGGTCGCCGGCACGGGCGGGTCGCCGAAGCGCAGCACCGCCGTCCAGGCGTCGAGCACGCGGCCGCGCTCGTGCAGCAGGGCGGGCGCGGTGCCGACCAGCTCGAACCCGCAGGCGTGGGCGACCCGCAGCGACGCCTCGTTGCCCACGTGGGCGCGCCAGTGCACGGCCTCGATGCCGAGGTCGGTGAAGCCGTGGTCGACGGCGAGGCGCACCGCTCGCGCCATCAGGCCTCGACCACGCGCCCACGGGTGCAACGCGAAGCCGATGTCGGCCACGGGCCCGCCGCGCAGGTCGACGTTGCCGGCATAGCGCGCGCGGCCGTCGTCGTCCTCGGCCTCGACGACCCAGTTCCTCGACGTGCCGGCGTCCCACCCCTCCGCGCCCACGCGGAGCGCGAAGTCCTCGCTCATCGCGCGGGTGTTGGGGACGGGGACCGCGGTGCGGCGCTGCATCTCCGGGTCCTGCGTCATCTCCCACATCGGCTCGACGTCGGCCGGCGTCGCGGCGCGCAGCGTCACGACCCCGTCGCTCAGGACGGGGACGGACAGGGGCCAGCGGAGCGCGTCCACGACCTCAGCGCTGCTCGGCGCGGAAGGGGTCCGCCGGGTAGACGCCCAGCACCCGGGTCTCGGTCGTGAAGAAGCCGAGCTCCTCGAGGGCCCGGGCGAGGGGCGGGTCGTCGGGGTGGCCGTCGACCTCGGCGAGGAACTGCGTCGCCGTGAACTCGCCGCCCACCATGTAGCTCTCGAGCTTGGTCATGTTGACGCCGTTGGTCGCGAAGCCGCCGAGGGCCTTGTAGAGCGCGGCGGGGAGGTTGCGGACGTTGAAGATGAAGGTCGTCACCACGGGGCCCGCACCGTGGGGTGCGCGGACCGGCTCGCGCGACAGCTCGACGAAGCGGGTCGTGTTGTGGTCCTCGTCCTCGACGTCGTGCGCCAGGATGTCCAGGCCGTAGATCTCGGCGGCCAGGGGAGGGGCGATGGCGGCCTGGGAGGTGTCGCGCGCCTCCGCGATCTCCCGGGCGGCGCCGGCCGTGTCGCCCGAGACCAGCGGGGTCCAGCCGTGCTCGCCGATGATCCGGCGGCACTGGCCGAGCGCGTGGACGTGGCTGTGCACGGTGCGGATGCTCTCGAGGGTCGTGCCGGGCACGCCCATCACCATGAACTGGATCCGCAGGAAGTGCTCGCCGACGATGTGCAGGCCCGACGTCGGCAGGAAGTGGTGGATGTCGGCCACCCGTCCGGCGATCGAGTTGTCGATCGGGATCATCGCGAGGTCGGCGTCGCCGCTCGTGACGGCCGCGAACACGTCCTCGAACGACGCGCAGGGCACGGCCTCGGCGTCGGGGTGGTGCTGCTGGCTCACGATGTGGGAGTTCGCGCCGGGCTCACCCTGGTACGCGATGCGTCGGACGGTCACGCGCCCAGTCTGGCACCGGCTCGACGTCAGCCGACCCTGCGGGCGCCGTCGGCCGCGCGCACGGCGAACACCTCCGGCGCCTTCCAGCCGAGCGCGTCGTAGCGCTGCTCCACGAGCTCGCGGACCGGGCCGGCCTTGGCCTGGGGCGCGAGCGCGATGGCCGACCCGCCGAAGCCGCCGCCCGTCATGCGTGCGCCGAGGGCGCCGGCCTCGAGCGCGGCCTCGACCGCGACGTCGAGCTCTGCGCAGCTGACCTCGAAGTCGTCGCGCAGGCTCGTGTGCGACGCGGTGAGCACCGTGCCGAGCTGCTCCCAGTCGGCGTCCCCCAGCAGGCGCAGGGCCGCCTTCACCCGAGCCGTCTCGGTGAAGACGTGCTGCGTGCGGCGTCGCAGCACCGGGTCCTCCAGGCGGACGACGGCGTCGAGGCCGGCGCGCGCCAGGTGGTCGAGCCCGAGCTCCGCCGCCGCCCGTTCGCACTCCTCGCGGCGCTCGGCGTACCCGCCGCCCGCCTCGGTGGCCACGTGGGAGTGGTCGACCCCCGTGGAGATGACGAGGAGGGACAGCCCGGCCGACGCGACGTCGAACGGCACGCGGTCCGGGTCGTCGTCGGACGACGGGTCGGTCACCACCGCCTCGCCGGCCCTCCCGAACGCGACGGCGAGCTGGTCCATGAGCCCGGTGGGAGCGCCGACAAGATCGTTCTCGGCGCGCTGGGCGAGCCGTGCCACCTCCAGCGTCGGGACGTCGAGGCCGGCGACGTCGGCGACGGCGGACACCACCCCCACCGTCAGCGCGGCCGAGGAGGACAGGCCCGAGCCGAGCGGCAGGTCGGACTCGAGCACGAGGTCGACGCCGGGCAGCGTCCCGACCGCGCCGAGCGCCCACACGGCGCCGGCCGGGTAGGCCGCCCAGCCGTCGAGGCCCGCGTCGCCCGGCTGCACGGAGGTCGCGAACGTGGCGCGCTCGCGCCGACCGTCCGGGAGGGTGCTCCAGACGTTGACGACGTCGTCGTCGCGACGGCGCACCTTGAGCGTCAGGAAGCGGTCGATCGCGAAGGGGACGGAGGGTCCGCCGTTGTAGTCGAGGTGCTCCCCGACGAGGTTGACCCGGCCCGGGACCTGCCACGTGCGTACGTCGCTCACCCGGCCGAGCCTAGGGCCGGACGCCCGAGGTGCCACTGGCAGAATGCACAGCATGTCCAGCAGCGCCCGCCCCCGCTCGCTGTCCGGCATCCAGCCGACGGCCGAGTCGTTCCACCTCGGGAACTACTTCGGGGCGATCCGCCAGTGGGTGGGGCTGCAGGACGACCACGACGCCTTCTACTTCGTCGCCGACCTCCACGCCCTGACGGTCCAGCCCGACCCTGCCGCGCTGCGTGCCCGGGTGCACGCCTCGGCGGCGCAGCTGCTGGCGGCCGGCGTCGACCCGGAGCGCTCGGCGCTGTTCTGCCAGAGCCACGTGCCGGAGCACACCCAGCTGGCCTGGGTCTTCGCCTGCCTCACCGGCTTCGGCGAGGCCGGCCGCATGACCCAGTTCAAGGACAAGAGCGCCAAGACCGGAGCCGACAAGGCCAGTGTCGGCCTGTTCACCTACCCGATCCTGCAGGCCGCCGACATCCTCCTGTACAACCCGCACCACGTGCCGGTCGGCGAGGACCAGCGTCAGCACCTCGAGCTGTCCCGGCACCTGGCGCAGCGCTTCAACCACCACTACGGCGAGACCTTCCGACGCCCCGAGGCCTACATCCTCGAGGGCACCGCGAAGATCACCGACCTGCAGGACCCGACGGCCAAGATGAGCAAGTCCGCCTCGTCGCCGAACGGCATCGTCGACCTGCTCGACGACCCGAAGCGGGCCGCCAAGAAGATCCGCTCGGCCGTCACCGACTCCGGCGACGAGATCCGGTACGACCCCGACACCAAGCCGGGCATCTCCGGGCTGCTGAGTCTCTACGCGACGATCACGGACACCTCGGTCGACGCCGCGGTCGAGCAGTTCGCGGGCCAGCAGTACGGGCAGCTCAAGGTCGCGCTGGCCGACCGGGTGGCCGACCTGGTGGCCGGCTTCGGCGAGCGGACGCGCGCCTACCTCGACGACCCCGCCGAGCTCGACCGCGTGCTCGCCCGCGGCGCGGAGCGCGCCCGCGAGGTGGCGGCGCCGGTCGTCGCCGACGTCTACGACAAGGTCGGGCTCGTCCGCGGTGCCTGAGCCGACCGCGCCGGGGTCCGTGCTGACCTACGGCGTCGCGATCTCGGTGCCGGAGCCGCACGGTGAGCGACTGCGGTCGCGACGTGCGGAGTTCGGCGACCCGCTCGCCGCCCAGATCCCGAGCCACATCACCCTGCTCCCGCCCGACGAGGTGCCGGCCGGCGACCTCGACGCCGTCGCCTCACGGCTGGCCGGGGTGGCGGAGGCCGCAGCGCCCTTCGAGGTCGACCTGCAGGGCACCGGGACGTTCCGTCCGGTCTCGCCCGTGGTGTTCGTGGCGGTCAGCCGCGGGATCTCCGAGACCGAGCTGCTCGCGGCCGACCTGCGCGCGGCCCTCGGCGCGCCGGAGCCTGTCTTCCCGTTCCACCCCCACGTGACCGTCGCGCACCACCTCGACGACGCGGCCCTCGACCACGCGTACGCCGCGCTGCAGGACTTCTCCTGCTCCTTCCGGGTCGTCGAGGTCGCCCTCTACCTGCACCGAGCGGACGCCGGGTGGACGACGCACCTCACCTTCCCGCTCGGCGGCGCGGACGCGGGGACCCGGTAGGGCGCCGGTCGGGCTGCTCCAGGGAGAGCAGCAGCTCGTCGTGGAAGGCCAGCGCCGCCAGCTGCAGGGTGTCGCGCCGGTGCGCGAGCGAGATCTGGCGCGAGAGCTCGGGCTCGCGCAGGCCCACCTGACGCAGACCGGGTCGGCTCGCGAGCACCATCTCGGGCACCACGGCGTAGCCGAGCCCGGCCTCGACGAAGCGCAGCACGGACAGCATCTCCCCGCCCTCGACCGAGATCGTCGGCTCGAACCCGGCGTCGGCGCACGCCCGCAGCGTCGTCTCCCGCAGGTCGTAGCCCTCGCGGAACATGACGAGCGGGAGGTCCTGCAGCGCCGCCACCGGGACCTCGTCGGGGAACGGGTCGTCGGCCGGCGCGGCGAGCACCAGCCGGTCGCGACGCAGGGGCACCTCCTCGAGGTCGGGCCGCGCCTCGGGGAGCGGCGTGATGAGCAGGGCGAGGTCGAGCCGGCCCTGGGTCAGCTCGTCGGTCAGGACGCGCGAGCCGCCCTCCTGCACCTCCAGCTCGATGAGCGGGTGCATCCCGTGGAACCGCGTGAGCACCTCCGGCAGCAGGCCGTCGCAGATGGACGGGGTGGCCCCGAGGCGGACGCGGCCGCGGCGCAGTCCCGCGACCTCGTGCACCGCACGCTGCGCGGACTCGACGTCGAGGAGGATCCGCTGGGCGTGCGGCAGCAGCGCCTCGCCGGCGCTCGTCAGCTCGATGCCGCCGGCCTGGCGCACGAAGAGCGGGGTGCCGAGGGAGTTCTCGAGCACCCGCACCTGCTTGGAGAGGCTCGGCTGCGCGACACCGACGTCGGCCGCCGCGCGGGTGAAGTTGCGGGTGCGCGCG
The DNA here is from genome assembly GCA_964599245.1 of uncultured Aeromicrobium sp. Classification (GTDB taxonomy): domain Bacteria; phylum Actinomycetota; class Actinomycetes; order Propionibacteriales; family Nocardioidaceae; genus Aeromicrobium. Next base: position 27,575 of record CAZREF010000010.1, on the reverse strand, counting down.
ACGGCCACGAAGTAGGTCAGCTGCTGGAACTGCACGGACCGAGCCTACCGTGCGATAGCCCGCGGCTATGAAGGTTGGCCTCATCATGACTTAGCGCGCTGGCCGAGATCGCACTACGGTGGGCCCGTGGCCACTACTCTGACTCGCCCCTCGGCGCGCAGGTCGACCGTCGTCCTCAAGTACACGATGGCCGTGTCCGGGCTGATCATGCTCGCGTACCTGCTCGTGCACATGTACGGCAACCTCAAGTTCTTCCAGGGCCAGGAGTACTTCGACTCCTACCTCGAGGGACTGGAGGACATCCTCTACCCGTACCTGCCCCACGAGGGTGCGCTCTGGATCCTGCGCGTCGTGCTGCTCGCCTCGCTCGTCGCCCACGTCTACTGCGCGCTCACGCTCTGGCGGCGCAACAGGGTCTCGGCCGGGTACTCGGGCGGCCAGCGCTACCACTCCAAGCAGAACCGCACCGGCATCCAGCGCTCCTACGCCACGTTCACGATGCGCTGGGGCGGCGTCATCCTGCTGCTGTTCATCATCGGCCACCTCGCCCAGATGCTGCCGAACTGGCTCGCCCCCGGCGGTGCCTCCGACAGCAAGTACGAGCGCGTCGTCAACGGCTTCGAGATCTGGTGGGTCGTCCTGCTGTACACGATCGGTCTCGTGGCCGTCGGGTTCCACCTGTGGCACGGCTTCTGGAGCGCGCTCACCACGCTGGGCCAGAACCGCAGCAGCACGCGCAAGGACTCCACCATCACCATCGCGTCCTGGGTCCTGTCGGTGGTCATCGCCGGCGGGTTCCTCATCGTCCCCTTCGCCGTCTTCTTCTTCGGAGCTGGTTCCTGATGACCGAGACCTACACCCCCACGGGCGCCGCCGAGCAGTTCATCGAGCACGGCGACGACATCCGCGACACCAAGGCGCCCGACGGCCCCATCGAGCGCCGCTGGGAGAAGCACCAGTTCGACGCCAAGCTCGTCAACGCCGCCAACCGCCGCAAGATCAAGGTGATCATCGTCGGCACGGGCCTCGCGGGCGCGTCCGCCGCCGCGACCCTTGGCGAGGCCGGGTACCACGTCACGAGCTTCTGCTACCAGGACAGCCCGCGCCGTGCGCACTCGATCGCCGCGCAGGGCGGCATCAACGCCGCGAAGAACTACCGCAACGACGGCGACTCCGTCTACCGGCTCTTCTACGACACCGTGAAGGGCGGCGACTTCCGCTCCCGCGAGTCCAACTCCTACCGCCTCGCGCAGGTGTCGGTGAACATCATCGACCAGTGCGTCGCGCAGGGCGTCCCGTTCGCCCGTGAGTACGGCGGCCTGCTCGACAACCGCTCGTTCGGCGGCGTGCAGGTCTCCCGCACCTTCTACGCCCGCGGCCAGACGGGCCAGCAGCTCCTCATCGGCGCCTACCAGGCGCTCGAGCGCCAGGTCGCCGCCGGCACCGTCGAGGTGCACACGCGTCACGAGATGCTCGACCTCGTCATGGTCGACGGCAAGGCCCGCGGCGTCATCGTCCGCGACATGGTCACCGGCGAGATCGAGACCCACACGGCCGACGCCGTCGTGCTCGCCTCCGGCGGCTACGGCAACGTCTACTACCTGTCGACGAACGCGATGGGCTGCAACGTCACGGCCACGTGGCGCGCGCACCGTCGCGGCGCCTACTTCGGCAACCCCTGCTACACGCAGATCCACCCCACCTGCATCCCCGTCTCCGGCGACTACCAGTCCAAGCTCACGCTGATGAGCGAGTCGCTGCGCAACGACGGCCGCATCTGGGTGCCCAAGAAGGCCGGCGACGACCGTCACCCGCGCGACATCCCCGAGGAGGAGCGCGACTACTACCTGGAGCGCATCTACCCGGCCTTCGGCAACCTGGTGCCCCGCGACATCGCCTCGCGTGCCGCGAAGTACCAGTGCGACGACGGCAAGGGCGTCGGCCCCGGTGGCCTCGGCGTCTACCTCGACTTCGCCGACGCGATCGAGCGCATGGGTCGACCGGCGGTCGAGGCCAAGTACGGCAACCTCTTCGACATGTACGCCCGGATCACGGGCGAGGACCCGTACACCGAGCCGATGCGGATCTACCCGGCCGTGCACTACGTCATGGGCGGCCTGTGGGTCGACTACGACCTGCAGAGCAACCTCGAGGGCCTGTTCGTCACCGGCGAGGCGAACTTCTCCGACCAGGGCGCCAACCGCCTCGGCGCCTCGGCGCTGATGCAGGGCCTCGCCGACGGCTACTTCGTGCTGCCGACGACGATCGCCAACTACCTGGCCGCGGGACCGTTCGAGCCGGTCGGCGAGGACCACCCGGCCGTCGTCGAGGCGCGCCAGGCGGTCGAGGAGCGCATCGAGAAGCTGCTGTCGATCGACGGCAACCGCACGGTGGACAGCTACCACAAGGAGCTGGGCCACATCATGTGGGAGTACTGCGGCATGGAGCGCTCGGAGGAGGGCCTGGTCAAGGCCATCGGGCTCATCCGCTCCCTCCGCGAGGACTTCTGGAACAACGTCAAGGTCACCGGTGACGCCGACGAGCTCAACCAGGCCCTCGAGAAGGCTGGCCGCGTGGCCGACTTCCTCGAGCTGGGCGAGCTCATGTGCATCGACGCCCTCAACCGCGAGGAGTCCTGCGGTGGCCACTTCCGGTCCGAGAGCCAGACCGAGGACGGCGAGGCGCTGCGTCACGACGACCTCTTCGCCTACGTCGCCGCGTGGGAGCACGGCGACGAGAAGCCCGTCCTCCACAAGGAGCCGCTCGAGTACGAGTACGTCGAGATGAAGGCCCGGTCGTACAAGTGAACAGGAGCTGCAACAAGTGAAGATCACCGTCAACGTCTGGCGCCAGAAGAACGCCGGGTCGAAGGGCAAGATGGTCGGCTACGGGCTCGACGACATCTCCGAGGACATGTCCTTCCTCGAGATGCTCGACGTCCTCAACGAGCAGCTGACGCTCGCCGGCGAGGAGCCCGTGGCGTTCGACCACGACTGCCGCGAGGGCATCTGCGGCTCGTGCGGCGTGGTCATCAACGGCATCGCACACGGCCCGGAGGTCACCACCACCTGCCAGCTGCACATGCGCTCGTTCAAGGACGGCGACGTCATCGACATCGAGCCGTGGCGCGCGGGCGCGTTCCCGATCGTCAAGGACCTCGTCGTCGACCGCGGCGCCTTCGACCGCATCATCCAGGCCGGCGGCTACATCAGCGTCAACACCGGCTCGGCGCCGGAGGCCAACAACATCCCGGTGCCGAAGGAGGACGCCGACCACGCGTTCGCAGCGGCCACCTGCATCGGCTGCGGCGCCTGCGTCGCGGCGTGCCCCAACGGCTCGGCCATGCTGTTCACGGCCGCGAAGGTCACCCACCTCGGTCTGCTGCCGCAGGGCCAGCCCGAGCGGCAGTCCCGCGTGGCCAGCATGGTCGCCCAGCACGACGCCGAGGGCTTCGGCTCGTGCACGAACATCGGCGAGTGCACGGCGGCCTGCCCCAAGGGCATCCCGCTCGACGTCATCTCGCGGCTCAACCGCGACCTGCTCGGCGCGCTGGCCGCCGGCCAGGCCTGACGCACGACCCTTCGACCGCCCGTCGCCTCCCCGGAGGCGGCGGGCGGTCGCGCGTGGTGGGTCCTGCGGCCGCGTCGCCGGCGGTGGTCGCTGGTCCTGCGGCTGCGTCGGGTCGGCGGGTGGTGGGGTCGGCTCCCGAAAGGCCTCGACCGGGCGACTCCCAGCGGACCGGCCGCCCCTGCGGGCTCGGCTCTCCCCCTCCATCGGTGGATCCGCAACCGCAGGAGCATTGCTGAGGTTGCTGAGACACCGATGGGGCGGGGCGGCGGGCTCGGTCGCGCCGAGCACCCCTGCTCCGTCCAGGCCCCTTCGTTGATCACGCCCACGACAGGCCGTGGCAGCGCAGCAGCGGCCCGTGGGGGACTGCAGCGGCACAGGACGCCGGGGGAGATGGTTGCAGACTTGAATTAACATAGTTAATGACCTACGCTAAGGACATGCCCACCGACTCCCAGAACCTCGCGCTGGCGGTGGCCCGACTCAACCGCAGGCTCCGGCAGGAGCGGCACTCCGACCTCACCCCGACGCAGATGTCCGTGCTGGGCACGTTGCGCAAGCTGGGCCCGACGTCGCCGTCGTCGATCGCCGCCCGAGAGCGCGTGAGCGCCCCCAGCGTGACCCGCACCCTCAACTGCCTCGCCGAGGACGGCCTCGTCGAGCGTGCCCCGCACCCCCAGGACGGCCGCCAGGTGGTCGTCAGCCTCTCCGAGCTCGGGGAGAAGATCCTCGCGGAGGAGCGGCGGCGCCGCGACGCGTGGCTGCACCAGCGGCTCACCGACCTCGACCCGCGCGAGCGCGCCCTGCTGCGGGAGGCGGCGGCGATCATGACCCGCATCACCGAGTCATGAGCCCCACGTTCCGCGCCCTCCACGTCCGCAACTACCGCGTCTACGCCGCCGGTGCGATCGTCTCCAACGTCGGCACCTGGATGCAGCGCGTGGCGCAGGACTGGCTGGTCCTGCAGCTGACGAGCAGCGGCACCGCGCTCGGCATCACCACGGGGCTGCAGTTCCTCCCGGCGCTCCTGCTCTCCCCGGTCGCCGGGGTCGTGGCCGACCGGTTCCCCAAGCGCACCGTGCTCCGGTGCACCCAGGTCGCCATGGCGGTCCCGTCGGCGGTCCTGGGCGTGCTCGCGGTCACCGGGGCCGCGCAGGTCTGGCACGTGTACCTGCTCGCCTTCGTCTTCGGCATCGGCACGGCGTTCGACGCCCCCGCCCGACAGTCGTTCGTCGTCGAGATGGTCGGCCCCGACGACCTGTCGAACGCCGTCGGGCTCAACTCCGCGTCGTTCAACTCCGCGCGCATGGTCGGGCCCGCCCTTGCCGGCCTCCTCATCGCCGCCGGGGGGTCCGGGGTGCAGGCCACCGGATGGGTCATCCTCGCCAACGCCGTGAGCTACCTGGCGGTGATCGCTTCGCTGCAGCGCCTGGATCCCGAGCGGCTGAGCCCGGCGCCCGTCATGGGCAGCCGCAAGGGCGCGGTGCGCGACGGCGTCCGGTACGTGCGCTCCCGGCCCGACCTGGTGCTCGTCCTCGCGATCGTCTTCGCGGTGGGCACCTTCGGCCTGAACTTCCAGATGACCAGCGCCCTGATGGCCACCGAGGTCTTCGACAAGGGCGCGGGGGAGTACGGCCTGCTCGGCTCCGTCATGGCCATCGGCTCGCTCGCCGGCGCCCTGCTGGCGGCCCGGCGCGAGCGGCCGCGGCTGCGCTTCGTGGTGGGCGCCGCGCTCGCCTTCGGCATCGTCGAGGTCGCGGCCGGCCTCATGCCCGACTACCTCTCGTTCGCGCTGGTGCTCCCCCTGCTCGGGCTGTGCGCGCTCACGATGATGACGGCCGCGAACGCCACGGTCCAGATCACCACCGAGCCCGTCATGCGCGGACGCGTCGCGGCGTTGTACCTCATGATCTTCATGGGCGGCACCCCGCTCGGGTCGCCGTTCATCGGCTGGGTCGGCGAGACGTTCGGTGCCCGGTGGACGCTGGTCGGGGGCGGCGCGCTGTCGATCGTCGGCGTCGTCCTCGCCCTCGGGTGGTACGCCCACCGCCGCCAGGTCGACCGCGCCGAGCTCCGTGCCCTGGCCTCTCGCCTACGCTCCCAGCATGGACGTCGAGCGCACCTTCCGCCTGCCGCGACCGGTCGAGGAGGTGTTCGCCTACCTCAGCGACTTCGAGAACACCGCGCACTGGGACCCCGGGACGCTCGAGACGAGGCGCCTGTCCGGTGACGGTGGCATGGGGACGGTCTACGCGAACCGCTCGCGCTTCATGGGTCGCACCGTCTCCCTCACCTACGAGACGGTGGGCTACGACCCGCCCACGTTCTTCGCCTGCAAGGGCGTCAACGGGCGCACCACCGCCACCGACGTCATGAGCTTCTCCCCGGTCGACGGGGCCGACGGCGGGGGGACCCAGGTGCAGTACCGCGCCCAGTTCGACTTCCCGTTCCCCCTGCACCAGCTGGCGCCGCTGCTGCTGCGACGGCCGCTGGACCGGATCGCCGACGAGACGGTGGAGCAGATCACGCGCGTCCTCGGCTGACGCCGCCGGACCGGCCTGCGCGCCGACGGCGGCGCGCTACCCTGGCGGAATGTCCGCCGACGCCGTCGCCCGCTCGATCGAGGTCGTGACCCCCGACCTCATCGAGCTGCGTCGCGACCTCCACGCGAGCCCCGAGCTGTCGTGGCACGAGGAGCGCACCACCGACGTGGTGGCGGCCTGGATGGACAAGCTCGGGCTCTCCCACGAGCGTCTCGAGGGGACCGGTCTGGTCGCGGAGGTGGGCCCGGAGGAGGGGCCCATCGTCGCGCTGCGTGCCGACCTCGACGCGCTGCCGGTCGACGACACCACGTCCGACCCCTGGCGCTCGACCGTGCCCGGCGTCGCCCACGCGTGCGGCCACGACGTCCACGTGTCGGCCCTGGTCGGAGCGGCCGTGGCCCTGCGCGACCTCCACCAGGCCGGTGGCCTCCCGCGGCGCGTGCGGCTGATCTTCCAGCCGGCCGAGGAGGTCATGCCCGGCGGCGCGCTGCGCCTGCTGTCGGCAGGCGTGCTCCGCGGCGTCTCCCGCATCGTCGCCCTCCACTGCGACCCCTCGCTCGACGTCGGGCAGGTCGGCCTGCGGGAGGGTCCGATCACCGGCGCCTCCGACCGCATCCAGGTGACGCTCTCGGGCCGGGGTGGCCACACCTCGCGGCCGCACCTCACCGAGGACCTCACCTACGCCCTCGCCAGCCTCGTCACCCAGCTCCCGGCGGTGCTGTCGCGCCGCTTCGACCCCCGCTCCGGCGCCAGCCTCGTGTGGGGCTCGGTCCGTGCCGGCAACGCGGCCAACGTCATCCCGTCCACGGGCGAGCTGAGCGGCACGCTGCGCATGCTGGACTCCGCGGCCTGGCACCAGGCCGAGCACCTGGTGCGGGGTCTCATCGCCGACATCATCGAGCCCTTCGGCGTCAGCGCCGACGTCACCTACGTGCGGGGCGTCCCGCCGGTCGTCAACGACTTCGGCGTCACCGAGCTGCTGCGTCGCGCGGTCTCCGAGGCCATCGGGCCCGGTGCGGTGGCCACCACCTCGCAGAGCCTCGGGGGCGAGGACTTCGCCTGGTACGTCGAGGCGGTGCCCGGTGCCATGGGCCGCCTCGGGATCCGCACGCCCGACGGACCGACGTACGACCTCCACCAGGGCAACCTGCGGGTCGACGAGCGGGCGATCGCGGTCGGCGCGAAGGTGCTGGCCTGCTCCGCGCTGCTGTAGCCGACCGTCACCAGGTGACGAAACGATTACGGTCCGGCGCAATCCGCCGCAGGCCCTCCCCTGTGGTCCCGGCCGCGGCTAGGGTGCTGGCGTGCCGGGGTAGCCGGCGCCGTCTCAAGGAGGAACATTGCGTCGACTCACGAAGGTCACCGCCGTCGCCGGCGTGGCCGCTCTCGTGCTCGCTGGTGCCGGCTGCGCCAACAACAGCAGCAACGACAGCGACGACAACGCCGGTAGTGGCGACAACTGCGTCGAGAAGATCGACACGAAGGTCGGCATGGCCTTCGACGTCGGCGGACGTGGCGACCAGTCGTTCAACGACTCCGCGGCCAAGGGCCTGGACAAGGCCGAGTGCGAGCTCGGCTTCGAGGTCCAGACCGCCGAGGCCCAGGACGGCGAGCCGGAGTCGGCGCGTGAGGGCCGCCTGCAGCAGCTGGTCGACGCGGGCTACGACCCGGTCGTCGCGGTGGGCTTCGCCTACTCCGCGGCCGTCGGCAAGATCGCCAAGGCCAACCCCGACGTGAACTTCGCGATCGTCGACGACGGCGTCGAGGGCGACAACATCGCCAACCTCCTCTTCGCCGAGGAGCAGGGCTCCTTCCTCGTCGGCGCCGCTGCGGCGCTGAAGTCGGAGTCGGGCAACATCGGCTTCGTCGGTGGCGTCGAGACGCCGCTCATCAAGAAGTTCGAGGTCGGCTACGAGGCGGGCGCCAAGGCCGTCAACCCCGACATCGAGATCCAGTCGCGCTACCTGACGCAGCCGCCGGACTTCAGCGGCTTCGGCGACCCGGCCAAGGGCAAGACCGCGGCGCAGGGCATGTACGACAAGGGTGCCGACGTGGTCTACCACGCGGCCGGCGGCTCCGGCGGCGGTGTGTTCGAGGCGGCGAAGGAGGCCGGCGCGAAGGCGATCGGCGTCGACTCCGACCAGGCGCTGACGGCCGACGAGTCGGTCCGCGACGTCATCCTGACCTCGATGCTCAAGAACATCGACGTCGCGGTGTTCGCGTACCTGCAGGGCGTCGCGGACGGCGACACCCCGACCGGCCCGACCGTCTACGACCTCAAGGTCGACGGCGTCGGCTACTCGAAGACGGGCGGCCAGGTCGACGACATCGCCGACCAGCTCGACGACTACAAGAAGCAGATCGTCGACGGCACGATCACCGTCCCCAGCGAGTGAGGGACGCCAGGGACCGACGCGGTCCTTGACGCGGTCCGGCCCTGCGCGCGAGCGTGGGGCCGGACCGTTCCCTGTCTGACGAGCACCACCCGTCCCGGCCCGCAGGGCACGGGCCCACCGCAGAGGAGTGCTGCGTGACCACCTCCGTCCCCGACGGCACCGCCGAGCTCGCCGACGACGTCGTCGTCCGGCTCCGCGGGATCGGCAAGACGTTCCCGGGCGTCGTCGCCAACCACGACATCGACATCGACGTCCGACGGGGCACCGTCCACGCCGTGGTCGGCGAGAACGGCGCCGGCAAGTCGACGCTGATGAAGATCCTCTACGGCGTCCAGAAGCCCGACTCCGGGACGATCGAGGTGCACGGACGCCCCGTCGACCTCTCCTCGCCGTCCGACGCGATCGCCGCCGGTGTCGGCATGGTGTTCCAGCACTTCATGCTCGCCGACAACTTCACGGTGCTCGAGAACGTCGTGCTCGGCGCCGAGAAGCTGCACGGCATCGCCGACGCGGCGCGTGCCGAGATCCGACGGATCTCCGACGCCTACGGCCTCGACGTCGACCCGGACGCGCTCGTGGAGGACCTCGGCGTCGGCGCCCGCCAGCGCGTCGAGATCCTCAAGGTGCTCTACCGCGGCGCGTCGATCATCATCCTCGACGAGCCGACGGCGGTCCTCGTGCCGCAGGAGGTCGACGAGCTGTTCGCGAACCTGCGCGAGCTCAAGTCCGAGGGCCTCGCGGTCATCTTCATCTCCCACAAGCTCGACGAGGTCCTCTCCGTCGCCGACACCGTCACGGTGGTCCGGCGCGGCACCACCGTCGAGACCAGGCCCGCCGCCGGTGTCACGTCGCGCGAGCTCGCCGAGCTCATGGTCGGCTCGGAGCTGCCCAGCCCCGGCACCGAGTCCTCGACCGTCACCGACCAGCCGGTGCTCGAGGTCCGCGGCCTCACGCTGCCGGCGGGTGGGACCTCCGCGTCGCGGGCGGCAGCGGCCGGCCGGCCCCTCCTCTGCGACATCGACCTGACGATCCACCGCGGCGAGATCCTCGGCATCGCCGGGGTCGAGGGCAACGGCCAGGCCGAGCTCGTCGAGGCGATCATGGGCATGCGTCCCGGCGCCACCGGCTCGATCTCGCTGAGCGGGCAGGACCTCGCCACGCTGTCCACGCGTCGACGTCGCGAGGCCGGCATCGGCTACATCCCGGAGGACCGCCACCGGCACGGGCTGCTGCTCGACGCGCCGCTGTGGGAGAACCGCGTGCTCAGCCACCAGACCCGCGAGCCCAACGTCAGCGGGCCGTTCATCGACCGCGGCGGTGCGCGGGCGGACACCCAGCGCATCGTCGAGGAGTACGACGTCCGCACGCCGGGCATCGACGTCCTCGCCCGCGCGCTCTCCGGCGGCAACCAGCAGAAGCTCATCATCGGCCGCGAGATGACCGGCGAGCCCGGCCTGCTGGTCGCGGCGCACCCGACGCGCGGCGTCGACGTCGGTGCCCAGGCGGCGATCTGGGACCACATCAAGCAGGCCCGTCGCGACGGGCTGGCGGTGCTCCTGGTCTCCGCCGACCTCGACGAGCTGATCGGGCTCTCCGACACCATCCGGGTGATCCTGCGCGGTCGACTGGTGGGCACGTTCGACCCCGCCACCGTCACCCCGCAGCAGCTGGGGTCGGCCATGACCGGTGCGGACGACGAAGGGACCGTCGCATGAGCGACCAGCGTCTGAAGCGGATCGCCCTGGCGGCGGCCGCCCCCGTGCTCGCCCTCGTGGCGGCCTTCCTCATCACCAGCCTGGTGCTCGTGCTGGCGGGGGACTCCGTCGGTGGCGTGTGGGGCCAGATCCTCAGCATCCCGGAGGCCCGCGGCCTGACCAACATCGTCAACAGCGCCACGGTGTACTACCTCTCCGGCGTCGCGGTCGCGATCGGCTTCCGGATGAACCTGTTCAACATCGGCGTCGACGGCCAGTACCGCGTGGCGTCCTTCGCGGCGGCCGTCGTGGCCGGCGAGGCGTGGCTGCCCGGCTGGCTGAACACCGCCGCGGCGATCCTCGCCGCGATGCTGGTGGGGGCGGCCTGGGCGGGCATCGCGGGTCTCCTGCGCGTGACGCGCGGCGTCTCCGAGGTCATCTCCACGATCATGCTCAACGCGATCGCGACCGCGCTGGTGGCGTTCCTGCTGCGCAAGGCGGCCGTCCGCGACCCGGGCTCCAACATCGTGGCGACGAAGGAGATCCCCGAGGGCAGCCGCATCCCCGGCTTCACCCTCTTCCCGGGCGCTCCCAACCAGGTGTACGGCTTCGTGTTCATCGCGATCGTCGTGGGCGTCCTCTACTGGCTCGTCATCAACCGGACGCGCTTCGGCTTCGACCTGCGCGCGACCGGCCTGTCGGAGACCGCCGCCGTCGCCTCGGGCATCGACGTCAAGAGGATGATCCTGATCTCGATGCTGCTCTCCGGCGCCGCGGCCGGCCTCGTGGGCCTGCCGATCCTCTTCGGCGAGGCCTTCGCCTACGGCTCGACCTTCCAGTCCGGCCTCGGGTTCGCGGGCATCGCCATCGCGCTGCTGGGGCGCAACCACCCGATCGGCATCGCGCTGGGCGCCCTGCTCTTCGCCTTCCTCGACGAGCAGTCCAACCCGCTGCAGATCCTGCTCGACGTCTCGCCGGACATCGTCAAGATCACCCAGGGCACCATCGTGCTCACGGTCGTCGTGGCCTACGAGGTCGTGCGCCGCTACGGCGTCCGTCTCGAGCAGCGGCAGGTCGCCGCGGCCCTGGAGGCCGAGCGACGACCGGGCACCCCGAACGAGGAGGTCACGCGATGAGCACCGCCACCCCGTCCGCGGCGGACACCCCCACGTCCACCACGGGCTCACGCGTCTCCCTGCCGTACGTGCTGCTCGGCATCGCCGGCGTGCTGCTCGTGCTGTCGGTGCTGCAGCTCGTCACCGGCGCCGGCGACCTCGGGTCCTCCGGCACGCTGCGTGCGACGTTCGTCGCGGCCGTGCCCATCGGCCTCGCCGGGCTCGGCGGCCTCTGGGCCGAGCGGGCGGGCGTCGTGAACATCGGCCTCGAGGGGATGATGATCCTCGGCACCTTCGGCGCCGGCTACTACGGCTACTTCGTCGGCCCGTGGGCCGGGGTGCTGGGTGCCATCGCGTTCGGCGCCCTGGGCGGGCTGCTGCACGCCGTCGCGACGGTGCTGTTCGGCGTCGACCACATCGTCTCCGGCGTGGCCATCAACATCATCGCCGCCGGCGCCGTGCAGTACCTCGCCGTGCTCGCGTTCACCGGCGTCCCCGGCGGCGGGCAGACGCAGTCCCCGCGCGTGGACGACCTCCCGGCGTTGACGATCAGCGCCGTCGCCGACCCCCTCGGCGACCTCGAGGCGAAGAACTGGTTCTTCGTCTCCGAGGTGGCGGCGCTGCTGCGGGCCGTCACGTCGAACCTCAACGTGCTCACGGTCATCGCGCTCCTGCTGTTCGTGCTCACGTGGTTCCTGCTGTGGCGCACCCGCTTCGGCCTGCGCCTGCGGTCGGTGGGCGAGAGCCCTGCCGCGGCCGAGTCGCTCGGCATCGACGTGATCCGGTACAAGTTTGTGGCCGTCGTCGTCTCCGGCGCCTTCGCCGGCCTGGCCGGCGGCTTCCTCGCGCTGGTCGCGGCCAACGGGTTCCGCGACGGCCAGACCGGAGGTCGCGGGTACATCGGCCTCGCCGCCATGATCTTCGGCAACTGGCGACCCGGCGGGCTGCTCGCCGGCGCCGGGCTGTTCGGCTACACCGACACGCTGCGCCTGCGCGGCGGTGGCGACACGATCCACGGGCTCCTGCTGCTCGTGGCGGTCGGCCTGGTCGCCCTCGCCGTCTGGCAGTGGCGCCGGCACGGTCAGCGGGCGGCACTCGTGGCCGCGCTGCTCGGCGTGGTCGTCGCGCTCTGGTACGTCCTCACCAGCTCCGTGCCCGAGGACCTCACCGGCATGACGCCGTACCTCACGACGCTGCTCGTGCTCGCCCTGTTCTCGCAACGGCTGCGCATGCCGGCGGCCGACGGCAAGCCGTACCGGAAGGGAAGTGCCGGCTAGTGGCGGGCTCCTTCGGGCTGGGCATCAGCACGGCCGACGACCCCGTCGACTGGGACGCGCTGACCCGGTACGCGACCGAGGTCATGCAGCGGGCCTACGCCCCGTACTCGCACTACAAGGTCGGTGTGGCCGGGCTGGTGGACGACGGCCGGGTGGTGCTCGGCTGCAACGTCGAGAACGCGGCGTACGGCGTGGCCCTCTGCGCGGAGTGCGGCATGGTCTCGGCCCTGCACGCCACCGGCGGCGGGCGCCTCGTGGCCGTCGCCTGCGTCGACGGCCGCGGGCGCCCGCTCATGCCGTGCGGCCGGTGCCGCCAGCTGCTGTGGGAGAACGGCGGCCCCACCATGCAGCTGCTCACGGCCTCGGGCGTGCGGACCATGGACGAGGTCCTGCCCGACGCCTTCGGTGCCGATGATCTCGCCTCCGGCGAGGGGGCCGATGGTCTCGCCTCCGGCGAGGTGGCGGACGCCCCCGCCCCAGGAGAGGGGCGGGGGGAGTGACGGTCGTCCCCGACCTCACCGATCCCGCGCTCCTCGACGACCCGTACCCGCTGCTGGCCGAGTGGCGCGCCGCCGGGCCGCTGCTGCGGGCGGGGGAGGGGCGCTGGGTCGCCACCACCCACGGCTCGGTGAGCGCGGTGCTCCGCAACCGTCGGCTCGGGCGCCTCTGGACGGACTGGGAGCCGGCCGAGCAGATGGAGCCGTTCAACACGCTCCACCGCAACCAGCTCATGGAGAACGAGCCCCCCGAGCACACCCGCATGCGTCGGCTGCTCGCCGGCGCGTTCGCCCGCGGCCACGTCGAGCGGATGGGTCCGCGCATCGAGACCCTCGCCGACGCGATGCTCGACGACCTGGAGGACGACCTGCGTGCGGGGCGCCCGGTCGACCTGCTCGCCCGGTACGCCGAGCCGATGCCGGTCTTCGTCATCGCCGACCTGCTCGGCGTCCCGCGGGACGACCACGTCCGGCTGCGTGACTGGTCGCAGGCGATCGTCCACATGTACGAGCAGGGCGTGGGCGACGACGTCCGGGCCGCCGCCGTGACCGCGAGCCGGGAGTTCGCCGACTACGTGCGCGAGGTCGTCGCCCTGCGTCGTGCGGAGCCGGGCGAGGACCTCGTCAGCGACCTCATCGCCGAGCGGGAGGACGACTCCACCGTCGGCTTCTCCGACGACGAGCTGGTCGCCACCGTCGTCCTGCTGCTCAACGCGGGGCACGAGGCGTCGGTGAACGTCTTCGGCAACGGAATGCACGCGCTGCTCTCGCACCCCGACCAGCAGCGGCGCGTCACGAGCGGCGAGGTCGGTGCGGCGACCGCGTTGGAGGAGCTCATCCGCTTCGACGCACCGCTGCAGATGTTCGAGCGCACGGCCACGGCCGACGTCGAGGTCGCGGGAACCACGGTCCACGCCGGCGACGTCGTCGCCTGTCTCATGGGGTCGGCCAACCGCGACCCCGAGGTCTTCGAGCACCCCGACGCCTTCGACGTCGGCCGCGACCCCAATCCCCACGTCGGCTTCGGCATGGGGCTGCACTTCTGCCTGGGCGCGCCCCTCGCGCGCGTCGAGCTCGAGATCACGGTCCGACGGCTGCTCGAGCGATTCCCCACCCTCGCGCTCACCGGCGTCGCCCCGCGGCGGCCCACCTGGGTGCTGCGCGGCTACCAGTCCCTCGAGGTGACCTGCCAGCCATGACCGAGCCCTTCGACGCCCCCGCCGTCATCGCCACCAAGCGCGACCGGCACCGCCTGAGCGACGCCCAGATCGACTGGGTCGTCGACGCCTACACCCGCGGGGTGGTGGCACCCGAGCAGATGTCGGCGCTCGCGATGGCGATCCTGCTCAACGGCATGGACCGCGAGGAGATCGCCCGCTGGACGGCCGCCATGATCGCCAGCGGCGAGCGGATGGACTTCTCCTCCCTCAGCCGCCCCACGGCCGACAAGCACTCCACCGGCGGCGTCGGGGACAAGATCACCCTGCCGCTTGCCCCCCTCGTCGCCGCGTGCGGGGTCGCCGTGCCACAGCTGTCGGGGCGCGGCCTCGGACACACCGGCGGCACGCTCGACAAGCTCGAGTCGATCCCCGGCTGGCGCGCGTCGCTCTCGAACGAGGAGGTGCTGGCGCAGCTCGAGGACGTCGGTGCCGTCATCTGTGCGGCCGGCAGCGGCCTGGCCCCGGCCGACAAGAAGCTCTACGCCCTGCGCGACGTCACCGGCACCGTCGAGGCGATCCCCCTCATCGCGAGCTCGATCATGAGCAAGAAGATCGCCGAGGGCACCGGCGCGCTCGTGCTCGACGTGAAGGTCGGGTCGGGCGCCTTCATGAAGCACGAGGACCAGGCACGCGAGCTGGCGGAGACGATGGTCGCGCTCGGGACCGACGCCGGGGTCACGACGGTCGCCCTCCTCACGGACATGTCGACGCCGCTCGGCCTCACCGCGGGCAACGCCCTCGAGGTGCGCGAGTCCGTCGAGGTGCTCGCCGGCGGCGGTCCGCAGGACGTCGTCGACCTGACCCTGGCCCTGGCGCGCGAGATGCTCGCGGCCGTCGGGCGCGGCGACGTCGACCCCGCGGACGCCCTCGCCGACGGTCGCGCGATGGACGCATGGCGGCGGATGATCTCCGCCCAGGGCGGCGACCTGGACGCACCCCTCCCGACCGCCCGCGAGACCCACGTCGTGACGGCGTCCCAGGACGGCGTGCTCACGCGCCTGGACGCCCTCGGCGTCGGCGTCGCCGCCTGGCGCCTCGGCGCCGGTCGGTCAGGGCCGGGGGAGCAGGTCCAGGCGGGCGCGGGCGTGGAGATCCACGCGAAGCCCGGGGACCGGCTGCGGGCGGGCGAACCGCTGCTGACGCTGCACACCGACACCCCGGAGCGGTTCGAGCGCGCTCTCGAGGCGCTGGATGGGGCCCTGGAGGTCGGCTCCGGTGAGGCCGCCGGTGGGGCGGTGGCCGCGGATGTGGTCCTCGGTCGGATCGGTTAGGTTCGAGGGCATGCGTGTGCTCAACGACCGCGACGAGGTCGCCGAGGCCGCGGGGTCCGAGCTCGGCGTGAGCGAGTGGGTGCAGGTCACGCAGGAGCGGATCGACCTGTTCGCCGACGCGACCGGCGACCGCCAGTGGATCCACGTCGATCCCGAGCGCGCCGCGGAGGGCCCGTTCGGCGCCACGATCGCGCACGGCTACCTGACGCTCTCGATGCTGCCGTTCCTCGGCGCCCAGGTCTACGCGTTCGCCGGCGACGTCGCCCGCGTGAACTACGGCCTCAACAAGGTGCGGTTCATGACCCCCGTGACCGTGGGCGCCAAGATCCGCAACCGGGTCACCGTCGTCGACGTCAACGACGTCGACCACGGCCAGCAGGTCACCCTGCGCCACCAGATCGAGATCAAGGGCCAGGACAAGCCCGCCTGCGTCGCGGAGACCGTCACCGTCCTGATGCCGGGCAGCTAGGGTCTCCCGCGTTTCGTGCTTGCGTCGGTTACCGGCGCGAGAACCGTCACGAAGTCCACAAGACGCGAGCCTGAGCTGGCCCTGCAGCTCGACGAGGAGCCGCGCGGGCGCAGCCGCAGGTCAGTACGCCGACCCGCCCGCGAGCGAGACCGCGCCGACGGGGTGCCAGACGGTCTTGACCTCGAGGAAGGCACGCATCCGTGCGGTGCCGGGGGCGGCGGTGAAGTCGGGGGTCCGACGGGGGGCGTGCACCCGCTTGACCGTGCCCGCCGCCGCGCGTTCCAGCTCCACCCGCTCGTCGGCGGGCACCCCGGTGAGGTCGAGGCCGTTGACGTCGCCGTGGCTGGCGAGCCACGGCATGATCTCCGCCTGGTCGCCGGTGAGCACGTTGACGACGCCGGCCGGGACGTCGCTGGTGGCGAGCACCTCCGCGAACGTGACGGCGACCGTCGGGTCGGCCTGGGACGCCACCACCACGACCGTGTTGCCGCCGGCGAGCACGGGCAGGACCGTCGAGACGAGGGGGAGCAGCGGCGACGACGACGGTGCCGCGACGGCCACGACCCCCGTCGGCTCCGGGGCCGAGTAGCTGAAGTACGGGCCCGACACCGCGTTGGCGCCGCCGAAGACGGCGGGCAGCTTGTCGGTCCAGCCGGCGAAGTGCACCACGCGGTCGACGGCGAGGTCGACCTCCGCGCGGGCCTCGGCCGGCTTCACGCCGCGGCTCTGCACGAGCAGGTCGACGAGCTCGGTCCGCCGCGCCTCCATCATCTCGGCCACGCGGTACAGCACCTGGCCACGGTTGTAGGGCGTGGCTCCGGCCCACTTCGCCAGGCCCGACCGGGCGGCGACGACGGCGTTGCGGGCGTCCTTGCGGGAGGCGAGGGCGGCGTTGGCCATGAGCGAACCCTTCTGGTCGTGCACCTGGTAGGTGCGGCCGGACTCCGAGCGCGGGAACGCGCCGCCGATGTAGAGCTTGTAGGTCTTGGCCACGGTCAGGCGTGCCATCAGAGCGCTCCCTCGTCGTCGGTGTCGAGGTAGGCGGCCATGCCGGCCGTCCCGCCCTCGCGGCCGAAGCCGGACTCGCCGTACCCGCCGAAGGAGGCGGTCGGGTCGAACCTGTTGAACGTGTTGTCCCAGACGACGCCCGCCTTCAGGCCGGCCGCCATGCCCATCGCGCGGGAGCCCTTCTCGGTCCAGACGCCCGCGGACAGGCCGTAGGGGGTGTTGTTGGCCTTGGCCAGCGCCTCCTCGGGCGTGCGGAAGGTCAACGTCGTGAGGACCGGCCCGAAGATCTCCTCGCGAGCGACGCGCATGGACGCCGTGGCGTCGGTGAAGACGGTGGGGGCGACGAACCAGCCCTTCTCCGGGAGCGGGCAGCTGCTCGTCCAGACGGTGGCGCCCTCCTCCGCGCCGACCTGGGTGAGGCCGGTGACCTTGTCGTACTGCATCTGGGAGTTGAGAGCCCCGACGTCGGTGTTCTTGTCGAGCGGGTCGCCGACGCGCAGCGTGTCGATCCGGCGCTTGAGCTTCTCCACGACCTCGTCGGCGACGGACTCCTGCACCAGCAGGCGCGACCCGGCGCAGCAGACCTGGCCCTGGTTGAAGAAGATGCCCGTGACGATGCCCTCGACGGCCTGGTCGATCGCCGCATCGGCGAAGACGATGTTGGCGCCCTTGCCGCCGAGCTCCAGGGTCAGCTTCTTGCTGGTGCCGGCCAGCTCGGTCTGGATGCGCTTGCCCACCGGCGTGGAGCCGGTGAACGCGACCTTGTCGACGCCCGGGTGGTTGACGATGGCGCTGCCGACGTCGCCCGCGCCGGGCACGATGTTGACGACGCCGGGGGGCAGCTCGGCGTCGGCGACGATCTCGGCCAGCAGCAGCGCCGTGACCGGCGTGGTCTCGGCCGGCTTCAGCACGACCGTGTTGCCGGCGGCCAGTGCCGGGGCGATCTTCCACGCGGCCATCAGCAACGGGAAGTTCCAGGGGATGACCTGCCCGGCGACGCCGAGGGGCCGCGGGGCGGGCCCGAGGCCGAGGTGGCCGAGCTTGTCGGCCCAGCCGGCGTGGTGGAAGAAGTGCTGCGCCGCCGTGGGGACGTCGAAGTCGCGCGTCTCGCGGATCGGCTTGCCGTTGTCGAGCGACTCGGCGACGGCCAGCTCGCGGGAGCGCTCGGCGATGGCACGGGCGATGCGGAAGAGGTACTTGCCGCGCTCGGCGCCGCCCATGCGCGACCACGGCCCGTCGTAGGCCTTTCGTGCGGCTGCCACCGCGCGGTCGACGTCGGCGGACGAGGCGGTGCTCACGGTGGTGAGCACCTCGCGCGTGGCGGGGTTGATCGAGTCGAGGTCGTCGCCGCCGCCGTCGACGAACGCGCCGTCGACGAACATCTGGTACCGCGGTCCGATGGCGGCGATCGCCGCCGACTCCGGCGCGGGGGCGTAGGTCAGGTCGAGGTCCATGGGGGTGCTCATCTCAGTCGACGCTCACGTAGCGGGGGCCGCTGTAGTGGCCCTGGGTCTGGGTGCGGCGCTGCATCAGCAGGTCGTTGACGACGCCGGACGCGCCGAAGCGGAACCAGTGGGGGTCGAGCCACTGCGGCCCCGCCACCTCGTGCACCGCGACGAGGTAGGCGATGGCGTCCTTGGTGGTCCGGATGCCACCGGCCGGCTTCACGGCACGCTGCAGCCCGGTGAGGTCGTGCAGGTCGCGCACCGCCTGGAGCATCACGTGCGTGACGGGCAGCGTCGCGGCGGGCTGGATCTTGCCGGTGGAGGTCTTGATGAAGTCGGCGCCGGCGGCGAGCGCCAGCCACGACGCGCGACGGACGTTGTCGTAGGTGGCGAGCTCGCCGGTCTCGAGGATCACCTTGAGGCGGGCCGCGCCGCAGGCGTCCTTGACCTGCGCGACCTGGTCGAAGACGAGCGCGTAGTCGCCGGCGAGGAACGCACCGCGGTCGATCACCATGTCGACCTCGTCGGCGCCGGCCTCGACCGCCAGGCGGGTGTCGGCGAGCTTGACCTCGAGGGAGGAGCGGCCTGCCGGGAAGGCGGTGGCCACCGAGGCGA
The DNA here is from genome assembly GCA_964599245.1 of uncultured Aeromicrobium sp. Lineage (GTDB taxonomy): Bacteria > Actinomycetota > Actinomycetes > Propionibacteriales > Nocardioidaceae > Aeromicrobium. Next base: position 8,458 of record CAZREF010000010.1, on the reverse strand, counting down.
CCTTGACGCCGGTGCCGGCGACGGCCTCAGCAGCGACGGCGACCATGTCGGGGTAGACGCAGACCGCGGCCGTCGACGGCGTGCCCTCGACCTCGCGGTCGGGGTTCACCGCCTTCCGGCACAGGTTGCGCACCTTGCCGGGGGTATCGGCCCCCTCGAGCGTCGTGAGGTCGACCATCGAGATGGCGAGGTCGATGAGGGCGCGCTTGGTGTCCTTCTTGATCGACCGCGTCGCCAGCTGGGCGGCGCGGGCCTCGATCCCGACCGGGTCGACGGCGGGAAGACCATCGAGGAACGTGCGCAGCGCCGCGGTGTCGGTGCCGCCGAGCCCGACCGCGGCGCGCAGCGCCTCGGTCGTGTCGGGGGTGGACGTCGGGGTCATCGGGTGTCCTTCCGGACGGGTGGGGCGGGGTGCGGACGAGGAGAGGCGGTGGTGGCCCCCCCGGGGTGCGGGGCGGCCCCACCCCCCCCCGGGTGGGTACCCCCCATCCCCTGACGGGGGAGGCGGCGGCCACCACCACCCCGGACCACC
>CAZREF010000010.1:0-7916 GCA_964599245.1 uncultured Aeromicrobium sp. | reverse complement strand
TGTTGGGGGTCCTGTCGGGGGGGGGGGGGGGGGGTGGGGGTCTTGTTGGGGGGGTGGGGCGGCGGGGGGGGGCGGGCCGCCCACCACCGCGCACGGGATGGATCAGCCGATGCCCTTGCAGGTGTCGGCGTCGCCCTCCTCCTCCAGGAACGAGCAGAAGTCTGCCACCTGGTCCTTCGTGACGAGCCGGCCCTGCAGCACGGTGTTCTTCTCGACGGTCTCGCCCTTGGCGACCTTGAGGCTGATGCCGACGACCTCCTTGCCGAGGACGAAGGGCGACTCGGCGTGGGTCGAGTACATCGTCCCGGCCTCGATGGCCTTGAGCGCGTCACCGATGCCGTCGTTGCCCACCACCTTGACCTTGCCGGCGAGGTTGCGGGCCTTCAGCGCCGCGACGACGCCCAGCGCCATCTCGTCGTTGGCGGCGTAGACGCCGTCGATGTCGCTGTTGCCCTGGAGCACGTTGGTCATGACGTCGAGCGCCTTGCCACGGTCGAAGTCCGCGGACTGCTTGGCGACGACCTCGATGTCCGGGTAGGCCTTGATGCCCTCGTTGAAGCCCTTGCTGCGGTCCTGGGCCACGTTGGTGCCGAGGATGCCCTGGATCTCCACGACCTTGCCCTTGCCGCCGATCGCCTCGGCGAGCGACTTCGCGGCCTCCTTGCCGGCCTGCACGGCGTCGTAGCCGATGAAGCTGGCGAGCTCGCCGCTGTCGGGTGCGCGGTCGAAGGCGACGACCGGGACGTCGGCCTGGTTGGCGGCCTTCGTCATCGTGCCGCCTGACTCGCTGCCGACCGGGTCGATGATGAGGACCGAGGGCTTCTTCGTCAGGGCGGTGGTGGTGGCGTTGAGCGCGGTCTGGTCGCTGTTGTTCGCGTTCTGCACGTCCAGGTCGACGTCGTCGTCCGAGGCGGCCTTCTTCGCGCCGTCGACGACGGAGACGAAGAACGGGTTGTTGAGCGTGCTGATGACGAGCGTGGCCTTGACCGCCTCGTCGCCGCCGGAGCCGGCGTCGCCGCCACGTCCGCAGGCGCCGAGCGAGGTCGCGAGCGCGAGGGCCGCGGTGAGAGCGGCCGTCTTCTTCCAGGTGTTCACGGGGTTCCTCCAGTGGTGGTGGGTGTAGCGGTGTCCACGTCGGGGCCCGAGCCAGGCCGTCGGGGACGGACCAGGCGCGTCAGCGCCCGGACACGATCGGAGTTGCGATCCAGGAAGATCGCCAGCAGGATCACGAGACCCTTGACGACGCCCTGCAGGAAGGGCGACACGTCGAGCAGGTTGAGGCCGTTGTCGATGACGCCGAGCAGCAGCGCGCCGATGAGGGTCCCGGCGAGCGCTCCTCGTCCGCCCGCCAGGCTGGTGCCGCCGATGATGACGGCAGCGATGGCGGCGAGCTCGAGGCCGCTGCCGGCCGTGGGCTGGGCGGTGCCGAGGCGCGCGGCGAGGATGAAGCCGGCGGTGGAGGCCAGCAGGCCACTGATGACGAACGCCAGGATCTTGACCCGGTGCACCTCGATGCCCGCGAGCCGTGCGGCGTCCTCGTTGTCGCCCACGGCGTAGACGTGGCGTCCGAAGCGCGAACGGGCGAGCACCAGGCCGAACACCACGAAGGCGGCCAGCATGATCCAGACCGGGTTCGGCACGCCGAGGACGTCCGACTGGCCGATCGCGAGGAAGGTGTCGTTCCCGATGCTCACCGGGTTGCCCTGGCTGAGCTGGAGGGTGAGTCCGGCCAGGACCGACATCATCGCGAGCGTCGCGATGAACGACGGCATCCGGAGCTTCGTCACGAGCAGGCCGTTGACGAGGCCGGCGACGGCGCCGACGGCCCAACCGGCCAGGAGGCCGACCACGAGCGGCTGGTCCTGGAGCGTGAAGGCCGTGACGATGCTCGAGATGCCGAGCACGGCGCCGACCGACAGGTCGATCTCCGCGAGGATGATGACGTAGGTCTGCCCGGCGGCCAGCAGAGCGGTGACCGAGGCCGCCAGCAGGACGTTCAGCAGGTTGTCGCCGGTGAGGAACAGCGGGGTGGCGATGAACAGGATGAGGCCGACGAACAGCAGCATCCACACGGCCCGCAGCTCGCGGTTCAGGGACGTCAGGCCAGCAGTGAATCGGTTCATGCGGCACTCTCCAATGCGTGCTCGAGCAGCTTCTGCTCGGTGAGGTCGTCGTCGGTGAGCTCGGCCACGACGTGGCCCTGGCGCATCACCAGGAGCCGGTCGGACATGGCGACCAGCTCGGGGAGGTCGGACGAGACGAGGACGACGGCGACGCCCGCCGCGGCCTGCTCGTTGATGATCCGGTAGATCTCGGCCTTGGCGCCGACGTCGACGCCCCGCGTCGGCTCCTCCATCATCAGCACCTTCGGGTGGGTGAGGACCCAGCCGCCGAACAGCGCCTTCTGCTGGTTGCCGCCCGACAGGCTGCCGACGGGCGACCACGGCGAGGCGGTGCGGATGGAGAGCTGCTCGATGATGCGGGACGTCTCCGCGCGCTCGCGGCCCCGATGGACGTAGGGACCGGTCGAATAGCGCGACAGGCTCGCCATCGAGATGTTGTCCGAGACCGACTGCTGCAGGCACAGGCCCTCGGCCTGGCGGTCGGGTGGCACGTAGCCGATGCCGGCGTCGATGGCCGCCTGCGGTGAGGTCGGTCGGTGGAGGGTGCCGTCCACGACCACCCGCTCGGCCTCGCCCGGCACCAGGCCGAACAGCGCACGCAGCACGCTGCCCTTGCCGCAGCCGAACACGCCGCCGATGCCGAGGACCTCGCCGGCCCGCACGTCGAAGGAGACGTCGGAGAAGTCGGGGCCGGACAGTCCGTGGACCGACAGGACGACCTCGTCACGGGTGTGGGTCTCCTTCGGGTAGAAGTCCTCGATCGTGCGGCCGACCATGGCGGTGACGACCTGGCGCTCGTCGAGCTCGACGGTCGCGCGCTCCAGGGCGACGGCGCCGTTGCGCAGCACCACGACCCGCTGCGACAGCCGGAAGACCTCCTCGAGGCGGTGGCTGATGTAGACGATCGCCACGCCGGACGCGCGGAGCCGCTCGATCTGCTCGAAGAGCCGCTCCGACTCCTGCTCGTCGAGGGCGGCGGTCGGCTCGTCGAGGATCAGCAGCCGGGCGTCGTGCCCGGCGGTCTTGGCCATCTCGAGCATCTGCATCTGGGCGACCGACAGCCGCTCCACGGGCGTGGACGGGTCCACGTCGAGGCCGATGAGGTCGAGCAGCTCCCGGGCCTTGGCGTCCATCCGGCGCTTGTTGACGAGGAAGCGGCCGAACTCGGCCTGCTCGTCGAGCGTGAAGAGGTTCTCGGCCACGCTCAGGTGCGGGAAGATGTTCTGCCGGAACTCCTGGTAGATCACCTGGATGCCCAGGCCCATCGCGTCCTGCGGCCCGGTGAACGTCACCTCGTCGCCGTCGACCACGATGCGGCCGGCGTCGGGGCGGTAGGCACCGGAGACGATGCGGGTCAGCGTCGACTTCCCGGCGCCGTTCTCGCCGACGAGTGCGAGCACCTCGCCGCCCTCGACCGTGAGGTCGATGCCGCGCAGCACCTCGGTCTCGCCGAAGCTCTTGTGGATGTCCTGCAGCTCGATGCGCATGGTCGACCTCAGTAGGCGACGCCGGCGTGGAGCACGACGTTCGCGTAGGGGGTGAACTCGCCCGACCGGACGGCTGCCCGGGCGCCGTGGGTCAGGGCCTTCAGGTCGACGTGCGGGACGAACGTGATCGGCACGCCGAGGCCGCCGAGGCGGTCCTCGATGGCGGCGAGCATGTCGGGGCTGTGGTCGCGGATCTCCTCAGAGACCGTGGCGCCCTCGACGACCAGCTCGTCGAGCACGGTGTCGAGCACGTCGAGGAAGGCCGGCAGTCCGGGGCGGACGGCGAGGTCGACCCGCTCGACGCCGAGCGGGACGGGCAGCCCCGCGTCGGTGACGACCAGCAGGTCGGTGTGGCCGGTCTCGGAGATCACTCGGGAGAGCTGGCCGTTCAGGGTGGCGGTGTTCTTGCGCATCAGTGGGTCAGCTCCGTGTCGTGGGCGGTTCCGGTGGGGGTTGCGAGGAAGGCGTCGACGTCGCGACCGGCCGGCAGGCTCGGCGAGGCGCCACGGCGGGTGACGGCGAGGGCACCGGCGGCCATCGCGCGGGGGAGCGCCGCGTCGAGCGTCAGGCCCGCGGCGAGCCCGGCGCCGAGGTAGCCGGCGAACGCGTCGCCGGCCGCGGTGGTGTCGACGGCGTCGACCGAGGGGGCCTCGAAGTGGCGAGCCCCGTCGGCGTCGACGACGACGACGCCCTTGGCGGCCAGGGTGATGACGGCGTGGGCCACGCCCCGCTCCACGAACCAGCGACCGGCCTCCTCGGCCGACGGCACGTCGGTGACCGGGATGCCCGTGAGCGTGGCCGCCTCCGTCTCGTTGGGCGTCACCACGTCGAGCTCGGCCCAGACGGCGTCGTCGAGCGGTGCGGCGGGAGCGGGGTCGAGCATCGCGAGCATGCCGGCGGCGCGTGCGGAACGCGTCGCGCGCACCATGACGTCGACCGGGGTCTCGAGCTGGGTGAGCAGCACCGACGTGCGACCGGTCGCGGCAGCGACGCCGGCGTCGACGTCGTCCGTGCCGAGGTGGGCGTTGGCCAGCGGCACCATGACGATGTCGTTCTCGCCGGAGGCATCGACGCGGATGTGCGCCACGCCGGTCGGCCCGTCGACCACCCGGACTGCGGCGACGTCCACGCCGTACGACTCGAGGCCGCCGCGGGTCAGGTCGGTGAAGGCGTCGGTGCCCACGCAGCCGACCATCTGGGTGTCGGCGCCGGCGAGCGCGGCGGCGACCGCCTGGTTGGCGCCCTTGCCCCCGAGCACGAGGGTGAGGTCGTCGCCGAGGATCGTCTCGCCCGGCCTCGGCAGGCGCTGGGAGAAGGTCGTGACGTCGGCCGTGATGCTGCCGATCACCAGGACGCCGGTGGGTCGGGTCGCGTTCATGCGGTGGTGCCTCTCGTGGCAGGGGCGGCGGTGGATGCGCGCACCACCAGCTCGACGGGGAGCGTCAGGTGCGCGGTGGGGGCGGGCTCCTCGGTGGTGAGCCGTGCGACGAGCAGGCGCGCCGCGGCGGCACCCTCCTCGACGTCGGGCCGGGAGACCACCGTGAGCGGAGGGTCCAGCAGGGTCGCGAGCGGGAGGTCGTCGAAGCCGACGACGGACAGCTCGCGCGGAACGTCGACGCCGAGCTCGCCGAGGGCGACGAGAGCGCCGGCGGTCATGAGGTTGTTGGCCACGACCACGGCGGTGGGCCGGTCCGCGAGGGCCCAGAGCGCGGTCATGTGCTCGTGCCCGCTCGCCTCGCGGAAGTCGCCACGGCGGACGAGGGCGTCGTCGACGTCGATGCCGTGTCCCGCCAGGGCGGCGAGGAACGCCTCGTGGCGCATCCGACCGGGGGTCGAGTCGACGCGACCGCTGATGGTGGCGATCCGGGTGTGTCCCAGACCCACGAGGTGGTCCACGGCCTGCTGGACGCCGGCGGCGTTGTCGACGAGGACACGGTCGACGTCCGGACCGGAGCTCGTCTCACGGTCGACGAACACGAGCGGGATGCCCGCGTCCTCGATGAGGCGCGGGATCTGGTCGTTCTCGGACAGCGGGGCCATGATGAGGCCGTCCGTGCGCTGGGACAGCTCGCGGACGAGTGACTCCTCGTGGTCCACGTCCTCGTCGCTGTTGCCGAGGATCACCTGCAGACCGTGAGGGCGGACCTCGCGCTCGATGCCCTTGACCAGGGCGGCGAAGAACGGGTTGGAGATGTCCGGGACGATGACCCCGATCGAGTGGTGGCGGCCGGACCGCAGGCTCCGCGCGACCAGGCTGGGTCGGTAGCCGAGCTCGTCGATGGCGCGCTGCACCGCCTCCGCGCTGCGGGTCCGCTGGCCCGCGAGGTAGCGGGTGACCGACGCGGTCGAGACGCCGGCGGCGCGCGCGACGTCCTGGATGTTGGCCATGGTCTGCTCTCTGCTGCGGGGTCGTGCGGGCGGGATCGCCGGCACCGGCTGAGGATCATCAGCAAACTGTCATCGATAACAGTGTGATCGATGACAGTGACCGTAGTCACAGGACCGGGCGCTGTCAACCCCGCTGCTGCGCGGTCGTGCGACGTGCCCGTGCCACGATGAGCGCGTGACCCTCACCGCCGACCAGATCCGACGCGCCCCCAAGGTGGCGCTGCACGAGCACCTCGACGGCGGCGTGCGCCCGTCGACCGTCGCCGACATCGCCCAGGAGGTCGGCCACTCGCTCCCGGCGCCGCCGGAGCAGCTCGGGATGTGGTTCGCCGACGCCGCGAGCTCGGGGTCGCTGCCGCGCTACCTCGAGACGTTCGAGCACACGGTCGCGGTCATGCAGCGCCCGCAGGACCTCGCCCGCGTCGCCCGGGAGTCGGTGCTCGACCTCGCCGCCGACGGCGTCGTGTACGCCGAGCTGCGCTGGGCTCCCGAGCAGCACCTGCGGGGCGGGCTGTCGCTCGCGGAGACGGTGGAGGCCGTCCAGGCCGGCATCGACGAGGGCGTCGCGGAGGCGCGGGACGAGGGGACGCCCATCGTGGTCGGCCAGCTCCTGACCGCCATGCGGCACGCGCAGCACGGGCTCGAGATCGCCGAGCTGGTCGTGGAGTACCGCGACCGCGGCGTCTGCGGCTTCGACATCGCCGGGGCCGAGGACGGCTTCCCGCCGATCCTGCACCTCGAGGCGTTCGAGTACCTCCGCCGCGAGAACGCGCACTTCACCATCCACGCCGGCGAGGCGTTCGGGCTGCCGTCGATCTGGCAGGCCATCCAGCGCTGCGGCGCCGACCGTCTCGGCCACGGCGTGCGCATCATCGACGACATCGACCTCGCGGCCGAGGGCGGCCCGAGGCTCGGGCTGCTCGCGGCGTACATCCGCGACAAGCGCATCCCCCTGGAGATGTGTCCCTCCTCGAACCTGCAGACGTCGGCGGTCCCGGGCATGCGCTCCATCGCCGACCACCCCATCGGCCTGCTCAAGGAGCTGGGCTTCCGGGTCACCGTCAACTGCGACAACCGGCTCATGAGCGGCACCTCGATGAGCCGTGAGATGCAGCTGCTGGTCGACGCGTTCGGCTACGACGCCGACGACCTGCGCTGGTTCACGGTCAACGCCATGAAGAGCGCCTTCCTGCCGTTCGACGAGCGGCTCGCGCTGATCAACGACGTCATCAAGCCGCGGTACGCGGCACTCTGAGGCGCCGGCCCGGGCTCAGGAGCAGGTGTCGCGGATGGAGTCGGCGGCCTCGGTGACGGCGTCGTCGGGCCCACCGTCCAGGGGCTGGTAGGCGGCCGGGTCGTCCAGGTAGTCGACGAGCTGGCCGGCCGGGTCCTGCAGGGCGGCCGGACCGGCGGCGACCACCGCGAACAGCGCGTCCTGCACCGGGCCGCGCTCCTCGGCCGTCAGGTCCGCCCCAGCCAGTGCCCGGGCGACGAGACCGTCCTCGCCGACGAGGGCGGCGCACGGGTCGTCGGGGTCGAGGCTCGGGACCGTCGCCGGCGACGCCGCACCCGGCGTCGCCGATGCGTCGTCGGCGTCCTCGGAGGCGCCGCAGCCGGCCAGCACCACGACGCACGTCGTCGCCACCGCAGCCGCCGCCCTCGCCCTCGTCCCTGTCCCCGTCATGAGCCGCACGGTACCGGTCGTGCAGGCCCAGGGGCGTGGCCGGCCGGCGGGCCGGAGGTCAGGCGGCGGAGAGTCGACGCAGGAGCCGCCGTGCCTGCCGGGGGGTCATCGGCTCGCACCCCGCCGCCACGGCGTGGGCCACCACGTGGTCGTCGTCGTTCTTCAACCGCCAGCCGCGGCGCACCAGCACCCAGGGGCTCTTGCGGCCCTCGCGCAGGTCGCGCGCCAGGCGCA
>CAZREF010000009.1:0-92344 GCA_964599245.1 uncultured Aeromicrobium sp. | reverse complement strand
CCTTCTACGACGACCCCGACGTCGTCGCGAAGGTCTCCCGCGGGCTCGGCGAGGCGATGGTCGGCATCAACGTCGACGACATCCCCGAGCCCCACCGCCTCGCCGAACGCGGCTGGTGACACGCCTCAGATGACAAAAGGCCCCCCTGATGCGGGGCCTTTTGTCATTCCTGAGGAGAAGAAACAAGGATTTACGCCTCGGGTCCCCGGCGACTGGGCTTCAGTGAAGGTGAGCGACCGCACTCGGCTGGTCGCCCATGGGAGCTCCCGGGAGGGATCATGAAGAAGTCCACCAAGGGCGCCGTCGCCGCCGGCGCGGCCGCCGTCCTGCTCATGGGAGGCGCCGGGACGCTGGCGTACTGGAGCGACTCCGCCACCCTCGACGGGGGCAGCGTGAACAGCGGTGAGCTGAGCCTGAGCGACGGCACCTGCACCGGCACCTGGGTGTACGCCGCGTCCAACAGCGCCGACCCCGGGGGAACGGTGACGAACATCGTCCCGGGCGACGCCATCTCGACGACCTGCTCGTTCGACATCACCGCCGAGGGCGACAACCTGACGGCGGTGCTCACCGCTCCGGACACCGTCGCGATCACGCCGACGCCTGCGGCCCCGACCCTCGACGCCGACGTCGACGTCGCCTACGCGATCGGTGGTGCGGCCGTGCCGGCGACCATCACGGAGGACAACGGCGGCGACACGGTCACGGCGACCATCACCGTGACGTTCCCGATCGGCGACGCCGCTGCCGTCAACGCGAACGACACCCAGAACCTGCTCCTGGACCTGTCGGACATCACGGTGCAGCTGGAGCAGACGGAGAGCTGAGAGGCATCCCTCCCGGGTCCCCCGGACGAGGGCGTGCCCTCGCCGGGGGTGGGTGGACCCACCATGAGCGTCACCGTCCCCGCACGACGCCGAGGAACCGTCCGGTTCGCCGCGACGGTGCTGGCGTACGTCGTCCTGCTGGCTGCCGTCGGCGCGTTGCTCGTCGCGGTCGTGGTGCCTCGGCTGACCGGCTCGACGCCGTACACCGTGCTGACCGGGTCGATGAGTCCTCACGTCCCTGCGGGCTCGCTCGTGGTCACCCGGCCCGTCGACCCGTCGACGCTCCGGGTGGGAGACGTCATCACCTACCAGCTGCGCTCCGGACGGCCGACCGTCGTCACCCACCGGATCTCCGCCATGGGGGTGAACGCCCGCGGAGAGAGGCTCATCACGACGCAGGGCGATGCGAACGACGTCCCGGACGCGGCGCCGGTCCGGGACGTGCAGGTCAGGGGAGTGGTCTGGTACCACGTCCCCTACCTCGGACGGGTCAACAGCGCGCTCGACGGGAGCCAGCGCCGGCTGGCGGTGCAGGTGGTCGCCGGCGGACTCCTGCTCTACGCGGCATGGATGTTCGGGGGAGCGGCACGAGCCCGGCGACGGGCGACAGCGTCGTCCACGCAGAGGGACGACGAGGAGAAGGAGGAGGTCGCACCATGAGGCGTGGTCGGTTCCTGCTCGCGGGCGGCGCTGCGCTGCTCGTCCTCGGGCCGTCGCTCGCCCACGCGGCCGACGAGATCGGCCTCAGCGCCGACGGCTCGTCCTGGTCCGCCGGGCTGGACGACCCGCTGTTCGACCCCGACGTGCGCTGGGTGCCCGGCGACTCGCGGACCGCGAGCTTCTTCGTGCGCAACCAGGGGCCGAGCGGCGCGGCGATGACGATCGAGGCGCGCAGTGCCGACCGGGACCAGCTGATCGCCGACGACGACATCGACCTGAGGGCCCGTGCCGACGGCGGTGAGTGGGTCGACCTGCGCAACGGAGTCGCCTCGCGACGACTGACCGACCGCGCGATCACCCGCGGCGGGGTCGTCCGCGTGGACGTGAACGCCGTCTTCGACCCCGCCTCGACGAACCAGTCGCAGGTCAAGCGTCTCGCGCTCGACTTCAGCGTCGCGCTCGCCGACGCCGCTGGCTCGGGTGGTGGCGCCGACGCCGACGGTGGTGCCGACGGCGACGGCGGCGGTCCGGGATCGGGAGACACGCCCGCGGCACTGCCCGACACCGGCGCGGGGACGACCCGGACGGTCGTCCTGGTGGCCCTCGCCGCCGTGGTCGGGGGGATCGGCGCGCTCGGCGTGCCAGGACGCAAGGAGAAGAGGACGCCATGAGGACCCACGCACACCGTCGTCGCGAGGCGGTCCACCGCCGACCCTGGGTCAGGACGGGCCTGGCCGTCGGCCTGGTCGTCGGACTCGGGTCGCTGAGCACGATGGCCTCGTGGTCCGACGACGCCACGCTGGACCCCGGCCCGATCCAGGCGGGGTCGCTGGACCTGCTGATCAACGGCAACCTGGCGGGACAGGGCGGCTCGACCACCTCCCCGTCGATGAGCCTGACGAGCATGGTCCCCGGCGAGAGCGTGGCGGTCACGGTGCCGGTGCAGAAGGCGAGCGGGTCGGTCGGCTTCACCTACACGGCGTCGGCCACCGCCACGGGAACCCTCGCGCCCTACCTGCAGTGGACGGTCACCGCTGGGAGCGCGGCGACGCCCGCCACCAACGCGAACGGCATCCGCACGAACACGTGCAGCGGCACGGCGCTCTCGAGCAACGTCACCCTGTCGGGGACCGCCACGAACGTCATCGCGACCGCGCGGTCGCTCGCGACCGTGTCGAGCGAGAACATCTGCATCCGCGCCGAGCTGCCGTCCGGCACCGCGAACGCGGCCCAGGGACTCTCCGCCACCGCGTCCTTCGTCTTCAACGCCACGCAGCTGAGCTGATCGTCGTGGCACGGGTCAGGCAGGTGGTGCTGGGGCTGGGAGCCTTCCTCGGCGCCGTCTGCCTGCTCGCGGCCGCCGCCGTCCAGCTCCTCGGGCTCACGCCCCTGGTGTTCCTCTCCGGCTCGATGGGTCCGCAGATCGAGGCCGGCGACCTCGCCGTCTCGCGGACCGTGCCGTCACGCGACCTCGCGGTGGGCGACGTCGTGAGCGTCGTCAACGACGCGGGCGTCCGGGTCACGCACCGGGTGGTGGCCGTCGCCCGGGTCGACGACCGTCGCGCGGTCCTCACGCTCAGGGGCGACGCGAACGCCCGACCCGACACCGAGGCCTACGACGTGACCGATGTCCAGCGGGTCAGCTTCGCGGTTCCGCACCTGGGGCACGTGGTGTCCGCCGTGAGCAGCCCCGTCGGCCGGTTCGCGGCCGGCGCGTACGTGGGCATCTGCATCCTCGTCCTGCTGCATCGCCCACGCCCCGACCCGCGCCGAGGTGGATCCGGCCGTCCACGCCATCGACAGGAGACGCGCGTCGCGGCCGCGGTGCTCGCAGCCGTCGCACTCGTCGCGCCCGTGTCGCGGCCGACGTCGACCCTGGCGTCGTTCACCGATGGTGGGACGTTCAGTTCGGGCACGCTGTCCACGCACATCGTCCAGCGGTCCTCCAGCATGACCTGCTCGAACGGGCCAGCAGTCCTGCTCGGCTACTACAGCTCCGTCACGGTCGGCGTGACTCACGTCGACTCGAGGTACGACTACGTCGCACGCGTGTACAACTCCTCTGGCACGAAGCTCGGCGACGACATCGCCATGAGTTCCGGCACCCAGGCGGTTGGGAGCACGGTGACGACGACGATCAGCGCCGCTCAGGTCGCCGGTCTCCTGCCCTTGGGGGCCACGGTCACGGTGCGCGTCTACTCCCGTCTCAAGACCGAGAACGGCTGGGAGTCCTCGACGTACCGCTCCTGGACCGTCGAGACTGCCGTGCTCGGTGCACTGCTCCTGAACGGCATCCGCTGTGGAGCCGACACCTCGCCCTCGTGAGACCCCCTGCGCCCACCCGCGCAGTACCCTGGAGGCGTCGCGCGAGGGAGGAGTGCCCGGACGCGACGGAGGGAGCCGCGACACCCGCCGGTGCACACCGGCTCCCACCCCAGAAGGACCCCACGGGAGGGATGCCGTGAGGGAGCGACGGGGGTGGAGGCGCCACGCGCCCGCCCCCGTCGACTGGGTCCCGCCCCGCCCACACCCAGGCGGTCGTCGCCACCCTCCGGACACGACGGTGAGCGGGCGAGGCCCCCTCACTACGCTGACCCGGTGACCACCCCGACCATCGGCGTCTTCGCCCTCCAGGGCGACGTCCGTGAGCACGTGCAGGCCCTCGAGGTGCTCGAGGTCCGCGCGGTCACCGTGCGCCGCGAGGAGGAGCTCGACCGTGTCGACGGGCTGATCATCCCGGGCGGGGAGTCCACGACGATGATCAAGCTCGCCGACGTCTTCGGCGTGACCGAGGCGTTCCGCCGTCGGATCGCCGAGGGCCTGCCCACCTTCGGCACCTGCGCCGGGATGATCATGCTGGCCGACCGGCTCGTCGACGGCGCCGAGGGCCAGCGCACGTTCGGCGGGCTCGACGTCACGGTGCGGCGCAACGCGTTCGGCCGCCAGGTCGACTCGTTCGAGGCTGCGGTGCCGTTCACGACCTTCGCCGAGCCCGTGCACGCGGTCTTCATCCGGGCTCCCTGGGTGGAGCAGGTCGGGCCCGACGTCGAGGTGCTGGCCCGCGTCCCGGTCGGTCCGGACCACGGCGGCGCGAAGGACGACCCGGCTGCCGATAGGATCGTCGCGGTCCGGCAGGGCTCCCTGCTCGCGACGTCGTTCCACCCCGAGGTGGCCGACGACCTGCGCCTGCACCGCCTGTTCCTGGACCTCGTGACGACGTAGATCCGCCGCCCGCCGGGGCGACGCAGGAAGGGGCACGGGATGTCAGGCCACTCCAAGTGGGCGACGACCAAGCACAAGAAGGCCGTCATCGACGCCAAGCGCGGCAAGATGTTCGCCAAGCTGATCAAGAACATCGAGGTGGCGGCCCGCACCGGCGGCCCCGACCCCGACGGCAACCCCACGCTCTACGACGCCATCCAGAAGGCCAAGAAGTCCTCGGTCCCGAACGACAACATCGACCGCGCCGTCAAGCGCGGCGGGGGCATCGGCGAGGAGGCCGTCGACTACACGACGATCATGTACGAGGTGTACGGCCCGAGCGGCGTCGCCCTGATGATCGAGTGCCTCACCGACAACAAGAACCGCGCCGCCATGGAGGTCCGCACCGCGGTCACCCGCAACGGCGGCAACCTGGCCGACCCGGGTTCGGTGGCCTACCTGTTCCACCGCAAGGGCGTCGTCCAGGTGCCCGCGCAGGACACCACCGAGGACGACATCCTGCTGGCCGTGCTCGACGCCGGCGCCGAGGAGGTCAAGGACCACGGCGACGCGTTCGAGGTCCTCAGCGAGGCCTCCGACCTCGTCGCCGTGCGCACGGCGCTGCAGGAGGCCGGGCTCGACTACGACTCGGCCGAGGCGTCCTTCGTGCCGTCGGTCGAGGTACCGGTGGACGTCGAGGGTGCCAAGAAGGTCATCAAGCTCGTCGACGCCCTCGAGGACCTCGACGACGTGCAGAACGTCTACTCCAACGTCGACATGAGTGACGAGGTGCTGGCGGCGCTCGACGAGGAGTAGCCGGCTGTCCACCACATCGGTGGACGGGCAGCCGCAGGACGGCTCCTGACGTCGCCGATCCACCGATGCGGGCTCGACGTCCGCGCCGGCCCGGCGTGGCGTCCGGCGCGGGGTCACCGAACGCGGTTATCGTTCGAACATGCGTTCTGCCACCCGTGTCCTCGCGGTCGACCCGGGACTGACCCGCCTCGGGCTCGGGGTGGTCGAGGGGTCGGTGGGCCGGCCGCTGAGCCTGGTGCACGTCGACGTCCTGCGCACCCCGGCCGACCTCGAGGTCGCCAAGCGCCTGCACCGTCTGGAGCAGGGGCTCGAGGAGGCCGTCCGGCTGCACCGGCCGGACGTCGTCGCGGTGGAGCGTGTCTTCAGCCAGAACAACGTGCGCACCGTCATGGGCACGGCGCAGGCCAGCGGCGTGGCGATGCTGGTCGCCGCCCGGCACGGCGTCGACGTCAGGCTCCACACGCCGAGCGAGGTGAAGGCGGCCGTCACCGGCAGCGGCCGAGCCGACAAGGCGCAGGTCGCGGCCATGGTCGTGCGCCTGCTCCGCCTCGCCGAGGCGCCCAAGCCCGTCGACGCCACCGACGCCCTCGCGCTGGCGATCTGCCAGATCTGGCGCGGGGGAGCGCAGAACCGCCTGCAGCAGGCGCAGGCCCGGATCCAGGAGGCCACCGGATGATCGCCCACGTCCGCGGCGAGGTCGCCGCGCTCTCGCTCGACTCCGCCGTGATCGACGTCGGGGGACTCGGGCACCACGTCCACTGCACCCCCGGCACGATCGCGACCCTCCGGCTCGGCCAGACCGCGCAGCTCGCCACGTCGCTCGTCGTGCGCGAGGACTCCCTCACCCTCTACGGCTTCGCCGACACCGACGAGCGCGACATGTTCGTGCTCGTGCAGACCGCCAGCGGCGTCGGGCCCAAGGTCGCCCAGGCGATGCTGGCCGTGCTGCCCCCGGACCGGCTGCGCCGTGCGATCGCCGAGGCCGACCACGCCGCGCTCACCTCCGTCCCCGGCATCGGGCGCAAGGGCGCCGAGCGCATCGTGGTCGAGCTGAAGGACCGCGTCGGCCCGGCCCCGGCGGCGGCCGCGGGCCCGGCGGGGTCCGCAGCGGCGTGGCGGCCGCAGGTGCGCGAGGCGCTCCAGGGCCTCGGCTGGTCCGAGCGCGACGCCGACAAGGCCCTCGACGCCGTCGCCTCGTCGGTCGGCGACGACCCCGACGTCGGGCAGGTGCTGCGCCTCGCGCTGCGCTCGCTCTCGAAGGCGTGAGCGGCGTGCAGGACGACGGCCGCCCCGGTTCTCCGCACGGCGACCTCTCCGGCATCGACGCGGTGCTGGCCGAGGCCACGCCCGACGACCGCGCCTTCGACGCGGCGCTGCGCCCGCGCACCCTCGAGGAGCTCGTGGGGCAGGAACGCGTGCGTGAGCAGCTGTCCCTGGTCCTGCAGGCCGCGCAGGGGCGGGGCCGCACGCCCGACCACGTGCTCCTGTCCGGGCCCCCCGGGCTCGGCAAGACCACGATCGCGATGATCATCGCCCACCAGCTCGGGGCCCACCTGCGCCTCACGAGCGGGCCGGCCATCCAGCACGCGGGCGACCTCGCCGCCATCCTGTCCGGGGTCGACGAGGGCGACGTGCTGTTCATCGACGAGATCCACCGCATGTCGCGGCCGGCCGAGGAGCTCCTCTACATGGCCATGGAGGACTTCCGCGTCGACGTCGTCGTCGGCAAGGGGCCCGGTGCCACCGCCATCCCGCTGGAGATCCCGCCCTTCACCGTCGTGGGCGCCACCACCCGAGCGGGTCTCCTGCCCGGCCCCCTGCGCGACCGGTTCGGGTTCACGGCCCAGCTCGACTACTACGAGGCCGCGGAGCTGCAGCGCATCGTGGAGCGCTCCGCGAGGCTGCTCGACGTGACGATCGCCGACGCCGGCGCGCGCGAGATCGCCTCCCGCTCGCGGGGGACGCCCCGCATCGCCAACCGCCTCCTGCGACGGGTCCGCGACTTCGCCGAGGTCCGCGGCGACGGCACGATCGGTCACGACGAGGCGCGCAAGGCGCTCGCGCTGTACGAGGTCGACGACCTCGGTCTCGACCGCCTCGACCGTGCCGTGCTGCAGGCCCTGTGCGGCAGCTTCGGCGGCGGACCGGTGGGCATCAGCACGCTCGCGGTCGCCGTGGGGGAGGAGCGCGAGACCGTCGAGGAGCTCGCGGAGCCGTTCCTCGTCCGCCTGGGCTTCCTGGCGCGCACCCCGCGCGGTCGCATCGCCACGCCCGCCGCCTGGCGCCACCTCGGGCTCGCCGTGCCGCAGGGCGTCCAGCAGCTACCGCTCGACTGAGCAGCCGCGTCCCGGCGGAGCCGACACCGCCCGGCACGGCGCGCCGTGGAAGCATGGGTGGGGCCACCGGGTTTGGTTGCGTGCTTAAACTTCTCCTCGGCCCTGCGCCAGGTCCGCCCCTGCGGACGACACGTCAACCCGACGGAGCCACCCCGTGTCCGATGTCTACAGCTTCATCCCGCTCGTCCTCCTCGTCGTCATCTTCTACCTGCTCGTGATGCGGCCGGCCCGTGCGCGGCAGAAGGAGTACCTCGCCACGCAGGGTGCTCTCGAGCCCGGCGCACGCGTCATGCTCGCCAGCGGCATCTACGGCGAGCTGGTCTCCCTCGGGGACACCGAGGCCGAGCTGCGGATCGCTCCCAGCACCGTGGTCACCGTCAACCGCCAGGCCGTCGCGAAGGTCGTCGACCCGAGCCCGACCACCGACCCGGAGAGCCCGAACGACTAATGGCCAGACCTGCGCGCCGACCGACCCCCTCCCGGGCCGGCACCCCGCGTCCTCGACGCACCCTGTTCCTCTTCCTCGCCCTCGTGGTCGCCCTGTACGGCCTCCTCGTCGGGCTGGACCTGAAGGACGGTGGAGGCGTCTGGAAGCCGAGGCTCGGCCTCGACCTGCAGGGTGGCACCAGGATCACCCTGCAGGCGCAGGACTCCAGCGGCAACGTCACCCAGGCGAAGCTGCGGGAGGCGCGCGACATCATCGACCAGCGGGTCAACGCCACCGGCGTCAGCGAGGCCGAGGTCACGACCCAGGGCGGCAACCAGGTCGTCATCGAGATCCCCGGCGAGCGGCGCGGCAACATCGTCGACGAGGTCGGGCGTACCGCGCAGCTGCGCTTCCGGCTCCTCTGGGGCTCCGGCCAGACCGCGCAGACGCCCCCCGACGCGAAGGCCGTGGAGGCGGCGCAGAAGACGGTCAGCCAGGTGGACTGGTCGACGCTCTCGCTCGACCAGCTCATCGCCGCGGAGACGCAGGGCCTGCCGTCGCTGCCGAAGCAGTACACCGACGCCGTCGCGGCGCTGCAGACCGAGCTCGCCGGGTTCCGGTGCACGAGGAACGACCTCGCGGTGGACGACGTCGCCGACGAGCCCATCGTCACGTGCGACCCGTCGACCGGTGAGACCATGATCCTCAGCCCGACCGTCATCGAGGGCACGCAGGTCAAGAGCGCGAACGCGGTCGTCCCGCAGCAGTCCATCGAGTGGGTGGTGGCGCTGGAGCTCAAGAAGGCCGGCACCGAGGCGTTCGACCGCATCACCGACGCGCTGTACCAGCAGGAGCAGGCGGGCAACCAGCAGGCCTCGCGCTTCGCGATCGTCCTCGACGGCGAGGTGCTGAGCGCGCCCACCACCAACGGCCACTTCACGAACGGCCGCTCGCAGATCTCCGGCGGCTTCACGCAGGCCACGTCGCAGGCGCTCGCCAACCAGCTGAAGTACGGCGCGCTGCCCCTGACGTTCGAGGTCAACGGTGTCTCCGTCGAGGGTCCGTCCCTCGCCGGCAGCCAGCTCCAGGCGGGCATCGTCGCCGGGGGGATCGGCCTCGTCCTGGTGATGGCCTACCTGCTGCTCTACTACCGCGGCCTCGGCCTGGTCGCGATCGGCTCGCTGCTCGTGGCGGCCGCCGTCAGCTACGCCACGGTGCTGCTGCTCGGCACGTCCCTCGGCTTCACGTTGACGCTGCCCGGCATCGCGGGCCTCATCGTGGCGATCGGCATCACCGCCGACTCCTTCATCGTCCTGTTCGAGCGCATCCGCGACGAGGTGCGCGACGGCAAGTCGCTGCGGCTGGCCGTGGAGTCCGGCTGGCAGCGCGCCCGTCGGACCATCCTGGCCGCCGACGGCGTCTCGCTGATGGCCGCGGTGATCCTCTTCCTCTTCGCCATCGGCGTCGTCCGCGGGTTCGCGTTCGCGCTGGGCCTGACGACGATCATCGACGTGGTCGTGGTCTTCCTCTTCACCAAGCCGCTCATGTCGTTGCTGGCCCGGACCCGGTTCTTCGGCAAGGGGCACAAGCTGTCCGGCTTCGACTCCGCGCACCTCGGCATCGGCGACCGCGCCGTCGATCGGGTCGGCCCGGCGCGCCCCACCGCGCGGGCGGAGCGCCCCGCGTCCAGCACGGGAGGACGAGCCTGATGGGACGTCTCAGCACCTTCGGCCAGCACCTCTACACCGGACGGGTCTCCGTCGACTTCGTCGGTCGACGTCGTCTCTGGTACGTGATCTCCGTCGTCATCCTGCTGGCGTCCACGCTCGGCTTCGTGGTGCAGGGGTTCAACCTCGGTATCGAGTTCAAGGGCGGCGTCGAGCTGCTCGCCAAGGTCCAGACGGCCGACAGCGCCACCGCCGACCGGCTCTCGAAGGCCGTCGAGGACGCCGACGTCCCCGAGGCCGGCGACCCCATCGTCACGACCTCGGGGTCGGACACCATCCGCATCGACGTGCGTGCCCTGAGCCAGGACCAGACCGCGGTGCTGGAGAAGGCCCTCACGGACGCCGGCGCCCAGGAGGTCAGCCAGAACCTCATCGGTCCGTCGTGGGGCAAGCAGGTCGCCAGCAAGGCGGTCACCGGCCTGGCCGTCTTCCTCGTCGTGGTGGTCGTCTTCATCGCGGTCTACTTCCGGGACTGGCGCATGTCGCTCGCGGCGCTCGTGGCCCTCGCGCACGACGTGCTCATCACGGCCGGCGTGTACGCGTGGTCGGGCTTCGAGGTCACGCCGGCCACGGTCACCGGGTTCCTCACCATCCTCGGCTACTCGCTCTACGACACCGTCGTCGTCTACGACAAGGTCCGCGAGAACACCCACGGCGTGCTCGCGTCGACCCGGCGCACGTACGCGGAGCAGGCGAACCTGGCGGTCAACCAGACGCTCGTGCGCTCCATCAACACGTCGATCACCGCCCTCCTGCCGGTGCTGGCGCTGCTCGTCGTCGGCACGTTCGTGCTCGGGCAGGGGCCCCTGAAGGACCTGGCGCTCGCGCTGTTCATCGGCATGGCCGCCGGCACGTACTCCTCCATCTGCATCGCCACGCCGCTCGCCGTGCAGCTGCGCGAGCGGGACCCCGCGGTCGCGGCGCACACCGCGCGCGTGCTGGCCCGGCGCGCGAAGGACACGGCCGCGGCCCCTGACGTCCAGTCCTCGCAGGCGAGCGAGGACGGCGGCGTCGTGGCCGGCGGCGCGGTCGCGGGCGGCGCGCCACGGGGCCGGGTCCAGCCCTCCCGCCCGACGCGATCGTCCCGCACGCGGGGAGGGCGGCGTCCCGGAGGTCGCTGACCGAAGGTCCCTTCGGGCGTCCTGGTGGTGGCATGACATGCTTGCGCGCATGAAGAAGCTCGCACTCGCCGGCGCCGTGCTGGCCGCCGTGACCACCCTGACCGCCTGCGGTTCCGGCGGGAGCAGCGCCTACTGCTCCGACCTGAAGTCCGCCAAGAAGGAGTTCGACTCCCTCAGCAGCAGCGACATCGGACAGCTCGACAAGGCGTTCGCGACCTTCCACAAGCTGGCCGACGAGGCTCCGTCCGACGTCGAGTCCGACTGGAAGGTGCTCGACGACGGCATCACCTCGGTCGAGAAGGCGCTCGACGACGCGGGCATCAAGGTCTCCGACCTGGAGAAGATCCAGCAGGGCGAGCTGCCCGAGGGTGCCGACATGACCAAGCTGCAGGGTCTCGCCGCCGACTTCCAGAAGCTGGGTGACGAGAAGTTCACGCAGGCCTCCGACGCGATCGAGAAGCACGCGAAGGACGAGTGCGACGTCGACCTCGGCAGCACGTCCTGACGTCGATGGACGCCGCCACGGCGATCGACGCGTGCGTGCGGCCGATCGAGGACTGGCCGGTTCCCGGTGTCACCTTTCGTGACGTGACGCCGCTGCTGGCCAACCACGAGGCGTTCTCGGCGGTCGTCGCCGAGCTCGTCGAGGCCGTCCGCGGCCTCGACGCCGACGTCGTCGTCGGTGTCGAGGCGCGTGGCTTCATCCTCGGCGCGCCACTCGCCCTCCAGCTCGGTCTCGGCTTCGTCCCGGTCCGCAAGGAGGGCAAGCTGCCGGCCGACACCCACCGCGCGACCTACGCGCTGGAGTACGGCGAGGCGACGCTGGAGATCCACACGGACGCCGTCGCTCCGGGCACGCGGGTCGTCGTCGTCGACGACGTGCTGGCGACCGGCGGCACCCTGGGCGCGGCGTCGCGGCTCGTCGAGTCGTGCGGCGGCGTCGTCGCCGGGAACGTCGTGGCACTCGAGATCGCTGCACTGGGCGGCCGCGAGGCGCTGGGCGGCGTGCCGCTCGTGAGCCTACGCCGCTACTGACCCGACCGAGACGACCGAGGGACGCCATGAACCCGCGCCACGCCCGCACGATCGCGCTCCTGCTCGTCGCCGTGCTCGTGCTCGCCACGGCGGCCACGCTCCTCGACGTGCTGCTCTGAGCCCGCCCGCGCCGCCCGCGGGCTACCCCGGCTGGCCTACGATGGTCGGTACGACAGGAGCAGTGAGTGGCTGAGCGCATCGACACCCCGCACGCCGGCACCGAGGCCGGGCCTGCGCCAGAGCCTGCCCGCGTGGAGCCGGCGCCGACCGGTGCCCGCGTCCGGAGCCGGCTGGCCCGGTTCGGGGGTCGCTCCACGCCGCAGAACCCGGTGCTCGACCCGCTGCTGGCGGTCTACCGCGACAACCACCCCAAGGCCGACGTCGACGTCATCCGCAAGGCCTACGACATCGCCGAGCGCATGCACGAGGGCCAGACGCGCAAGAGCGGCGATCCCTACATCACCCACCCGCTGGCCGTCGCCACCATCCTCGCCGAGCTCGGCATGACCGGACCCACGCTGTGCGCGGCCCTCCTGCACGACACCGTCGAGGACACGCCGTACACCCTCGACGCGGTGCGCGAGGACTTCGGCGACGAGGTCGCGCTGCTGGTCGACGGCGTGACCAAGCTCGACAAGGTCAAGTACGGCGACTCCGCGCAGTCCGAGACGATCCGCAAGATGGTCGTCGCGATGAGCCGCGACATCCGTGTCCTGGTCATCAAGCTGGCGGACCGGCTCCACAACATGCGCACGCTGCGCTACCTGCGCCAGGACAAGCAGGAGCGCATCGCGCGCGAGACGGTCGAGATCTTCGCGCCGCTGGCCCACCGCCTCGGCATGAACACCATCAAGTGGGAGCTCGAGGACCTCGCGTTCGCCACCCTGCACCCGAAGGTCTACGACGAGATCGTCCGCCTGGTCGCCGACCGCGCGCCGTCGCGCGGACAGTTCCTCGAGCGCGTCATCGGCGACGTCGAGTCCGACCTGCGCCACGCCAAGATCAAGGCGACCGTGAGCGGTCGACCGAAGCACTACTACTCGATCTACCAGAAGATGCTGGTGCGCGAACGCGAGTTCACCGACATCTTCGACCTCGTCGGCGTGCGCATCCTCGTCGACACGGTCGCCGACTGCTACGGCGTCCTCGGCGTGCTGCACGCCCGCTGGAACCCGATCCCGGGGCGCTTCAAGGACTACATCAGCGTCCCGAAGTTCAACATGTACCAGTCGCTGCACACGACCGTGATCGGTCCGCAGGGCAAGCCGGTCGAGCTGCAGATCCGGACCCGCGCGATGCACCGGCGCGCCGAGTACGGTGTCGCGGCGCACTGGAAGTACAAGGAGGACGGCAGTGCCCGTCCCGCCGCCGGGAAGGGGTCCTCGCCGGGCAGCGACGACATGGCCTGGCTGCGCGAGCTCGTGCAGTGGCAGTCCGAGACCGAGGACTCGGTCGACTTCCTCGACAACCTGCGCTTCGAGATGAACAGCGCCGGCGTGTACGCCTACACCCCGCGCGGCGACGTCATCCAGCTGCCGGCGCAGGCGACTCCGGTCGACTTCGCCTACGCGGTGCACACCGAGGTGGGTCACGCCTGCATCGGCGCGCGGGTCAACGGGCGGCTGGTGTCCCTCGAGTCCGAGCTCAAGACCGGCGACGTCGTCGAGGTCTTCACCTCCAAGTCGCCGGACGCCGGTCCGAGTCGCGACTGGCTGGAGTTCGTCAAGAGCCCCCGTGCCCGCAACAAGATCCGGCAGTGGTTCACGAAGGAGCGTCGCGAGGAGGCCATCGAGCACGGCCGCGACCTCATCGCGAAGCAGATGCGCAAGGAGAACCTGCCGCTGCACCGCATCTTCAAGCACGACACGCTCGACGCGATCGCCAAGGACCTCAACCTGCCCGACGTCTCCGCCCTCTACGCGGCGGTCGGGGAGAACAACGTCGGTGCCCAGAACGTCGTCGAGCGGGTCATCGCCCTCTCCGGCGGTCGTGAGGGCGCGGAGGAGGACCTCGCCGAGGCCACCGTGATCCCGGGCAGCGGCTCACGTCGCCAGCGCGCCGACGGCCAGGCGGGGGTCCTGGTCGAGGGTGTCTCCGGCGACGTGATGGTCAAGCTGGCACGGTGCTGCACGCCCGTGCCCGGCGACGAGATCGAGGGCTTCGTGACCCGCGGGTCGGGCGTCTCGGTCCACCGCAAGGACTGCGTCAACCTGCAGTCCCTGCGCTCGCAGCCTGAACGACTGGTCCCGGTGCAGTGGGCGCCCAACGCCCGCAGCACCTTCCTGGTGGCCATCCAGGTGGAGGCCCTGGACCGCCCGCGCCTGCTCAGCGACATCACCCGGATCATCTCCGACCAGCACGTGAACATCCTGTCCGCGGCGCTCACCACGGGCCGTGACCGTGTCGCCAAGAGCAGCTTCAGCTTCGAGATGGGTGACCCGAAGCACCTCGACCACGTGCTCTCGGCGGTCCGCAACATCGAGGGCGTCTTCGACGTCTACCGCGTCACGCAGTGATCCCGGGGCCCTGGGCAGGCACCGCCCGGGACCGTACGATCGCGACGTGACCCAGGTCCGTGCGGCGCTGCTCGTGCTCCTCGCGACCGTCCTCGGCGGGTGCGGGACGGGCGCGCCCGACGCCGGTGCCGTGGCCTCCGCAACCCTCGACGACGTGACCGAGCACTGGTCACGCTACGGCGGCCAGGTCCGGACCGGGGAGGACCTCGCGGCCAGTGCGGTCGAGCGGTCGTCCGACTCCCCGGGCTACCAGTCCGCGCAGGTCGAGGCACTCGACTGGAGCGGCACCACGGGCACGGAGGACGGTGCGACGGTCGTCCTGCGGGTCGTCGCGCACGTCGAGGCGCGGGACTCGACGGCGCTCTTCGAGAGCGACGTCCCCGAGAGCGACGCCGTCGTGTGCACGAGGTTCGTCCTCGGCGCCGGCCGCGACCGGCACGCGGTCGAGGAGGAGCCGGTGTCCTGCCCCGACGGGGCCCAGACTCGGACCCCGCGCCCACCGCGGGAGCCGGAGGTGCCGAAGGACACCGAGGACCGCCTCGTCGCGACCCTCGGACGCACGGACCCCGCGTCGCTGCAGGGCGACGTCGACCGTGCGCTCGCGGGGGACGACGTCACCGTGTCGACCGGCGCGGACCGGGACGAGGACGGACGGCCGCGTCTCGTGGCGGCCGTCGGTGTCCCCGGTGGCACGGACTGCGTCGTCGTGGTCCGCCGCGGGTCGGAGCGTCCGGAACGGGTGGGCGGGTTCCCGCGCGAGTGGCTGCAGCCCGGCGAGGTCGGCTGCTCGGCCGCGCTCGTGCTGAGCCCGCCGCGCTGACGCCGCACCGGCTGCGCACCGGTCACCTCGTGGTCACCGGACGGTCACCCCGGCCATGGACGATCGAGCCATGACCTCGGGGGAGATCGACCGTCGTACCGTCGTCCGCAGCGCCGCGCTCGCTGCGGCCACCACCGGCGGGGTGCTGCTCGGCGGCGGTCCCGCCGCCGCGCGCGGGGTGCCGGCACTCGTGCGGCGCGGCCGGCCGGAGCTGACGCACGGTGTCCAGTCCGGCGACGTGCACGCGGGCCAGGCGACGCTGTGGGGACGGGCCGACCGCCCGTCGCGACTGGTCGCCGAGGTCTCGAGCGACCCGTCCTTCCGACGGTCCGTGACGCTGCCCGGCCCGCGCGTCACGCGCGAGACCGACCTCACCGGTCAGTGGACCGTGCGTGGCCTCCCACCCGGACGGGAGGTGCACTACCGCGTGCGCGCCGTCGACCTCGACGACCCGCGTCGGTCGGGGCGACCCGTGGAGGGACGTCTGCGCACCCTCGGCGGTGCCCGCCGCGATGTCCGCTTCCTCTGGTCCGGCGACGTCGCCGGCCAGGGCTGGGGCGTCAACCCGGCGTACGGCGGCTTCCGGATCGCCGACGCCATGGCGCGTCGCGACGCCGACTTCTTCCTCTGCAGCGGTGACACCGTCTATGCCGACGGACCGGTGCAGCGCACCGTGCCGCTGCCGGACGGCGGCACGTGGACCAACCTGGTCACGCCGGAGAAGGAGAAGGTCGCGGAGACCCTGGCGGAGTTCCACGGCCAGTACCGCTACAACCTCGAGGCGGAGAACTGGCGGTCGTTCCTGGCCAGCACCGCCCAGGTCGGGCAGTGGGACGACCACGAGGTGACCAACAACTGGTACCCCGGCGAGGTCCTGGAGGACGCGCGGTACACGGAGCGACGTGTCGACGTCCTGGCCGCCCGCGCTCGCCGCGCCTTCCACGACTACGTGCCCGTGGCGGAGATCTCGCCCGACCGCGTCGGGCGGGTGTACCGGGTGCTGCACCTCGGCCCGCTGCTCGACGTCTTCGTGCTCGACATGCGCACCCACAAGGACCCCAACACCGCGAACGGGGAGACCGAGCGGGACGGCGGCGTGCTGGGCGAGGAGCAGACACGCTGGCTGGTCCGCGAGCTCCGCGCCTCGCGCGCCACCTGGAAGGTCATCGCCGCCGACCTGCCCCTCGGGCTCGTCGTGCCGGACGGGTCGAGCGCGCAGGAGGGCATCGCCCAGGGCGACCCCGGCGCGCCGCGGGGTCGGGAGATCGACGTCGCCCGGGTGCTCACCGCCCTGCAGGACGCGGGCATCCGCAACCACGTCTGGCTGACGGCCGACGTCCACTACACCGCGGCGCACCACTACTCCCCGGACCGGGCGACGTACCAGCGCTTCGACCCGTTCTGGGAGTTCGTCTCGGGGCCCTTGAACGCCGGCGCGTTCGGGCCGAACGCGCTCGACGCCACGTTCGGGCCGCGCGCTGCGTTCGTCAGCGCCCCTCCGGTGGCCAACACCGGGCCCGCCGGCGGGTACCAGTTCTTCGGCGAGGTCGAGATCGACGCCCGCACTCGCGCGCTCACCGTCACCCTGCGCGACGTCGAGGGGCGCGGCCTCTACACCCGCACCCTGGAGCCGCAGCGGCGCTGACCTCCCGCCCGGTCCGCGCTGGTTCCCATCCGTCGATGGGAACCAGCAGCCGACCATGGGGATCCCGCGCTCACCCCAGGAAGCATCCTGGGGTGAGCGAGGAAAGGCCCGGGTGAGTGCCGGCTCGTCGCGAGCGACGTCCGGTCAGCTGTAGTCGGCGGCCGCCTTCTGCGCCATGGCGAGGAACGACTCGTTCGACTCGAGCTTCTGCGTGAGGTCCTTGACCTTGCGCTGGTCGCCGGCGGCCTCGGCCTTGGCGAGCGCCTCGCGGGTCTCGTCGATCGCGCGCTGCAGCTTGGAGATCATGTCGTCGGCGCGAGCCGACTTCTCCGGGTCCGAGCGCTTCCACTCCTGCTCGCCCGCGGCGCGGACGGCCTGCTCGACGGTGCGCAGGCGCCCCTCGAGCTCCTTGACCCGCCCACGCGGGACCTTGCCGGCAGCCTCCCAGCGGTCGGCGATGTCGTGCAGGGCCTTGCGGGCCGCGTCGAGGTCGGTGACGGGCAGCAGGGCCTCGGCCTCGGCGAGGATCTGCTCCTTCACGACCGCGTTGGCGGCGTACTCCTCGTCGAGGGCCGCGTTGGCCGCGTCCCGCGCCTGGAAGAACACGTCCTGGGCGGCGCGGAAGCGCTTCCAGAGCTTGTCCTCCACGTTGCGCGGTGCGGAGCCGGCGGCCTTCCACCGGGTCATGAGGTCGCGGTACTTGCCGGACGTCGGCCCCCACTCGGTCGAGGACGAGAGCGCCTCGGCCTCGGCGATGAGCTTCTCCTTCACGCGCTGCGCGCCCTCGCGCTGGGTGTTCTGCTCCGCGAAGTGTGCCTTGCGCTTGCGGGTGAACGCGGTGCGGGCGGCGCTGAAGCGGTGCCACAGGGCGTCGTCGGCGGACTTGCTGAGTCGCGGGAGGGCCTTCCACTCCTCGAGGAGCGCACGGAGCCGGTCGGCGCCGGCGCGCCAGTCCTGCCCGCCGGCGATCTTCTCGGCCTCCTCGACGATGCGCGTCTTGGCGGCAGCGGCCTCGGCGGTGCGCGCCTCGCGCTCGGCGCGACGCTCCTCGCGCTGCTTCTCGATGGTGGGGGCGAGGGCGTCGAGCCTCGCCTCGAGCGACGCCAGGTCGCCGATGGCGGCGGCGTCTGCGACCTCGCCGCGGATCTTCGTGACGGCCTTGCCGGCCTCGTCGGGGGAGAGCGCGCCCGACTCGAGGCGCTTCTCGAGCAGGTCCACCTCGGTCTCGAGTCCCTCGAAGCGCCGGACGTAGAAGGCGAGGCCCTCGGCCGGGTCGCCGACCTTCCACTCACCGATCTCGCGCTCGGCGTCGCCGGTCTTGACGAAGACCCTCCCCTCGGCGTCGACGCGTCCCCACGGGTGCTCGGCGGCAGTGGTCATGGCCACAGTCTAGGAGGAGCGCCCCGGACGCCCACCACCCCCGCGTCCGGCGGGCGCCGGGGCGACCCCGGTCGACGTCGTGAGCCGCCCGGACGGAGCCGGCGCCGGGTCCGCGTACCCTGTGGGGCGTGCTCCTCACGTCCTTCCCCGCAGGTCCCCTGCAGGCCAACTGCTACGTCCTGGCCCGGGAGGCCGGCGCCGGGTGCGCCGTCGTCGACCCGGGCATGGACGCCATGGACGGCGTCCGCCAGGTCGTCGCCCAGCACGACCTGCGCGTCGACGCCGTGCTGGTCACGCACGGCCACTTCGACCACATGTGGTGCGCGCAGGACGTCGCGCGCGAGCTCGACGCGCCGGTGTGGATCCACCCGGCCGACCGGCACCTGTTGTCGGACCCGATGGCCGCGATCTCGGGGGAGTCGGCCGCCATGCTGCGCGCCCAGCTCGGCATGACGGACCTGCCGGACTTCACCGAGCCCGCCGACGTGCGCGACGCCGTCGACGGCGCGGTCATCGAGGTCGACGGCCTCCAGGTCACGGTCGACCACGTGCCCGGCCACACGCCCGGCACCGTCTACTACCGCGTCGACTGGGACGGGACGGGCGTCACCGAGGGCACGGTCTCGCAGGTCATGTTCTCCGGGGACTTCCTGTTCGCCGGGTCGATCGGCCGCACCGACCTGACGGGCGGCGACCACGGCGAGATGCTCACCAGCCTGCGCGAGCGCATCCTGCCGCTGCCCGACGACGTCGTCGTCCTGCCCGGCCACGGTCCCCAGACGTCCATCGGACGCGAGCGCGCGACCAACCCGTTCCTCGCCGACCTGCAGGGGGCCTGACGTGGCACGCCTCAGCGGCTTCCCCGAGCTCCTCCCCGCCGACCGCGCCGTCGAGGTGGCGGTCGTCGACGCGCTGCGCCGCGTCTTCGAGCTGCACGGCTTCGCCAACGTCGAGACGCGCGCCGTCGAGCCCGTCGAGACCCTGCTGCGCAAGGGTGAGATCGACAAGGAGGTGTACGTCGTCCGCCGGATCCACGACGACGGCACCGGCGGCTCGAGCGCCGACGCGCTCGCCCTGCACTTCGACCTGACCGTGCCGTTCGCGCGCTACGTCGTCGAGAACGCCGGGCACCTCGCCTTCCCGTTCCGCCGGTACCAGATCCAGAAGGTCTGGCGCGGCGAGCGGCCCCAGCAGGGCCGGTTCCGCGAGTTCACCCAGGCCGACATCGACGTCGTGGGCGACGGCGTGCTGCCGTTCCACGCCGACGTCGAGGTCGCACGCGTGATGGCCGAGGCGCTCGCCGCGGTCGCGGGCGTGCTCGGCTTCGCCGGCGCAGGGGACGGGGCGGACGGTCCGCTGTTCACGCTCCAGGTCAGCAACCGCAAGGTGCTCGAGGGCTTCTACCGCGGGCTCGGGGTCGCCGAGCCGACCGCCGTCATGCAGGTCGTCGACAAGCTCGACAAGCTCCCGAGCGAGCGCATCCTCGAGCTGCTCGCCGGGACCGGTCTGGACCACGCGTCCGCACGCGCCTGCCTCGCGCTGGCCGAGATCAGCACCGACGACACCTCGTTCGTGGAGCAGGTGCGTGCGCTCTGCGACGAGATCGGGGGGGTGCACCACCCGCTGCTCGACGAGGGGCTCGACGAGCTGGCCACGGTCGTGGCCGCCTGCGCCGACGTCGAGGGTGTTCGCGTGACGGCCGACCTCCGCATCGCGCGCGGCCTCGACTACTACACCGGCACCGTGTTCGAGACGCGCATGCGCGGGCAGGAGCAGCTGGGCTCGGTCTGCTCGGGAGGCCGCTACGACGAGCTGGCCTCCGACGGGAAGCGGACCTACCCGGGGGTCGGCATCTCCCTCGGCCTGTCCCGGCTGCTCGTGCCGCTGGTGTCCGACGGGCTCACCAGCACGCGCGCGGTGCCGTCGGCCGTGCTCGTCGCCGTGGCCGACGAGGAGTCGCGCAGCGAGAGCGACGCGCTCGCCCAGAGGCTGCGGCGGCGCGGCATCCCCACCGAGGTCGCCCCCGCCGCGCAGAGGTTCGGCAAGCAGATCCGCACCGCCGAGCGGCGCGGCATCCCGTTCGTCCTGTTCCCGGGCGAACCCCCTAGTGTCAAGGACATCCGCTCGGGCGACCAGGTCGACGTCGACCCCGACACCTGGACGCCCCCCTCGGCCGACCTGACGCCCACCGTCGTCGGGCTCGCCCCCACCGCGAAGGAGACCACCCCGTGATCCGCACCCACGAAGCCGGAAGCCTGAGTGCCGCGAACGTCGGCGAGCAGGTCACCCTCGCCGGATGGGTCGCGCGTCGCCGGGACCACGGCGGCGTCGCCTTCATCGACCTGCGCGAGGCCAGCGGCGTCGTGCAGGTGGTCGTCCGCGAGGAGGTCGCGCACCAGCTGCGCGCCGAGTTCTGCCTCAAGGTCGTCGGCACCGTCGAGAAGCGCCCGGAGGGCAACGAGAACCCCGGCATCCCGACCGGCGAGATCGAGGTCATCGCGTCTGACGTCGAGATCCTGAGCGCCTCGGCGCCGCTGCCCTTCCCGATCGACGAGCACGTGACCGTCGGCGAGGAGGCACGGCTGCGTCACCGCTACCTCGACCTGCGTCGCCCGGCACCGGCCCACAACATCCGGCTGCGCAGCAAGGTCAACGCGGTCGCGCGGCAGGTGCTCGAGCGGCACGAGTTCGTCGAGGTCGAGACCCCGACGCTGACCCGGTCGACCCCCGAGGGCGCGCGCGACTTCCTCGTGCCCGCCCGCCTGCGCCCCGGGAGCTGGTACGCCCTGCCGCAGAGCCCCCAGCTGTTCAAGCAGCTGCTGATGGTCGGCGGCCTCGAGCGGTACTACCAGATCGCGCGCTGCTACCGCGACGAGGACTTCCGCGCCGACCGCCAGCCCGAGTTCACCCAGCTCGACATCGAGATGAGCTTCGTCGACGCCGACGACGTCATGGCGCTCGCCGAGGAGATCTACGTCGAGCTGTGGAAGCTCATCGACGTCGAGCTGCCGCGGCCGTTCCCGCGCATCACCTACGCCGACGCGATGCGTCGCTACGGCTCGGACAAGCCCGACCTGCGCTTCGGCCTCGAGCTCGTCGAGCTCACCGACTACTTCGCCGACACCCCGTTCCGGGTGTTCCAGGCGCCGTACGTCGGCGCCGTGGTGCACCCCGGCGGCGGGTCGCAGGCACGCCGCACGCTCGACGGCTGGCAGGAGTGGGCCAAGCAGCGCGGTGCGCGCGGGCTCGCCTACGTGCTCGTCGGCGAGGACGGCGAGCTGGGCGGCCCCGTCGCCAAGAACCTGTCCGACGCCGAGCGCGCGGGCCTCGTCGAGGCCGCGGGTGCCCAGCCGGGCGACGCGATCTACTTCGCGGCCGGCGCCACCAAGCCCATGCGGCAGCTGCTCGGTGCCGCCCGCATCGAGATCGCGCGCCGCGAGGGCCTCATCCCTTCGACGAGCCCAGGACGAGCGACCGAGTCGGCGTGGTCGTTCTGCTTCGTCGTCGACTGGCCGATGTTCGAGGCCGTCAGCGACCTCGACTCCGGCGACGTCGCCGTGGGCGGCGGCGAGTGGACCGCCGTGCACCACGCCTTCACCGCACCGCAGGACCCCGCCACGCTCGACGACCCGGGCAGCTCCCTCGCCCAGGCGTACGACATCGTCTGCAACGGCAACGAGGTCGGCGGCGGCTCCATCCGAATCCACCGGCCCGACGTCCAGAAGCGCGTCTTCGAGATCATGGGCATCGGCGAGGAGGAGGCGCAGGAGAAGTTCGGCTTCCTGCTCGACGCCTTCGCCTACGGCGCCCCGCCGCACGGCGGCATCGCCTTCGGCTGGGACCGCACCGTCGGCCTGCTCGCGGGCACCGACTCGATCCGCGACGTCATCGCCTTCCCGAAGTCCGGCGGCGGCTACGACCCGCTGACCGCCGCGCCCGCGCCGATCACCCCGGAGCAGCGCAAGGAGGCCGGTGTCGACGCCGAGCCGGAGGAAGCCGAGGCCGATGAGCGCGAGGGGTCCGACGCCTGACCCGGTTCCTGCACGTCCCATCGGTGCCTGAGCAACCGCAGGCGACGTCCTGCGGTTGTCCGGCCACCGATGCGGGCATTGATGTTGCGCATCCACCGATGAGGGGGGGGTGTCGGGGACGGTGACTAGGCTCGCCGGGTGAGCGACGACGGACTGTTCGACCTGCCCGGTCCCGGCGCGAGGCCCGGCGGGGGTGCCGGGCCGTGGGCGGTGAACGGCACAGGCTCCTCGGGCTCGCTCGCGGGGAACAGCCACTCGTCCGCGCCGCTGGCCGTCCGCATGCGGCCGCGCACGCTCGACGAGCTCGTGGGCCAGGAGCACCTGCTCGCTCCGGGCTCGCCACTGCGCCAGGTGATCGACGGCGACCAGCCGCTCACGATCCTGCTGTGGGGCCCGCCCGGTACCGGCAAGACCACGATCGCCTCGCTCATCAGCGGCCACACGAACCGTCGGTTCGTGGAGGTCTCCGCCGTCTCGGCGGGCGTCAAGGAGGTGCGCGACGTCATCGCGGGTGCCCGACGCGCGCTGCAGAACGGCGTCGAGACCGTCCTGTTCGTCGACGAGGTGCACCGGTTCTCCAAGGCCCAGCAGGACGCGCTGCTGCCCGGTGTCGAGAACCGCTGGGTCTCCCTCGTGGCGGCCACCACCGAGAACCCGCACTTCAGCGTCATCTCGCCCCTGCTGAGCCGCTCGCTCCTGCTGACCCTGCAGTCGATCGACGACGCCGACGTCGCCACGATGATCGACCGTGCCGTCGACGACGAACGCGGTCTCGGCGGGCGCGTCACGCTCACCGACGAGGCCCGCGACCACCTGGTGCGCCTCGCCGGTGGCGACGGTCGCCGGGTGCTCACCTACCTCGAGGCCGCGGCGGGTGCCACGCTCAGCCAGGGCCGCACCGAGGTGACGGTCGACGACGCGGCCCTCGCCGTCGACAAGGCCGCCGTGCGGTACGACCGCCAGGGCGACCAGCACTACGACGTGACGAGCGCGTTCATCAAGAGCATCCGCGGGTCCGACGTCGACGCGGCGCTGCACTACCTCGCGCGGATGATCGAGGCGGGGGAGGACCCCCGCTTCATCGCCCGGCGGCTGATGATCCACGCCAGCGAGGACATCGGCATGGCCGATCCGACCGCCCTGCCCGTCGCCACGGCCACCGCCCAGGCCGTCGCCCTCATCGGTTTCCCCGAGGCCCGCATCCCGCTCGCGCAGGCCGTGATCCACCTCGCCACCGCGCCCAAGTCGAACGCGGTGGTGCGGGCGATCGACGCGGCGCAGGCCGACGTGCGCGCCGGTCGCGTCGGTGCGGTGCCCCCGGCCCTGCGGGACGCGCACTACGCCGGGGCGAAGAAGCTCGGCCACGGCCACGACTACCGCTACGCGCACGACGATCCCCGCGGCGTCGTCACCCAGCAGTACGCGCCCGACGACGTCGACGGTCGCGACTACTACGAGCCCGGTCGGCACGGGCACGAGGCCGCCGTGGCGGAGCGGCTCGAACGCATCCGCGCCATCCTGCGCGACCGCTGAGCCGCTCCGCCGGCCGCGCGTGCCGGTGTCGGTGGACTCCGATGGCGGAGGCCTGGAACTCGTGTGACCGTATGGGCACCGTCGCACGCCGTCCCGGGGAGAGCCAGCATGGACCACTCGCGTCATCGTCCTCGTCCCGTGCCGGCGCTCGCGTGCCTGGCGCTCGTGCTCGGGCTGCTCGTCGCGCCCGGGTCGGCGGTGGCCGCGGCCGGGGGTGACGGGGCGCCGGTCGAACCCACGGCCGGCTCCACCTCCGCCACGACGCCGTCGGACCCGGGCGACCAGGTGGGTGGCCCGTCGGACGCGGAGGACCGCGACCAGCCTGCGGAGCCGACGGCCCCTCCCGCAGCCTCGCTCGACGACGTCGAGCCGGACGCAGGGTCGAGCGCCGAGCCGGCGAGCCCGACCGCGGAGCAGTCCGCGGGCGTCGCGCCGTCGAGCGACCTCAGGGCCACCCAGGTCAGCGTGGTGCGCTCCGCCGGGACCACGACCCCGCAGGAGCCGGTCCGGGGCCGGGTGCTCGTCCGCGGGACCGACGGCACGCCGGTCACCGGGGTCGAGGTCACGATCGTCCTCGCCGGCCCGAGCCCGCGCCGGCAGACGCTGCGCACCACGTCGGCGGGCTCCGCCGACTACTCCTTCGACCGGCTGCGGTCGGGGTCCTACACCCTGCAGGCCGAGGTCGTCGCCGACGACGTGCACGCGGCGTCGCAGTCGCCCGCGCTGCCGATCGACGTCCAGGCGGGACGCTACGTGAGCCTGCTGGTCAACAGCGGCTACGGGACGAGGGTCGTCGCCGGGGAGAACTTCTGGCTGCGCGGCCGCGTGCTCGACGGGCGCGGGGCGCCCGACCCGGGGACCACGGTGCGCATCTACCGCTACAGCGGTTCGGGTCGCACCAAGGTCGCGACGGTGCGCACCGGTTCCTCGGGGGGCTTCGCCTGGTCGCCGCAGGACCGCCGCACCGGCACGTACCGGGCGCAGGTGAGCTCCGTGCGGTTCTCGGCCAAGCAGGCGGTCCGAGCAGGCGGGGGGACGCGCACGCTGGGGCAGCGGGCCACCTCCCTCGGCTTCCTGCTCGGTGCGCCCACGTCTGACGTCCGTGCCGGCGGCGGCCGCACCTGGCGCACGTACGAGCGCGGGACCCTCGTGCAGACCGGCGCGCGTACCTGGCTGGTCCGCGGGACGTTCCTGGAGGAGCTCGCCTCTCGCGGCGGTCCCGGAGGGAGCCTGGGGGCGCCGACCGGCGACGTGCGGTGCGGGCTCCCGGAGGGCGGCTGCCTCCAGCAGTTCCGGACGGGAGCGATCTACGGCAACCCGAAGGCGAAGGACACGCTGACGTCGGCCGTCTCGCCCACCCTGGGCGCCGCCGACCTCCTCGCCGTGGCGCGGTCGCAGGTCGGGTACCGCGAGCCGCAACCACGCAAGAGCAAGTACAACCGGTGGATCGGCCGCACCGGGAAGTACGACCCCTGGTGCGGGTTCTTCGTGTCGTGGCTCGCCCACGCCGGCGGCAAGCCCGGGTCCGTCATCAAGGCGACGTCGTTCAAGAAGCTCCTCGACGCCGAGCGCAAGCGGGGGCGGACGTCGCGGACGCCGAAGGTCGGTCGTCTCGCCTACATCGGCTACTTCAGCAAGGGCACGGCCTCGCACGTCGGCATCGTCACCCAGGTCTCCAGCACCCACGTGTGGACCATCGAGGGCAACGTGTCCGCCGGCGGCGGCATGAAGCACCCCCGGGGCGTGCACGTCGTCAAGCGACCGAAGTCGCGCATCGTGTTCTACGCGGACCCGCGGTACTGAGGGCGAGGGGGCCGCAACGGCCGGACGGTGGCGGCGGCTCTCCCACGAGGGAGAGGTCCCGCCGTCCCTAGTAACCTCGACCCCATGTCCGCCGACGTCGCCGTCCTCGTGGCCACCGCGGTCCTCGCGGTCGTCGCGGTGAGCGCTGCGCTGGTGGCGGTGGTCGCGGCACGACGTGCCGCGCGCGGTGCGCCCGCACCGACGGCAGGCGCGGCGCAGGCCCCGGCGCCGGGCGACGTCGGACGTTCGCCGGACGTCGTCGACGTCGAGCCGGTCGAGGTCGACCTCGCGCCGGTGCGGCACGCCGCCCTGGAGCCGAGGGTGGTCGAGGGCCGGGTGGTCGTCCCGCCGACGCAGGACCAGGTCGTGGCCGCGGCACTGGGCCGACCGCAGGCCCGGTTCTCGGTCGTCGCGCAGGGCGTGGCGCACGCCCTCCGCCCGGAGAGCCGCGACCGCATCAGTGCCCTGGTGCGTCGCGAGTACCGCGCGCGTCGGCGGGCCCGCCTGCGCGCCGGACGCCGAGCGGCCCGAGCCGCCCACGCCTCGCCCACGCCGCCCGCGGCGGCCGATCAGTGGCTGGGGGAGACGTGAGGGCCCGCGCGGTCTGGTTCGTGGCCGGCTCGGCGGTCGGCGTGTACGCCAGCGCCAAGGTCCGACGTGTGGCCTACCGGCTCTCGATGCCCGGTCTGGTCGACCAGGCGGCCGCGCTGGGCCACGGCTGGCGTGCGTTCGCCGACGAGGTCCGCGACGGCATGGACGCCGCCGAGGGCCGGCTCGCCCAGCAGGTCGGTGCGACCGACGACGACCCCCCCGCGCGCGCCTCCCTCGAGGCCGCGCCCCACGACCTCCCTGACCCCCGCGACGAGAGAGACCACCCCTGATGGAGACCGCAGAGATCCGGCGCCGCTTCCTCGCCCACTTCGAGGCCGCCGGGCACACCGTGGTGCCGTCCGCCCCGTTGCTGCTCGACGACCCGAACCTGCTGTTCGTCAACGCCGGCATGGTGCCGTTCAAGCCCTACTTCCTCGGCCAGGAGACGCCGCCCTACGGCACCGCCACCAGCGTGCAGAAGTGCGTGCGCACCCTCGACATCGAGGAGGTCGGCAAGACGACCCGCCACGGCACGTTCTTCCAGATGAACGGCAACTTCAGCTTCGGCCAGTACTTCAAGGAGGGCGCCATCACGCACGCGTGGCGTCTCATCACGAGCCACGTCGACGACGGCGGGCTCGGCCTCGACGCGGACACGGTCTGGGTCACGGTCCTGGAGGGCGACGACGAGTCGCGCTCGCTGTGGAAGTCGGTGGCGGGACTGCCCGACGAGCGGATCCAGGACCGTGGGCTGCTCGACAACTACTGGCACATGGGTGTCGCCGGCCCCGGCGGCCCGTGCAGCGAGATCTACATCGACCGCGGCCCCGAGCACGGGCCCGACGGCGGGCCCGTGGTCGACGAGGACCGCTTCCTGGAGATCTGGAACCTCGTGTTCATGCAGGAGGAGATCACGAACGTCCGGGCGAAGGACCAGTTCGACGTCGTCGCACCGCTGCCGCACCAGAACATCGACACGGGCATGGGGCTCGAGCGCGTCGCCTACCTGCTCCAGGACAAGCAGAACCTCTACGAGATCGACGAGGTGTACCCGGTCATCGAGCGCGCCTCGGAGCTCACGGGTCGCCGCTACGGTGCCGACCACGCCGACGACGTCCGCTTCCGGGTGGTCGCCGACCACGTCCGCAGCGGTCTCATGCTGATGGGCGACGGCGTCACGCCGGGCAACGAGGCACGGGGCTACGTCCTGCGCCGGCTGCTGCGCCGCGCCGTCCGCTCCATGCGGCTGCTCGGCTTCGAGGACCCGGCACTGCCGGAGCTGCTGCCCGTCAGCAAGGACCGCATGAAGGCGTCCTACCCCGAGCTCGAGGCCGACTTCGCGCGCATCGAGCAGGTCGCCTACGCCGAGGAGGACGCGTTCCGCTCCACGCTCGGCAAGGGCACGCAGATCTTCGACGTCGCGGCGCAGAAGGTGAAGGCCGACGGCGGGACGGGCCTCTCCGGTGAGGCGGCCTTCACCCTGCACGACACCTACGGGTTCCCGATCGACCTCACGCTCGAGATGGCCGAGGAGCAGGGCCTCTCCGTCGACGCCGAGGGGTTCCGCGCCCTCATGGCCGAGCAGAAGGCACGGGCCAAGGCCGATGCGAAGGCCAAGAAGGGCGTCCACGCCGACACGACCGCCTACCGCGAGACGCTCGACGCGAACGGTCCCACCGACTGGCAGGCCTACACCACGCTCTCGACCGAGTCGCGCGTCGTCGCGCTCCTCAGCCAGGGTGCGTCGGTCCCGGCGATCTCCGCCGGCGGCGTCGGCGAGGTCGTGCTCGACCGCACGCCGTTCTACGCCGAGTCCGGTGGCCAGAACGCCGACGCCGGCACCCTCACCTGGACCTCGCGCGGCGGTGGGTCGGCCGAGGTGCTCGACGTGCAGCGTCCGATCAAGGGCCTCGTCGTCCACCAGGTGCGCGTGACCGAGGGCGAGCTCGTCGTCGACGAGACGCTGTCGGCCGAGGTCGACCCCGAGTGGCGCACCGGTGCCCGCCAGGCGCACTCCGGCACCCACGTCGTGCACGCGGCGCTGCGCGAGGTGCTCGGCCCCACGGCGCTGCAGTCCGGCTCCTACAACCGTCCCGGCTACCTGCGGCTCGACTTCGGCTGGAGCGGCGCGCTGTCGCCGGAGCAGCTGCACGACGTCGAGCACGTCTCCAACCGGGCACTGCGCGAGGACCTCCCCGTCTCGGCGCAGTACATGACGCTCCAGGAGGCTCGAGACTGGGGCGCCCTGGCACTCTTCGGCGAGACCTACGGCGAGGAGGTGCGCGTCGTCGAGATCGGTGGCCCCTGGTCGCGCGAGCTCTGCGGCGGCACCCACGTCGAGCGTTCCAGCCAGATCGGCACCGTCGTCGTGACCTCGGACAGCTCCGTCGGGGCGGGCAACCGCCGCATCGAGGCGCTCACCGGCATCGAGGGCTTCGCCTACCTCGCGAAGGAGCGGGACCTCGTGCTCCAGCTGACCGACGTGCTGAAGGCCCGGCCCGAGGAGGTCCCGGCCCGCGTCGACGACCTCCTCGCGCGCCTGAAGTCCACCGAGAAGGAGCTCGAGAGGCTCAAGGCCGCCCAGCTGCAGGGCGCCGCCGGCGACGTTGCCGCGGCGGCGACCGACGTCGAGGGCGTCGCGGTGGTCACCCACCGGGCCGAGGGCGTGGGCGGCGGCGACGTGCGCGCACTCGCGCTCGACGTCCGTGGTCGGCTCCAGGACCGTCCCGCCGTCGTGGTGGTCGTGGGGACGGCGAACGAGCGTCCCTCGGTCGTCGTCGCCGTCACCCCCGCCGCGCAGGAGCGCGGCCTCGCCGCCCACACGCTGGTCGGGGTCGTCGGCGAGAGGATCGGCGGGAAGGGCGGCGGCAAGCCCGACGTCGCGCAGGGCGGCGGCACCGACGTCGCAGGCATCGACGCCGCGTTCGCCGCGGTGCTCGACGCCGTCCGCTCGGCGGCCGGACGCTGAGCCCGGGACGGTGTCGTCGATGAGCAGGGGACGTCGGTGAGGAGGGGACGCCGGCTCGGCGTCGACGTCGGCGACGTCCGCATCGGGGTGGCGACCTGCGACCCCGACGGCCTCGTCGCGACACCGCTCGAGACGGTGGCCGCCGGTCCGGGGGCGATCACGCGGCTCGCCGCGCTCGCCGAGGAGCACGGCGTGCTCGAGCTCGTGGTCGGCCTGCCGGTCTCCCTCAACGGCCGTGAGGGGCCTGCCGCGACGAAGGTCCGGGCCTTCGCCAGGAAGCTCGCCGACACCGTCGCACCGCTCGACGTCCGGCTGTTCGACGAGCGGATGTCTACGATGACTGCGGACAGCCTGCTCCGACAGGGCGGGCGTTCGGGGCGTTCACGCCGCTCGGTGATCGACCAGGCCGCGGCCACGGTCATCCTGCAGACCGCCCTGGACACCGAACGGACCCGGGGGAGTGCCCCGGGCGAGACGATCTGAGGTCTACGTGAGCGACAGCGGACTCGACATCCTCGGCACCGACGACGGTGGCCGGCGACGCACCGCCCCTGGCAGCCGTCGCGCCCCCCGGCGCCGTGGCCCGCGCTGGGGCCGCATCATCGTGCTCCTGGCGGTCCTCGTGGCGCTCGTGCTCGCGGGCAAGGTCGCCTGGGACAAGGCCGGGTCGTACCTCAACGGGCCTGAGGACTACACCGGCCAAGGCACGGGCGAGGTCGTCGTCGAGATCCCTGCCGGGTCCGACGGCCAGGCCATGGCGACCATCCTCGCGAAGCAGGACGTCGTCGCCAGCGCCGAGGCCTTCTACCAGCTGTCGCTGAACGACGAGCGTTTCGCCACCATCCAGCCCGGCTTCTACCAGCTGCGGCGGAAGATGTCGGCCGACTGGGCGATGCGCGAGCTCGCGGACCCCGGCAACCGGGTCGAGGGCAAGGTCGTCGTGCCTGAGGGATCGCGCGTCGGCCAGATCGTCAAGGCGATCGCCGCCGGCTCGGAGATCACCGAGGACGAGGTCACGAAGGCCCTCGACGATCCGTCGCAGCTGGGTCTGCCGGACTACGCGAACGGCAACCCGGAGGGCTACCTGTTCCCCGCCACCTACACCGTGGAGCCAGGGACCACCGCCGTCGAGCTGCTGCGCCAGATGGTGAAGAAGACGCTCGACGTCGAGGCCGAGCTCGACATCGACGCCCGCGCGAAGGCGGTCGGGCTCGACAAGGAGCAGGTCCTCACGATGGCGAGCATCCTCGAGTACGAGGCGGCGCGCGACCAGGACTACCCGAAGGTCGCCCGCGTGCTGTACAACCGCCTCGCCGACGGCATGCCGCTCCAGCTCGACTCGACCGTCTCCTACGTCAGCAAGCGCGAGGGCGACGTGTGGACCACGCCGGAGGAGCGCGCCAACCCCTCGGAGTACAACACCTACCAGAACACCGGCCTGCCGCCCGGACCCATCGGCTCGCCCGGCGAGAAGACCATCGAGGCGGCCCTCAACCCGGCGCAGGGCGACTGGCTGTACTTCTTCGCCGACAAGGAGGGCGTCACGATCTTCAACCGTGACTTCGCCCAGCACATCGCCGACTGCCAGAAGGTCTACGGCCCCGGCTCCTGCGGTGGCTGAGCCCGCCCCCGGCCCGGTGGCGACGGGTACGGCGCGCTGCGGCGTCGTCGGCCACCCGGTCGCCCACTCCCTCTCGCCGGTGATGCACCGCGCCGCCTACGAGCGGCTCGGGCTCGCGTGGACGTTCGAGGCGGTCGACGTCGAGCCCGGCGGGCTCGCCGCGTGGGTCGGCGCGCTCGGTCCCGAGTGGCGCGGTCTGGCGGTGACCGCGCCCCACAAGCGTGACGCGCTCGACCTCGCCGACGCGGTCTCGGAGGTCGCCGCCACGGCGGGCGGGGCCAACACGCTGCTCCTGGAGCGCGGGACCTCGGGTGCCTCCCTCCGCGCCGACAACACCGACGTGCCAGGTGCGCGCGCCGCCCTGCAGGAGGCGGGCGTCGAGGGCGTCGGCCTGGTGCGCATCCTGGGGGCCGGGGCCACCG
Organism: uncultured Aeromicrobium sp.; assembly: GCA_964599245.1. Classification (GTDB taxonomy): domain Bacteria; phylum Actinomycetota; class Actinomycetes; order Propionibacteriales; family Nocardioidaceae; genus Aeromicrobium. Next base: position 60,864 of record CAZREF010000009.1, on the reverse strand, counting down.
CCTCGTCCGTGGCGCACGCCGTGGCGGCGCTGGGAGCCCGCACCGTCGAGCTCGTCGTGCGCGATCCCGCACGGGCGGAGACCACCGTCGCGTCCGTGCGCGCGGCTGGGCTCGACGTCCGCGTCCGCGCGGTCGCCGAGCCGCTGCTCGACGTCGCGGACCTGCTCGTGTCCACCGTCCCGGAGGACGTGGCCGGCGCCCGGTGCCACGAGCTCGTCGAGTCCGCCGCCGCGGTGTTCGACGTGGTCTACGACCCGTGGCCCACCCGGCTGGTCGAGGCAGGTCGCGAGGCGGGGGTGCCGGTCGCGACCGGCCTGGACCTGCTCGCCCACCAGGCCGTCCTGCAGCTCGCGCTCATGACCGGCAGCGCCGTCGACGTCGACGTCGTGCGCGACGCCGCGCTCGCCGCCGTGGCCTAGGGTGTCGGCCGTGGACACGACCTGGGTGCTGGCGACCGTCGTCGCCGCGGGCGCGATCGGCGCCCTCGGCCCGTGGGTCGTGGCGCGGCTCCCCGAGCCCGAGCCCCACCCCGACGACGTCGACGAGCCCGCGAAGCCGCTCTACGCCGACCTCGCGCGGACCCCCCGTCTCGCCCCCGCCCTGGCCGTGTCCGCGGCCGTGCTCGGGCTGCTCGCCGCGCTCGGCATCGACGAGCCGTTGCTGCTCCCGGCCTGGGCCGTCTTCGCGGGTGTCGGCGCGTGGCTGTCCTACGTCGACCTGCGGACGCGACTCCTGCCGTACGCCCTCACGCTGCCGTTGCACCTCGCGGCCCTGGCCCTGGTGGGTCTCGCGTCGCTCCTCGCGCAGGACCGCACGATCATCCTCAAGGCCCTCATCGGCAACGTGGTCGTCTACGTGCTCTTCCGCCTGGTCTACGCGCTCGGACGCTGGGTCAAGCAGCCGTTCGGCTTCGGCGACGTGCGGCTCTCCGGCGTGATCGGCCTGCTGCTGGGCGCGATCGGCCCGGCGGCGACCCTCTACGGCACCTACGCCGGCTTCGTCCTCGGCACCCTCGTCGGGCTCCTGCTCGTCGCCCGCGGCCGGATCGGCCGCCGGGACCCCTTCGCCTTCGGCCCCTACCTCGTGGCGGGCGCCTTCGTCGGGCCGCCGCTCGCGGCGCTGCTCGCCGGCTGAGTCAGCTCGTCAGCTTCAGCCCGACGATCCCGCCGACCACCGCCAGGAGGCACAGCAGCCGCGCCACGGACGCGGGCTCGTCCCCGGCGGCCATCGACCACGCCGCCGTCAGCGTCGCGCCGATCCCGACCCACACGGCGTACGCCGTGCCGGTCGGCAGGTCGCGCATCGCCCACGCGAGGCCGGCCATGCTCGCCACGAGGGCGACGCCGAAGAGCACGCTCGGGGCGATGCGGGTGAATCCCTCCGAGCGGCCGAGCGCCGTGGCCCAGACGGCCTCCAGCACCCCGGACACCACGAGGACGATCCAGGTCACGACGACTCCTGACCTGCCGTCTTTGCGCTGGTCGGGTACGGCAGCCTCGTCCGAGCCCGCGGTCCGGCGGGCACCTCGATCCTGACACAATGACCCCATGCTTCGATGGCTGACTGCCGGTGAGTCCCACGGACCCGCGCTCGTCGCGATCCTGGAGGGTCTGCCCGCCGGGGTGCGGGTGACCAGCAAGGACGTCCAGGACGCCCTCGCGCGCCGTCGCCTCGGGTACGGCCGAGGAGCCCGGATGAGCTTCGAGGCCGACGAGCTCGAGGTCGTCGGGGGACTGCGCCACGGCGTCTCCATGGGCAGCCCCGTCGCCCTGCGCATCGGCAACAGCGAGTGGCCGAAGTGGGAGCAGGTCATGGCGGCCGACCCGGTGGACCCCGAGGTCCTCGACGGTCTCAAGCGTGGGGCACCCCTCACGCGGCCCCGCCCCGGCCACGCCGACCTCGCCGGCATGCAGAAGTACGGCTTCGACGAGGCACGGCCCGTGCTCGAGCGGGCGAGCGCCCGGGAGACCGCCGCACGCGTCGCGCTCGGCGAGGTGGCGGCGAGGTTCCTCGAGCAGACCACGGGCGCCACGGTGCTGTCCCACGTCGTCGAGCTCGGCACCGTCAAGGCCCCCGCCGGCCTCGTGCCCGCGATCACGGACGTCGAGGCGCTCGACGCCGACCCGGTCCGCTGCTTCGACGCCGACACCAGCGCGGCGATGGTCGCCGAGATCGACGTCGCCCACAAGGACGGCGACACCCTCGGCGGCGTGGTCGAGGTGGTCGTCGAGGGACTTCCGCCCGGCCTCGGCTCGTACACGCACTGGGACCGTCGCCTCGACTCGCGCCTCGCCGGTGCGCTCATGGGCATCCAGGCCATCAAGGGCGTCGAGGTCGGCGACGGCTTCGAGCTGGCCCGCACCCGTGGCTCGGCGGCACACGACGAGATCGTGCCGACCGACCAGGGCATCCGCCGCGTCTCCGGTCGCGCCGGAGGCACCGAGGGCGGCATGACCACGGGCGAGCTCCTGCGTGTACGGGCCGCCATGAAGCCGATCGCCACGGTTCCGCGGGCCTTGCGCACCGTCGACGTGGCCACGGGCGAGGGGACGCGCGCCCACCACCAGCGTTCCGACGTGTGCGCGGTGCCGGCCGCCGGCATCGTCGCCGAGGCCATGGTCGCGCTCGTGCTCGCCGACGCCGTCACCGAGAAGTTCGGCGGCGACTCGGTGGAGGAGGTCCGCCGCAACGTCGAGGCCTACCGCGAGCACCTGAGGTACCGGTGAGTCCGGTCGTCGTCCTCGTCGGCGCCCCGGGGGCCGGCAAGACGACGGTGGCGCACCTCCTGGCCGAACGGCTCGGGACGACGGTGCGCGACACCGACGCCGACGTCGAGCGCAGCACGGGCTCGAGCGTCCAGGACCTCTTCGTGGAGCACGGCGAGCAGCACTTCCGCGCGCTCGAGGCCGACGCCGTCGCCGCGGCCCTGGCCGAGCACGACGGCGTGCTCTCCCTCGGAGGCGGGGCCGTGACCACCCCCGTCACGCAGGAGCGCCTCGCGGGCCACCGGGTCGTGTTCCTCGACGTCGGACTGACGGCCGCGGCGCAGCGGGTCGGCCTCGGCACCAACCGGCCCCTGCTGCTCGGCAACGTCCGTGCCACGCTCAAGGCCCTGCTCGACGCCCGTCGCCCGGTCTACGAGCAGCTCGCCAGCCACACCGTCGTCACCGACGACCTCGACCCGGCCGCCGTCGCCGACGAGGTCCACCGACTCCTCCAGGAGGACACCGCACCATGAGCACCCGCATCCGGGTCGAGACGGCCGAGCCCTACGACGTCGTCGTCGAGGCGGGCGCGAGCCGCCGGCTGGCCGAGCTCGTCGGCGACGACGTGCGTCGCGTCGCGGTCCTGCACCCCGCGGTGCTGCGCGAGCGCGCCGCCGCCCTGCGGGCCGACCTGCTCGACGCCCGCGCCGGACGGTCCCTCGACGTCCACCTCGTGGAGCTCCCCGACGGCGAGGCCGCCAAGACGGCCGAGGTGCTCCAGTACTGCTGGGGCGTGCTGGGCCGGGCGGGCTTCACGCGCTCCGACGTCGTGGTCGGCCTCGGCGGCGGCGCGACCACCGACCTCGCCGGGTTCGTCGCGGCCAGCTGGCTGCGCGGGGTGCGCTTCGTCAACCTGCCCACGACCGTGCTCGGCATGGTCGACGCCGCCGTCGGCGGCAAGACCGGCATCAACACCGCGGCCGGCAAGAACCTCGTCGGCGCGTTCCACGAGCCCGTGGGCGTGCTCTGCGACCTCGACCTCCTCGTCGACCTGCCGCAGGCCGAGCTGCGCAGCGGACTCGCCGAGGTCGTGAAGTGCGGCTTCATCGCCGACCCGTCGATCCTCGAGCTCGTCGAGGGCGCCGGCGCCCCGACCGTCCTCGACCCCACCTCGCCGATCCTGGCCGAGCTGGTCGCCAAGGGGATCCGCGTCAAGGCGCTCACGGTCGCCGACGACCTCCGGGAGACCGGTGCGGGAGAGGACTCGATCGGCCGCGAGGCGCTGAACTACGGGCACACGCTCGGGCACGCGATCGAGCGCGAGGAGGCCTACGGCATCCGCCACGGCGAGGCGATCAGCATCGGCATGGTCTACGTCGCCGAGCTGGCGCACCGCCACGACCTCATCGACGCGGCGTTGCTGCAGCGCCACCGCGACGTGCTCGACTCCCTGTCGCTGCCCACCACCTGGCCCGGGGCGTTCTCGCCGCTGCTCGCGGCGATGCGCATGGACAAGAAGACCCGCGGCGACCGGCTGCGCTTCGTCGTGCTCGACGGGCTGGCGCACCCGACGATCCTCGCGGGCCCCGACGAGGGCGTCCTGCGCGACGCGTTCGCCGCGCTGGCCGCACCGGTCGGCGCGTGAGCGCGTTCGCGCCGACGCCCGCGCAGCTGGCCGACCGACGGAGCACCGTCGCCACGGAGCTCGCCGAGACGGGCCACGACGGCCTGCTCGTCACGACGCTCGTGAACGTCCGCTACCTGACCGGCTTCACGGGCTCGAACGGCGCCCTCGTGCTGCGGTCCGACGGGAGCGGGGTCTTCCTCACCGACGGCCGGTACCGCGACCAGGCCCTCGCCGAGGTCCCCGACCTCGACCACGCCGTGTCCCGCGACCTGCTGGGCGTCGCGGCCGAACGCATGGTCGCGGGAGGGGGAGGACGCTGGGCGCTGGAGACCCACGTGCTGAGCGTGGACGCGCACGCCCGCCTGGTCGAGGCCGCGCCGGGGGTCACCCTCGTGCCCGCCGGCCGGGTCGTGGAGCGGGCCCGCGGAGTGAAGGACGGCGGCGAGGTCGCCGCCCTGCGTGAGGCCTGCCGCATCTCCGTCGAGGCGTTGCAGGACCTCTGGGCCGGACCCCTCGTCGGTCGCACCGAGCGAGAGGTGGCGCGCGACCTCGAGTGGCGGATGCTCGAGCTCGGCGCCGAGGCGATCGCCTTCGAGACGATCCTCGCCTCCGGCCCGAACACGGCCATCCCGCACCACCACCCCACGGACCGCGTCCTCGCAGTGGGCGACCTGCTCAAGACCGACTTCGGTGCCCGCGTCGCCGGGTACCACGCCGACTGCACCCGGACGGTGGTCCTCGGTCGCGCCGACGCCTGGCAGCGCGAGGTGCATGCCGCCGTCCGGGCCTCGCAGGCCGCAGGTGTCGAGACGCTGCGCGAGGGCCGTCCCGTCGCCGAGTCCGACGCCGTCGCGCGCGGGGTGCTCGACGAGGCCGGGTGGCTCGAGCACTTCACCACCGGCCTCGGGCACGGCGTCGGTCTCGAGATCCATGAGGACCCGTTCATCGCCGCGCGGCACGCCGGTACACTGGCGAGTCGCACCACCCTGACCATGGAGCCGGGCATCTACGTCCCGGGCCGCGGGGGAGTGCGCATCGAAGACACCGTCCTCGTCACGCCGGCCGCCACGGGCACCCCCGAGGTGCTGACCGACCTGACCACCGAGCTCCTGGAGATCGCCTGATGGCCACCACGAACGACCTCAAGAACGGCATGGTGCTGAACATCGACGGCCAGCTCTGGACCATCGTCGAGTTCCAGCACGTGAAGCCGGGCAAGGGTCCCGCCTTCGTCCGCACGAAGATGAAGAACGTCGAGTCGGGCAAGGTCGTCGACAAGACCTTCAACGCCGGCACGAAGGTCGAGACGGCCACCGTCGACAAGCGCGACATGCAGTACCTCTACAACGACGGCACCAGCTACGTCTTCATGGACACCCAGACCTACGACCAGATCGAGATCGCACCCGAGGCCATGGGCACCGCGCCCGACTTCCTCCTCGAGAACCAGGACGCGGTCGTGGCCACCAACGAGGGCCGCGTGCTCTTCGTGGAGCTCCCCGCCTCCGTCGAGCTGCTCATCGAGCACACCGACCCGGGTCTGCAGGGCGACCGCTCCAGCGGTGGCACCAAGCCCGCGCGCCTGGAGACGGGCCGCGAGATCCAGGTGCCCCTGTTCGTCAGCACCGGCGAGAAGGTCAAGGTCGACACCCGCGACGGCAGCTACCTCGGTCGCGTGAAGGCCTGATGGCCGCCCGCACCAAGTACCGCAAGCGCGCCCTCGACGTCCTCTTCGAGTCCGAGCTGCAGGGGCTGCCGCTCGGCGGCACCCTCGCGTCGCGACGCGAGACGAACGACCCGCCCATCAACGAGTACACCGCCCGTCTCGTCGAGGGGGTCGCCGCTCACCAGGAGCACATCGACACGCTCATCGAGGAGCACGCTCGCGGGTGGACGCTCGACCGCATGCCGGGCGTCGACCGCAACCTCGTCCGGGTCGCCGTGTACGAGATCCTCTACGTCGAGGACGTGCCGGGACCGGTCGCGGTCAGCGAGGCCGTGGAGCTCGCGGCCGACCTCTCCACGGACGAGTCGCCCTCGTTCGTGAGCGGCCTGCTGAGCCGCATCCTGGCCGTCTCCACCCCGGCCTGAACCGCGCCCGGCGCCCGGGGCCGAACTTGCACGATGGTTCATCTTCGTTACGGTCGAGAGACCGTGGCGAGCGCGCCGGGCCCGTGGAGGACCTGTCGATCGCCCTGACGAGAGGTGACGCGTGGGGTTCTTCGAGTTCGTGCAGGAACGCTGGTCGGTCCTGTCGTTCCTCGCCTACCAGCACCTGAGCCTCGTCGTGCAGACCCTGGCCCTGGCCACCGTGATCGCCCTCCTGCTGGGAGTGCTCGCCTACCGGTCGCGGTGGGGCACCACCGCGGCGCAGTCGCTCTCCTCGGTCGGTCTGACGTTCCCGTCGTACGCGCTGCTCGGCCTGCTGGTCGGCGTGGTCGGCATCGGTGTGCTGCCCTCGGTGATCGCCCTCGTCTTCTTCGGGGTGCTTCCGATCCTGCGCAACGTCATCGTCGGGCTCACCGGCGTCGACCAGGCACTCGTCGAGTCAGCGAAGGGCATGGGCATGGGGCGGGTCGCGACGTTGGTGCGGCTCGAGCTGCCGCTCGCCTGGCCCGTGATCATGACCGGCGTCCGCGTCTCGGGCCAGATGCTCATGGGCATCGGCGCAATCGCGGCCTACGTGCTCGGTCCCGGCCTCGGGGGCTACATCTTCTCCGGCATCTCGCGCACCGGTGGCGCGAACGCCACGAACTCCATCATCGCGGGGACGGTCGGCATCATCGTGCTCGCGGTGCTGCTCGACCTCGTCCTCAACCTCATCACCCGCGCCACGACCTCGAGGGGCATCCGTGTCTGAGACCACCAGTCGACCCGACGCTGCGCCGGAGGCTCGCTCCGAGGGCCGGCGGATCCTGCTCCAGGGCGTCACCAAGCGGTACGCCGGCCAGAAGGCGGCCGCCGTCGACGACGTGACCATGGAGATCCCCGCCGGCGAGATCGTCATGCTGGTCGGCCCGTCCGGCTGCGGCAAGACGACGACGATGAAGATGATCAACCGCCTCATCGAGCCGACGAGCGGCACGATCCTCATCGGCGACGAGGACGTGACGAAGAGCGACGCCGACGACCTGCGCCGCCACATCGGCTACGTCATCCAGGGCGCCGGGCTGTTCCCGCACTACACGGTCGCCGAGAACATCGCGATCGTGCCCCGGCTGCTCGGCTGGAAGAAGGACCGCATCGCCGCACGCGTCGACGAGCTGCTCGACCTCGTCAACCTCGAGCCCGCCCAGTACCGCGACCGCTACCCCCGCGAGCTGTCCGGCGGGCAGCAGCAGCGCGTGGGCGTGGCGCGCGCGCTCGCGGCCGACCCGCCGGTGCTGCTCATGGACGAGCCGTTCGGCGCGGTCGACCCCATCACCCGCCAGCGGCTGCAGGACGAGCTCCTCCGCCTGCAGGACGAGCTGCGCAAGACCATCGTGTTCGTCACCCACGACTTCGACGAGGCGGTCAAGCTCGGCGACCGGATCGCCATCCTCGACGTCGGCTCGCGCATCGTGCAGTACGACACCCCCGACGCGATCCTGGCCGCCCCGGCCGACGACTTCGTCGCCGGGTTCATCGGTCACGGAGCCGCCCTCAAACAGCTGACCCTCACCCGGGTGCGCGACGTCGAGCTCCACGAGGCCGCCGTGGCGCGCGTCGGTGGGGACGTGGCCGCCGCCGTGCAGGACGCGCGCGCCAAGGAGCGCGAGTGGGTGATCGTGCTGGACGCCCAGGACCGGCCGCAGCGCTGGGTGTCGGTCAAGGAGCTCGAGCGCACCGGCTCGCTCGCGGGCGTCACCCGTGACCGCGACCTGGAGGTCATCAGCACGGCCTCGACGCTCAACGACGCGCTCGACGAGATGCTGACGTCGTCGCACGGTGTCGTCGTGGTGACCGGACGCCGCAACGCCTACGAGGGCGTCGTGCGGGTCGAGACGATCATGCAGGCGATGCAGAGCCTCGGGAGCGCGGCAGCGGACGCCGAGCCGGTGCAACGATGAGCACGGCCACGACGACCCCGGACGTCACGGGCGAGTCCGCGACCCCGGCCGTCACCGTCGACCGTCCCGGTCTCGGACGCTGGGTCGGCCAGCCCGTGGTCGTCGTGCTCGCCGTCGCGGGATGCCTGCTCTACGTCAACACCGCCTCGGTCACCGACGTCGAGCGACGCTCGCTGACCGTCGGCAACCTCCTCGACCTCACCGGGCAGCACCTGTTCCTCAGCGTCGTCGCGACCGCGCTCACCTGCGTCGTGGCGATCCCGCTCGGCATCGCCCTCACGCGCGGACCGATGCGCCGCTACTCCAAGCCGATCATCACCGTCGCCGGGTTCGGCCAGGCCGCGCCGGCCATCGGACTCATCGCGCTGGGCGCCGTGCTGTTCGACGTCGGGCGCACGGGCGCGATCGCCGCGCTGACGGTCTACGGGATCCTGCCCATCGTCGCCAACACCGTCACCGGCATCGACGGCGTCGACCGTCGGCTCGTGGAGGCGTCGCGCGGGATGGGCGTCTCGGCGTTCGGCACCCTCGTGAGGGTCGAGCTGCCGCTGGCGCTGCGCGTGATCGTCGCAGGCGTCCGCACGGCCCTCGTGCTCATCGTCGGTACCGCGGCCCTCGCCTCCTTCACCGGCGGCGGCGGACTGGGCGACCTCATCACCACGGGCATCAAGCTCCAGCAGGACGTGACGCTCGTCGTCGGCGCGATCCTGGTGGCCGCGCTGGCCCTGTTCATCGACTGGTTGGCGCGGCTCGTGGAGCTCGTGGCGGCGCCCAAGGGAGTGGGCTGACATGGCGAGGGACCGACGCAGGACCGTCGCGGCCGCGGTGGGCGGCCTCCTCTGCCTCGCGCTCGCCGGCTGCGGACTGCAGTCCGCGTCCGGCGCGGTGCTCGGGGCCGACCCCGGCACGATCAAGCCGGTGAAGTCCCTCGAGGGCGTGCCCGTCACGGTGGCGGCGAAGGACTTCACCGAGCAGCTCGTCCTGGGCAACATGATGTCGACGGTGCTGAGCGTCGCCGGTGCGGACGTCACCAACCTCAGCAACACTCCCGGCAGCTTCGGCGTCCGCCAGGCGTTGCTCGGCGGCCGCGTCGACGTGTCGCCGGAGTACACGGGCACCGGCTGGATCAACTACCTCGGCAACGACAAGCCCGTGAAGGGCGAGCAGGAGCAGTACCAGGCGGTCTACGAGGCCGACCTGGAGAACGGACTGACCTGGCTGCCGATCGCCCCGATGAACAACACCTACGCCTTCGCCATCGCCGAGGAGAAGGGCGAGGAGCTCGGCATCACGAAGCTCTCGCAGCTGAAGGACCTGCCGAAGGACGAGCTGACGTTCTGCGTGGAGAGCGAGTTCGCCAAGCGCGACGACGGCTTCGTCCCCATGCTGAAGGCGTACGGCCTGACGGAGTCGGACCTGGCGAAGGTCACCAACCTCGACACCGGCGTGATCTACACGGCCACCGCCCGCGGCACCTGCAACTTCGGCGAGGTGTTCACGACCGACGGGCGCATCCCGGGCCTGAAGCTCCGGGTCCTGGAGGACGACAAGGAGTTCTTCCCGTTGTACAACCTGAGCTTCGTCGCCCGGACCGCGTTCCTCGACGAGCACCCGGCCGTGGCCGACGTGCTGGAGAAGGTGCTGCCGAAGCTCACCAACGACGTGATGCTCGAGCTCAACGCGAAGGTGGACGTCGAGGGGGAGGACCCGGCGATCGTCGCGCGCGACTGGCTGCGCTCGGAGGGCTTCGTCTCCTAGACCTCAGCGCAGGTCGAGGCGCATCAGGACGCGCGGGAACCCGGCGAGTGTCGAGGTCGTCTCGGCGGCCTGCGTGAACCCGGCCTTCTCGAACAGGCCCTTGGTGCCGACGTAGGCCATCGTGAGGTCGACCTTCTCGCCTCGGTTGTCGACGGGGTACCCCTCGACTGCGGGAGCTCCCTGCTCGCGGGCGAGGTCGACCGCACCGGCCAGCAGGTGGTGGGAGATGCCCTGCTTGCGGTGGCCGGGCCGCACGCGGATGCACCAGATCGACCAGACGTCGAGGTCGTCCACGTGAGGGATCCTGCGGTTGGTCGCGAACGACGTGTCGGCTCGCTGGTGCACGGCGGCCCACCCGACGACCTCGTCCTCGTCGTCGTAGGCCAGGACCCCGGGTGCTCCCTGCTCCATGAGCGCGCGGACGCGGTCGCCGCGTGCCGGGCCGCGCAGCGCCTGGTTCTCCCTCGAGGACGTCAACCGATAGCTCAGGCACCAGCAGACGTTGGCGTCCGGCCGCTTGGGGCCGACCATCGTGCGGACGTCGTCGAACACGGTGGCCGGTCGGGTCGTGATCGCCATGGGACCAGTCTGCGCCGAGACACCGACACGAGGCGAGGGTCGACCGCCGCCGTTGGTGCATCCTGGGTCGGTGCGCGCCCGTCCCGTCCCGCTCCTGCTCGCGGTCCTCGCCCTGGCCGTGGTCGCGGTCGTCGCGCTGCTCATCGCGCCCTTCGCCGGACTCCTGCCGTTCGACGTCCGCGACACGCGGTACTACGAGGTCCTGTACGACGACGAGGCCACGGCCGGTGACGTCGTCGACGTGGCCGAGGCACCCGAGCAGGTCGGCGTCCTCGACGACGGCACGGAGGTGTGGCTCTACGGCATCCACGACCAGGAGGGCGGGGAAGCGCAGAAGGCGGCGGTGCAGGTGCGTCGTCGAGGAGCCGAGCCGGTCCAGCGGCTGGTGCCGCCGATGCTCGACGTCGTCGTCGCAGGAGACCGCGCGGTGCTGCACTCGTCCGACGGACCGGTGTCGACCGTCGAGGCCGACGGCACCGTGCGTCGGATCGCCTCGACGGTGACCGGGCTCGACGGTCCGGTCGGGCCCGACGACGTGCTCGTCGGCAACGTCGAGCAGACGCTGCTCTACCGACCGTCGGACGGGACCGTCCGCGAGGTGCCCCGCACGGGCGTGCAGCCGCAGACGATCCCGGCCACGGCGGTCGTGGGAGGCCGGGTCTGGTTCGCGGGCACGGAGCTCGACGAACCGGGGCTGACGAGGGTCCGGTGGACCGAGGACGGCCGCTCGTGGCGGTCGGTCGCCTACCGGTCCACTGGGCCCCTCGCCGTGGTGGGGAGCCCGGACGGCCAGACGATGGCCCTGGCCGACGTGGACGCGCCGGACGACGGCCCGGTCCGCACCGACTCGCTCCACCTGGTGCGCCCCGACGGCTCGGTGCGCGCGGTCGCGCCGCCGCTCGAGGAGCTCGGGGAGTCGTCGGCGGCCTGGACCCCCGACGGCCGCGCGCTCCTCGGCAACGGCGACCAGGGATGGTGGCGTCTGGACGGCGGCTCCTGGACCCGCCTCGACGTGCCCGACGACGTCTGGACCCTCTCGCCGGCCGGGGAGCGGCTCTACGCGTTCGGGACGCGAGGTGTCGCCGACGCGGCGTGGGTGAGTGACGACGCAGGGGAGTCGTGGGCGGAGCTGGGCCGTCAGGAGTAGGCGGGCGGCGGGTCGGCGGTGGCTGACGTGCCTCTCCTACCGCTGACCCGGCCTCAGCCGGCGCGGATGTGGCGGGGGCTGGTGCGTCGGGTGCGCAGGGTGCGGTGGACCTCGTGGATGGCGGGGTCGATGGTCACGTACCCCTGGTGGACCAGTGCGTGCTCCCCCACCGCTACGCGCCTCTTGTGGGGGGACCCCCATTCGGGGCACAGCCCGATGAGGTTGGCCAGGTCGGTGGTCCCGCCGTCTGACCAGTACTGGATGTGGTGGACGTGCACGGCGGGGCCGTGGCAACCCACTCCGGCGCATCGGCCTTGCTGTCGGTTGACGACGGCCTTGCGTTGGGTGGGGGTGGCGAGGCGGTGGGTGCGGCCGACGTCGAGGACGCTGTGCTTGCCGGCGGTGAGGATGGGGGTGAGGTCGGCGTCGCAGAGCATCTGCTGCAGCTGGGCGGGGCCGATGGACCCGAACCCGGCCAGCGTGGCGGTGGTGTGGTCGGGATCCTTCGCGAGCTGGTGCAGGTCGACGGTCAGGTCGACGTGCGGGCGCACGCCCTTTTCGGTCGGCAGGCCGGACTCCAGCACCGAGGACAGCAGCTGGTCGAGGGCGGTGATGCGGCGGACGTTGACGGGTCGGTCGTCCTCGGCGCAGGTGGGTGCGGACAGCGACTGGAGCAGGGTCTTGAGCTTGGTGCCGGTGTCGAAGGGCAGGAACCCGGTCACGTGGTAGCCGTCGGCGACGGGGCTGATCTTGATGTCGTGCTTGGACATGCCCTTGATCCAGGCCTCGTCGAGGTCGTCGGGGTGGGCGGCGTCGCGGATCTTCTTGACCGCTTCGCGGGTCTCGATCGGTGCCGCGTTCGTGGCGGTGAGCAGCAGCGCGGGCATGGCGTGCTCGACCACCATGGGGTCGATGTGGCGGGCGGCGTACCCGAACGCGTCGACGTGATCGAGCGAGACGGCACCGGCGGCGGCGAGGTCGGCCAGGCCCGGCATGTCCCGCAGGACCTTCGCAGACCGGACCAGCTGGGCGGCATCACCGGTGTCGAGGTGCAGCTGGTCACGCAGCCAGTTCTTCACGCTCGAGCAGCCCTCGCCCTTGTGGTCCTCGTGCTCGGCGACCTCCGCGACCAGAGCGACCTTCTCCGCGTCGATCACGTTCGTCAGGCCCTGCAGCAGCCGCAGCGCATCGGTGGCCGTCGGGAACACCCGCAGCTCGGCAGCGACGGCCTCGAGCCGGTCGGCGAGCTGGGTGCTGGGCATGCCACCATGATACCGAACATCTGTTCGATCAGCCAGCCTTTGACCCAGGAATTTTCCGTCATTTCAATGCTCTTCCCTCCTCGGGGTACCGAGATCGCCCGCCGCCTTCGCGATCCGCCCCGGCGCGTCCACACCCCAGACCCCTGGTCGCGCTGCCCAAGCGCGCTGCTACGCTCGGACCGTTCCATCCGACGTCCTTTAACGACCGTCCCGTGAGGCGGAGAAGGAGGTCAGACATGGTCGTGCCCGACGGCACTCCCGGTCCTGACACGCGTGCCGAAGCCCTCGATCCCGCGGGGCGCACCGTCCTCGACGAGACCGACATCTCTCGGGCGCTCACCCGGATCACGCACGAGATCCTCGAGCGCAACCGCGACGCCGACGGGCTGGTGATCCTCGGGATCCCCACGCGCGGCGTCCCGCTCGCCAAGCGCATCGCCGCGCGCATGAGCGAGGTCGAGGGTCGGACGATCACCGCCGGTGCTCTCGACATCACCATGTACCGCGACGACCTCCAGCGCGGTCCGGTCCGCTCGCTGGAGCGCACCGACATCCCCGACGACGTGGACGGTCGCACCGTCGTGCTGGTCGACGACGTCCTGATGAGCGGCCGCACCATCCGGGCCGCCCTCGACGCCCTGGCCGACCTCGGCCGTCCGAAGGCGGTGCAGCTGGCGGTCCTCGTCGACCGCGGCCACCGCGAGCTGCCCATCCGCGCCGACTTCGTGGGCAAGAACCTGCCGACGTCGCTCAGCGAGAAGGTCCGCGTCCGGCTCGACGACGTCGACGACCGACCCGACGCCGTCAGCATCGAGGGAGGTGCCGCGTGAAGCACCTGCTGAGTGCCGCCGACCTCGACCGCGACGAGGCGGTGCGCATCCTCGACACCGCCGAGGAGCTGCTCGGGGTGGCGCAGCGGCCGATCAAGAAGCTGCCGACGCTGCGCGGCCGCACGGTGGTGAACCTGTTCTTCGAGGACTCCACGCGCACCAGGATCAGCTTCGAGGCCGCTGCCAAGCGGCTGTCGGCCGATGTCATCAACTTCTCCGCGAAGGGCTCCAGCGCCTCCAAGGGCGAGGGTCTGAAGGACACCGCCCTGACGCTGCAGGCCATGGGCGCCGACGCCGTCGTCGTCCGCCACGGTGCCTCCGGCGCTCCGCACCGACTCGCCCACGAGGCCTGGACCAAGGGCGCGGTGGTCAACGCCGGCGACGGCACCCACGAGCACCCCACCCAGGCGCTGCTCGACGCCTTCACGATGCGCCGCCACCTCGTGCCCGAGGGTGACGGGGCCGCGGGGCGCGGCGCCGACCTCGCCGGCAAGCGCGTCACCATCGTCGGCGACGTGCTCCACAGCCGCGTCGCCCGCTCCAACGCGTTGCTCCTGCACACCCTGGGCGCGCACGTCACGCTCGTCGCCCCGCCCACCCTGCTGCCGGTGGGGGTCGACAGCTGGCCCGTCGAGACGTCCTACGACCTGGACGCGGCCATCGAGGGCACCGATGCGCTCATGATGCTGCGGGTGCAGGGCGAGCGCATGAATGCCGCCTACTTCCCGAGCGCCCGCGAGTACAGCCGCCGCTACGGCCTCGACGTCGCGCGGATGGACCGGCTGCCCGACCACGCGATCGTCATGCACCCCGGACCGATGAACCGGGGCATGGAGATCAGCGCCGACGTCGCCGACTCGGGCCGGTCCGTCATCGTCGAGCAGGTCACGAACGGCGTCGCCGTCCGCATGGCCGTCCTCTACCTCCTCCTCGGCGGCGCTCCCGCCGACGGAACGACCGAAGGAACCGCATGACCGCCCACCTGCTGCGCCGCGTCCGTCCCCTCGGCGGCGACCCGGTCGACCTGCTGCTGCGCGACGGCGAGATCGCCGAGATCGGCACCGACCTCGAGGCCGGGGGTGCGACCGAGGTCGACGCGCAGGGGCTCGTCGCCCTGCCCGGCCTCGTCGACCTGCACACCCACCTGCGTGAGCCCGGCCGCGAGGACGCCGAGACGGTGCTCACCGGCACGCAGTCGGCCGCCCGCGGCGGCTTCACCTGCGTGCACGCCATGGCCAACACCTCGCCCGTCGCCGACACCGCGGGCGTCGTGGAGCAGGTCTGGCGCCTCGGACGCGAGGGCGGCTTCTGCGACGTCCAGCCGGTCGGCGCCGTCACGGTCGGCCTGAAGGGGGAGCGGCTCGCCGAGCTGGGCGCGATGGCCGACTCCGCCGCCGGGGTACGGGTCTTCTCCGACGACGGCATCTGCGTCTCCGACGCGGTGCTGATGCGCCGGGCGCTCGAGTACGTCAAGGCCTTCGACGGCGTCGTGGCCCAGCACGCCCAGGAGCCTCGGCTCACGGAGGGTGCCCAGATGAACGAGGGCGCCCTGTCCGGCGAGCTCGGCCTCGTGGGCTGGCCCGCGGTCGCCGAGGAGGCGATCATCGCGCGCGACGTCCTCCTCGCCGAGCACGTCGGCTCCCGCCTGCACGTCTGCCACCTCTCGACGCGCGGCTCCGTGGAGATCGTCCGGTGGGCCAAGAGCCGCGGCATCGACGTCACCGCGGAGGCCACGCCGCACCACCTCCTCCTCACCGACGACCTGGTCCGCTCCTACGACCCGATCTACAAGGTGAACCCGCCGCTGCGCTCCGCGGACGACGTCGCCGCCGTCCGCGAGGGCCTCGCCGACGGGACCATCGACATCGTCGCCACCGACCACGCCCCACACCCCATGGAGGACAAGGAGTGCGAGTGGGCGGCTGCCGCCTTCGGGATGATCGGGCTGGAGACCGCCCTGTCCATCGTCCAGCAGACGATGGTCGAGACCGGCGCGCTCACCTGGGCCCAGGTCGCCGACGTCATGTCGGCCCGCCCGGCCCGCATCGGTCGCGTCGCCGGTCACGGTCGTCCCCTCGAGGTCGGCGAGCCGGCGAACGTCGTCCTGTACGACCCCGCGGCGACCCGGACCGTCGTGCCCGGCGACACCGCCTCCCTGTCCCGCAACACCCCCTACGCCGGGCGCGAGCTGCCCGGCCGCGTCGTCGCGACGTTCCTGCGCGGCGTCCCCACCGTCCTGTCCGGCGAGCTGACCGAAGGAGCGCACGCATGACCCAGACGTCCACCACCCGACCGAGCGAGTCGCGCCGCACCCCCGCCGAGGCCGTGCTGGTCCTCGAGGACGGCCGCACCTTCCGCGGCGAGTCCTTCGGCGCCGAGGGCACCACGATCGCCGAGATCGTCTTCGCCACGGGCATGACCGGC
The DNA here is from genome assembly GCA_964599245.1 of uncultured Aeromicrobium sp. Lineage (GTDB taxonomy): Bacteria > Actinomycetota > Actinomycetes > Propionibacteriales > Nocardioidaceae > Aeromicrobium. The sequence continues at coordinate 44,483 of CAZREF010000009.1, read as the reverse complement.
TACCAGGAGACGCTCACCGACCCGTCGTACCGCGGCCAGGTCGTCGTCATGACCGCCCCCCACATCGGCAACACGGGCGTCAACGACGAGGACTTCGAGTCCCGTCGCGTGTGGGTCGACGGCTACGTCGTGCGCGACCCCTCCCGCATCCGCAGCAGCTGGCGCTCCACGCGCTCGCTCGACGACCTCCTCGTCGAGCAGGGGGTCGTCGGCATCAGCGGCGTCGACACCCGCGCGCTCACCCGCCACCTGCGCGAGCGCGGTTCGATGCGCGGCGCGATCAGCACCGACCCGCAGCACACCCAGGGCAGCACCGACGCGCTCCTGGCCCTCGTGAACGAGGCCCCGGCGATGGAGGGCTCGAGCTTCCTCGCCGACGTCACCACGCCCGAGCCGTACGTCGTGCCGGCCGTGGGGGAGAAGCGCTTCACCGTCGCCGCGATCGACCTCGGCATCAAGGGCATGACCCCGCGCCGCATGGCCGAGCGCGGCATCGAGGTGCACGTCCTGCCCGCGACGTCGACCCTCGAGGACGTCCTGGCCGTGCAGCCCGACGGCGTCTTCATGTCCAACGGCCCCGGCGACCCTGCCACCGCCGACCACGTCGTCGGCCTGCTGCGCGAGGTGCTCGAGCGCCGCATCCCGTACTTCGGGATCTGCCTCGGCAACCAGATGCTCGGCCGCGCCCTCGGTCGGGGCACCTACAAGCTCAAGTACGGCCACCGCGGCATCAACCAGCCGGTGCAGGACCGCACCACCGGCAAGGTCGAGATCACGAGCCAGAACCACGGCTTCGCCGTCGACGCCCCGCTCGAGGGCACGTTCGACACCCCCTACGGCCCCGCGCACGTGACGCACGTGGGACTCAACGACCAGGTCGTCGAGGGCGTCGCACTCGTCGACGGCCCGGCCTTCAGCGTCCAGTACCACCCCGAGGCCGCGGCCGGCCCGCACGACGCCGCGTACCTCTTCGACCGGTTCGTCCAGCTCATGGCCGACCACGCCCCCTCGGGCTCCACCGGAAAGGCAGGCGCCTGATGCCCAAGCGCACCGACATCTCCTCGGTCCTCGTCATCGGCTCCGGCCCGATCGTCATCGGCCAGGCCTGCGAGTTCGACTACTCCGGCACCCAGGCCTGCCGGGTGCTGCGCGCGGAGGGCATCCGCGTCATCCTCGTCAACTCCAACCCGGCGACGATCATGACCGACCCGGAGTTCGCCGACGCCACGTACGTCGAGCCGATCACGCCGGAGTTCGTCGAGAAGGTCATCGCCAAGGAGCGCCCCGACGCCCTCCTGCCGACGCTCGGCGGCCAGACCGCGCTCAACACCGCGATCGCGCTCGACAAGGCCGGCATCCTCGAGAAGTACGGCGTCGAGCTCATCGGTGCGTCCGTCGAGGCGATCGAGAAGGGCGAGAACCGCGAGTCCTTCAAGCGCATCGTCGAGGGCCTGCCGAAGGAGTGGGGCGCCGAGGTGGCCCGCTCCGTCATCTGCCACACCATGGACGAGTGCCTCGACGGCGTGGAGGCGCTCGGCGGCTACCCGGTGGTCGTCCGCCCGTCCTTCACGATGGGAGGCTCCGGCTCCGGCCTCGCGTTCGACGAGGACGACCTGCACCGCATCGCCGGGTCCGGGCTCGCGCTCAGCCCCACCACCGAGGTGCTCCTGGAGGAGTCGATCCTCGGCTGGAAGGAGTACGAGCTCGAGGTCATGCGCGACACCGCCGACAACGTGGTGATCGTCTGCTCCATCGAGAACTTCGACCCGGTCGGCGTCCACACGGGTGACTCGATCACGGTGGCGCCCGCCATGACGCTGACCGACGTCGAGTACCAGCGCCTGCGCGACATCTCCCTCGGCGTCATCCGCGAGGTCGGCGTCGACACCGGCGGCTGCAACATCCAGTTCGCCGTCAACCCGGTCGACGGACGCATCGTGGTCATCGAGATGAACCCGCGCGTCTCGCGGTCGTCGGCGCTGGCCTCCAAGGCCACCGGATTCCCGATCGCGAAGATCGCCGCCAAGGTCGCCATCGGCTACACGCTCGACGAGATCCCCAACGACATCACGCGCGAGACGCCGGCGTCGTTCGAGCCGACCCTCGACTACGTCGTCGTCAAGGTGCCGCGCTTCGCCTTCGAGAAGTTCCCCGCCGCCGACTCCACCCTCACGACGCACATGAAGTCCGTCGGCGAGGCGATGGCGATCGGCCGCAGCTTCACCGAGGCGCTGCAGAAGGCGCTGCGCTCGCTGGAGCGGCCCGACGCCGAGTTCGACTGGAGCAAGGAGTGGGTCGAGCTCGACAAGGAGGCGCTCCTCGAGGAGGTACGTCGCCCGCACGACGGCCGGCTCAAGAAGATCATGGACGCGATCCGCGCGGGCGCCACGCCCGACGAGGTCTTCGAGGCCACCAGCATCGACCCGTGGTTCGTCGACCAGCTCGCGCTCGTCAACGAGGTCGCGGCCGACCTGATCGAGGCCGACGAGCTGTCCCCGGCGCTCCTGCGGCGGGCCAAGCGGCACGGCTTCTCCGACCGTCAGGTCGGGCGCATCCGCGGCATGTCGGCCGACGTCGTGCGGGGCGTGCGTCACGCGCTGGGCGTGCGTCCGGTCTACAAGACGGTCGACACGTGCGCCGCGGAGTTCGCCGCCAAGACGCCCTACCACTACTCCTCCTACGACGAGGAGACCGAGGTCGAGCCCCGCGAGAAGCCCGCCGTGCTGGTGCTGGGCAGCGGACCGAACCGGATCGGCCAGGGCATCGAGTTCGACTACTCCTGCGTCCATGCCGTGCAGGCCCTGAGCGAGGTCGGCTACGAGACGGTCATGGTCAACTGCAACCCCGAGACCGTCTCGACCGACTACGACACCGCCGACCGGCTCTACTTCGAGCCGCTCACGCTGGAGGACGTCCTCGAGGTCGTGCACGCCGAGCAGCAGGCCGGCCCCGTCGCCGGTGTGATCGTCCAGCTCGGCGGCCAGACGCCGCTCGGGCTCGCCGCCGGGCTCGAGGCGGCAGGGGTGCCGATCGTCGGCACGCAGCCGTCGGCCATCGACCTCGCGGAGGAGCGCGGCGCGTTCGGGCAGGTGCTCGAGGCCGCCGGGCTCGTCGCTCCCAAGAGCGGCATGGCCACGACGTTCGAGCACGCGCGCCAGATCGCCGAGGAGATCGGCTACCCGGTGCTGGTGCGTCCGTCCTACGTCCTCGGCGGGCGTGGCATGGAGATCGTCTACGACGAGCAGACGCTCGAGGAGTACATCTCCCGGGCCACCGAGATCACGCCGGAGCGCCCGGTGCTCGTCGACCGGTTCCTCGACGACGCGATCGAGGTCGACGTCGACGCGCTCTTCGACGGCGAGGAGCTCTTCCTCGGCGGCGTCATGGAGCACATCGAGGAGGCGGGCGTGCACTCCGGCGACTCCGCCTGCGCGCTGCCGCCGATCACGCTCGGCGGCCTCGAGGTCGACCGCATCCGCGAGGCCACCGAGGCGATCGCGCGGGGCGTCGGCGTGCGAGGACTGGTCAACATCCAGTTCGCCGTCTCGTCGGACATCCTCTACGTGATCGAGGCCAACCCGCGGGCGAGCCGCACCGTGCCCTTCGTCTCGAAGGCCACCGCGACGCCGCTCGCCAAGGCGGCCGCCCGGATCATGCTGGGCGAGTCGATCGCCGACCTGCGTGCCGCGGGGCTGCTGCCGGCCGGACGCGACGGGGGCCTGCTGCCCGACGACGCGCCGATCGCGGTCAAGGAGGCGGTCATGCCCTTCAACCGCTTCCGCACCTACGAGGGCACCTACGTCGACACGCTGCTCGGTCCCGAGATGCGCTCGACCGGCGAGGTCATGGGCTTCGACACGACCTTCGGCACGGCGTTCGCCAAGAGCCAGGCAGGGGCCCAGAACGGCCTCCCCACCTCCGGGAAGGTCTTCGTCTCGGTGGCCAACCGCGACAAGCGGCACATGATCTTCCCGATCAAGCGCCTCGCCGACCTCGGCTTCGAGATCCTCGCCACGAGCGGCACCGCCGTCGTGCTCGCCCGCAACGGCGTGCACGCGACGGTCATCCGCAAGCTCCAGGAGGAGCCCTTGCCGGGCCAGGAGCCGTCGACCATCGTCGACAAGATCCGCGAGCAGGACGTCGACCTCATCATCAACACCCCGCACGGCATCTCCGCAGGCACCAACGCCCGCGTCGACGGGTACGAGATCCGCACCGCGGCCGTCGCCGAGGGCATCCCGTGCATCACGACGGTGCAGGGCCTCGCCGCCGCCGTGCAGGGCATCGAGGCGCTGCGCGAGCAGCGCGTCGGCGTGCGGTCCCTGCAGGAGTGGGCCGACCTGGTCGCCGGCGTGGGGGCCGACGCATGAGCTTCGGCTCCCGGGCCCGCGCGGCCATGGACGCCTACGGTCCGGCATGCATCGGCATCGACCCGCACGCGTCGCTGCTCGAGGCGTGGGGCGTCGGCGACACGCTCGAGGGCCTCGACCGCTTCGCCGCCGCCTGCGTGGAGGCGTTCGCCGGACAGGTCGCTTTCGTGAAGCCGCAGTCGGCGTTCTTCGAGCGGTTCGGCGCACGGGGCGTCGCCATCCTCGAGCGCACCCTGCAGGACCTGCGCCACACGGGAACCCTGACGATCCTCGACGTGAAGCGCGGCGACATCGGCTCGACGGCCCAGGCCTACGCCGACGCCTACCTCGACGAGGACAGCCCGATGGCCGCGGACGCGGTGACGGTCAGCCCCTACCTCGGGTTCGGCTCGCTCGCGCCCTTCCTCGACGTCGCCGAGAAGAACGACGCCGGCGTGTTCGTGCTCGCCCTCACGTCCAACCCCGAGGGCCCGGAGGTCCAGCACGCTCTCGTCCAGTCGGGCAGCCGGGCGGGGGTGCCGGGCCGTGGGCGGCAGGAAAGAACCGTCGCGGGCGACGTGCTCGCCGCGCTGCGCCAGGCCAACGCCGGGGCCGCCCCCATGGGTCCCTACGGGGCGGTCGTGGGGGCCACCATCGGCTCGACCGACGAGGACCTCGACATGGGCGGCCCCCTGCTCGCGCCGGGCTTCGGCAGCCAGGGCGGCACCGTCGAGGACCTGCGGCGGATCTTCGCCGGGGTCGAGGACAGGGTGCTGCCGTCGACCTCGCGGGGCGTGCTGTCGGCCGGGCCCGACGTCGCCGCGCTGCGCGACGCCGCCCGCGCCGTCAACGACTCCCTGCGGTTGTAGGCTCACCCCTGACCGGCCACCCGCCCGGCGCCACGCCGACCGCCGGCGGCATCGTCCAGATCGACCCGAGGAGACCCGCATGACGCGCCCCCGCGTGAAGCCCGCCGCGTCGGTCGTCGCCGCTGCGCTGTCGGCCGTCCTGCTGGCCGGCTGCGGCGGCCAGAGTGCCTACTGCTCGAGCATCGAGAAGAACGCCGACACGCTCAACTCCTTCGGCAAGACCCGCACCGACGCCGCCTACACGTCGTACGCGAAGACGTTCCGCTCCATCGCCAAGGAGTCGCCGACCGCGGTCAAGAAGGACTGGACCGAGCTCGCGGACGTCACCGAGGGGGTCCTCGCCGCGCAGGAGAAGGTCGGGCTGCCCCTGGAGGACATGAAGGACCGCGACGCCGTGGCGAAGCTCGACGAGGCGCAGCTGAAGACGCTCAACGACGCGTACGAGGCGTTCAACGCGACGTCCGACCAGCGGACCGCCGTGGTCAAGAACGCCAAGACCGAGTGCGAGATCACGCTCACGTGAGCACCCCGTCCCTGACGACCGCGGCGCCCCGGCGCGCGGCACGAGAGAGGTAGACGATGGCCCTCCCACCGCTGACGCCCGAGCAGCGCCAGGCCGCCCTCGAGAAGGCCGCCCAGGCACGCCAGGTGCGGGCCGAGGTCAAGAACCGGCTCAAGAACTCCGGCGCCAACCTGGCCGACGTGATCGCGCAGGCGCGCGTCGACGACGTCATCGCCAAGCTGAAGGTCAGCGACCTGCTGCAGTCGATGCCCGGGGTCGGCAAGGTCCGTGCCAGGGAGATCATGGAGCGCATCGGCATCGCCGACAGCCGTCGCCTGCGAGGCCTCGGTGCCAACCAGGTGCAGGCGCTCCTGCGCGAGTTCGGGCACCGTGACCGCTGACGGCCGCCCCGGTCGTTCCCGTCTGGTCGTCCTGGCCGGGCCCACCGCCGTCGGCAAGGGCACCGTCGCGGCGTGCGTCCGCGAGGAGCGTCCCGACATCTGGATCTCCGTCTCCGCGACGACCCGGCCGCCTCGTCCCGGCGAGGTGGACGGTGTGCACTACCGCTTCGTGAGCGAGGCGGAGTTCGACCGCCTCGTGGAGACCGACGGGCTCCTGGAGTGGGCCGTGGTGCACGGCCGGCACCGGTACGGCACCCCGCGGGGGCCGGTGGAGGAACAGCTCGACGCGGGCCGTCCAGCGCTGCTCGAGATCGACCTGCAGGGCGCGCGCCAGGTCCGCGCGGCCATGCCCGAGGCCCTGATGTGCTTCCTCGCGCCTCCCTCGTTCGAGGAGCTGGAACGGCGTCTCCTCGGCCGGGGCACCGAGGGGCCGCAGGAGCGCGAACGCCGACTGCGCACCGCGCGCGAGGAGCTGGCCGCCGAGCCGGAGTTCGACGTCACGATCGTCAACACCGACGTCCGGACGGCGTGCCGGGAGTTGGTAGACTTGTTCGAGGCCTCGGGAAGGACGTCACCTGCCGGGCCGGACCAGACTTCCACCGCTACCCACAGCGAGGCACAGTGACCAGCACGCGTTCCGTGGCCGAGGGCATCACGAACCCGCCCATCGACGACCTGCTCGACAAGGCCGACTCCAAGTACAAGCTGGTGCTCTACAGCGCCAAGCGCGCGCGCCAGATCAACGCGTACTACTCCCAGCTGGGCGAGGGCCTGCTCGAGTACGTCGGCCCGCTCCTCGAGACCGAGGTCCAGGAGAAGCCGCTCTCCATCGCCCTGCGTGAGATCAACTCCGGCCTGCTCACCGTCGAGGACACCGACGGCAGCGAGGGCTACGACAGCAACGGAGCGGGCGGGGCCAAGCAGGCCTGAGACCGACCCGGCCATGGAGGAGTCCACCGGCGGCGGCGCGGTCCGTCCGCGCGTCGTGCTGGGTGTCGCCGGCGGCATCGCGGCCTACAAGGCGGCGTCGCTGCTGCGGCTGTTCACCGAGTCCGGCCACGACGTCCGCGTCGTGCCGACCCACGCCGCGCTGGAGTTCGTCGGTGCCCCCACCTGGGAGGCCCTGAGCGGGCAACCCGTCGCGACCGAGGTGTTCGCCGACGTCCACGAGGTGCCGCACGTGCGGCTCGGCCAGGAGGCCGACCTCGTGGTCGTCGCCCCCGCGACGGCCGACCTGCTCGCCCGCGCCGCGCACGGGCTTGCGAACGACCTCCTCACGAACACGCTGCTCACCGCCCGGTGCCCGGTGCTCCTCGCACCCGCGATGCACACCGAGATGTGGGAGCACCCGGCCACGCAGGCCAACGCGGCCACGCTGCGCTCCCGGGGGGTGACGGTCCTCGAGCCGGCGTCGGGCCGCCTCACCGGCAGCGACACCGGCAAGGGCCGGCTTCCCGAGCCGGAGGCGATCTTCGCCGCGGCCCGGACGCTGCTGGAAGGACGTGAGCAGGACCTCGCGGGTCGCTCGGTCGTCGTCTCGGCAGGCGGGACGCGCGAGTTCCTCGACCCCGTCCGCTACCTGGGCAACCGCTCCTCGGGGCGCCAGGGCATCGCGATCGCCGAGGCCGCCCTGGCCCGCGGCGCCGAGGTCACGCTCGTCGTCGCCAACGTCTCGCTGCCGCTGCCGGCCGGCGCCCACGTCGTCGAGGTCGTCACCACCGCCGAGCTCCAGGCCGCGGTCGTCGAGGCCGCGCGCGACGCGGACGTCGTCGTCATGGCGGCCGCCCCGGCCGACTTCCGGCCGGCGGACGTCGCCGGCAGCAAGATCAAGAAGCGCGACGACGGCCGCACGCCCGTCGTGGAGCTGGTCGAGAACCCCGACATCCTGGCCGGGCTGGTGCAGTCGCGGGGGGAGTCGACGCAGCCGTTCATCGTCGGGTTCGCCGCCGAGACCGGTGACGCGGACGGCACGGTGGCCGAGCACGGCCGGGCCAAGCTCGCGCGCAAGGGCTGCGAGCTGCTCGTCGTCAACGACGTGAGCGACGACAAGGTCTTCGGCAAGGACGACACCGAGGCCGTCGTCATCGCGCCCGACGGGGGAGAGGTGGCCGTGCCACGAGGCCCGAAGTCGGCGCTGGCGCACACGCTGTGGGACGAGGTCGTCCGGCGGTCGGGACGGCAGAACCTCCCGGGCTGAGCGTCGTTACACTCCCCGAGGAACCACCGCCACACCGCTGCGGCACCCCGTCGCAGCGCACCAGCGCACACCACCCTTCAGGAGAGAACGAGTGAGCCGCTTCTTCACGTCCGAGTCGGTGACCGAGGGCCACCCCGACAAGATCGCCGACCAGATCAGCGACAGCGTGCTGGACGCGCTGCTGGCCGCGGACCCCAAGAGCCGCGTGGCGTGCGAGACCTACGTGACCACGGGCTTGGTGCTCGTCGGCGGTGAGGTCACGACCGAGGCCTACGCCGACATCGCGCGCATCGCCCGCGACCGCGTCCTCGAGATCGGCTACGACTCCTCGGTCAAGGGCTTCGACGGGGAGTCCTGCGCCGTGCAGGTCACCCTCGACGCGCAGAGCCCCGACATCGCCCAGGGTGTCGACGCCGCCTTCGAGAACCGCGCCGACGGCTCGGTCGACCCGCTCGACCTGCAGGGCGCCGGCGACCAGGGCCTCATGTTCGGCTTCGCGATCGACGAGACCCCCGAGCTCATGCCGCTGCCGATCACCATCGCGCACCGCCTCGCCGAGCAGCTGACGGCGGTCCGCAAGGACGGCACGCTCCCGTACCTGCGCGCCGACGGCAAGACGCAGGTGACGATCGAGTACGGCGACGACGACGTGCCCAAGCGTGTCGAGGCCATCGTCGTCTCCACCCAGCACGAGGACGGCATCGACCTCGACGGCCAGCTCCGCGGCGACATCAAGAAGCACGTCATCGACACCGTGCTCGCGCAGTACGACATCGACTCCAGCGACTACAAGCTGCACGTGAACCCCACCGGCCGGTTCGTCATCGGTGGCCCCATGGGCGACGTCGGCCTCACGGGCCGCAAGATCATCGTCGACACCTACGGCGGCTACGCCCGCCACGGCGGCGGCGCCTTCTCCGGCAAGGACCCGAGCAAGGTCGACCGCTCCGCCGCCTACGCCATGCGCTGGGTCGCGAAGAACATCGTCGCCGCCGGCCTGGCCACCAAGGCCGAGGTCCAGGTCGCGTACGCCATCGGCGTCGCGCACCCCGTCGGCTTCTACGTCGACACCTACGGCACCGAGACGGTCCCGGTCGAGAGGATCCGCGAGGCCGTCCTCGAGGTCTTCGACCTGCGTCCGGGCGCCATCGTCCGTGACCTCGACCTGCTCCGCCCGATCTACGCGCAGACCGCCGCCTACGGCCACTTCGGCCGCCCCGGCCTGCCGTGGGAGGACACCGGCCGCGCCGAGGCCCTCAAGGCGGCCGCGCACGCCTGAGCACTCTCTCGACCGCCCGTCACCCGTGTGGTGGCGGGCGGTCGTGCTTCGTCGGCTCCTCCCCGGCCTGCGGCTGCGCTGCCTCGGCCTCTCGTCGGTTCGGCCTCCGCAAGGGCCTCGACCGGGGAGCTGGGTGCGCGCCGGCCCGGGTTCTCGGGATCCGGTGGGGCCTGACGCACGATTCTCCCTTTGCGCGGGCAGGGATTCTCCCTTCTCGTGGCACGGTCCACGCGAAGGGAGAATCCCTGCCCCTCCCGGGGGTCGGGGGGAAGCAAGACGCACTCGCAGGACGGAGCGAGCCAGGGCAGCATGCACCCCAGACCGACCGTCCGCCCCGCCTGGTAGACAGACCGCGTGACCAGCGGCGACCAGCTCGAGCTCCTCGGGGTGCCCATCCCGGCGCCGGAGCCGACGCCCGCCGCTGACGACGGGGTGCCGGGGGAGGACCCCCTGCTCGTGGCCCGGGTCGCGGTCGACACGCCCCTGCCGCACCTCGACCGCCTCTTCGACTACGCCGTCCCGGCCGACCTCGAGCCGCAGCCAGTCCCGGGGTGCCGGGTCAAGGTCCGCTTCGCCGGGCGCGCCACCGACGGCTACGTCGTGGCGCTCGACACCACCTCCACGCACGAGGGTCGGCTCGCGCCGATCGTCAAGGTGGTGTCGGCCGAACCGGTGCTGAGCGCCGAGGTGCTGGGACTGGCGCGCGAGGTCGCCGACCGTTGGGCGGGCACGCTCTCCGACGTCCTGCGCCTCGCCGTCCCGCCGCGCCAGGCCCGGGTCGAGGCACGGCCCACCACTGCGCGCGACGACGACGAGCGGCTCCCGGACGTCGACGACGAGGCCTGGCACCACTGGCCCGACGGCTCGGCCCTCCTCACCGCCCTCGAGTCCGGTGGCTCGCCCCGCGCCGTGTGGGAGGCGCTCCCGCTCCGCGACCCCGCCCACGCGGTCGCGCAGGCCGTGCTGGCCACGCTCCGCTCCGGGCGCGGGTCCCTCGTCTGCGTCCCCGACGCGCGCGACCTCGACCACTGGCACACGGCCTTCACCGAGGTGCTGGGAGCCGGGCGGCACGTCGTCCTCTCGTCGTCCCAGAAGCCCGCCGAGCGGTACCGGTCCTTCCTCGCCGTGGCGCGGGGCGAGGTGACGGTGGTCCTCGGCACCCGCGCGGCCACGTTCGCCCCGGTGCACGACCTCGGCCTGGTCGCGATGTGGGACGACGGCGACGACCTCCACGCCGAGCCCCGAGCTCCCTACCTCCACGCACGCGAGGTGCTGCTCACCCGGGCGGTCCGCGAGGACACCGCGGTCCTCCTCGCCGGCTACGCCCGCACCGCGGAGGCGCAGTCGCTCGTCACCTCCGGCTGGGCCCGGTCCCTGCGTGCCGAGGCGGTCACCCGTCGTCGGGCCTGGCCGCGCCTGGCGGTCACCGACGGCAGCGTCGCGGGGGGCGCCCCCGCACGGCTCCCGCACGAGGTCTTCGCCGCGGTCCGTCGGGCCGAGGGTCCCGTGCTGGTGCAGGTGCCCCGGCGGGGCTACCGCACGTCGCTCGCGTGCCAGGACTGCCGCACGCCGGCCCGCTGCGCCGCCTGCGAGGGCCCCCTGGTCCAGACGTCGCGCGGTGCCGAGCCCACCTGCCGCTGGTGCGGCACCGCCGTCCCCTTCTGGTCGTGCCGGGCGTGCGGGTCGAGCCGGCTCCGCTCGCCGGTGGTGGGCCAGCTCCGCACCGCGGAGGAGTACGCGGCGGCCTTCCCCGGGCGCGCGGTGCTCACGTCCGGCGGCACCGACGTGCTCGACGTCGTCGACGACCCCGACGCGCTCGTGCTCGCCACGCCGGGTGCCGAGCCGCGAGCGGCGTCCGGCTACGCCCTGGTCGTGCTCATGGACACCTGGCTCGCTCTCGGGCGGGACGACCTGAGGGTCCTGGAGGAGGCGCACCGCCGGTGGTTCAACGCCCTCGCGCTCGCCCGTGAGCGGGCGGAGGCCGTGGCCGTCGGCGACCCCGCCCTGCTGCAGGGGCTCGTCCGTGCCGACCCCGTGGGCCTGGCCGAGCGCGAGCTCGCCGAGCGCTCGGCGGCGCACCTGCCGCCGGTCGCTCGCGTTGCCGTCGTGGAGGGTCCTGCGGAGGTGCTCGTCGCCCTGGCGCGCCGCTCCTGGCCCCCCGGCACCGACGTGCTCGGTCCCGTCCCCGTGCCGGTCAGGCCCGGTGAGCCGGAGGCCGAGCGGCTCGTCCTCCGGGTGCCCCGACGCGACGGGCCCGCCCTGGCGGCGGCCCTGAAGGACGTCCAGTCCGCCCGGTCGGCGGCCAAGGAACCGTCCCTGCGGGTGCGCGTCGACCCGCACGCCTTCTGAGGCGCGACCCCCCGCCTAGACTCGACCGTCGTGAGGATCGTGTTCGCCGGGACGCCCGAGACCGCCCTGCCGTCGCTGGAGGCGCTGGTCGCCAGCCGACACGAGGTGGCCGCCGTGGTCACGCGGCCCGATGCCCGCCAGGGCCGCGGTCGCACCCTCCACCCGTCGCCGGTCGCGGCGCGCGCCCTCGAGCTCGGCATCGAGGTGCTGCGCCCCGCCCGGGCCGACGACCCCGACTTCCTCGACCGCCTCCGCGCGATCGGACCGGCCGCGTGCCCGATCGTCGCCTACGGCGCGCTGCTGAAGCGCGAGGCGCTCGACGTCCCCGAGTACGGCTGGCTCAACCTGCACTTCTCCGTGCTGCCGGCCTGGCGCGGCGCCGCCCCCGTCCAGCGCTCGATCATGGCCGGTGACGAGGTCACGGGTGCGACCGTCTTCAGTCTCGTCGAGGCGCTCGACGCCGGGCCCGTGCTCGGCACCATCACCGAACGGATCCGCGACGACGACACGTCGGGCACGCTGCTCGAGCGTCTGGCGCACGAGGGCTCACGCCTCCTCGTCGACGTGCTCGACCACGTCGAGGACGGCGACATCGGCGCGGTCACCCAACCGGAGGAGGGCGTCTCCTACGCCCCGAAGCTCACGACCGACGACGCCCGCGTCGACTGGACGCGCCCGGCCTTCGCGGTCGACCGGCAGGTCCGCGGCTGCACGCCCGCACCCGGCGCCTGGACGATGCTGGGGGAGGACCGGCTCAAGCTCGGCCCCGTGTCACCGACCGACGACGACACCTTGCGACCAGGGGAGGTCCGGGCCGACAAGCGCGAGGTGCGGGTCGGCACGGCCACCACCGACGTCGTGCTCGGCACGGTGCAGCCCACCGGACGCAAGGCCATGGCCGCCGCCGACTGGGCGCGGGGGACGACGCTCGAGCCCGGGACGGCCCTGTCATGAGGGGGCGGTCGTGAGCGACCCCGTGCGCGGCCTGGCCTACGACGTCCTCCGCGCGGCCGACGAACGTGACTCCTACGTCAACCTCCTGCTCCCGCAGCTGCTGCGGGAGCGGAAGGTCAGCGGTCGTGACGCGGCATTCGCCACCGAGCTCGTGCACGGCACGCTGCGGCTGCGCGGCACCTACGACGCGGTCCTCGACTCGCTCGTGAACCGGCCGCTCGACCCGCCGGTCCGCGACGTGCTGCGCCTCGGCGCCCACCAGGCGCTGTCGATGCGCGTGCCCTCCCACGCGGCGGTCTCCACCAGCGTCGGCCTCGTCAAGCGCGTGGTCGGGCACAAGCCGGCCGGGCTCGTGAACGCGGTCATGCGCAAGGTCGCTTCCGACGACCTCCAGACCTGGCTCGCCCGCGTCACGACCGGCCTCGAGGGCGACGACGTCCTGGCCGTCCGGCACTCCCACCCGGCCTGGGTCGTCCGCGCGCTGCGCACGGCGCTGCGCGCGGTCGACGCCGCCGACGAGCTGGAGGCGCTGCTGGAGGCCGACAACCGTCCGCCCAAGGTCACCCTCGTCGCCCGTCCCGGTCTCGTGGAGCCGAGCGACCTGCCGGGTGCGCCGGGGGAGGTGTCGCCGTACGCCCGGGTGCTCGAGTCCGGCGACCCCGGCGACGTCGCCGCCGTCCGCGACGGACTGGCGGGGGTGCAGGACGAGGGATCGCAGATGGTCGCCCTGACGCTCGCCGAGGCGACGCTCCAGGGCTCCGACGCCCGCTGGCTCGACCTCTGCGCCGGGCCCGGTGGCAAGGCGGCGCTCCTCGGGGCGCTCGCCGCGCAACGGGGGGTGCACCTGGTCGCCAACGAGGTCCAGCCGCACCGCGCCGAGCTCGTCCGCCAGGGCCTGCGCGCGCTGCCCGACGTGGAGGTCACCGTCCACGACGGTCGCGAGGGCCCGTGGGAGCCTGGCACGTTCGACCGGGTCCTGGTCGATGCCCCGTGCACCGGGCTCGGGGCGCTGCGACGTCGGCCGGAGTCCCGCTGGCGGAGGTCGCCGGACGACCTCGCTACCCTGGTGCCGCTCCAGCGCGCGCTGCTGCGGCGGGCGGTCGACCTGACCCGTGCAGGAGGCGTCGTGGGCTACGCGACGTGCTCGCCCCTGGTGGACGAGACGCTCGAGGTCGTCGAGTCGGTCGGACCCGGCGTCGCCGTGCTCGAGTCGGTCCACCGGTGGTGGCCGCACCGCGACGGCACCGATGCGATGTTCCTCGCGCTCCTGCGCCGCCGCTGAGCGCTCAGGCCGAGCCGAACGAGCTGGACACGGGACCTCCCCGACCGGTGTCCCGCGACCTTACGCCGGCTCCCGTCGACGCGCCACTACGCTGTCGGCCATGGCCATCCAGATCACGCCGAGCCTGCTCAACGCCGACTTCGCGAACCTGGCGGACGAGGCGGCGCGGATCCCGACGGCCGACTGGCTCCACATGGACGTCATGGACAACCACTTCGTCCCCAACCTGACGCTGGGGGCCCCGGTCATCGAGGCGCTCTCGAAGGCCGCCGAGCAGCCGATCGACGCCCACCTGATGATCGCCGACCCCGACCGCTGGGCGCCGGCCTTCGCGGAGGCGGGGGCGGGCAGCATCACCTTCCACGTGGAGGCTGCCCACGCCCCGGTCCGTCTCGCCCGGGAGATCCGTGCCCAGGGTGCCCGCGCCTCGATGGCGCTCAAGCCGGCGACCCCGATCGAGCCGTACGCCGACCTCCTGCCCGAGCTCGACATGGTGCTCGTCATGACGGTCGAGCCCGGCTTCGGCGGTCAGAGGTTCCTCGACCTCTGCCTGCCCAAGATCCGTCGGACCCGCGAGCTCATCGCCCGCACCGGCGGCGAGATCTGGCTCCAGGTCGACGGCGGGGTGTCGGTGGAGACGATCGAGCGCTGCGCGGAGGCCGGGGCCGACACGTTCGTCGCGGGCTCGGCCGTCTTCGGCGCGGACGACCCCGGGGCGATGGTCGAGACGCTCCGCGAGCTCGCTGCGGGCGCCTGCGCCCACTGACCCCGACGTGACGCGTCCCGCACCGCGGGACCCGACCGCGGCGGCGGGGCGTCGGGCTACACTTCCGGGGTACGAGCAACAGCTCGCGTGCTCCGGGGTCGGTGCAAGTCCGAACCGGCGGTGACAGTCCGCGACCCAGGTCCTCTCGAGGACGTGGTTGAACCGGTGGAACTCCGGTACCGACGGTGAAAGTCCGGATGAGAGGCGCACGCGGGGTCTGGAGCACCGTCCGTCCGGACAGGTGCGCCCGGCCCGGGTCCCCGGAGAGGCGAGCCCGACCGGAGGACCAGATGGCGAGCGAGACCGAGCTGCGGGCCATGCGCACGGCCCTCGACGCCGCGCGCTCCGTCGAGCGAGCCCTGCCCAATCCCCGCGTCGGGTGCGTGCTGCTGTCGCCCGCCGGCGAGCAGCTGGCCGTCGGGCACCACCAGGGTGCCGGCACCCCTCACGCCGAGGTCGACGCGCTGCGGCAGGCCGGTGAGGCCGCGCGGGGCGCGACCGCCGTGGTCACGCTCGAGCCGTGCGCGCACACCGGGCGCACGGGGCCGTGCGTCGACGCGCTGCTCGAGGCTGGGATCACGCGCGTCGTCCTCGGACAGTCCGACCCCAACCCGCGGGCCGCCGGCGGCGCCGACCGCCTGCGGGCCGCCGGTGTCGACGTCGAGGGCGGCGTCCTCCTCGAGGAGGCCGAGGCGCTCAACGTCGAGTGGACCTTCGCCGTCACCCACGGACGTCCGTTCGTCACCTGGAAGTACGCCGCCACGATGGACGGCCTCAGCGCCGCGCCCGACGGCTCGAGCAAGTGGATCACCTCCGCCGAGGCGCGCCGCGACGTGCAGCGCTTCAGGGCCGGGGCCGACGCCATCATGGCGGGCACCGGCGCGGTGCTCGCCGACGACCCGCGCCTCACCGTCCGCGACGCCGACGACCTCCCGCTCCCGTACGACCAGCAGCCGCTGCGCGTCGTCGTGGGAGAGACGCACATCCCGTCCTACTACCGCGTCTTCGACCGCGTGGCACCGACCCTGCTGGTGCAGACCCGCGAGCCGGAGGAGGTCCTCGCCACGATGACCGAGAACGGCGTCCACCACGTGTGGCTCGAGGGCGGGCCCCGGCTCGCCGGAGGGTTCTGGAACGCCGGGCTCGTCGACCGCGTCATCGGCTACATCGCCCCCGCCATGCTCGGGTCGGGGCGCGCGGCGCTCGAGGGCGAGGCGACCACCCTGGCCGACCTGCGCCCGATCGACCTGCACGACGTCACCCGCATCGGTCCCGACATCCGCGTGATCGGCACGCCGGGCCGTGCACCACGGGAGGAGATGCCCTGATGTTCACCGGACTCGTGGAGGAGAAGGGCGTGGTCACGGCGCTCGAGCCGCTGGGCGACGCCGTGCGGCTCTCGGTGCGCGGTCCCGTCGTCACGGGCGACGCCACCCACGGCGCGTCGATCTCGGTCAACGGCTGCTGCCTGACGGTCACGGCCCTGCCGTCGCAGGAGGGGGACGGCGAGGTGTTCGTCGCCGACGTCATGGCCGAGTCGCTGCGCAGGACGTCGCTCGGCGACCTGCAGCCGGGCGACGAGGTCAACCTCGAGCGCGCCATGCAGGCGGGTGGCCGCATGGGCGGCCACGTCGTCCAGGGCCACGTCGACGGCACCGGCGCCCTGATCGACCGCACGCCGAGCGAGCACTGGGACGTCCTGCGCTTCTCCCTCCCGGACGACCTCGCCCGCTACCTCGTCCCGAAGGGCTCGATCACCGTCCAGGGGGTCTCGCTCACGGTCGTCGAGGTGACCGAACCGCACGATCTCGACCCGTGGTTCTCGGTGTCCCTCATCCCCACCACCCTCGCGGACACGACCCTGGGCACCCTCGCGCCGGGCGACCGGGTGAACCTCGAGGTCGACGTCCTCGCCAAGTACGTGGAGCGGCTCCTCGCCGCCCGCCTCCCGAAGGAGACAGCATGACGACCTACTCGGACGCGGCGGGCGACACCGTCCGCCTCGACAGCATCGAGCGGGCGATCGCCGACATCCGCGACGGCAGGGCCGTGGTCGTCGTCGACGACCCGGGCCGCGAGAACGAGGGCGACATCATCTTCGCCGCCAGCAAGGCGACACCGGAGCTCATGGGCTTCCTGGTGCGGCACTCCAGCGGGTACGTCTGCGCCCCAGCCCCCGGCGCCATCCTCGACCGGCTCGGCATCCCGCTGATGACGCCGCACAACCGCGAGCTCATGCGCACGGCGTACACGATCTCCATCGACGCGCGCGACGGCATCACCACCGGCATCTCCGCCGCGGACCGGGCGCGGACGGTTCGGGTCCTCGCCGACTCCGCGACCGAGTCGTTCGAGCTCGTCATGCCCGGCCACGTGCTGCCGCTGCGGGCCAAGGAGGGCGGCGTGCTGGCCCGCGCCGGCCACACCGAGGCGGCGGTCGACCTGACCCGTCTGGCCGGACTGACCCCGGTGGGCGTCATCGGCGAGGTCGTGCACGACGACGGCACGCTCATGCGCGCGCCCGCGCTGCGGGCGTTCGCCGACGAGCACGACCTCGCGCTCGTCTCCATCGAGGACCTCCAGGTGCACCTGCGCCTGCACGAGAGCCAGGTCGACCGTCTCGCCGAGACGTCGCTCCCGACGGAGTTCGGCGCGTTCCGCGCGCTGGGCTACCGCGACCGCATCGACGGCGCCGAGCACGTGGCGCTCGTGCTGGGCGACCCCGCCGCCAGCCCGACGCCGGTGCTGGTCCGGCTCCACTCCGAGTGCCTGACCGGCGACGTGTTCGGCTCCCGACGCTGCGACTGCGGCCCGCAGCTGCAGGCGTCGATGGCCTCGATCGTGGCCGAGGGCGCCGGGGTCGTGGTCTACCTGCGCGGCCACGAGGGTCGTGGCATCGGCCTGCTGCACAAGCTGCAGGCCTACGCGCTGCAGGACCGCGGCCGCGACACGGTCGACGCCAACCTCGACCTGGGCTTCGGGGAGGACGAGCGGGACTACGCCGCCGGCGCCCAGATGCTGCGCGACCTCGCCATCGGGTCCGTGCGCCTGCTCACCAACAACCCGGACAAGGCGACCCAGCTCGAGACGTACGGCGTCAAGGTCGCCGAGCGTGTGCCGATCCAGATCGCGCCGACGCCGGAGAACATCCAGTACCTGCGCACCAAGGCCGAGCGGATGGGCCACGACCTGCCCGACCTCGGCCTCGAGGTGCACGACGCGACGGACACGGACGGAGACAGCGCGTGAGCGGACACGGAGCACCCATCCTGCAGGTCGACGCGGCGGGAGCCCGCGTCGCCGTCGTCGCGTCGAGCTGGCACGACGAGGTCATGGACGGTCTCGTCGCCGGCGCCCGGCGTGCCCTCGCCGACGCCCGCGTCAGCGACGTGACGCTGCTGCGTGCGGCCGGGTCGTTCGAGCTGCCGCTCGTGAGCCAGGCGTGCGCGGCGGCGGGCTTCGACGCCGTCGTCGCGCTCGGCGTGATCATCCGCGGCGGCACGCCCCACTTCGAGTACGTCTCGTCCGCCGCCACCGACGGTCTCGCGCGCGTCGCCCTCGACACCGGCGTCCCGGTCGGGTTCGGCCTGCTGACCTGCGACACCGAGGAGCAGGCGCTCGACCGGGCGGGGCTCGAGGGCAGCTCCGAGGACAAGGGGCGCGAGGCCGCCGAGGCGGCGCTCTCGACCTGGGCGACCCTCCGCCGGGTCGCGTCCCTAGACTGAGGCCATCATGAAGACCTTCGACGACCTGTTCGCCGAGCTCGCCGACAAGGCCAGCACCCGGCCCGAGGGCTCGCGCACCGTCGCCGAGCTCGACGCTGGCGTGCACGCCATCGGCAAGAAGCTCGTCGAGGAGGCGGCCGAGTCCTGGATGGCGGCCGAGCACGAGGGTCCGGAGCGCACGGCCGAGGAGCTCAGCCAGCTGCTGTACCACGCCCAGGTCATGATGCTCGCCGCCGGCGTCACGCTCGACGACGTCTACGCGCATCTGTGACGACAGCGGGTTCCGCCATGCCCAGGGGCCGCTCCGCTGTCGTGACGAGCCGGCCACCGACCCCCTCCGCGGACCCCGCCCACGCGGGCCCGCACCAGCACGTCAGGAAACCACCATGCTGAGAGTCGCCGTGCCCAACAAGGGCGCCCTGTCCGAGTCGGCGAGCCAGATCCTCGCCGAGGCGGGCTACCGGCAGCGTCGCAACACCAAGGACCTCGTCCTGGTCGACGCCGACAACGACGTCGAGTTCTTCTACCTGCGCCCGCGGGACATCGCGGTCTACGTGGGGGAGGGCACGCTCGACGTCGGCATCACCGGTCGCGACCTGCTCCTCGACTCCGCCGCCTCCGCCGCCGAGCAGATCGGCCTCGGGTTCGGTGCCTCCACGTTCCGCTTCGCCGCCCCGACCGGCACGATGACTGAGGTCGCGGAGCTCGAGGGCAAGCGCGTCGCCACGTCCTACCCGGTCATCGTCCAGGACTACCTGGCCGAGCGCGGTGTGAGCGCCTCCGTCGTCCGCCTCGACGGTGCCGTCGAGTCCTCGATCCGGCTCGGTGTCGCCGACGCCATCGCCGACGTCGTCGAGACCGGCAGCACGCTGCGCCAGGCCGACCTCGCCGTGTTCGGCGACCCGATCCTGTCGTCCGAGGCCGTCCTCATCACGCGGTCCGGGGCGCCCGAGCCCGAGGGCTACGAGGTCTTCAAGCGTCGGCTCGACAGCGTCCTCGTCGCCCGCACGTACGTGATGATGGACTACGACATCCGGGTCGAGCACGTGGAGCAGGCCGTCGAGCTGACGCCCGGCATCGAGTCACCGACGGTCTCGCCCCTGCATCGCGCGGGGTGGGTCGCGGTGCGCTCGATGGTGCCGCGCGACTCCGCCCAGAAGGTGATGGACAGCCTGTACGGGCTGGGAGCCCGCGGGATCCTCGTCACCGACATCCTGGCGTGCCGGGTATGACCGGCGGCGGTGCCGTCACCCACCGCCCCGGGGGGACCCGGTGGGTGGCGTACGGCGCCTGCGTCGCCCTCGTGGCCATGTCGGTGGCCATCACGGTGGCGCTGCCGGCGGAGATCCGTGACCAGGTGACGATCGAGCAGGCGCTGACGCTCTACGGATCGGTCGGCGTCTTCCTGGTGGTCCTGCACGGCATCGGGCGCAGCCGCGTCACCGTCGACGACGACGGCCTCGAGGTCGTGAACGGCTACCGCACCCGGCGGGTGTCCTGGGCGCAGGTGCGCGGGTTCGCGTTCGGCGAGGGTGCTCCGTGGCCCACGCTCGTCACGCAGGACGACGAGCGCATCATGCTCTTCGCCCTCCAGGGGACGAGCGGGCACGGTCGGGTGCGCGCGGTCGTCGAGGACCTCGTGCGGCGGGTCCCGTGACCGGCCGTTCGCTCGCGGAGCCCGCGTTCCCCGACGACGACGGCCGGCTCGACCCCCGGCTGGGCGAGGTCCTCGGCGACGTCCCCGCCGTCCTGTCGGTGCTCGGCTCGGTCCGGGTCTTCGTGCCCATCGTCGCCACCCTCGGCGAGGCGAGCCGCGCTGCCGGCCCGGAGGCGTTGGTGCAGGGTGACAAGGACGCCGACATGGCCGCGGTGCTCATGACGGGCCGCGACGGTCGCCAGGCCCTGCTCGCGTTCAGCAGCCTCGACACGATGGCCCGCTGGAACCCCCAGGCCCGCCCCGTCCCCGTCTGGGGGCAGGCCGCCGCGGTCGCCGCACTCTCCGAGGGAGCGTCGGCGCTCCTGCTCGACCTCGCCTCGCCCCACTTCCAGGTGGTCGAGACCGACGACCTGCGTCACCTCGCCGCGGGCGACCGTCTCGTGGCCACCGACGTCGGCCACGCCTGGGTCACCGGCGGCTGAACCCTCGGCGGAACCGTCGGCTGGGCCCTCAGGCGGTCTCGGCCGCCCGCACGCCGGCCAGCGGCACGGTGATGTGCACGGCGGCGTCGTGCCGCTCGACCCGGGCGACGAACCCCGCCGCGCCGACGGCGCGCAGGAGCTGGTCGTTGGAACCCGCGGAGACGAAGGTGAGGCGCTCGGCGCCACGTGACCTGGCGTGACGAGCGGCGTGCTTGACGAGCAGGGTGCCGAAGCCGCGACCCTGCCACGCGTCCTCGACGAGGAGCTGGAAGACCAGCTCGTCGCCCTGCGTCTCGAGAACGCCGTGGCCCACGACGTCGAGGCCCACCTGCACGACGAGGGCCAGCCCGTCCTCGGGCGTCACGAGCCGACGCGCCATGCGCGTCGTCATCGGCATCCGCAGGGGCACCTGGTAGCGGGTGTAGAGCGTCTCGACGCTGCAGCGCTCGTGCAGGGCGGCGACGGCCTCGATGTCGGCCAGCGTGGCCACCCGCACGAGGGGTACGGGGTGCCGCGGGGAGGGCGCGATCAGCGGCACGTCGACGCCGGCGTCGCTGACCAGGGAGAGCAGCGCCTGCGCGCGTGCCCGCTCCACGGCGGTGAACGGCACGGCCCGGCTGATCCGCAGCACGCTGCCGTTGCGCCGGCGCAGGTCGAGCACGTCGTGCCCGGCGTAGTCGGCCACGTCCGGGGGAGCGGTGCACAGGAGCTCGCCGAGGACCTCCTCCACGTCGCGGCCCTCCTCGAGCACCTGGTGCACGGCCTCGAGGTACCGCGTGGGTGCGTCGTCGTCGGCGCCGGCCACGTCGGCACGGGTCACGGCCACGGCGGACCCGCCGGCCCCGGTGAAGAGGTCCGCCAGGGCGACCTCGGTCCAGGAGTCGGCCGCCTCGACGACGAACTCGTCGGTCACCGTCGGACGGCTCGAGAAGACCTGCATGCCGACGATGTTGACGTCGGCGTCGCCGCACGCCCGGGCGACCCGGCCCAGCAGGCCCGGTCGGTCCGGGAACGTCGCACGCACCCTCCACCTCATGGTGACCACCTCCTGGCGGCAGGATGCGTCGTCGGTGTTGCCGGTCGTGGTCCCGGACGTTTCGGTCGCGTGACGCGACCGCCGACGCCGTCCACGTCGCGGTTTTCACGAGTGCGCGATCGCCTGGTACCCTGGACAGGAAGTGGAGGCCCACCTCCCACCTGCCCGGTCCGAGGATCGGGGGGTACCTCGCCCGGTACGCCCGGGCGAGCGGCACGCCCGGCTCGCGCCGGAGCGTGCGCAACGGTGGCCTCCGTCCTGCGGGACGGGGGCCTTCGTCGTGGGCCTCCTGGACACAGACCACAGGAGGATCCATCAGCACAGAGCTGCGCGTCAACGACCGCATCCGCGTCCCGGAGGTCCGTCTCGTCGGACCCGGCGGTGAGCAGGTCGGCATCGTGCGCATCGAGGACGCCCTGCGCCTCGCCGCCGAAGCCGACCTCGACCTCGTCGAGGTCGCCCCGACGGCCCGCCCGCCGGTGTGCCGTCTCATGGACTACGGCAAGTTCAAGTACGAGGCCGCCCAGAAGGCCCGCGAGTCACGACGCAACCAGACGAACACCATCATCAAGGAG
Organism: uncultured Aeromicrobium sp.; assembly: GCA_964599245.1. GTDB lineage: Bacteria > Actinomycetota > Actinomycetes > Propionibacteriales > Nocardioidaceae > Aeromicrobium. Next base: position 22,060 of record CAZREF010000009.1, on the reverse strand, counting down.
ATGAAGCTCCGCCCGAAGATCGACCAGCACGACTACGACACCAAGAAGGGTCACGTCGTGCGGTTCCTGAAGGCGGGCGACAAGGTCAAGATCACGATCATGTTCCGCGGACGTGAGCAGCACCGCCCCGAGCTGGGCTACCGGCTGCTCCAGAAGCTGGGCGAGGACGTGTCGGACCTCGGGGTCGTCGAGGCGCACCCGCGCCAGGACGGCCGCAACATGACGATGGTGCTCGCGCCCCTGAAGAAGAAGTCCGAGGCCCAGGCCGAGGTCGCCGCCGAGAAGGCCAAGACCACCGCCGAGAAGGCTGCGGAGCGTGAGGCCGAGGCGGCCGCCGACAAGGCGCACCGCGAGGCCCAGCAGAAGACCGCGACACCGAAGAAGCCTCGGCGTCGCTCCGAGAACCTCGATCCAGACATGGAGGCATGAGATGCCGAAGTTCAAGCCCCACTCGGGCATGAAGAAGCGCGTGAAGGTCACCGGCAAGGGCAAGCTGCGCCGCGAGCAGACCAACCGTCGTCACCTCTTGGAGTACAAGTCCAGCACGCGGACCCGTCGCCTCGCCGGCACGACCGACGTGTCGAAGGCGGACACCAAGAAGGTCAAGAAGCTGCTCGGTCTCTGACCGCACCCCACCCGAAGGAGAACCGACATGGCACGCGTCAAGCGTTCCGTCAACGCGCAGAAGAAGCGCCGCGAGACCCTCGAGCGGGCGTCCGGCTACCGTGGCCAGCGCTCGCGCCTGTACCGCAAGGCCAAGGAGCAGGTCACCCACTCCCTGGTCTACAACTACCGTGACCGCAAGGCCAAGAAGGGCGACTTCCGTCGCCTCTGGATCCAGCGCATCAACGCCGCGGTCCGCGCCGAGGGGCTCACCTACAACCGCTTCATCCAGGGCCTCAAGGCCGCGGGTGTCGAGGTCGACCGCAAGATGCTCGCCGAGCTGGCCGTCCACGAGCCGGCTGCGTTCAGCGCGCTCGTCCAGGTCGCGAAGGACAACCTCCCGGCCGACGTGAACGCGCCCAAGGAAGACGCGACGGCCTGACCGCCCTCGCACCCACGCCCGTGGCAGGTCCCGAGCTCGCCGTCACCGTCCGGACCGGACGGGTGAAGCGTGCCCGGCGACTTGCCACGCGGCGTTTCCGGGCCGAGGCGGGCCAGCTGCTCGCCGAGGGCCCGCAGGCCGTCCGGGAGGCGCTCGCCGTCCCCGGCGTCGTGCAGGAGGTGTTCGCCACGGCGGCGGCCACCGAGCGGCACGGGGCGCTGCACGACACCGCACTCGACGACGAGGTCACGTGGACCGTCGTCGACGAGGGCGTCCTCGCCGAGATCGCCGACGCCACCACGCCCCAGGGCCTCGTCGCCGTGTGCACGACGGTCGTGGTCGGCCTCGAGGCCCTGCCCGAGACAGCGCGCCTGGTCGTCGTCTGCCACGACATGCGCGACCCCGGCAACGCCGGCGCCGTGATCCGCTGCGCCGACGCCGCCGGCGCCGACGCGGTCGTGCTCTCGGCCGACAGCGTCGACCCGACGAACCCCAAGGCCGTCCGCGCGAGCGCCGGCAGCCTGTTCCACCTGCCGGTGGTCGTCGAGCGCGACCACGCCGCCGTCCTCGACGCGCTGCGCGAGCGGGGGCTGCAGGTGCTGGCCACCGACGGCGAGGCCGAGGTCGACCTCTTCGCCGCCGACCGGGCCGGCTCCGGCCTCGACCTCGCCGCGCCCACGGCCTGGGTGATGGGCAACGAGGCCCAGGGTCTTCCGGCAGAGGTGCGCGAGGCCGCGGACCGCGCCGTGGCGGTACCCATCCTCGGCCACGCCGAGAGCCTCAACCTCGCGACCGCCGCCGCGGTGTGCCTCTACGCGAGCGCTCGGGCGCAGGCCGCGCGATGAGCTCCTCGCCCCGCGGCGGGCTGCAGTGCTGCCTGAACGGCTCGCGCGACATCGACGAGCACCCCGCCGTCCCGCTCACCCCCGAGGCGTGCGCGGAGGAGGCGGCAGCCGCGGTCGCCGCCGGGGCGCAGGACCTGCACGTCCACCCGCGCACGCCCGACGGGCGCGACAGCCTCGCGGCGGCCGACGTCGCGACCTGGGTGGAGGCCGTGAGGGCCGTCGTCGACGTGCCGGTCGGCGTCACCACCGGGGCGTGGGCCTGGACCGGCGGGACCAGCGCCGCGCAGGCCGTGGCCGGCTGGGCGGTGCTGCCCGACCACGCGTCCGTGAACTGGCACGAGCGGGACGCCGCCGAGCTGGCCGCGGCGCTCGTCGGTCGCGGCGTGGACCTGAACGCCGGGCTCTGGACCGAGGACGCCGCGGAGGGCTGGCTGTCCTCGCCGTGGCGGGAGCACACGTCGCTGGTGCTGCTCGAGGTCGCCGACGCGCCCGGCCAGCGCGAGGTGGCCGAACGGCTGCTCGACCTCGTCGAGCCGGCCGGGGTCCCGGTGCTGCTGCACGGCGAGGGACGGTCGGCCTGGACCGTCCTCGACCTCGCCGTCGAACGCGGCGTCGCGACCCGGATCGGCCTGGAGGACGTCCTCGAGGGCCCGGACGGGGAGGCCGTCGCCTCGAACGCCGACCTCGTCCGGCAGGCCGTCGTGCGCGGCGCCAGGACCACCGTCTAGTCCTTTCGTACTAGATTCCTGCCATGGACCTCGACGACTTCCCCGACGGCGTGGTCATCGCCGGGCGGGACGGCGTCGTCGAGTACGTCAACGGCCGCATCGAGCAGATGGCCCGCGCCGACCCCGGCGAGATGCTGGGCATGCACCTGTCCGACGCCATGCCGTTCGACGACCTGAACGGCAACAGCTGGTACGACTCCACCCGTCCGTACGACGGGCTCAACATCCGCACCCGCTTGTCGGAGCAGTCCTGGTACTCCCCGCGCGGCAGCGAGTACCTCGTGACCGCCCGCCTGGTCCGCGACCGCCCGGCCGGCACGGTCGTCCGCGTCGTGGCGAGCGTGCGCAACGCCAAGGTGCGCAACCAGCGCGACCGCGAGCGCTCCGACCTCGTCGCCACGGTCGCGCACGAGCTCCGCTCGCCCCTCACCGGCATCAAGGGCTTCACGTCGACCCTGCTGTCGAAGTGGGACCGCTTCTCCGAGGAGCAGCGCCAGTTCATGCTCGAGACCGTCGACTCCGACGCCGACCGGCTCAGCCGCCTCATCACCGAGCTGCTGGACGCGGCACGCATCGACGCGGGCCGCCTCACGCTGCGTCGGGGTCCGGTTAAGCTCGACGAGGTCGTGCGCAACGTCCTGCGCAGCGTCTCGGCGGGTGACGAGCCCTTCGAGCTCACCGCGGAGGGGGAGCCACACCTCGTGTGGGGCGACGCGGACCGCATGACCCAGGTGGCGACGAACCTCGTCGAGAACGCGATGCGGCACGGGCACGGCTTGCGCCGGGTCGTCGTCCGGCACCTCGGGGACGAGGGCCGGGTCGGTGCGCTGGGTCCCGGCGGCGCCGTGCTCGAGGTGCACGACCAGGGCCCGGGCATCCCCGAGGAGATGCGCCAGCGCGTGTTCAGCCGCTTCTGGCGGTCGGGCCCCGGCGCCGGCAGCGGCCTCGGCATGTACATCGTCCGCGGCATCGTGGAGGAGCACGGCGGCCGGATCGAGATCGACGACGCCGAGGGCGGGGGAGCGCTCATCCGGGCCTGGGTGCCGGTCAACGAGCCGGACGCCCTGACCGACTGACCTCGCGATCGAGCGGGGCGACCGGCTCGGCCGACCGAACCGACCGACCCGACCGCATGGGCGGCGGGTCCCGCCTCACTAGACTGCTCGCGTGTCCGCCCCGAACTCCGACTACGACCCCGTGGAGGTCGCCGCGCTGGGCGAGGACGAGGTCGCGCGCGTGCGCGACGACGCCCTCGCCGCCGTCGCCGCAGCCGACTCCCTCGAGGCGCTGAAGGCCGTGCGCATCGCCCACACCGGCGACCGCTCGCCCCTGGCCCTCGCCAACCGCGAGATCGGGGCCCTGCCGCCCCAGGCGCGCAAGGACGCCGGGCAGCGGATCGGTCAGGCGCGCGGCGCCGTCAACCAGGCGCTCGCCGCCCGCACCGTCGAGCTCGAGGCGCTGGAGGAGGAGCGACGCCTGGCCGAGGAGACCGTCGACGTCACCCTGCCCACCGACGTCGAGCCCGTGGGCGCCCGGCACCCCATCACCACCATCCAGGAGCACGTCGCCGACATCTTCGTGGCGATGGGCTGGGAGGTCGCCGAGGGTCCCGAGGTCGAGGCCGAGTGGCTGAACTTCGACGCCCTCAACCTCGGGCCGAACCACCCGGCGCGCACGATGCAGGACACGTTCTGGGTCGAGCCCGAGAGCGCGCACCTCGTGCTGCGCACCCACACCTCGCCCGTCCAGGCACGCACGATGCTGACCCGGACGCCCCCGATCTACGTCGTCTGCCCGGGTCGGGTCTACCGCACCGACGAGGCCGACGCGACGCACATGCCCGTCTTCCACCAGGTCGAGGGCCTCGCGATCGACCGGGGCCTGTCGATGGCCCACCTCAAGGGCACGCTCGACCACTTCGCCGCGGCCGTGTACGGCCCCGAGATCACGACGCGCTTCCGGCCGTCGTACTTCCCCTTCACGGAGCCGTCGGCCGAGGTCGACCTGCTCTGCTACGTGTGCCACGACGACCCGGCGCTCGTCGCCGACTGCGGTCTGTGCCGCGGCGAGGGCTGGATCGAGTGGGGCGGGTGCGGCGTCGTGAACCCGCGCGTCCTCGTCGCCTGCGGCGTCGACCCGGAGGAGTACTCCGGGTTCGCCTTCGGCATGGGGCTGGACCGCACGATCATCAGCCGCTACGACATCGCCGACATGCGGGACCTCTGGGACGGCGACGTCCGCTTCACGCAACCGTTCGGGGTGGGGATCTGATGCGCGTCCCCGTGGAGTGGCTGCGGTCCCTGGTGGAGCTGCCGGAGACCGTGACGACCCAGCAGCTGGCCGACCGGCTCACCGCCTACGACCTGAAGCTCGAGGAGATCGTCGGCGGCGGCATCACCGGTCCGCTGACCGTCGGGCGCGTGCTGGCGGTGCAGCCCGAGGAGCAGAAGAACGGCAAGACGATCAACTGGTGCCGGGTCGACGTCGGCGCCGAGAACGTGCCGTCGGTGCCGGACGCACCCGGCGACGACGTGCCGTCGCGTGGGATCGTGTGCGGCGCCCACAACGTCGGCGTCGGTGACCTCGTGGTCGTGTCGCTGCCGGGCACGTACCTGCCGGAGCTCGGCTTCGAGATCGGCTCGCGCAAGACCTACGGCCACGTCTCCGACGGCATGATCTGCTCCACCCGCGAGCTCGGCCTCCCGGATGACGAGACGAGCGCGGACGGCATCCTCGTGCTGGAGCCGGGGACCGCCCAGCCAGGCGACGACGCCGTCGCGCTGCTGGGGCTGGGTGACCAGACGCTGGACCTCGAGGTGAACCCGGACCGCTCCTACGCGCTCAGCCTGCGCGGAGTCGCCCGCGACGCAGCGCTCGCGTTCGACGTCCCCTTCACCGACCCCGCCGACCGCGCCGTGCCGTCCGCCGACACGCCGGCCTATCCGGTGCGGGTGGAGGACCCCGAGGGCTGCCCGGTGTTCACGACGCTCGTGGTCACCGGCGTCGACCCCACGGCCCCGACACCGGCGTGGATGGCGCGTCGGATCACCGACGCGGGGATGCGCTCGATCTCGCTCACCGTCGACGTGTCGAACTACGTGATGCTCGAGCTGGGCCAGCCCAACCACTGCTACGACCGCGACACGCTGCAGGGCGACATCGTCGTGCGGCGTGCACACCCGGGCGAGCGGCTCACCACGCTCGACGACGTCGACCGGACGTTGACGCCCGAGGACCTCGTGATCGCCGACGACTCCGGCCCGATCGGCCTCGCGGGGGTCATGGGCGGCGCCGCCACGGAGATCTCCGGCACGAGCACCGCCGTCGTGGTCGAGGCCGCGTACTGGGACCCGGTCACGATCTTCCGGGCCGTGAAGCGTCACCGGCTGCCGTCGGAGGCGGCCAAGCGCTACGAGCGCGGCGTCGATCCCGAGCTCGCCCTGGTCGGGGCGGCCCGCGTGGCGGAGCTGCTCGTCGAGCACGGTGGCGGCACGCTCGAGCCCGGGGCCACGGTCGTCGGCCGGGCGCCCGAGCGTGCCGCGGTCACCCTGCCCGTCGACCTGCCGGCCCGCATCAGCGGCGTGCCGATCAGGCCGGAGGACGCGCAGCGGACGTTCGAGCGCAACGGGTGCACGGTCGAGCGCCGTCCCGCGGAGGGCGGCGGTGACACGTTCACCGTGACCCCGCCGAGCTGGCGCTTCGACCTGAACGACCCGTACGACCTCGTCGAGGAGGCGCTGCGCACCGCGGGCTACGACCAGGTCCCGTCGGTGCTCCCGACCCCCGCCGGCGGACGGGGCCTGACCCGCCACCAGGAGCTGCGGCGACGCGTCGGGCACGTGCTCGCGGGGGCCGGGCTGGTCGAGGTGACCACCCTGCCCTTCGCCGGGCCCGCCGACCTCGACCGTCTCGGCCTGCCCGGCGACGACGAGCGTCGCCGGCAGGTGCTGCTGGCGAACCCGCTGTCGGCGCAGGAGCCGGGCCTGACCACCACGCTGCTGGTCGGCCTGCTGCGGGCGGCGGCGCTGAACGTCGGCCGCGGCCACGAGTCGGTGCAGATCAGCGAGGTGGCGCGCGTCTTCCGTCCTCGCGAGGGTTCGCCGACCGCACCCATCTACGGCATCGACGGTCGTCCCTCGGCGGATGAGCTGGCGGTGCTCGACGCCGCACTGCCGCACCAGCCCTTCCAGGCAGGCTGGGTGCTCGCGGGCGAACGGGTCCGCTCCGGCTGGGCCGGGCCGGGCCGCGCGGCGGCATGGTCCGACGCCGTCGCGGTCGCGCGCCGGCTGGCCGACGCGCTGCACGTCCCGCTCACCGTCGAGCAGGCGCAGGTCGCGCCGTTCCACCAGGGCCGGTGCGCCGCGCTCGTGCTCGACGGCACCGTCGTCGGGCACGCGGGTGAGCTGCACCCGTCGGTCGTGAAGGAGCACGGGCTGCCGTCGCGTGCCGTGGCCGGCGAGATCGATCTCGACGCGCTGCTGGCCGCCGCCCCGCTCGTCGGCCCGCGCCCCGACTTCTCGGCGTTCCCGGTCGCGAAGGAGGACCTCGCGTTCGTCGTGGAGGAGTCCGTGACGGCCGAGGCCCTGCGCGCCGCCCTGGCCGCGGCGCACGACGTGGTCGAGTCGGTGCGGCTCTTCGACGTCTACACCGGCGCGCCCGTGCCGGAGGGTCGCAAGTCCCTCGCGTTCGCCGTCCGCCTGCGCGCCCCCGACCGCACGCTCAAGGACACCGAGATCGCCGAGGCGCGCGCCGCCCTCGTGGCTGCGGGGGAGGCGCTGGGGGGCGTGCTGCGCTGAGGCGTCTGGCCTGCGACTGCGTCGCCTCGGCTCCGTCTCGTCCTGCGGGTCCGTCCGCCTCGGCTTCCTTCGTGGTCGGCCTCCGAAGGGCCTCGACCGGGGATCCGGGTGCGCGTGCGGCCTGGGTTCTCGGGGTCCGGTGGGGCCTGGTGGTCAGTGATTCTCCCTTCGCGTGGAACGGTCCACGGGAAGGGAGAATCTCTGCCTGAGTGACGGATTTTCGGGCACCCGAGCCCGAGCGCAGCTGCCCGGTCGAGGCCCTTTCGGGGGCCGACCCGCGAGCAGCCGAGGCAGCGCAGCCGCAGGACCAGGGCGGCCCACCCGCAGGACGCCACGACAGCACACCGCGACAGGGACCCCCTGTGCATGACTTTGCAGGCGCATGCAAGAATGTGAGCCATGTCCAAGGTCCTCACCACCCTGCCCGTCGGCGAGCGCGTCGGCATCGCCTTCTCCGGAGGTCTCGACACCTCCGTCGCGGTCGCCTGGATGCGCGAGAACGGCGCGGTGCCGTGCACCTACACGGCCGACATCGGCCAGTACGACGAGCCGGACATCTCCGGCATCCCCGGGCGGGCCATGCAGTACGGCGCCGAGCTGGCGCGGGCGATCGACATCAAGCTGCCGCTGGTGGAGGAGGGTTTGGCCGCACTCGCGTGCGGCGCCTTCCACATCCGGTCGGCGGGGCGCACGTACTTCAACACGACGCCGCTGGGCCGGGCCGTCACCGGGACGCTGCTCGTGCGCGCGATGCACGAGGACGGCGTCGACATCTGGGGCGACGGCTCCACGTTCAAGGGCAACGACATCGAGCGGTTCTACCGCTACGGCCTGCTCGCCAACCCCGACCTGCGGATCTACAAGCCCTGGCTCGACGCCGCGTTCGTCGCCGAGCTGGGTGGACGCACCGAGATGAGCCAGTGGCTCACCGAGCGTGACCTGCCCTACCGCGACAGCCAGGAGAAGGCGTACTCGACGGACGCGAACATCTGGGGCGCGACGCACGAGGCCAAGACGCTCGAGCACCTGGACGTCTCCCTCGAGACCGTCGACCCGATCATGGGCGTCAAGTTCTGGGACCCGTCGGTCGACATCGACACCGAGGACGTGAGCATCAGCTTCGAGGCGGGACGTCCCGTCGCCGTCAACGGCACCCGGTACGACGACCCGGTGGCGCTGGTCCACGAGGCCAACACGATCGGTGGCCGCCACGGACTCGGCATGTCCGACCAGATCGAGAACCGGATCATCGAGGCGAAGAGCCGCGGCATCTACGAGGCACCCGCGATGGCGCTGCTGCACATCGCCTACGAGCGGCTGGTCAACGCGATCCACAACGAGGACACGATCGCGAACTTCCACGCCCACGGCCGCCGACTCGGCCGGCTCATGTACGAGGGTCGCTGGCTCGACCCGCAGGCGATGATGCTGCGCGAGTCGATCGAGCGCTGGATCGCCTCGCTCGTCACCGGGAGCGTCACCCTGCGCCTGCGGCGGGGCGAGGACTACACGGTCCTCGACACGCAGGGCGAGAACTTCTCCTACCACCCGGAGAAGCTGTCGATGGAGCGCACCGACAACGCCGTGTTCGGCCCGACGGACCGCATCGGCCAGCTGACCATGCGCAACCTCGACATCGCCGACTCCCGCGCGAAGCTCGAGATGTACGCGGGGCAGCCGCTCGACCAGGGCCAGGTGCTGGTCGAGAACGGCACGCTCTTCGGCGAGCTGCCGGCCGGTGGAGCCCTGCGCATCGAGGCCAACCCCGCTGCCGACGCTGACGCGGAGCAGGCGCTCGACGCCGCCGCGATGGAGCTCGGCACCGACTGAGGTGCCGGCGCGCCCGCACGAACCGAACCTGACAGGGTGGAGCGATGACGTCCTACACAGCAGCAGTGGCCGGTGCCAGCGGCTACGCCGGCGGCGAGGTGCTGCGCCTGCTCTCGGCGCACCCCGATGTCCAGATCGGCGCCGTGACGGCTGCCTCGAGCGCGGGGTCCCGCCTGGGTGAGCACCAGCCGCACCTCGTCGACCTCGCCGACCGGGTGATCGAGCCGACCGACGCCTCGACGCTCGGCGGGCACGACGTCGTCTTCCTCGGCCTGCCGCACGGCGAGTCCGGCCGCATCGCCGCCGAGCTCGGCGACGACGTCCTCGTCATCGACTGCGGCGCCGACCACCGGCTCGAGAACGCCGACGACTGGGTCGCGTTCTACGGCAGCGAGCACGCGGGCACCTGGCCCTACGGCCTGCCCGAGCTGTTCGTCGACGGCGGCCGCCAGCGCGACGTCCTCGCCGGCGTCACGCGCATCGCCGTGCCCGGGTGCAACGTCACCGCCGTGACGCTCGGGCTCCAGCCTGCCGTCGCCACCGGGATCGTGGCCGCGGACGACCTCGTCGCCGTCCTCGCGAACGGGTTCTCCGGGGCGGGCAAGGCGCCGAAGACCCACCTGCTCGCGTCCGAGGGGCTCGGAGCGGCGTCGCCCTACGGTGTCGGCGGCGTGCACCGGCACGTGCCCGAGATCGTCCAGAACCTGACGAAGGCCGGGGGCGAGGGCGTCACGATCTCCTTCACGCCCACCCTCGTCCCGATGGCCCGCGGCATCCTCGCCACCGCCACCGCCCGGCTGGCCGACGGCGTCGACGCAGCGCGCGTCCGCGCGGTCTACGAGGAGGCCTACGGTGGCCCCGGCCAGGGCGAGCCGTTCGTGCACCTGCTGCCGGAGGGCCGGTGGCCCACGACCGCGGCCACGCTGGGCGCCAACACGGCCCAGCTCCAGGTCGCCGTCGACTCCGCGGCTGGCCGACTCGTCGTCACCACCGTCATCGACAACCTGGTCAAGGGCACGGCCGGTGGCGCCATCCAGTCCATGAACCTCGCCCTCGGGCTTCCCGAGACCACGGGCCTGACCACCACGGGAGTCGCACCATGAGCACCACGACAGGCTCGGCGACCGGTGTCACCGCGGCGTCCGGCTTCCGCGCCGCCGGCGTCGCGGCCGGCCTCAAGTCCAGCGGCGCCCCCGACGTCGCCCTCGTCGTCAACGACGGCCCCTCGAGCGCTGCTGCGGCTGTGTTCACCAGCAACCGCTGCCGGGCGAACCCGGTCATCTGGAGCGCCGAGGCGATCAAGACCGGCTCGGCCCGTGCGGTCGTGCTGAACTCCGGCGGGGCCAACTGCTACACCGGCGCGCGGGGCTTCCAGCTCACCCACGCCACCGCCGAGCTGGTCGCCGAGCTCCTCTCGGCCCCTGGCGACGACACCGGCGCGATCGACGTGCAGGTCTGCTCCACGGGCCTCATCGGGCTGCTCAACGACCGCGACGACCTGCTCGCCGGCGTCCGCGCCGCGCACGCTGCGCTGTCCGAGGACGGGGGAGCCGACGCCGCGACGGCGATCATGACCACCGACTCCGTCAGCAAGCAGTCCGTCGCACAGGGGACGGACGCCAGCGGCCGCACGTTCACCGTGGGCGGCATGGCGAAGGGCGCCGGCATGTTGGCGCCCGCGCTCGCCACGATGCTCGTCGTCGTCACCACCGACGCCGACGTCGACGCCGCCGTGCTCGACGCCGCCCTGAGGCGGGCCACCCGGGTCACGTTCGACCGGCTCGACTCCGACGGCTGCCAGTCCACGAACGACACGGTCCTGCTGCTCGCCAGCGGGGCCTCCGGGGCCACGCCCGACGTCGACGCGCTTGCCGAGCAGGTGACCGCGGTCTGCCGCGACCTGGCGTTGCAGCTCCTGGCCGATGCCGAGGGTGCCGACCACGAGATCAGCATCGAGGTGCGTGGCGCGGCCAGCGAGGACGACGCCGTGCAGGTGGGCCGCTCGGTGGCCCGCAGCAACCTGTTCAAGACGGCGATCTTCGGCAAGGACCCGAACTGGGGGCGGGTGCTGGCCTCCGTCGGCACGACGTCCGCGACCTTCGACCCGGCCGACCTCGACGTCGCCCTGAACGGGGTCTGGGTCTGCCGCGACAGCGGTCCCGGCGAGCCGGCCACGGCCGTCTCCCTCGAGGAGCGCGCCGTCACGGTCACCATCGACCTGAAGTCGGGGGAGCACGCCGCGACGGTGTGGACCAACGACCTGACGCACGCCTACGTGCACGAGAACTCGGCCTACTCCACCTGAGGACCACCATGACCGACGCACCCGAGTCGCCCGACGCGCCCGAGGCCGGCCACACCCGCGAGGAGTGGGCCCGGCACACCGAGAAGGCCGCCACCCTGGCCGGCGCGCTGCCCTGGCTGAAGCGCTACCACGGCAAGGTCGTGGTGGTGAAGTACGGCGGCAACGCCATGACCGACGAGACGTTGAAGCAGGCGTTCGCGGAGGACATCGTGTTCCTGCGCATGGCCGGCTTCAAGCCCGTCGTCGTCCACGGCGGCGGGCCGCAGATCAGCTCGATGCTCGACCGGCTCGGCATCGAGTCGGAGTTCCGTGGCGGCCTGCGCGTCACCACCGAGGAGTCCGTCGAGGTCGTCCGCATGGTGCTGACCGGCCAGGTGGGGCGCGAGCTCGTCGGCCTCCTCAACCGGCACGGTGCGCTCGCGGTCGGCCTGTCGGGCGAGGACGCCGGCCTGTTCACGGCCACCACCACGCGACCGGTCATCGACGGCGTCGAGACCGACATCGGCCTCGTCGGCGAGGTCAGCGAGGTCCGCCCGGAGGCGGTGCAGGACCTCATCGACGCCGGCCGCATCCCGGTGGTCTCCACCGTGGCGCCCGACGCGTCGGGCCAGGTGCACAACGTCAACGCCGACACGGCCGCGTCGGCCCTCGCCGTCGCGCTCGGCGCCGAGAAGCTGCTCGTGCTCACCGACGTCGAGGGCCTGTACCGGGACTGGCCCGACAGCACCGACGTGATCGGCGAGATCTCCCCCGAGGCGCTGCGGGAGATCCTCCCGGGCCTCGCCTCCGGCATGATCCCGAAGATGACCGCCTGCCTGAAGGCGGTCGAGGGTGGCGTCAAGGGCGCCACCGTCGTCGACGGTCGCGAGCCTCACGCCGTCCTGCTGGAGATCTTCACCGACGAGGGGGTCGGCACCCAGGTCCTGCCCGGCGTCGAGACCCGCGTCCGCACCGCGCTCTACTCCACCAGCGCCTCGAAGGAGTCGTCGTGACCGAACCGACCTCGACCGGGCCCCTCCCGACCGGCCCCACCTCGACCGGCCCCACCTCGACCGGGCCGACCGCCACCCGCGCCCCCCTGCCGTTCGCGGCCCAGGGACGGCCGGAGAGCGGGGTCGACTGGACCGATCGCTACCGCGGCGCCGTCATGAACACCTTCGGCGACCCGCAGCGGGTCCTGGTCCGCGGTGAGGGCAGCACCGTCTGGGACGTCGACGGCAACCACTACCTCGACCTGCTCGCCGGTATCGCGGTCAACGCCCTCGGGCACGCCCACCCGGCCGTCCTGCGGGCCGTCACCGAGCAGCTCGGCACCCTCGGCCACGTCTCCAACTTCTTCACCACCGAGCCGCAGGTGCGCCTGGCCGAGCGGCTGGCGGCGCTGCTCGACGTCGGTGACGTCTCGGTCCGGACGTTCTTCGCCAACTCCGGCGCCGAGGCGAACGAGGCGGCCCTCAAGGCGACACGTCGTACCGGCCGCACCACGGTCGTCGTCGCCGAGGGCAGCTTCCACGGCCGCACCATGGGCGCGCTGTCCCTGACCTCGAAGGCCGCCTACCGGGAGCCCTTCGAGCCACTGCCCGGTCACGTGCGCTGGGTGCCGTACGGCGATGCCGATGCGCTCACGGCCGCCGTCGACGACTCGGTGGCCGCGGTCCTGCTCGAGCCCATCCAGGGCGAGGCCGGCGTCGTGGTCCCGCCCGAGGGATACCTCCGCCACGCCCGAGAGGTCACCCGCGAGCGCGGTGCGCTGCTGTGGGTCGACGAGGTGCAGACCGGCGTCGGCCGCACGGGCGACTGGTTCGCGTTCCAGGCCGAGGGCGTCGTGCCCGACCTCGTGACGCTGGCCAAGGGTCTCGGCGGCGGGTTCCCCATCGGCGCGTGCATCGGTCTCGGCGACGCCGCGACCCTGCTCGGTCCGGGGAACCACGGCACGACCTTCGGCGGCAACCCGGTGGCCTGTGCCGCGGCTCTCGCCGTCCTCGACACGATCGAGGCCGACGGGCTGCTCGCCCACGCCGTCGCCCGCGGCGACCAGCTCGCCGGAGGCCTCGAGCAGCACCCGCGGGTGCTCGAGGTGACGGGCCGCGGCCTCATGCGCGGCGTCGTGCTCACGGAGCCGCGTGCCGCCGACGTGCAGTCGGCCGCCCTCGACGCGGGCCTCGTGCTCAACGCGCCCACGCCCGACCGGCTGCGGATCGTGCCGCCCCTCGTCATCACCGAGGCGGAGACCGCGCAGGCCACCACCACGCTGAGCGGCCTGCTGACCGAGGTGCTCGCATGACCCGTCACCTGCTGCGCGACGACGACCTCACGCCGGCGGAGCAGGCCGAGGTGCTCGACCTGGCCCTGCGGATGAAGGCCGAGCCGCTGGCGCACCGACCGCTCGAGGGTCCCCGGTCCGTCGCTGTCGTCTTCGACAAGTCCTCGACGCGCACCCGTGTCTCGTTCTCCGTCGGCGTCGCCCAGATGGGTGGGCACTGCGTGATCCTCGACGCGGCCACCACGCAGGCGGGGCGCGGCGAGCCGGTGGCCGACACCGCGCGGGTGCTCGGCCGGATGGTCGATGCGATCGTCTGGCGCACGTACGCGCAGGCCGGGCTGGAGGAGATGGCCCGCCACGCCGGCGTGCCCGTGGTCAACGCCCTGAGCGACGACTTCCACCCGTGCCAGCTCCTCGCGGACTGGCTGACGGTCCGTGAGCACAAGGGCGACCTCGCCGGCCTCACGGTCGCCTACGTCGGCGACGGTGCCAACAACATGGCGCACTCCTACGTGCTCGGAGGCGCGGTGGCGGGCATGCACGTGCGCGTCGGGGCGCCCGACGGCTACGCGCCCGCGGCCCACGTGGTGACCGACGCGGAGAAGGTCGCCGCCACCACCGGCGGGTCGATCACGCTCACGACCGACCCCGTCGAGGCCGTGCGCGGCGCCGACGTCGTCGTCACCGACACCTGGGTCTCGATGGGGCAGGAGGCGCAGAAGGCGGAGCGGCAGGCGATCTTCGGTCCGTACGCCGTCACCGGGGCGCTGCTCCACCACGCGGACCCCGACGCGATCGTCATGCACTGCCTGCCCGCCTACCGAGGCCTGGAGATCGCCGAGGACGTCCTCGAGGGCCCGCGCAGCGTGGTGTGGGACGAGGCGGAGAACCGTCTGCACGCGCAGAAGGCGCTCCTGGCGTTCCTGCTCGAGCGGTCCGGACACGAGGAGCCGGGGTCGTGAGCATCCCCGACACCAAGCCTGCCCGGCAGCGGCTGATCATCGACCTGCTGGGCCGGACCGCCGTCCGCTCGCAGGCCGAGCTCGTGGCGCTGCTGCAGGAGCACGGCGTCACGGCGACCGCGTCGACCGTCTCGCGCGACCTCGTCGACCTCGACGCGGTGCGCGTGCGCAACTCCGCGGGGGCGCTCGTCTACGCCGTGCCCGCCGAGGGTGGCGACCGCACGCCCCGCGCGGCGCAGGACAGTGCGGCCTCGAACCAGCGGCTGTCGCGCCTGCTGCGCGAGCTGCTGGTCTCCGCCGAGGCGTCGGCGAACCTGGTGGTGCTGCGCACGCCGCCGGGTGCTGCGCAGTTCCTCGCGTCCGCCATCGACCACACCGGCCAGGTCGACGTGCTCGGGACCATCGCCGGTGACGACACCGTCATGATGATCTGCCGCGACCCCGACGGCGGCGCCGCCGTCGCCGCGCGACTGACCGAGCTCGCCGAGCTGCCCACCGACACCCGGACCCCGAGCGGGAGCACCCCATGAGCGACCCCACCACCGAGCCTGCCGACGCACCCGAGGGCGCAGACTCCCGCCTCTGGGGCGGGCGCTTCGCCGGCGGACCCTCGCCCGAGCTGGTCGAGCTGTCGCGCTCCACCCACTTCGACTGGCGTCTGGCCCCCTACGACCTGCGGGGATCGCGCGCCCACGCCCAGGTGCTGCACGCCGCCGGGCTGCTCACCGACGACGACCTCGGCTCGATGCTCGTCGGCATCGACGCGCTGGCCGCCGACGTCGAGGCCGGGACCTTCGTCGCCGAGCCCGGTGACGAGGACGTCCACTCCGCGCTCGAGCGTGGTCTCATGGAGCGCCTCGGTCCCGACCTCGGCGGTCGCCTGCGTGCCGGTCGCTCGCGCAACGACCAGGTGGCCACCCTCTTCAAGCTCTACCTGCGCGAGCACGCCCAGCGCATCGGTGGGCTGCTGCGCGACCTCGTGGGTGCGCTGGCCGACCAGGCCGAGCGGCACCTCGGCGCGCCGATGCCCGGCCGCACGCACCTGCAGCACGCGCAGCCGGTGCTGCTGTCGCACCACCTGCTGGCCCACGCGTGGCCGCTCGTGCGCGACCTCGACCGCCTGGCCGACTGGGACGTCCGGGTCGCGGGCGACTCGCCCTACGGCTCGGGTGCCCTGGCGGGCTCCTCGCTCGGTCTCGACCCCGAGAAGGTCGCCGCCTCGCTCGGCTTCACGGGCTCGACGGCGAACTCCATCGACGGCACCGCCGCGCGCGACTTCGTGGCCGAGCTCGCGTTCGTGCTGGCCCAGGTGGGGGTCGACGTCTCGCGGCTCGCGGAGGAGATCATCCTCTGGAACACCAAGGAGTTCGACTTCGTCACGCTCGACGACGGCTACTCCACCGGCTCGAGCATCATGCCGCAGAAGAAGAATCCCGACATCGCCGAGCTGGCGCGCGGCAAGGCCGGCCGCCTCGTCGGCAACCTGACCGGCCTCCTCGCGACCCTCAAGGCCCTGCCGCTCGCCTACAACCGCGACCTGCAGGAGGACAAGGAGCCGGTCTTCGACTCCGTCGACACCCTCGAGGTGCTCCTCCCGGCCTTCACGGGGATGGTCCGGACGCTCACCTTCCACACCGAGCGCATGGCGGCGCTGGCCCCGCAGGGCTTCGCCCTCGCCACCGACGTCGCCGAGTGGCTCGTGCGGCAGGGCGTGCCGTTCCGCGTCGCCCACGAGCTCTCGGGTGCCTGCGTGCAGGAGTGCGAGAACCGTGGCATCGAGCTGTGGGACCTGTCCGACGAGGACTTCGCCCGCATCTCCCCGCACCTCACGCCCGACGTCCGCGAGGTCCTGACGGTCGAGGGCTCCATCTCCTCCCGCGACGCACGGGGCGGCACCGCGCAGGCCCGTGTCGCCGAGCAGCTGGCCGAGGTCCGCGCCCGGCTGGCGTCGACGGGGCCCGCGCGCGCGTGACGGACGCCTCGCGCCGGCCGCCCGGTGCGTTCACCGCTCGTTCACGGACCTGCGGCAGCATGCGCGGGTGCTCGACGGTGTGAGGGTCCCGGACGTCCTCCTGCGCTCGGGTCGAGCCGCCCCACCCCGCACCCTCGTCGACGTCCTGCGCGCCACGGCCGAGGCCCACGGCGGTGAGCCGGCGCTGTCGTGCGGCGACGTCGTCCTCACCTACGACCAGCTGCTCGAGACGGCCGGCGCACTGGCCGGAGAGCTGGGCGCGCTCGGCGTGGGACGCGGTGCCAGGGTGGGCGTGCGGGTCTCGTCCGGCACCACCGACCTGCACGTCGCGATCCTCGGCGTGCTGCTCGCAGGGGCCGCGTACGTGCCGATCGACGCCGACGACCCCCCGGAGCGTGCCGCCACGGTGCTGCGCGAGGCCGGGGCGGACGCCGTGGTCACGGACGGGCTGGTGGTGCGTCGCCTGCGGGACGAGGTGCGCGGCTCGGGTCGGGCCGCGCCCCCGCTGCTCCACGACGATGCCTGGATCATCTTCACCTCCGGCTCCACCGGTACGCCCAAGGGCGTCGCGGTCACGCACCGCTCGGCGGCGGCCTTCGTCGACGCGGAGGCGGTGCTGTTCTGCCAGGACGCCCCCCTCGGGCCGGGTGATCGCGTCATGGCGGGGCTCTCGGTCGCCTTCGACGCCTCCTGCGAGGAGATGTGGCTCGCCTGGGCCCACGGCGCCTGCCTCGTGCCCGCCCCGCGCTCCCTCGTGCGCAGCGGTGCCGACCTCGCGCCGTGGCTCGTCGCCAACGACGTCACGGTCGTCTCGACCGTCCCGACCCTCGTGCTCATGTGGCCGCCGGCCGCCCTCGACGCCGTCCGCCTGCTGATCCTCGGGGGCGAGGCGTGCCCGCCCGAGATCGGCGAGCGGTTCGCCACGCCGGCGCGGGAGGTGTGGAACACCTACGGCCCGACCGAGGCGACCGTGGTCGCGTGCGGCGCGCGCCTGCGACCCGGCGAGCCCGTGCGAATCGGCCTGCCGCTCGAGGGGTGGGACCTCGCGGTCGTCGACGAGCAGGAGCGGCCGGTGGCGCCGGGGGAGACCGGGCAGCTCGTCATCGGCGGCGTGGGGCTCGCCCGCTACCTGGACCCGGAGAAGGACGCGGCGACCTACGCACCGATGCCGTCGCTCGGGTGGGACCGCGCCTACCGCAGCGGCGACCGCGTGGTGCTCGACGAGGAGGGGCTGCTGTTCGCGGGGCGTGCCGACGACCAGGTGAAGATCGGAGGCCGACGCATCGAGCTGGGCGAGGTCGACAACGCCCTCCTGGCCCTGCCCGGTGTCGAGGCCGCCGCCGCGGCCGTGCGGCGCTCCGAGGCCGGCAACAGCGTGCTCGTCGGCTACGTCGTCATTGACGGCACGCTCGACCTCCGCGCGGCGCGAGCGACTCTCCGCGAGAGGCTGCCCGCCGCGTCGGTGCCGCGCATCGCCGTGGTCGACGCCCTCCCCGTCCGCACGTCGGGGAAGGTGGACCGCGACGCCCTGCCCTGGCCGCTGACGTCCGGGTCGACCACCGACCTCGAGGGCACCGCTGCCCTGGTGGCCGAGGCCTGGACCAGGATCCTCGGCTCGTCCGCCACCGGACCCGCCGACGACTTCTTCGAGGCGGGCGGCACCAGTCTCACCGCGGCCCAGCTCGTCGCCCGCCTCCGCGAGACCCATCCCGAGGTCACGGTCGCCGACGTCTACGAGGCCCCCACCGTCGGGGCCCTCGCCGCTCGGCTCGACTCCCTGACGACGCCGGCGGTGGTCGACGCGCGCGAGGTGCGGCCAGTACCCACTGGCGCGGCGCTCGCCCTGCTGGTCCTCCTGGTCCCGCTGCGCGCGATCGGAGGGCTGGTGTGGGTGGCCTGGTTGCTGCTCGGCACGCAGGTCGCCGCCGCGACCACCGGCGAGAGCTGGTGGCCGGCGCCGGGATGGCCGGCAGCCCTCGCCGCCGGCGTCCTCCTCCTGCCGCCCGTGCGGGCGGTGCTGGCGGCCGGTCTCGTCCGGCTGCTGCTCCGTCCGCTGACGCCCGGGACCCACCCCCGCGCGGGGCGGGTGCACCGGCGGCTGTGGGCGGCCGAGCGGGTCGTCGAGGAGCTCCGCGTCGGGACGCTCGCCAGCGTCGGCGTGCTGAGTCTCTTCGCGCGCCTGCTCGGCGCCAAGGTCGGGGCGGGCGTCGACCTGCACGCCCTGCCGTCGCTCACCGGGCTCCTCACGCTCGGTCGAGGCTCCACCATCGAGCCCGAGACCGACCTGTCCGGCTGGTGGGTCGACGGGGACCGCCTGGTGGTGGGGCCGGTCCGCGTGCGCGCCGAGGCCCGCGTCGGCGTCCGCAGCACCCTCGGCCCCGGGGTCGTCGTGGGTCGCCGCGCCGAGGTGGGCGCGGGCTCGACCGTGCTCGCCGACGTGCCGGACGCCGTCTACGCCTCCGGAGCACCCGCCGTCCAGGTGGGCGAGGCGCGAGGGCCCGCGGAGCGCGATCCCGCCCCACGGACACGCTGGTGGCCCGCCGTCTACGCCGTCACGGGCGCGGCCCTCTCGGCGGTGCCGGTCGTCGCCGTCGGCGTCGCCACGGCCGTCGTCGTGGGCGCGGCGTGGGCCGTGGGGGGAGTGCCCGCCGACCTCGGGGCTGCCCTGGCCCAGGCCGTCCTCCTGCTGCCGCTTGTCGTCGTCCTCGCGCTGCCGGTGCTCGCCGGCGTCGTGTGGGGCGTCGTCCGCCTCGCCTCGACGGGGGTCGCCGCCGGCGTCCACCCGGTCCACGGCCGCTCCGCCTGGAGCGCCTGGACGGTGCTGCGCGTCCTCGACAGCGTCCGCGAGTGGCTCTTCCCGCTGTACTCCAGCAGCCTCACGCCGGCGTGGCTGCGGGCGCTCGGGGCCGACGTCGGACGCGACGTCGAGGCGTCCACCGTGCTGATGCTGCCCACGCTCACGTCCGTCGGCGACGGGGCCTTCCTGGCCGACGACACGATGCTGGGCATGTACGAGCTCGGTGGCGGCTGGTTGCGCGTCGAGCAGGTCAAGGTCGGGCGCCGTGCGTTCGTCGGCAACTCCGGCATGGCCGCGCCCGGGCGCAAGGTCCCCGCGCGCGGGCTGGTCGCCGTGCTCTCCGCGGCCCCGCGGCGGGCCAAGGCGACAAAGGGATCGTCGTGGCTGGGCAGCCCACCGACGAAGCTGCGGAGGGCGGCGGAGGAGGTCGACGAGGGCCGCACGTACGAGCCCGGGACGCGGCTCCGGCTCGCCCGTGCCGCGCTCGAGGCGTGCCGGGTGCTCGCCGTCGTCGTCTCGGCGGCCCTCGGGCTCGCCACCGCGGCCGTGCTGCTCCTCGTCGCCGAGGCCGTCGGGTGGTGGCTCGCTGCCCTGGTGGCGGGCCCGCTGCTGCTCGGGGTCGGCGTCGTGGCCGCCCTCGTGGCCACGGCGGCGAAGTGGCTCCTCGTCGGCCGGGTCCGGGCGACCGAGCACCCGCTCTGGAGCGGGTTCGTGTGGCGCAACGAGCTCGCCGACACCTTCACCGAGGTCGTCGCCGCTCCGTGGTTCTGCCGGTGGGCGCTCGGGACGGCGGCGCTCCCGTGGTGGCTGCGCACGCTCGGCGCCAAGGTCGGCACGGGTGTCTGGTGCGAGACCTACTGGTGGCCCGAGCCCGACCTCGTGAGGGTCGGCGACGGGGCCACCGTCAACCGGGGGTGCGTGGTGCAGACCCACCTCTTCCATGATCGGATACTCAGCATGGACGAGGTGCGGATCGACGCCGGCGCGACGCTCGGCCCGCACGGCGTGGTCCTCCCGTCGGCCC
The DNA here is from genome assembly GCA_964599245.1 of uncultured Aeromicrobium sp. Classification (GTDB taxonomy): domain Bacteria; phylum Actinomycetota; class Actinomycetes; order Propionibacteriales; family Nocardioidaceae; genus Aeromicrobium. Next base: position 1,493 of record CAZREF010000009.1, on the reverse strand, counting down.
GCATCGGTCGCCACGCCCGCGTCGGGCCGGGGTCGCTCGTGATGCGCGGCGAGCACGTGCCCGAGGGCACCAGCTGGGTCGGCAACCCCATCGGACCCTGGACCGACGCGACGGCGCCCGCGTGAGCGACTCGAGCGGATCGGCGATCGACCAGCGGTACGTCCCGCGGCACGGCGACCCCAGCTACACGGTGCTGCACTACGACCTGGTGATCGACTACGTGCCCGAGACCAACCGGCTCACCGGCACCGCCGTCCTCCAGGTCCGAGCGCTCGAGCCGGTGCGACGGCTGCGCCTCGACCTGAACGACCTGCGGGTCCAGAAGGTGCTGGTCGACGGGTCCCGCGCCAAGCATCGGCAGCAGCGCTCGTCGATCACGGTCGACGTGGGTGACCTCGCCGAAGGGGACGAGGTCGAGCTCCTCGTGGCCTACGGCGGCCGCCCGCACCCGATGCGGGGACTCGACGGCGACGCCGGCTGGGAGGAGCTGGAGGAGGGCTCGATCGTCGCCTCCCAGCCGCACGGAGCGCCGTCGTGGTTCCCCTGCAACGACCTCCCGTCGGTCAAGGCGCCGTACCGGCTCGAGCTGTCGGTGCCGCAGGCGTTCTCCGTCGTCGCCAACGGCCTCCCGGGGGAGAGGCGGCGCACGGCCGGCCGCGTCGTGCAGGTCTTCGACCAGCCCGAGCCGATGGCCACCTACCTCGCCACCGTCCACGTCGGCGACTTCGTCGAGGTCGAGCAGGCCGCCTCGCCGGTGCCGGTGGGGTTCGTGGCGCCGCCCTCGCTGCGCGAGCACGCCGAGAGGACGCTGGCCGACCAGCCGGCCATGGTCGCTCACTTCAGCGAGCTCTTCGGGCCGTACCCGTTCGGTCGCTACCTGGCGGTCGTGACGCCGGACGAGCTGGAGATCCCGCTCGAGGCGCAGGGGCTCTCGATCTTCGGCCCGAACCTGCTGCGCGACGACTGGGACGCCCAGCGACTCGTCGCCCACGAGCTCGCACACCAGTGGTTCGGCAACAGCGTGACCCTCGCGCACTGGGACGACATCTGGCTGCACGAGGGGTTCGCCTGCTACGCCGAGTGGCTGTGGTCGCAGGAGTCGGGCCGCGAGAGCGCCGACGAGTGGGCCCGCCACCACCATGCGCGGCTCGCCGAGAAGCCGCAGGACCTCCTGCTGGCCGACCCCGGCCCGGACCTCATGTTCGACGACCGGGTCTACAAGCGCGGCGCGTTGACCCTGCACGCGCTGCGCAGCCGCCTCGGCGACGACGACTTCTTCGCCGCGCTGCGCGCGTGGACCGACCGGTTCCGGCACGCCAACGCGGCGACGGCCGACCTCGAGGCGCTCGTCCTGGACGTGGCCGGCGTCGACGTGACCGACCTGTTCGACGCATGGCTCCGGGCCACGGCGCTGCCGCCTCTGCCGTGAGCGGTCGGCCCGACGACGTCGCCGCACGGGCGGTCGCCCTGCTGGGGCGCGAGCTGCACGGCCA
>CAZREF010000008.1:89429-96863 GCA_964599245.1 uncultured Aeromicrobium sp. | reverse complement strand
ATGTAGGTGTTGCGGACCATGAACTCCTTGAGGATGTCGTTCTGGATGGTCCCCGCGAGCTGCTCTGGCTTCACCCCCTGCTCCTCGGCCGCGACGATGTAGAGCGCGAGCACCGGCAGCACGGCGCCGTTCATGGTCATCGAGACGCTCATCTCGTCGAGCGGGATGCCGTCGAAGAGCTGGCGCGCGTCGTAGATGGAGTCGATGGCCACGCCGGCCATGCCGACGTCGCCCTTCACGCGCGGGTGGTCGGAGTCGTAGCCGCGGTGGGTGGCGAGGTCGAAGGCGACCGACAGGCCCTTCTGGCCGGCCGCGAGGTTGCGGCGGTAGAAGGCGTTGGACTCCTCGGCGGTGGAGAACCCGGCGTACTGGCGGATGGTCCACGGCTGGGTGGTGTACATCGCCGGGTACGGGCCGCGCAGGAACGGGGCGAGACCCGGGTAGGTGTCGAGCGCGTCGAGGTCGGCGACGTCGTCGGGCGTGTAGAGACCCTTGACCGCGATGCCCTCGGGCGCGTCCCACGGGTCCGCATCGTCGGTGGCGGCGGCATAGGCGTCGGGATCCGGGGTGGACGGCTGCTCGGGGTCCAGCGGCAGTCCGGCGAACGAGCTCGGGATGCTCATCGGGCCAGCTCCTCTCGGGTGCGGCGCAGGAACGCGAGGGCGTCGAGGCCCATCGCGCAGGAGTCGTCGACGTCGGCGGCGACGGCGTCGGCCTTGCCGGCCACGACGACGTGACGGGCTCCCGCCTCGCGCAGCGCGGCGACGAGGTCGGCCCCCCACTCGGCGTAGAGCGGATCGGGACCGGCGAGGCAGACCACGGCGGGCGCGTCGGCCTGGCGGTAGGCCTCGAGCACCCCCTCGACGCCGTCGGTGGCGCCAGCCGTGACGGTGTCGATGCCGCCCGCCGCCAGGAGGTTGGCGGCGAACGTGGCCCGCGCGGTGTGCTGGGCGACGCGGCCCATCGTGGCGAGGAAGACGGGCTGGGCCGCCCGGTCGTCGCGCATGGCCTCGAACTCGCGGGCGTAGCGGTGCACCGGGAGGACGCGGCCGTAGGGGCGGCGCTCGGGGCGCTCCTCGTGCAGGTTCGGGAACTCCGAGACGCCCGTGACGGGTCGGGAGCGGCGTGCGACCTGCAAGGCCCGGTCGGAGACCGTCTGCTCGACCTTCGGGCGCAACGCCTCCAGCGCGGCCTCGAAGCCGCCGGCCCCGGCCACCGCGTCGAGCTCGCCGAAGAGCTTCCACGCCGCGCGCGCCAGGTCGTCGGTGAGCCTCTCGACGGCGTGGGAGCCGCCGGCCGGGTCGGCGACACGGGCGACGTGCGACTCGCTGACCAGGAGGCTCGAGGTGTTGCGCGCGATGCGACGGCTGAACGGCTCGGGCAGGCCGAGCGGCTCGTCGAACGGGAGCACGGTGAGGCTGGTGGCACCGCCGACACCCGCGGCGAACGCGGCGATGCAGGTGCGCAGCATGTTCACGTACGGGTCGTAGGAGGCCATCATCGGGCGCGACGTGAGGACGTGCTGGCGCTGGCCGCGGCCCGACTCCGCCACGCCGCTCAGCTCGAGCAGCCGAGCCCAGGTGCGGCGCGCCGCACGGAGCTTGGCGATGGTGCCGAACTGCTCGTCGGTGGCGGCGAGGCGCACGTCGAGCTGGTCCGCCGCCGCGTCGACGTCGAGGCCGGCGTCGGTGAGCAGGCGCAGGTAGGTCGCCCCCGCGAGCAGCGCGTAGGCGAGCTCCTGGACGTCGGAGGCGCCGGCGTCGTGGACGGCCGTGGCGTCGACGACGACGCCACGGGCGCCGCGCTCGCGCGCGAGCCGGGCGACCTCCACGGCCACGGACGGGTCGGTGACGGCACCCTCGAGGCCCACGCCGAGCGCGGCGCGGGCGTGCGCGCCCAGCGGGTCGGCGCCGTAGCTGGTGCCGGGCGCCGGGTCGACGGCCTTGTCGTCGAGGACGGCGTCGAGGGCGCGGGCCGCACCGACGGGGTCGAGCGGGTCGTCGACCACCACGGGGGCGAGGTCGACGTAGACGGGCTCGAGGACGCGCGCCAGGGCGTCGGCGGGCACAGCACCCTCCCCCACGGAGATCCACAGCGAGTTCACGCCGTTCTCGACGTCGGCGACGACCTGCTCGGCCGTCCGCTCCACGTCGGGGTCGGCGAACCAGGCACGGACGTCCCAGCCCTCGAGCCCGAGGTCGCGGCCGGCGGCGGCGCCGCGGGTGAACGGCATCTGCCCGGGCAGTCCGGCCTCGGGGACCTCGGCGGTGAGGGCCGGCGTGCCGAGCGGCGGGACCTCGATGCCGTCGAGCGTCGTCCGCGTCAGCAGTCCCCAGACGTCGGCGTCGGGAGCGTCGTCGGCGAGCTTCTTCGTCTTGCGCAGGACGGCGGCCGTGGCCTTCTCCCACGCCTGCACGTCGGGCTCGAGGCCCTCCGCGAGGGGGACGGCGACGGTCGCCTCCGGGCCCACGCCGGAGCCGGAGTCAGGTGCCATAGGGGGCATCGTAGGGGTGGCCTGTGAGCCCGGCCACCTGGTGTGACCTAGGCGACGACGCCCGTGGTCGGGCACCCGTGGGGCGCCCCCCGGCTGAGAGGATGGCCGGGTGAAGATCCCCGCGAAGCTCCTGCCCCGCGACGGCCGGTTCGGCTCCGGCCCGTCGAAGGTGCGTCCGGAGGCGCTGGCCGCGCTGGCCGCCGGCGGCTCCTCGCTGCTCGGCACCTCGCACCGCGCCGCGCCGGTCAAGACCGTGGTCGCCTCGGTGCGTTCGGGACTGTCCGACCTGCTCGAGCTGCCCGACGGCTACGAGGTCGTCCTCGGCCTGGGCGGGTCGCACGCGTTCTGGGAGGCGGCCGTCTTCGGGCTCGTCGAGCGGCGCAGCCAGCACCTCGTGCACGGCGAGTTCACGTCGAAGTTCGCCGCGGCCGTCGCCGCCGCACCGTTCCTGCAGGACCCCGAGGTCCTGGAGTCGGCACCGTCCACGCACCCCCTGCCCCGCGCGAGCGCCGGCATCGACGTGTACGCGTGGGCGCACAACGAGACGTCCACGGGCGTCATGGTCCCGGTGGAGCGCGTGCCCGACGCCGACCCCGGCTCGTTGGTGCTGGTCGACGCGACGTCGGCCGCGGGCGGCCTGTCGGTCGACGTCTCGCAGACCGACGTCTACTACTTCGCGCCGCAGAAGTCGTTCGCGTCCGACGGCGGGCTGTGGATCGCCGTCATGTCTCCCGCCGCGATCGAGCGGGCGCAGCGGGTGAAGGCCTCGGGGCGCTACGTGCCGGCCTTCCTCGACCTGCCGACGGCGATCGAGAACTCCCGCAAGGACCAGACGTACAACACCCCGGCGGTCGCGACGCTCGTGCTGCTCGACGAGCAGGTGCGGTGGCTCAACGAGCAGGGCGGCCTCGACTTCGCCGCCCGCCGCACCCGCGACTCCAGCGCCCGGTTGTACTCCTGGGCCGAGGCGTCGTCCTTCGCGTCGCCGTTCGTCACCGCACCGTCGGAGCGGTCCTTCGTGGTGGGCACGATCGACCTCGACGAGTCCGTCCCCCAGGCCGCGCTGACGGGCGTCCTGCGCGAGAACGGGATCGTCGACGTCGACTCCTACCGCGGGCTCGGGCGCAACCAGCTGCGGGTGGGCATGTTCCCGGCCGTCGAGCCCGACGACGTGGGCGCCCTGACCACGTGCATCGACTGGGTCGTCGAGCGTCTCTGACCGTCGCGACAGGTCAGTCGACGACCGTCGCGCCGCGGTGCAGCTCGCGGTGCTCCTCGTAGATGCCCGCGTTGCGGTGCAGCCGCGCCACCTCCTCGTCGGTGAGCTCTCGACGCACCTTCGCGGGCACCCCGGCGACGAGCGAGCGCGGGGGCACCTGCATGCCCTCGGTCACGAGCGCCCCGGCGGCCACCAGCGACTCGCTGCCGACCACCGCGCCGTTCATCACCACCGCACCCATGCCGATGAGGCAGTGGTCCTCGACCGTGGCGCCGTGGACGACGGCGTTGTGGCCCACCGAGACCCCCTCGCCGAGGACGACGGGCTTGCCCTGGTCGACGTGGAACGCGCACCCGTCCTGGACGTTCGAGCGCGGGCCGATCGTGATGGGCTCGTTGTCGGCGCGCAGGACCGCGCCGTACCAGACGCTCGCCCCCTCCTCGAGCACGACGGACCCGACGAGGGTCGCGTTCGGCGCCACGAAGGCGGAGTCGGCCACGCGCGGACGTCGGTCGTCACCCAGGTCGATCAGCATGCGACCGACCCTAGACCCGCCCCTGGACGCGGGCCCCCTGGATCAGGTCAGCCAGCGCGTGATCGGGTCGATCGCGAAGTAGATGACGAACAGCACCGAGACCACCCACATCAGCGGGTGCAGCGAGCCGGCCCTGCCCCGCGTGACCTTCAGGAGCACGAAGGCGATGAACCCGGCGCCGATGCCCGCGGTGATCGAGTAGGTGAACGGCATGAGCACGATCGTGAGGAAGGCCGGGATCGCGATGTCCGGGTCGTCCCAGGAGATGCCCGTGACCTGGCTCATCATGAGGAAGCCGACCAGCACGAGCGCGGGTACGGCCGCCTCGTTGGGGATGTGCTGCACGAGGGGCGCGAAGAGCGTCGACAGCAGGAACAGCACGCCCGTGACGATGCTGGCCAGCCCGGTGCGCGCGCCGTCGCCGACGCCCGAGGCCGACTCGATGTAGGAGGTGTTGGACGAGACCCCGGCGGCACCGCCCGCCGCGGCGGCGATCGAGTCGACGACGAGGATGCGCTGGGCGCCCTCGGGGGCACCGTCCTCGTCGTTGAGGCCCGCCTCGGCGCCGATGGCGGTCATCGTGCCCATGGTGTCGAAGAAGTCGGCCAGCAGGAGCGTGAAGACCAGCAGGACGGCGGCGACGACGCCGACGCGCTCGAACGAGCCGAGCAGGGAGAAGTTCCCGAGGAGGCTGAAGTCGGGGGCGTCGAAGACCGTGTCGGGCCACGACGGGACGTTGAGGTTCCAGCCCTTCGACGTCGGGTCGCCGCCGCTGCCGGGCGTGTCGGTGATCGCCTGCACGATGCCGGCGAGCACCGTGGTGGCGGCGATGCCGATGAGGATCGCGCCGGGGACGCCGCGCGCGTGGAGCGCGATCATGAGCAGCAGGCCGATGCAGAAGACGAGCACCGGCCAGCCGGAGAGCTCGCCGCCGATGCCGAGGCCGATCGGGGGCGCGGCGTTGCCGGTCGTGCGCACGAAGCCGGCGTCGACGAGGCCGATGAGCGTGATGAACAGGCCGATGCCCACGGCGATGGCGGTCTTGAGCTGCGCCGGGACGGCGTCGAAGACGGCCTTCCGGAAGCCGGTCAGCACCAGGACGAGGATGACCAGGCCCTCGAGCACCACGAGCCCCATCGCGTCGGCCCAGGTCATCTGCGAGGCGACCGAGTACGCGACGAAGGCGTTGAGCCCGAGCCCGGCGGCGAGCGCCAGCGGGAAGTTGGCGACCGCGCCCATGAGGATGCTCAGGACACCGGCGACCAGCGCGGTGCAGGCGGCGATCGTCGTGAACCCCGACCCCGGCTCGGAGCCGCCGCCGAGGAAGTTCCCGTCGGCGTCGGGCACGCCCGCGAGGATGATCGGGTTCAGCACGATGATGTAGGCCATCGTCAGGAAGGTCACCACGCCACCGCGGACCTCGCGGCCCACCGAGGAGCCGCGGGCGGTGATCTTGAAGTGGCGCTCGAGCACGGTCGTCATGGGCGGCAGCATGCCAGAACCCCGAGCCGCGTCGGTGTCGTCCCCGCGTCGACCGGGTTACGGACGCGCGGCGCGAGGTCTCAGTCGTCGTCCGTGCGGGTCATCCAGATGCTGAAGACGGCCAGCGCGAGAACCGCGACACCGCCGACGACCACCGCGAACCACGGTCGGCCGACCTCCGTCGGACGAGTCGAGCCGTCGCCGGCGCTCGCCGAGGTGGTGGGCTCCGGCGTGGTCGTGGGCGCGGCCTGCCCGGCCTCGGTGGCGGAGAAGCCGACGCGCACGAGCTCCCAGGGCGAGCCTTCGCTGCCGATGAGGTAGGAGTCGCCGGACGGCTCGAAGGCCAGGGTCTCCCCCTGCGGCTGGTCCGGCAGCTCCTCGGTGCGCACGAGCCGCAGGGTGCGGGCGTCGAGCACGGCGGCGGCGATGTAGTTGCGCACGACCACGTAGCGCCCGTCGGGGCTGGTGGCGGCGTCGGTGGCCATCAGCAGCGTCGGGTCGCCCACGGGCTCCGGCACGTTGGTCTCGTCGGTCGACAGGTCGGCCGGCAGGCGCAGCAGCCGACCCTCGAGCAGGTCCTTGGACACCAGGAGGAAGCGTCCGTCGGCGTCGGTGGCGAGGGACTCGACGTCCTGCGGGCCGTCGGTGTAGCCGACCGGGTAGCGCGTCGAGCGTGCGGTCCCGTCGTCGGGGCCGGGCTCGTCGATGGCGTACAGGGCGGCGTCGCGGCGCTGGCCCAGGTTGTCGCCGAGGTCGGCGATCCACAGCTTCCCGTCGCGCAGGGCGAGGGCCTCGGTGTCGCGCCACGGTGTCCCCTCGACCGTCGTGGTGCCGACCACCTCGCCCGTCGAGACACGGATCGCGTAGACGACGTCGTCGTTCCCGGAGTCGTTGACGGTGTAGGCGAGGTCGCGGTGGACCGCGCTCACGGCGAGGCCGCTGGACTCGGCGATGCGCGGGTCGGTGACGGTGCTGACGACCCTCGACGCCACGGGCTGGTCGGCGAGCACGGCACCCTCGGCGTCGCGCTCGAAGGAGACGACGGCGGCCACCACGATCAGCAGTACGAGCAGGGCCGGGAACAGCAGCCGGCGACGACGAGGGTTCATCGCGACCATCCTCCCAGCCCGGGTCGGGCGTCGCACGGGTGCCGGGCCACGGCCCGTCGACCGGGGCCACCGGCCGCTATCCTGGCCCCGTGAGCGACGAGTCCGACTGGGAGGTCCGCGCCGGCGACGGGCCCGAGACGATCGAGCGCAAGCTCGGCCACCGCGAGCGGGCCCGCCTCGAGCGCTCCGCACGCCGCCACGAGCTCGGGCACCCCGAGCTCACCGAGATCCCCATCGGCAACACCACCCACAAGGTCGCCCAGGTCGAGCCCATGGACCTCGACGGCGTCCGCACGATGACGGTCGGCACGATCGTCTGGGGCGTGGTCGCGGTCGCGCTCGTGCCCTTCCTCGGGACGTTGCAGGACCAGGGTCGGACCTGGTGGTTGTGGACCGCCCTCGCCGGCTTCGGCCTCGGGCTCTTCGGCATCGAGTACTGCCGGCTGCGCCGCAACGCGCTGCGCCACCAGCCCGGTCGACGTCGGGCGGGCTAGCCGGCGCCGCTCCTCGACAGGCTCGGAGGGCGTTCCCGCTCCCGATGCCGCTCCTCGACAGGCTCGGAGGGCGTTCCCGCTCCCGATGCCGCTCCTCGACA
>CAZREF010000008.1:83620-89329 GCA_964599245.1 uncultured Aeromicrobium sp. | reverse complement strand
GGCGTTCCCGCTCCCGATGCCGCTCCTCGACAGGCTCGGAGGGCGTTCCCGCTCCTCGACAGGCTCGGAGGGCGGGGGCGGCTCGGAGGGCGGGGGCGGCTCGGAGGGCGGGCGGTCAGGAAGGGTCGAGCTCGTCGACCGTGAGGGTGTCCCAGACCGGCGGGGGCAGCTTCTGCGGGCCGGCCGAGCGGCTCAGCCGCGCGCCGGAGTGGGCGCCGCAGCCGTGGTCGAGGGCGACGACGCGACCGTCGTCGTTGGCCGAGCCGTTGGCGCAGACGCCGAAGCGGTCGGACAGGGGGCCGGCGAGGCTGACGAGGAACCCGCAGGAGTCGCACGTGCCGGGCGCCTGCTTGGCGAGCGGCGTGTCGGGGCCCTGGTCGCCGTCCTGCCAGCGCTGGGCGGCGAGGTCGCGGCCCTCGAGCGACAGGACCCACGGGCGACCGAGGCCGACCTCGCGCGCGAACGCGCGGTCGACGGTGTCGAGGTGGTCACCCGCCGACCACGAGGGGACGAGCCGGGCGTCGTCCTCCTCCGGCGGCAGGAGGTCGCCGGGGCTGAGGTCGCCAGGCTTGATGCGGTCGCGGTACGGCGTCCACGCCGGCGCGACGACCGCATCGTCGCCGGGCAGCAGCACGACGTCGTTGACCGTCACCACCCCGTCGTCGACGCCGACCGACAGGCTGACGGCCCACGTCCAGCCGCGGTAGCCCGGCGCCGTGCAGGCGAAGAGGTGGGTGGCGAGGCGCTCGCCGTCGTCGACGACCCGCAGGTGCTTGCCCACGGTGGGCTCGTCCGTGGCCTCGAGCAGGGCCTCACGGGCCACGTCGAGGGCCGACTCCAGGGCGGCGTCGATCGTCATGCCCCGATTGTCCCCCATGCCGCCCGGCCGGCACGACCCCGGCTCGCCGCGCAGGCGCCTCACCGGGTCAGGACTGCCGCGGTGCGGCAGGATTGACGCATGGCCTCGACGAGCGACGGACGCACGCCCGGCCCGGACTGGCCGGAGGCCGACCCGTACGCCGCGCAGGGGCCGTACCCGTCGGACGGCCCCCCGACCCTCGACGAGCCGGCCGGACCCCCTCCGCCCCGGCGGGGGGCGAAGGTGGCCGCCGGCCTGCGGCGCACCGGACGCACGGTCGCCCGGGGCGGTGTGGGCGCCTACGCCGGCGCCCGGCGGTTCACGCACGCCGGTGGCGCGGGCGAGTCGGGCCTCTCGCGCCTGCTCGAGCTGCACGCCTTCAACACCGCCGGTGACGCCGCGATCGCGGTCTCGCTGGCCGGCACGCTGTTCTTCACGGTCCCGACGGAGCAGGCCAGCGGCCAGGTCGCGCTGTTCCTCGTGCTCACGATGCTGCCGTTCGCGTTCGTCGCGCCGCTCATCGGCCCGTTCCTCGACCGGTTCCGCCGGGGTCGGCGCTGGGCGATCGGCAGCACGCTCGCGATCCGCGGGTTCTGCTGCTGGGTCCTGGCCGGCGCCGTCGCCGACGAGTCGGCGGCGTTCTACCTCGCCGCGCTCGGCTGCCTCGTGGCGTCGAAGGCGTACGGCGTGACCCGGGCGTCCGCCGTGCCCCGTCTGCTCCCCGAGGAGTTCACCCTCGTCAAGGCCAACTCGCGCATCTCGCTCACCGGTACCGCGGCGGCCGCGATCTCGGCGCCCATCGCGGTGGGCGCGGCCGCCATCGGTCCGCAGTGGTCCTTGCGCTACGCCTTCGTGCTGTTCGTCGTCGGCACGGTGCTGGCGATCCTGCTGCCGGCACGGGTGGACTCCAGCCACGGCGAGCAGCGGGTCGACCTGTCCGACCTCGCCGAGCTCGGTGGGCGGAACCACCGCCCCGGCATCGACGTCTCCCGGCACGTGGTCGACGCCCTGCGCAGCAACGCCGGGCTACGCCTCATCACCGGCTTCCTGACCATCTTCATGGCGTTCACGCTGCGCGAGCCGCCGCCCTCGCTCGGCTGGACCGGCAACGCGACGCTCCTCATGGGGCTCGTCATCGGCGCGGCCGGCGCGGGCAACACGCTCGGCGTCGTGATCGGCTCGTGGACCCGCTCCCGCAGCCCCCACCGCGTGGTGCTGGCGGTGCTGCTGCTCGACATCGTGGTCCTGGCGGTCGCCGCGGCGTTCTTCCGGTGGCCGGTGGCCGCGCTGCTGGGGCTGACGGTCGGGCTGTGCCAGTCGCTCGGCAAGCTCAGCCTCGACGCCCTCATCCAGCGCGACATCGGCGAGGAGAAGCGCACCAGCATGTTCGCGCGGTCCGAGACGCTCCTGCAGCTGTCCTGGGTGATCGGCGGCCTGGTCGGCATCGGCCTGTTCAGCGTCGACGCCGACGTCACGCTGGCGATGTTCGTCACCGCCGGCATCGTGGTGGCCTGGGGCGTGTTCGTGCTGCGCCAAGCCGTCGTGGGGCGCGACCGCGACGCCGGACGCCGTGCGCCGGTCGCGGCGCCGGTCGACGACGTCAGACCGTGACGAAGCTGCGCATCCCGATCGAGCCCATGTCGATCGAGTCGTTGAAGAAGCGGATGTCCTCGTCGTCCTCGAGCAGGCTCAGCGAGGCCACCATCGGGCGGTAGTGGTCGTCGGTGGGCACGGCGATCCGCGCCTCGGCCCAGGTGCCGTACGGGTCGAGCAGGGCGTCGACGCGGCGGTGCTCCAGGGCCTCCGCGGTGTCGGCGTCGAACTGCTCGGCCCAGTCCCAGGCCGCCGCGCCGGGCTGCCAGCGGGCCCGCCCGAGGGCGTGGACGATGTTGCCGCTGCCGATGAAGAGCACCCCTCGGTACCGCAGCCGGCGCAGCCGGGAGTACAGCTCGTGCAGACGGGGCAGCGGCAGCGTGTCGTCGATGCTGATCTGCAGGACGGGGACCTGGGGGTCGGGCTCGAGGTACTTCAGGATCGACCACGTGCCGTGGTCGAGCCCCCACTGGGAGTCCAGGGCCGCCTCGTACGCGGCGAGCCGGTGGGCGAGGATCCGCGCGACCTCGTGGTCGCCCCGGGTGTCGTACCGGACGCGGTAGAGCGCGTCGGGGAAGCCGCCGAAGTCGTAGATGACGCGGTTGCGCGGCGCGTCGGTCACGTGTGTGCGGCCCGGCGTGAGCCAGTGGGCGCTCACGACCACGATCGCCTGGGCCTCCGGCAGGCGCCGGCCCTCCGCCTCCCAGGTGCGGGTGTACTCGTTCTCGGCGATCGCGTGCATGGGGTTGCCGTGGCCGACGAAGAGCACCGGCATGCGGCCACTCGGACGCAGCCGCGACTCGAGGTCGGCGATCGATCGCGTCGGGCGGGGGGTGGGCGTGGGCACGGGGCGACTCCAGTAGTAGAACCTTCAACTACCAGGGTACGCGACGCGTCAAGCCCGATCGTCCCCGTGCCGTCGAGCCCTACCCGTCCAGCCCCTACCCGTCGAGCTCTGCGGCGAGGGCGCGCAGCAGCTGGGCGACCGGCTTGGCCGAGCGGGCCTCCGGGTGGCGGCCGTGGCGGTAGCCCTCCCCCAGTCCGTCGAGCAGACGGATCAGGTCCTCGACGATCGTCACCATCTCCTCAGGCTTCTTGCGACGGGCCCGGGCCTGGGTGCGCGAGACCGGCGCCGCGCTCTCGAGGACACGCACCTGGAGCGCCTGGTCACCACGCCGGCCCTGCGCCACGCCGAACTCGACGCGGGTGCCGGACTTCAGGGTGGGGACGTCGGAGGGCAGCGCGTCGGAGTGGACGTAGACGTCGCCGCCCTCGTCGCTGCTGATGAAGCCGAAGCCCTTCTCGGCGTCGTACCACTTGACCTTGCCCGTGGGCATGCGCGTGTCCTTCTGTCGGGGGGTGTGCGTGCGGTGCAGGCCAAGCCTAGGGCGTGGGGGCACCCTCGTCCTCGTCGTGCTTCTCGAACCGCGCCTCGATGACCTGGAAGCCCTTGTGCCGCTGCGCCTTCGCGTACGCCGTGTAGGCGCGGACGTCGGCCTCGGTGAGGTCCACGTGGTCGGTGAACGGCGTCAGGAGGGCCCTCGGGTAGAGGTGGCGTCGCCGGACGACGTTGACCTCCAGGCCGAGCACCGTGACGACCGCGGCGATGAAGATGAAGGCCACGAGCCCCAGCACCAGGGCGAAGGTGGAGTTCACCGTCTGGCTCGCCCGGTTGATCACGTTCGTGACGTAGGTGTTGCCGGCCAGCTGCAGCAGCTGCCAGCCGACCGTCGCGAAGATCGCACCGGGCAGCACGGACCGCACGCCCGCGCGCCCGAGGCTGACCAGCCGGAAGAGTCCGACGAAGATCGCGGCGGTGAGCACGAAGCCGACGGTGCGCACCAGCCAGCCGGTCGCCGGTCCCAGCAGGCCACCGAAGGCGTCCGGGTTGGCGAGCACGGAGGTGGCCACGGCGAGGGCGAGGATGCCCACGCCGGCGATGGCCAGGAAGATCAGGCTGCGCAGGCGCATCAGGAAGGGGTTGGCACGGCTGTTCCGCGGCACGGACCAGGCGATGTTGGCGGCGTTCTGCGCCGCCTGCCCGAGTCCCATCGCACCGTAGAGCGCCGCGATCGACCCGACGACGATCGCGGACGTGCTCCCGCGCGGGCCCTGCTCGCTGCCGAGCTGGTCGCCGACGATGGGGAACTGGCTCAACGCCGTGTTGAGCAGCCGGTCCCGCAGCTCGGGGTCGCTCTGCAGGACGAACCCGAGGATCGAGGTCGAGATCAGCAGCAGCGGGAAGACCGCGATGAAGGCGTAGTAGCTGACGATCGCGGCGAGGTAGGGACCTTGGTCGTCGAAGTACTTGTAGACCACCGCGAGCGGGAAGCCGATGACCGGGTGACGGCGCTGGAACCGGTCGATGGCGTCGACGAACCTCATGCCGAGGACGGCCCCGGCTCGGGCAGGTACGGCAGGGCGGCCGCGACCACGGCGTCGAAGCGCGCCTCGTCGAGCACGGCACCCTCGCGCCGCACCGCCTGGGGGTCGACCTCGACGAGGCGGTCCAGCCGCGCCTCGCTCGGGCGGCGCTGCGCGTCCCAGTCGCCGGCGCCGACGTCGAACCAGTGGCGCCCCGCCGCGGCCTCCTGCTCGGCGTCGCGGTCGTGGTCCTGCGACGTGAGCATGAGTCCGACCAGCCGGTCGCCCTCGCGACCGACGACCAGGACGGGCCGGTCCTTGCCCTGCGACGGATCGTCCTCGAAGGGCACCCACGTCCAGACGATCTCCCCGGGGTCGGGCCGACCGTCGGGCTTCGGCGCGTACGTCAGGTCCACGGCGCCAGCGTCCCACACGGAGCCCCTCCCGCTCGGTGGACGCCACGAGCGCCAGCGAGGGGCGGTGCATCGAGACCACCCGCCAAGGGCTCCGCGGTGCTGCTCCGCCTCCGCTGGTCGAGTAGCGGCCACGCGCCTCCCGCTGGTCGAGTGCCGCCACGAGCGCCAGCGAGGGGCGGTGCATCGAGACCACCCGGCAAGGGCTCCGCGGTGCTGCTCCGCCTCCGCTGGTCGAGTAGCGGCCACGCGCGAGGGACGAGCGCCGTGGCTGCGTATCGAGACCACTCGGCAACGGCTCAGCGCCACTGCCGGGTCACGACGGGGTCTGGACGCTCACCGGGTCTCGATACAGCGGGGCGCCTTCGGCGCGAACCACTCGACCTGACTGAACCGCTCCCTCGCTGCGCTCGGTCGGGGTCAGTCAAACTCCGGGAGCTCGCGCTTCATGACCTTGCCGGTGGGGTTGCGGGGCAGCTC
>CAZREF010000008.1:0-83520 GCA_964599245.1 uncultured Aeromicrobium sp. | reverse complement strand
CAAACTCCGGGAGCTCGCGCTTCATGACCTTGCCGGTGGGGTTGCGGGGCAGCTCGTCGAGGAACTTCGTCCTCCGCGGAACGGCGAAGCGGGCCACCCGCTCCTTGGCGTAGGCGACGACGTCGTCCTCGGTGAGCGACTCCCCGTCCTTGACGACGACGTAGGCCGCCAGGCAGTGGCCCCAGTCGTCGTCGGGGATGCCCACCACGACCACGTCGCTGATCGCCGGGTGGCCGATCAGGGCGTCCTCGAGCTCGCGCGGGAACACGTTCTCGCCGCCGGAGATGACCATGTCGTCGTCGCGGCCCGCCACGAACAGGCGGCCGTCCTCGTCGAAGTAGCCGAGATCGCCGGTGTGCATGAGGCCGTCACGGAAGTCCTTGGTGTTGCCGTCGGTGTAGCCACCGAACTGCATCTCGTTGCCCACGTAGATGACGCCGGTCTCGCCGGGGGGCAGCTCGGTGCCGTCCTCGTCGAGCACCTTGACGACCGTACGCCACGGCACCCGGCCCGCCGTGCCGGGCGCGGCGCGCAGGTCCTCGGGCGAGGCGATGGAGACCCAGCCGGTCTCGGTGGCGCCGTAGAAGTTGTAGACCGAGTCGGTGAACCGGTCCATGAAGTCGGTCGCCAGCTCGCCCGCCAGGGCCGATCCGCTGGAGGCGGTGATGCGCAGGCTCGACACGTCGTAGCGGTCGGCCTTCCCGCGGTCGAGGTTCACGAGCCTTTGGATCATCAGCGGCACCACCACGAGCACCTCGGCGTCGTGGGCGTCGATGTCCTTCAGCACCTGCTCGGGGTCGAACTTGCGACGCAGCACGTAGGTCGGCACGGTCGACAGGCCGAAGCCGAAGTTCAGCAGACCCCAGGAGTGGAACAGCGGCGCCGCCAGGACGACCGTGGAGTTGCCGCCGTACGGGATCGAGCCGAAGAAGGTGAGGAGCGGGTCGAGGTTCTCCGGCTCCTTGCGGTTGGCGCCCTTCGGCAGCCCGGTGGTGCCGGAGGTGAAGATGACGATGCCGCCGGGCTTGGCCGGCTTCGGGTGGGAGGCCGACGGCCGACCCTCGGCCAGGCCCGAGAGCGTGGGCAGGCCGTGGCTGTCGTCGTCGGCCCACGCCACCACGACCTGGTCGCGCGGGATCTCGGAGGTGACCTCGAGGAACTCCTGGTCGACGATCGCGAACTTGGCGTCCTCGCGACGGGTGAGCTCACCGAGCTGGGACGCGCTCGCCATCGTGTTGAGCAGCAGGACCTTCGCGCCGATCTGCATGATCGAGACCATCGAGACGACCATCCACCGGTGGTTGCGTCCCATGAGCGCCACCGCGTCGCCCACCTCGACGCCGCGCTCCTTGAGCGCGGCCGTGGTGCGGTTGATCTCCTCGCTGAGCTCGCGCCAGGTGATCTCCCCGGCGTCGTCGACGATGGCCGTCTGGTGCGGGTAGCGCGCCGCCGCGGCGCCGACCGCCGCCGGGAAGCCCGGGCCCCACGTGGCGAGCTTGATGCCGGCCTTGAGCAGCCGGTGCGGCAGCTGGGGCTTGAGGAGCCCGATCTGGCGCAGGACCTTGAGCTTGTAGGTGATGTCGCTCATGCGGGGACGGCTCTCCTCGGTGGAACGGCGGCGGGGTCGTGCCACGGTAACAGCGAGTGACAGGTGGTGACGGTTCTAGAGAGCACCGTCACGCGTCAGCACCGCGCGCACCGTACGGAGCAGGATCGCAGCATCGAGGCGCAGGCTCCAGGTGTTGACGTACTGCAGGTCCAGCCGGATGGACTCCTCCCAGCTCAGCTGCGAGCGACCACTCACCTGCCACAGGCCGGTCAGGCCCGGACGGACGTGCAGACGACGCCAGACCCACTGGCTGTACTGCGCGGTCTCGCGGGGCAGCGCCGGGCGCGGGCCGACGATCGACATGTGCCCGAGCAGGACGTTCACCAGCTGGGGCAGCTCGTCGAGGGACGTGCGCCGCAGGAGGCGTCCGACGCGCGTGATGCGCGGGTCGTCACCGAGCTTGAACAACGGCCCGGATCCTTCGTTGCGCACGACGAGGTCGGCGAGGCGCTCCTCGGCGTCGACGACCATGGTGCGGAACTTCAGCATGGTGAACGGCTTGCCGTCGCGACCGGTGCGCTGCTGCCGGAAGATCACCGGGCCCGAGGAGGTGAGGCGCACCGTGAGGGCGATCGCCAGGAGCACCGGGGAGAGCACGAGGAGACCACCGAGCGCGGCGAGCCGGTCGAAGACCGCCTTGACCGCCACCGAGACGAGGTGCTCGTTCGGGGGGCGCATGGTGAGCGCCAGCTGGTCGGCGACCATGCGAGGCCGCAGGTACTCGACGTGGTCCTCCATGTCGGCGAGCACGAGGCACTCCACGTCGGCGCGCTGGAGCGCCCAGGCGAGGTGCCGCAGCGCCGGCGTGGTGAGGGCGTGGTCGGAGGCGATGACCACCGAGCGGGCCCGGCTGCGGGCCACCGCCGCGAGCACGTCGGGGACGATGCGCGACAAGGAGCCGGGCGAGCCGAGCGGGACGGACTCGGCGTCGCCGCGCCAGACGCAGGAGGCGACGACGTCGACGTCGTGCCGGTCGTGCCAGCGCTCGCCGATGCGGCGCACGCGTCGCTCCTCCCCCACGAGGACGGTGGGGGTGCGCCGCAGCGTCGCCCGGTGCAGCAGCCCGTAGCCGACGAAGGTGCCGGCGGCGCCCAGCGCGACGGCGAGCGTCGCGCGCAGGGCAGGGCTGTTCTCCACGCCGAGCAGCAGGGCGCCCACCAGGGCGACGCCGACGACGGTGACGAAACGGGTGACCGGCTTGAGCGACGTGGCGCGGTCGGCGCCGGTCTGCGCGAGCCAGCTGTAGACCAGCCACACGAGGACGAGGGCCGTGAGCCCGTGCGCCGCCTCGGTGGGCAGGTCGAGCCGGCGCGAGAGCGCCACGGTGACGAGCAGCGTCAGGGCGTAGCCGAGCAGACCCTGGCGGACGGCGTCGGCGAGGACCCGGACCGGACCGCGCCGCCGCACCTGCTCGCGGGCGGCGAGGAACTCCTCGCCGGCGGGCACCCGGGTGCTGCGCGGCAGGCCCAGGCGGGTCCGTCCCTCGTCGTCGCGGCGCGCCTCGGGTAGGTCGCTGAGCAGACGCACGGCCTCCACGACACCGGCCGTGGGCACGACCTCGCCGGTCCGGGTGGGCAACGTCCCTGCGGCGACCTCGTCGAGCAGGCGGTGCAGCTCCTCGCGGGACTCCGCCACGTGGACCAGGCCCATCTCGGCGAGGCGTCGGCTGAGGACCACCTGGTGGTCGTCGACGACCTCCTGGTCGACGGGCACGCGGGGCACGACGATCGGGATGCGGCCGGCACGGCGAGCATCCATCACACCGCCGGCGCCGCCCTGCAGCACGACGACGTCGGCGTCGCGGTACTGCGCGAGCAGGTCGGCCGGCGACATCATGGTGCGGTTGTCCGCGCCCTCGATCGGACGCGTGGAGCCGTGCTGGAACGTGAGGTCGACGTGGTGGTCGCCGGTCCACGGCTCGAGCCAGTCGACGAACCGGTCGAAGGGGTGGTGGTACGTGCCGACGCTCGCCACGACCCTGAGGTCCGCGCTCACAGCACGAGTCCGACGGTGCGGGCCCGCGGCAGCTTCTCGCCGAGCGTGTCCCACTGCGTGAGGTACTCGTCGACGAACGGGTAGACGAGGCGCCCCGTCAGCGACGGCTTGTCGATGCGGTCGATCGTCTCGAGGAAGATCGAGCGGGCCCCGACCCGGCGCGCCTGGCGCAGGAAGGGCACGGCGACCGCGGCGCCCGTGCTGAACACGACGTCGGGGCGCCACTCGTCGATGACGCGACGGGCGAGCACCATGTTGCGCGCGAGGTTCGGCAGGTTGCGCTGCGTCGGCCAGGCGCACTCGATCACGCGCTCGTCGCGGAGCTTGATGCGGGCGTCCTCGGTGGGGCCGGTGACCCAGAGACGCTCGTGCTCGCCC
This sequence comes from uncultured Aeromicrobium sp., assembly GCA_964599245.1. Lineage (GTDB taxonomy): Bacteria > Actinomycetota > Actinomycetes > Propionibacteriales > Nocardioidaceae > Aeromicrobium. Next base: position 79,538 of record CAZREF010000008.1, on the reverse strand, counting down.
CACCAGGGCTCGAGCGCGAGGGCCTGGGCGAGGTGGCCGCCCGAGGAGCAGGCGATGAGGATGCGCACGTCAGATCCCCTTCCCGAAGCGGCGGGCGACGCTGACGACGGCGCCCGTGGAGGCGAGCCGCAGCCCGACCAGCAGCGCCAGCCAGGCGCGGAGGTTGGACGGCTGCAGCCGCAGGGCCTGGCGCGCGTGACGCCGGCCCTCGACCCGCTGGCCCGAGGACACCTCGCCGAAGGCGATCTGCGAGAGCATCCGCGCGTGCGCGGCGTCGTCGTCACGGAACTGCGGGTGCTTGCGCAGCAGGTAGGACAGGGCCGCGGCGTAGTCGGCCCAGCGGCCGAAGAAGTAGGACTGGCCCTGCCAGCGCACCCGCACGAGCGGCTCGTTGACGAGGCGGACGGGCGCCAGGCGCGACGCCGACAGCAGCACGTCGGTGTCCTCGGCGTAGCCCCGCGGGAGGTCCTCGTCGATGAGACCGATCTCGCGGACGAGGCTGTCGCGGCGGAACACGAAGCTGCTCGAGTGCAGGCCGCCGAAGCGCTCGCGCACGAGCTCGGCGTGGCTGACCACGTCGCTCGGGACGAGTCGGTCGACGAGCCTCGAGCCGTCGTCGACCTGCATGGCCGTCGCGACGAGCCGGACGTCCGGGTGGTCGCGGAAGATCGGCATCTGGGCGGCCAGCTTGCCCGGCAGCCAGGTGTCGTCGTCGTCGAGGAACGCCACGTAGTCGTGGGACGCGGCGAGGATCCCCGTGTTCCGGGCCCCGGCGAGCCCGCGGACGCGGTGGTTGACCACGCCGCGCAGCCGGCGGCCGACGCCGGGGACGACGTCGGGCAGCTCGGGCTCGCACGCGTCGAAGACGACGAGGACCTCGAGAGGGCCCTCGTAGTCCTGCGCGAGCACGCTGCGGACGGCCTCGGCCATGAGCTCGGGCCGGGCGTGCGTGGGCACGACGACCGTGACGCCCGGCGCGAACGCCGTGTCCCTCGTCGTGTCGACGTCGGCGGTCATGCTCACAGCTGGCCCTCGAGCTCGGCGCCGGTCAGGTGGGCCCGCAGGATGGTGCTGGAGGTCTGGCGGGTGTAGGGGTAGTAGACGACGTCGACGCCGATCTCCCCCATGGAGCGCTCGAGGCGGTAGCCCTTGGGCGTGCCCTGCCAGTCGTCCCCCTTGAAGATGACGTCGAAGGGACGCTGCTCCCAGACCATCGTCTTGTCCTCGGACCGGTCGATGACGACCTCGTCGACGATGCCGAGCGCGGAGATGATGTCGATCCGCTCGTCGCAGGGCACGACCGGCGGCCGGCCCTTGAGCAGCTCGACGTACTCGTCGCTGGCGACGCCGACGACGAGGTGGTCGCAGCGGTGGCGGGCGCGCCTCAGCAGGTTGAGGTGCCCGACGTGGAACATGTCGAACACGCCGCTGGCGTAGCCGACCCCGTAGGTCTTGCGTGCGATGGTCACCGTTTCTCCGATCCCCTGGACGTGACAGAGGGAAGGAGGCGGGCCGCCACTCGCCGTGACGCCGGTTTACCCCTGCCAGGGGGTGTCGACGGTCACGTCGACCAAGTCAGGACCGAGGTCCTCGCGTCATCGGGGTCGGAAGACCCGGACGCGGTCGACCTCCAGCGTCGCGGGGAGCCGGGTGGTCTCCGGGCGGTCGGGATCGAGCCGTCCCCAGTAGCCGCTCCCGACCTGGACGTTGAGCCGGATGTTCACCCCGTCGTCGAGCGCCTCGCGCAGTCGCGGCTCGCGGTCCAGGTCGACCAGGCCGGTGGTGCGACCGTCGAGCGAGAAGCGCAGGCACCCCGGCACCCAGTCGACCGCGTACGTGTGGAAGCCGTCCGACAGGGGTTCGGCCGACTCGCCCCACCCGCCGACGCGGCGGTACCCGGCGGGGGCGCGCGTGTCCTCGTGGACGGTCCACGCGTACTGGCGGTCCATGTCGGCCCGCGCGCGGCTCGTCGGCGTGCCCCACGCCTCCATGACGTCGATCTCGCCGGGACGGTCGTCGGCACGCAGCCAGAAGGCGGGCCAGATGCCCCGCGAAGCGCCGGGCGCCGTGGGCAGGCGCGCGCGCACCTCCCAGCGTCCGTGCTGCTGGGAGAAGATCCCGATGGTGTCGAGGTAGCCGGTCGTGACCGGTCGGGGGTCGGAGCGCTGCAGGCCCGGCGCGTCGCGCACGGTGATGCGCAGGAGCCCGTCGGCCACGCTCACGGCGTCGGCGCGGATGCGCGCCTGGTCGAAGGAGAGACGGTCGGCGTCGCGCACGCGCCACCGGCGCCGGTCCACCGCGGCGCCGTCGAAGTCGTCGGACCACGCGAGCACCCCCTGCGCCGGGTCGGAGAGGTCGAGCGCGTCGACGGACCCGACGGCGCACCGGACGTCGGCGGCCGGGGACGACGGCGCGCTGTCCTGGCGCACCGCCAGGATCCCGGCCCCGCCCAGGACCACGCCCACGGCGACGACGGCGCCGACGAGGAGCCGGCGCCGCCGCGGCGCGGGGGTGCTCAGCGACCTGCGCAGGCGAGCGCGCCGTCCGTGGCGGTGCCCTGCGGTGCGCTGACGAGGGCGTTGACGTCCTCGAGCTCGAGGTACGCGGCCATGCACGCCGAGCAGGTCTCGAGGTGCACGTGGATGCGCTTCTGCTCACGCATGCCCGCCGTGCGCCGCACCAGCGCGGCCAGACGCGGTCGGACGGCGTCGCACTCCTGGGACTCGCCGTCCTGCGTGGCGACGTGCTGGGCGAGGTAGGCCTCGCGCAGCCCGGCGCGGGCGCGGTAGACGAGCGCGGAGACGCTGTTGGGCTTGAGGTCGAGGCGCTCGCTGATCTCGTGCGGCTTCAGGCCCTCGACGTCGAGGTACCAGAGCACGGTGCGCCACCGCTCCGGCAGCGACTCGAAGGCCGAGCGGACGAGGTCGCGCTCGAAGGAGTCGAGCTGGCCGTGGCCGAACGGCACCGCGGTGTCGATCTTCGCGAGGTCGTCGGTGGGCTGCACGCGCTGGCGCATGCGGCCGCGACGGCCGGCCTCGTGACGGACCGCGGTGAGCACGTAGGCCCGGAAGGCGCGGTCGGGACCGTTGCCCTGCCGCAGCTGTGCGAGCACCTGGGCGAAGGACTCGGCCACGATGTCCTCGGCCTCGACCGGTGAGGTGAGGCGACGGGACAGCCGCATGGCGACGGGTCGGTACCGACGGAACAGCTCGGCGTAGGCGTCGTCGTGACCGTCCCTGGCGAGCGCGAGCAGCTGCGCGTCGTCGAGTGTGGACTCGAAGGGCGCAGACGCACGGAAGTGATCTGCTGGCATGTGAATTTTTCCCCTGGATCTGTGCGTGCCGACCGTCTCGGGGTGACGAGGTGGGCGACACAACCTGTGCATCTTTCCTGCTACAGGCAGTTACAGAGTCCCATACTAGCGAGGGAGCATGGGCGGTCAATGACCGATGTCACAGGCCTTTCGGCCCGCGGGGCGTCATGAAGAGGCGCTCCACGGCTCCACCCGGACGACGTCCACGCCGAAGGAGCACCCCATGCAGCCCGCACCCCCCCAGCCCGTCCAGCTCAGTGAGCTGCTGGGCTCGCTGCGACGACGCTGGCGCGTGCTCGTCGTCGGCGGCGTCATCGGCCTGCTGCTCGGGGCTCTGGCCTGGGTGCTCCTGCCCGTCACCTACACCGCCACCACGGCGGTGCGGGTGACGCCGGTCGACGTCAGCGCGACGTCCGGGTCGGGCGGCGCCGGCCAGCTCGACGTCGCCACCGACGTCCAGCTCGTCACCTCCGGCGACGTGCTCGCCGCGGCCGCCGACGACCTCCGCACCACCCGCGGGGTCCTCAAGGACGCCGTGTCGGTCGAGAACCCGCCGGACACGGCGGTGCTCGACATCTCCTACACCGCGTCGTCGCCGGAGCAGGCGGCCCGCGGGTCGCGCGCCGTGGCGGACGCCTTCCTCGCGGTGCGGGGCAAGGCGGCCTCCGACCAGGTGCAGACGCTGCAGGAGGCGACGTGGGACCGGGTCTCGATGCTCGAGCGCTCGGCGCGCCGCTACCCGGCCGGCTCGCCCGCCCGGAGCTCGATCCTGACGCAGGCGCAGGCGCTCGGCCAGCGCGCCGCCGAGCTCGCGACGATCGACACCACGCCCGGCCAGGTGCTCGGCGCCACGGCGACCCCCACCGTGCCGTCCTCGCTCGGGCTGCTGCCGCTCGGCGTGGCCGGCCTGGCGCTGGGCCTGCTCGTCGCGGTGCCCGTCGCCCTCATGCGTCGCGCCGCCCCGTCCTCGGGCATCGGCAGCGTCCAGGGCCTCGGCTCCGTCGGCGACGCGACGGTGCTCGACGGCACCCGCGACGCCCGTCCGCAGGACACCTGGGACATCGCCGCCCTCATGCTCAAGGTCCCCGGAGACCTCGCGCCGGACGCCACCCACACCCTCGTGGTCGACGGCACGCCCGGCACGGAGCCCGGCGCCGCCCTGGTCGACGCCATCCGCCGTCGGGGCCGGGCCGTCCGTCTCGTCGACGCGAGCGGCGTCAACGAGGGCAAGATCGCCCGTGGCTGGCCCACCGCCCGCAAGCAGGCCACCTGGGGCGGCGAGATCGTCGTCATCGACACGTCGGGCCTCGGGTCCGACGCGCTCAAGGTCTCGCTCGCGACCCGCAGCGACCAGCTGGTGCTCGCGCGCTCCGTCGACGACGACGCCCTCGCGGCGCGACGCCTCCGCGGCCTGATGCGTGCCCAGGGCACCGACGTGGACCTCACCGTCCTGCTGCCCCAGCGCGGGCGCTGACCGACGCGGACGGTCGCAGGTCCGCCCGTCCACCCTGCCAAGGCAAACGCCGTTGCGGGGGTCGGCGGGCCTCAGGCGTTCCGGAGCCGGGCCAGGGTCACGAGCCCGAGTCGCTCCCGGAGGGCGCCGCCCACCGCGAGGTGCACCAGGGCCAGGACTCCGGTGGTGAGGACGGCGACCAGCACGCCGTCCCCCCACGTCAGGAGGACGGCGACGGAGGGGGCCAGGACCAGCGCGACGGGCAGCAGCGCCGCCCAGGCGATGGGCCTCCAGGGCGGGCGGACCCCCATGAGCACCTGGACCTGGAACGCGACGACGAGCGTGTCCACCACGATCGTGACGGCCCAGGCCACGGCCGCCCCCTCGATGCCCCAGTGCGGCACGAGCAGGACCAGCAGCAGCACGTCGAGACCGAGCGCCCCGGCCTTGTCGGCCAGCTGCCAGCTGCTGCGGCCGGCCATGAGCAGCACGCTCTGGACGGCGCCGGCGGCGGTGGCCACCGCCATGGCCACCGCGAGCACGCGCAAGGACGTGGCCCCCGACGCGAAACCGGGGCCGAAGATCGAGAGGACGGGCTCGGCGAAGACCGCCAGCACGGCGTAGAACGGCCAGGCGGCCCAGACCATGGCGGCGGTGACGACGCCGTAGAGCCGGCCCACCAGGTCGCGGTCACCGCGGGCCGACGCCGCGCTGATGGCGGGCCCCACCGCGACCCGGGCCGCCTGCTGGACGACCTCACCCGCGCGGGCGCACCGGGTGACCACGGCGTAGACGCCCGCCTCGGCCGGCGACGCGAAGACGCCCACCACCACGACGTCCGCCCACTCCAGGAGGATCTCGATGGCAGCGGTCACCCCGCGTGCCGCGCTGAACCGCCAGAACCCGGGGTAGCCACGGCTCGTCACCTGCCGCTCTCGACGGACCCCGCCCGCGACGTACCGTGCCGCGAGGCCCACGGCCACGACCAGCACGAGCGGCACCGGGACCAACCAGGCGGCGACGACGGCGCTGGCCCCCCAGCCGGCGAGGACGGCCAGGCCCACCACGAGCACCCGCCCCACGGGCAGGGCCACGTTCTGCACCAGCGGGTAGGCGAGCCCGTCACCCGCACCGCGGGTGATCCCGAGCGCCAGCGCGGTGAGCGAGGAGGCGACGGCGAGGGCCACGGCGGCCACCACCACCCAGGGCGAGAGGCCGTCGGGCGCGACGAGCAGGCCGACGGGGATCCCGAGCACCACCACGCCCACCCCGGACACCAGCACCGGGGCGACCGCGGTGCGCACGATCCTGCCGGTGTCCTCGGGCCGCCCCAAGGCGCGGGTCGCCGCCACGAACCGGACCAGCCCGGTGTCGGCGCCCAGCTCGGCGGTGTTCGAGACCACGAGGAAGACCGCGACGACGAGGAAGTACAGACCCGCTCCCTCGGTGCCGAGGTGACGCCCGACCATGGCCGCGAGCACCAGGTTGACGACGGCTCCGAGCGCACCTCCGAGCAGGTTGGCCACGGCGGCGAGGCCGAGACCTCCGCGCCGGTCGAGTGCGTCAGTCGTCATGGTCGAGGCCGTAGCGCCGTCGCAGCAGCACCGCGGCCACGAGGGCCAGGGAGAGGAGCTGGATGATGTCGAGCCCGTAGACGACGATCGCGAGGCTGGCGACGAGGAGCGAGGCGTGCAGGGCCACGTCGACGTCGTCGCGACAGGCGCGCGTGCGCCAGGTCGAACCCCAGAGGAAGAGCAGGAACAACGCGAGGCCGACGAAGCCGAAGCTGAACATGAGCATCCACACGTAGCCCTGGGTGCCGACGGACAGCGCCTGCTCCGTGGAGGGGCGGGGCGCGCCGTACCCGAGGAGAGGAGAGCGCAGCGTCCGCTCGATCGTCTCGGCGTAGAGCGTGAACCGCGCCCCGTTGGACTGGCCGTACTCCTGGCGGGTGGAGATCTGCGCGAGCAGGCCCTGCCACACCAGCACGCCGCCGGCGACCACCCCGAGCGCGGTGAGGCTGATGACCGGCGCTGCCCGGTCGCGCGCCGCGAGGCGCACGACCACGTACGCACCGGCCAGGGCGAGGGCAGCGAACATGCCGCGGTTGGAGGACGCGACGGCCGGCGCGACCATGACGGCGGCGCCGACGACGATGGCCGCCCGCAGCAGCCAGGAACGGGTCATCATGAAGCAGGCCAGGGCCACCGGCGTGAGCACGAGGATCGCCACGCCCCAGCTGTTCGCGTAGGGGAAGGGTGCGGAGGGCCGGACGAAGACCTCCGGCGAGCCCCACGGTCGCTGCACCTCCGCGAACGGGGGGAAGAACAGGTCCTGGACGTAGGAGTTGCTGGTGATGGAGCCGGGGAGCAGCAGCCCCACCGGCGTCGTCAGGCGCACGCCGGGCAGGAGCATGCCGAGCACGCCGCCGGCGATGACGAAGAACCACAGGAAGGTGAGACCGTGCACGACCCGGCGCCGGGTGAGGCGCGCCCGGGCCGAGACGGTGTAGACGAAGGCGATGGCGACGAAGGCCATGATCGCGAGCCGGAAGCCGAAGCCCAGCATGCGTGGACCGGTGTCCACCATGACGGCGCTGGCCAGCATCCACAGGCACAACCCGACGATCGCGCCGACGCCCGGGACCCAGACCGCGTACCGCCGCGTGAGCATGAAGCCGACCATGACGATCGCCATCGTGACGGCGCCCGGCACCACGGTGAGCCCGAGCAACCACATCGCCGGGAAGCCCCACAGCATCGTGAGCACCGGCCACGCCGGCAGCGGGTCGAGCTCCTCCCGACGGCCCGCGGGCGCGACCTCGACCAGGTCGCTCGCATCGACCACGCGGGCCCTCATGGCTGGCACCGAACCATGCTCGCACGCGTCGAGCCGACGGGGCGGCCCCCGGCGACGATGCTCACGCCCCGGCGCGCAGGGCGGCGAGACGTCGTCGCAGCGTCATCGCCAGCAGCGCGAGGTTGGTGAGGGCGAGGGCGCCGTAGGCGACGAGGAACAGCGGCGGCACGGCCCAGAGCACGAGGACCAGGTTCTGCACGCCGGTGTCCGCGGGGAGCTGCACGAGCGAGGAGAACCGACCTGCGGTCCCTGCCCGGGCCGTCCGGTCGGGCTGGAGCTGCTCGGCGAGGATCTGCGCGAAGAAGCGCAGCGAGGCCACGAACGCGAACGCGACCGGGACGAGGGCCCAGCCGACCGCCAGGTCGGTGTGCAGCACGAGCGCCACCGCCACGACGAGGTGGACGGCCAGGATGCGGCCGGCGTCGACGGTGTGGTCGAGCCACTCCCCCGCCCGGGAGCCCGTGCCCCGCAGACGCGCGAGCTGTCCGTCGGCGGCGTCGAACGCGAAGGCGGCTTGCAGCAGCACGACGACACCGACCGCCATGACCCACCCCGGCGGGGCCACGAGCAGCGTCGCGAGCGCCGCCACCACCAGCAGCGCGCTGACGGCGGTCATCTGGTCGGGGGTGGCGCCGAACCGGTGGCCCAGGGCGGCGATGCCCCGACCAAGCCGGCGGTTGACCACCCGCATGTACCAGGGCACGCCGGCGCCGTCCTTCTGCGCGGCGGCGAGCCGGTCCCAGGAGGACCGGACGTCGAGGGTGGTCACGGCCGGGCCCCTCAGCGCGACGCGACGACGGAGGCGTCGAAGCTCGCGGACGGGGTGCTGCGGTAGTTCGAGTGCACCTCGGCGGTGACGACGTTCGTCCCGTTGCGCAGCAGCGACGTCGGGATGTCGACGACCACCGGGGTGTCCGTCGCGCTCGTGGTCGAGGGTGCCGCCGTCGCGTAGGTGTTCGGGCCGATCGTGCCGCTGGGCAGGTTCACCCGAGCCACCTCGGTGCCGTTGACGTAGACGACCACGCCGTCGTCGGCCCGCGTGGTCAGGCGGTACCGGGTCCAGGCCCCGACGTCGGTGACGTCGAACGTGCGCCGGTAGTACGACGTGAGGGCGCGGGTGGTCCCGGACGGGACGTCGATGTTCGTCGCGATCGGACCGCTGCCCCAGCCGAGCGGCGCCGCGCCACTGCGCCAGGACGACGCGTCGAACGTGGCGGAGCTCCAGTCCGTGGGCACCGGCGTGGTGTTGTCGAACCAGTAGGACCACGTGGACCCGGCCGCGATCACCGTCGCCGACTGCGCCGGTCGCACCACGGACGTGGACGCCGACCAGTTGCCCTGGCCGTCGGTCGCGCGGACGAAGAACCGGTCGTTCACGTCGGATCCGGGCACCGTGGCCGACGTGGAGGTGGTGGTGGCGACGACGCGGTCGTTGCGCAGCACCTCATAGGTCACGCCCGACGTGCTGCTGGCCGACCACGAGACGGTGGCCTCCGACCCCGTCACGGTGGCCTTCGCGTCCTTCGGAGCCGCCGGCGCGGTCGAAGGCTGCTGCGCGAACCGCACGAACCCTCCGGAGAACTGGTTGCCGCCGCCGTCCTTGACGCTGGTCTCGAACGACCCGCCGGCCCACAGCGTGCCGTCCTTGGCCACGAAGGAGGCCCAGGCGCCGTAGCCGCCGCGCGACTTCCACTGCGGCGCGAAGGTGCTGATGAAGGCGCCGGTGGCGTTGTCCCACGCACCGAGCAGGGAGATCTTGCCGGCCTGCTTCCAGTCGGCGTTCGTGCCGCCCGGGTTGTAGCCGTCGTAGTTGGTGGTGCCGCTGTAGACCCAGTCACCGCAGTGGCAGCCGCCGTAGACGACCGATCCGTCGTTGCTGGCGGTGATGGTCTGCATGTCGCCGCCGGCCTTGGTGATGTTGGTGTCCTTCAGGGCGAGCGTGGCGCGGTCGTAGGAGAACATGCTGTGCTGCGAACCGCCCAGCCAGACCTTGTCGCCGACCTCCATGACCGCCTGCTGGTAGGTCTTGCCGGTGGTGCTGAAGGTCGGCTTCCATGCCGGCGTGGTGACCGGGGCGCCGGCCGCGGTGCTGATGGCGACACCCTGGGTGACCGGGGTGGAGCCCGCGGCCGTCATGTAGCCGGCGAAGTAGGCCCGCGTGCCGTCGGCCGAGACGTCCATCGCCGCGACGGCGCCGTTGAGGTTCGGGTTCCACGACCCGTCGCCGTTCCCGCTGGACAGCTCGATGCGGGCGCCGTTGCGCTCGTACCAGGCGAGGTCGCCCTTCACGACGTGGGTGAAGAGACCGCCGACGTAGAGGTAGCCGTTCGAGACGTCGAGCGCACGGACGCTGACCTTGCCCGAGGTGCCGCGGTTCTCCATGACGGTGGACCACGAGCCGGACAGGTCGCCCGAGCTCGGGTCGAGGACCGCGAGGCCGCTGCGCGGCTGGCCGTCGACGGTGGCGAACTCACCGCCGACCGCGAGGCGGCCGTCGGGCAGGGCCGCCAGCGCGCGGACCTGGTTGTCGAAGGTCGGCCGGAAGCTGCTGATCCACTCGCCCGTGGAGGCGTCGAAGGCCGCGAGGTAGGACTGCGCGGCGCTCTGGGACCCCGACTGGTTGCGGACCGTCGTGAAGTTGCCACCGACGTAGACCACGTTGCCGATCTGGGCGAAGGCCTGGACCTCGGTGGCGAGCTCGCTGGTGCCGCCCGCGCCCGTGCCCGTGACGCCCCACGGCTGGGGCATCGACCCGCTCCTCGCGACCGGCAGCGCGGTGACCGCGCTGGTGCCGGAGTCCGGGATGCTCGCGAACGAGAGGTCGGCCTGGGTGAGCCGCGGACGGATGAAGACCTGGGTGAACGGGCTCGCGTAGCCGGACCCGGTGGCGTAGAGATAGCTCGACGACGACGTCGACCCGGTCACGGCGGCGCCGTAGTTGAAGCCACGGACCCAGCCGTTGGAGCTCGACTCGAAGGTCCAGACGCGCCGGAGCCGGTTGGTCGTCGTGGTGGACGTGGTGCCGGCGTCGCGCGTCGTCTGGCCGGAGTAGGTGGTCCCGTCGAAGGAGCTCGACGTGAGCGGCACGCCGGCTCCGAATGCCCAGGTCCAGGTCGCCTGCGACCTCGCGCGCAGCCGCACGTCCTGCCAGGAGGTGCCGGCGGTGCTCGTGGCTCGGCGCAGGCGGATGCCGTCGGTCAGCGACGCGACGCTCTTGCCGCCGAGGAGCGCGTCGATCGTGGCGGTCGAGAGCTTCTTGGGCGAGAAGGCCGACGGCCCGGTCGGCGTCGAGGCGATCTGCTCGGGCGTGCCCTGCGCGTCGCCGTCCCACAGCCACCCGTCGCGGCCGCGGCCGACGAGCTCCCAGCCGCCCCCGTCGGTCGTCATGTCGCAGTAGACCTGGGTGGGCGTGCGGAGCGCGGGCGTGAGGATCCAGTACGAGCCGTCGGTCGCCGACGGCTTCACCTGCTTGACCTCCCAGCACGAGGCTGCGGCGGAGGCCTGGCTCGACCCGTCGGGCACCACGGTCTGCGCCGCCTGGGCCGTGGACGGGACGGCCACGAGCGTCGCGAGGACGGTCGTGAGGGTGGCCGCCAGGCTGGCGGCGATGGTCTTGGTGCGCACGGTGTTCCTCGTCATCGGGGGGTGGGCGCGACGTTCCCCCGAGCGCCCACGACGAGTCAGAGTGGACGGCCCCGACTCCATGACGCGGGTCCTGCGTGCGACCGGGTGGGCCTGCTCACACGCGTCGTGGGTGCTGCCCCTGGCACCCGCGTGGCACCCCGGGCCCGGCGCGCGTCAGGTGACCGGCGCGAGCGCCGCCGTCTCCTCCTCGGTGAAGATGCGCGAACGGATGATGAAGCGTCGACCCGTCGGCCCCTCGATCGAGAAGCCGGCGCCGCGTCCGGGCACCACGTCGATCGTGATGTGGGTGTGGGACCAGTAGTTGAACTGCTCCCGGGAGATGTGCACGGGTACCACTCCGGCCTCGTCGATGCCCGGCTCGGGTCCGATGTCGAGGTCGCCGAGGTGCACGTCGGTGGGACCGACGATGTAGAAGCCCTGGGTGAAGCACATGGGCGCCGACCCGTCGCAGCACCCGCCGGACTGGTGGAACATTAGGGGCTTGCCGTGCGAGGCGCGGAGCTCGCGCAGGAGGTCGGCGGCCTGGTCGGTCATCGCGATGCGGGCGGCGGTCATGACGGTCCCTTCGAGGGGGTTGCGGGTGGGTACGGCCTCGAGGCCCGACCCCGGGGGGCCGGACCTCGAGACGTCAGCGCCGTCGGCTCAGAAGAAGCCCTGGGCGTTGTTGGAGTAGCTCACCAGCAGGTTCTTGGTCTGCTGGTAGTGGTCGAGCATCATGAGGTGGTTCTCGCGGCCGATGCCCGAGGACTTGTAGCCGCCGAACGCGGCGTGCGCCGGGTACGCGTGGTAGTTGTTCGTCCACACGCGACCCGCCTGGATGTCGCGACCGGCGCGGTACGCCGTGTTGGTGTCGCGCGACCACACCGCGGCACCGAGGCCGTAGAGCGTGTCGTTGGCGATGCTCATGGCGTCGTCGTAGCCGTCGAAGCCGGTGACCGAGACGACGGGTCCGAAGATCTCCTCCTGGAACACGCGCATCTTGTTGTGGCCCTGGAAGATCGTCGGCGCCACGTAGTAGCCGCCCGACAGGTCGCCGCCGAGGTCCACGCGCTCGCCGCCCGTGATGATGCGGGCGCCCTCCTGCACGCCGATCTCGAAGTAGGACAGGATCTTCTCGAGCTGGTCGTTGCTGGCCTGCGCGCCGATCATCGTGTCGGTGTCGAGCGGGTTGCCCTGCTTGATCTGCTTGGTGCGCTCGGTGGCGGCGGGCAGGAACTGCTCGATGATCGAGTTCTGGATCAGCGCGCGGCTCGGGCAGGTGCACACCTCGCCCTGGTTGAGGGCGAACATCGTGAAGCCCTCGAGCGCCTTGTCGAAGAACGCGTCGTCCTTCGCGGCGACGTCCTCGAAGAAGACGTTGGGGCTCTTGCCGCCCAGCTCCAGCGTGACGGGGATGAGGTTCTGGCTGGCCATCTGCATGATGAGCCGGCCCGTGGTCGTCTCGCCGGTGAAGGCGATCTTGCGGATGCGGCTGCTCGACGCGAGCGGCGCACCGGCCTCGGCGCCGAAGCCGTTCACGACGTTCACGACACCGGCGGGGAGCAGGTCGGCGATCAGCTCCATCAGCAGCATGATCGACGCCGGGGTCTGCTCGGCGGGCTTGATGACCACCGCGTTGCCGGCCGCCAGCGCCGGAGCGAGCTTCCACGTGGCCATGAGCAGGGGGAAGTTCCACGGGATGATCTGGCCGACGACGCCCAACGGCTCGTGGAAGTGGTAGGCCACGGTGTCGTCGTCGATCTGCGACAGGTGTCCCTCCTGGGCCCGGATCGCACCGGCGAAGTACCGGAAGTGGTCGACGGCGAGCGGCAGGTCGGCGGCCATCGTCTCGCGGACCGGCTTGCCGTTGTCCCAGGTCTCGCCGACGGCGAGCATCTCGAGATTCTGCTCGATCCGGTCGGCGATCTTGTTGAGGATGACGGCGCGCTCGGCGACGGAGGTCTTCCCCCAGGCCGGGGCGGCGGCGTGCGCGGCGTCGAGCGCCTTCTCGATGTCGTCGGCGTTGCCGCGGGCGATCTCGGTGAACACCTTGCCGTTGACCGGCGAGACGTTCTCGAAGTACTGGCCGCTGGAGGGGGCGACGTACTCGCCGCCGATCCAGTGGTCGTACCGGGGCTTGTAGGTGACGACGGAACCCTCGGTCCCGGGCTGGGCGAACACGCTCATGGATGGACTCCTCGTGTGGGTCGTGGTGGGTGCTCGTGACGCTAGTCACAGCCGCGTTGCAACGACGTTGTGCCGACGTTGCAGCCGCTGCAACGTCGGCCACCCGCCGGCGCACCGGCACCACGCCCGGTCCGGGCTGCTCGGCCCGCGGGAACCTCTCCTCGGTCGTCGGCGGGGGTCAGCCGTAGAGACGGTCGAGCTTGCCGACGTGCGCCGCGACCTGGGCGTGGCGCGGCGACGACGGCGGCAGGATCTCCAGCGCGCGGGACCAGACGGCGAGGTCCTCACGACCGTGGGGGGTGTCGGCGAAGGAGAGCAGCGCGTCGGCGTCCTCCCCGGCGACCAGGGCCGAGACCAGCTCGAGGTGCAGGTCCTCGCGCAGCGCCTCGACACCGGGAGCGGCGGAGGCGGGCAGGACGGGTCCACGGTAGGCGGCCACGGCGGCGCGCAGGCGCCCCGCGCGCAGCAGGTCGCGCACCTCGTCGAGGTCGGAGCGCACCGCGGTGCGCAGGCGGTAGGGCCGCGACGCGAGCTCGAGCGGACCGAGCGCCGCGCGCAGCCGGGAGAGCTCGGCCCGGATGGTCACGGGTGCCTGGTCGTCCTCGCTGAGGGCGACGGCGAGCTCGGCCGACGTGAGCCCGTCCGGAGCCCGCGAGAGCAGGAGCAGCAGCTCGCTGTGCCGGCCGCTGAGCCGCGAGGTGACCGGGCCGACGTGCAGGGTGGCGCCGTGGACGCCGAGCACGTCGAGGCGCGGTGCCGACCACCCGCTGGTGACCTGCACGCCGGCCGGAGCCGGCTGCAGCCGGGCGATGCGCAGCTCGGCCTCGACCGCCGCCGCGGTGGCCCGCACGATGCCGAGGCCCTGGGCGGTCGCCACCTCCGCACCGCCCGTGACGTCGAGGACGCCGAGCACCGCACCGGTGTCGGGGTCGTGGATCGGGGCCGCCGAGCAGCTCCACGGCGTGACCTGGCGGCCGAGGTGCTCGGGCCCGAAGATCTGCACGGGACGGTCGATGGCGAGCGCCGTCCCGGGAGCGTTGGTGCCGGCGCTGGTCTCGCTCCAGTCGGCGCCGGGCATGAAGTGCATGGACTCGGCGCGGGACCGCAGCCCCGCCGCGCCCTCGACCCACAGCAGCTGGCCGGCGGCGTCGCTCACCGCGACGAGCAGGCCGGCGTCGGCCGCGCTGTCGACGAGCAGGCGGCGGATCACGGGCAGGCCGGCTGCCAGGGGGTGCTGCTCGCGGATCTCGCGCAGCGCCTCGTCGTCGAGGGTGATGCGCGGGAGGTCCGTCTCCGGGTCGAGACCGCCGGCCACGCTGCGGCGCCACGACTCACGGACGACGTCGCGCACCGCGTCGGTGGTTCCCGAGGTCAGGAACTCCTCGTGGGCGCGGCGCAGCCGCCGCGAGAGGAGGTCGGGGTCCGAGCCGGGAGGCACCGCGAAGTCGTGGGCACCGCTCCCGGTACGGGGCTGCGTGGTGCGGACCATGGGCGCAGTGTACGTGACGTGGCTCACCCACCCCAGGGTCGAGCGGCCCGGGCGGGCCGGGCCCGTCTAGGCGTCGCGACGCAGGAAGAGCACGGTGCCGACCGTCAGCAGGGCGGCCACGAACACCGCCATCACGACGCCGCCGCCGACCGGGCCGAAGGGCACGACGCCGAACACCTGGAGCGCGTCGTCGATGGAGATGCGGGTGTACATCTGTCCGCCGGCGTCGTAGGGCAGGAAGCGCAGGACCTCCACGAGGCCGCCGCGACCCGTCGGGTCGTCCGACGCGGCCTTGATCGCGAGCACGACGGCCTTGACGATCCCCTCGACGAGGGAGGGCACCAGCAGCAGCATCGCGACCGCGGCCGTCTGGTTGCGCGTGATGGCGGCGAAGGCGAGCCCGGAGAGCGCGAACAGGGTGGTGAAGAGCACCGTGCCCAGCGCGACGTCCAGCAGGCCCCTGCCGGTCGGCATCCCGACGCCGAAGGCGAGCGCGGCGAGCACCGCGATGCCCACGCACGCGAGCGCCGCCGCGAGGGACAGCACCGCCGTGGTGATGATCTTCGCGAGCATCACGTGCAGCCGGTTCGGCAGCGCCGTGAGCGTCGCGCGGATCATGCCGTGCCGGTACTCGTGACCCATCGAGAACACGCCGAACAACCCGATGACGTAGGCGATGAACAAGGGGGCGACGCCGAGGGAGGCACCGACCGTGACGAGGACGGCGAAGGTGTCGTCGCCGCCGGACAGCGGACCGGTCTCCGGCAGGTTCCACGCGATCAGCACGGTGAGGACGAGCTGGAACACCAGGGCGACGCCGAGGATCCAGTAGGTGGAACGGATCGTGCGCAGGCGTGCGACCTCGTAGCGGAGGGCGTCGATCATCGTGCACCTCCCCCGGTGCCGCCGTCGGTCGTGCCCGGAGCGTGCGGCCGGCCCGACACGGCACCGCGGTACTCCTCGTCGAGGCCGGTGGCCGCCAGGAACGCCTCCTCGAGCGTGGCCCGCCGGGTGGTCAGCTCGTGCAGGCGGGCGCCGACGTCGTGGGCGAGGTCGCCGATGCGGGCGGCGTCGAGGCCCCGCACCACCTGGGCCCCGTGCTCGTCGGGCGTCACCGTGGCGCCGGCGGCCTGCAGCGCCGGCCCGAGCACGCCCAGGTCGGGCGTGCGCACCAGCACCTGGCTGGTGCCGCCGTGCTCGACGAAGTCCTGCACGGGGCCGTTGGCCAGCAGCCGCCCGCGACCCACCACCACCAGCTCGTCGGCGAGCAGGGCCATCTCCTGCAGCAGGTGGCTCGAGACGAAGACCGAACGGCCCTCGGCCGCCAGGTGGCGCAGCAGCTGCCGCAACCACGTGATGCCCTGCGGGTCGAGACCGTTGCTGGGCTCGTCGAGCACGAGCGTGTGCGGGTCGCCGAGGAGCGCGGCGGCGATGCCCAGCCGCTGCCCCATGCCGAGGCTGAACTTGCGGGGCCTGCCCCTCGCCACGGAGGCGAGGCCGACGAGCTCGAGCACCTCGTCCACGCGACGCTTCTCGATGCGGTTGGCGACGGCCAGCATCTGCAGGTGGTGGCGCGCCTGGCGCGTGGGGTGGAACGGCTTGGCCTCGAGCAGCGCGCCGACGTGGCGCATCGGCTGCTCCAGCTCGGCGAAGGTGCGGCCGTCGAACGTCGTGCGTCCCTCGCCGCGGTCGAGGCCGAGCATGAGCCGCATGGTGGTCGACTTGCCCGACCCGTTGGGCCCGAGGAAGCCGGTGACGCTGCCGGGGGTGACCGTGAAGCTGAGGTCGTCGACGGCGCGCTTCGTGCCGTAGGTCTTGCCGAGCCCGCGGGCCTCGATGACTGCCACGGGCCCAGCCTGCCAGACGACGGCGCGGCGATCAGGCGACGACGCGGGTGACCGGGAGGCTGGAGTCGACCGGCAGGTCCAGCGAGGAGGGCGCGATCCCGCGGCGCACGACCTCCGCGCCCAGCGCGGCGATCATGGCGCCGTTGTCCGTGCACAGCCCGGGTCGCGGGATCCGCACCTCGATGCCGGCTGCCTCGGCCCGCTGCAGCACGAGCTCGCGGAGGCGACCGTTCGCGGCCACGCCGCCGCCGACGACGAGCGTGTCGACCTCGTGGTCGCGGCACGCCTGGACCGTCTTGCGGGTCAGCACGTCGACCACCGCGTCCTGGAAGGACGCCGCGACGTCGGCGACGTCGATCGAGCGGCCCATCCGCTGCTCGTGCTGGACGTGGCGGGAGACGGCGCTCTTGAGGCCGGAGAAGGAGAAGTCGTAGCGGTACCGCTCGGCGTCCTTCGCCGCGGTCAGGCCGCGTGGGAAGGCGATGGCAGTGCCGTCACCGTCCTTCGCGACCCGGTCGACGTGGGGACCGCCCGGGTAGGGCAGGCCGAGGAGGCGGGCGACCTTGTCGAAGGCCTCGCCGGCCGCGTCGTCGATGGTGGTGCCGAGCATCGTGATGTCGGAGGCGATGTCGTCCACGAGCAGGATCTCGGTGTGGCCGCCGCTGACGAGCAGCGCGGCGACGCGGCGGTCGAAGCGTCCGTGCTCGAGCTGGTCGACCGCGACGTGGCCGGCGAGGTGGTTGAGGCCGTACAGCGGCTTGTCGTGGGCGAGGGCGAGCGCCTTCGCGGCGGCGACCCCGACCAGGAGCGCGCCGCTGAGCCCTGGCCCGCAGGTGACGGCGATGGCGTCGACGTCACGGACGTCCATCCCGGCCTGCGCGTACGCCTGCTCCAGGGTCGGGACCATGGCCTCGAGGTGGGCCCGGCTCGCGACCTCGGGCACGACGCCGCCGAAGCGCACGTGCTCCTCGACGCTCGAGGCGACCGCGTGGGCGAGCAGCTCGGTGCCGCGCACGATGCCGACGCCGGTCTCGTCGCACGACGACTCGATGCCCAGCACGATCGGTTCGCTCACGAGCGCCAGTCTCCCAGACCGACCTTTCCGTTGCCGCGGGACGTCAGCCCTCGGTGTCCGCCGCCCGTTGCGCCTGCTTGGCGGCGCGGCGGGCGGCCTTGCGCTCCTTCTCCTCGGCGTCGAGGCGGGCTGCCTCCTCGGGGGTGGGGGCGGTGCCGCCGTAGCGCGCGGGCGCCCACCACTGGCCCTCGGGCGGGACGGGGTACTCGCGGATGGCCTGGTCGAGCAGGGCCGACATGCGTTCGCGCAGCACCTCGGTCTCCGCGACGGGGTCCTCCCCCGTCACCGGGATCGGCTCGCCGACGTGCAGGGCGATCGTCTTGCCGCGGCCCCAGATGTCGGACTCGTGGTCCTTCGTCTTGAGCAGCTGGGTCCCCCACGTGACCATGGGGATCAACGGGACCCCGGCCTCGGCCGCCATGCGGACGGCACCGGTCTTGAGCTCCTTGATCTCCATCGAGCGGCTGATCGTGGCCTCGGGGAAGATGCCGACGATCTCGCCGGCGCGTGCGTACTCGACCGCCTTGTCGTAGGAGGCCTGCCCGGCGTCGCGGTCGACCTCGATGTGGTGGAACGAGCGCATGAGCGGCCCGCCGATGGCGTGGTCGAACGCCTCCTTCTTGGCCATGAACCGCACGAGCCGCCCCGACGGCTGGGCCGCCAGGCCGTCGAACACGAAGTCGACGTAGCCGATGTGGTTGGCCGCGAGGATCGCTCCGCCCTCGCGCGGCACGTGCTCCGTCCCCGACATCTGGAACTCCATGCCGAGCACCTTGAACAAGGTCTTGGCGGTGACGATCACCGTCGGGTACGTGTAGTCGCGCATGCGGGGCATCGTAGTGCACGGATGTGCACCGAACGAGACCGTCGGGGACGTGGACCGCGCTCGGGTCAGACGCCGGGCGAGCCCGCGGAGACGTCGTCGGGGTCGTCCTCGACGACGTGCACGGCCGCCTCCTCCGCACTGGCGGCGGCACCGTCGATGCCGACGTCGTCGCCCACGAGCGCCTTCTCGGTGTCCTCGCCGAGGCCGGCGTCGGGATCGACCAGCCGCCCGGACCGCTCGTCGCCGACCTCGTCGTCGGTGACCTCGGGCTCGACGTCGGCGTAGGGGTCGACGTCGGGCTCCTCCTGCGCGACGCGCTGGTCGAGCGTCTCGCCCTCGAGGGCCTCGTCGGCGGTGGTGCCGAAGCCCTCGCCCGGGCCGTACTTCTCCGGCGGCGAGTAGCCCTCGTCGAGCACGTCGTCGACACCGCGGTCGACGAGCGTGTCGTCGGGCTGCAGCTGGTCGAGCGCCTCCGACTCCTCGCGGTTCTCCATGTCATCGAACTCCAGGGGGCCTTCGGTCATGCCTCCAACCTGCCACGGCGACGAAGCGACGCAACCGCTGCGACGAGCGCGACCAGCACCAGCGCGCCGAGGCCGATCGCGACCGCCTCACCGCGCTCGCTGCCGCTGCGCAGCGCGACGAGGAAGGCCCCCGCGCCGACGGTGCTCCAGATCGTCGCCCAGACGGCGGCGCCGGGCACGAGGCCCACGAGGTAGCGGGGGACGCTCATCCGCGCGAGGCCGGCGCCGGCGTTGACCACGGTCTGCGCGCCGACGGTGAGGAAGCTCGCGGTCACGACCGGCGGACCCCAGCGGTCGACCCGGTCGGCCGCGGCCCGCAGGCGCGGCCCGGGCTCGCGCCGCCGCAGCACGCCGGCCGCCACGAGCCGGCCGACGCCGTAGGTCGCACCGGCCCGCAGCAGCACGATGACGAACAGCGTCAGCCACGCCCAGGCCCACGGCCAGGAGCGGATCTCCTCCATCACGGCCGCGGTCCCAGCGGCAGCTCCATGACGACGGCGTCGCGCCCGCCGGCGTAGTAGCCGCGGCGGCGCGCGATGGGAGCGAAGCCGTGTGCCTCGTAGAGCGCGACGGCGGCGTCGTTGTCGGCGGCGACCTCGAGGAGCACCCGCTCCGCCCCGCGGGTGGCGACCTCGTCGAGACCCGCGTCGAGCAGCGCCGCGGCCAGGCCGCCACGGCGCCGCTCCGGCGACACGGCCACCCGGTGCAGGTCGGCGACGTCGGCGACCACGCCGAGGTCGACCCACGCCACCACCACGCCGCCGTCGTCGTGGACGAGCACCACGCGGTCGGGGTGGACCAGCTCGGCCTCGACGACCGACGCCGACCAGGCGTCCGCGCCGAAGCACTCGCGCTCGAGCACGGCGAGGGCGTCGCGGTCGGCGGCGACCGCCGGACGGATCACCTCAGCGGGGCCACGGGAGCGGCCGGGCGCGCGTCGGGCCGGCGCAGGTAGAGCGGCTCGAGGGCGAGCTCCTCGACGTGCCCGCGCACGACGCCCTGCGCGAGCGCCGCCGCGGAGGCGTCGAGCGGGCCGTCGACGCCTCGCAGCACGTCGGGATAGAGCGTCGCGCCGCGACCGACCACCGGCAGGTCGGGGTGGGCCGCGGCGACGTCGGCCGGCTTGTCGACGCGGGGTCCGTCGGCGCGGCGCGGTACACCGTCGGCGTCGGGGACGTAGCGCGCCCAGTAGACCTCCTTGCGCCGCGCGTCGATCGCGACGAGGTGCTCCCCCGGCAGCCGTGCACCCAGGGCGACGGCGTCGAGCGAGCAGACACCGTGCGAGGTCAGGCCGAGGCTCGCGGCGAGGGTGCGCGCGGTGACGATGCCGACCCGCAGACCCGTGTACGGCCCGGGCCCGACGCCGACGGCCACGTCGGTGAGGTCGGCGGCGGTGTGGCCGGCCTGCGCGAGCGCGTCTCGCACGGCGGGCGCGAGCAGCTCGCCGTGCGCCATCGTCCCCCCGCCCGTGACCTCCGCGAGCACCTGCTCGCCGTCGTGGACGGCCACGCCCACGGCGGGTCCGGAGGTGTCGATCGCGAGGAGCAGCACGGGAGTGAGCCTACCCTCACCTCCCACCGACCTGCGGCTGCGCTTCCTCGCCTTGTCGTCCTCCTGCGGCTGCGTTGCCTCGGCTCTCGCTCGTCCTGCGGCTGCGTCGGTCCGGCACCCTCTCGTCCTGCGGCTGCGCTTCATCGGCTCCGACTCCGCCTGCGGCTGCGCCGGCTCGGCTTCTCCTCGTGGTGGGTCGCGCAGGGGCCTCGACCGGGAGCTGGGTGCGCGCCCGGCCTGGGTTCTCGGGGTCCGGTGGGGTCTGACGCACGATTCTTCCTTTGCGTGGGCAAGGCTTCTCCCTTCTCGTGGACCGTGCCACGCGAAGGGAGAATCCCTGCCCCTCCACCCCCGTCGGCGGTGGATAGGGCACGGACTGAGCGCCGGGAGGTAGGTGGCCCGCTACCGGGACCCCCGCAGGTAGGTGACCCGCGGATAGCGCCCTTCCATCCGCGCGCCACCTACCTCCCGCCCGCAGGAAGCGCGCGCCACCTACCTCCCCGGGGGCCGAGGCAGACGCAGGATCCTGCATTCGCGCGCGATGGCCCGAACGATGCTGCGTTGACGACCGGATCACGTCGCGAACGCAGCATCCTTCGCCCGCCAGCACGCAAAGGAAGCATCGTGCGTCCCCCGCACGCGAACGCAGAACCTTGCGTCACCCCCAGACCCCCGCAGGCCCGAGAACCCGACCCGGGCACGCACCCAGCTCCCCGGTCGAGGCCCTACGGACCCCACCACCACGTGAAGCCGAGGCAGCGCAGCCGCAGGGACGGGCCGAGACCGAACCAGCGCAGCCGCAGGACGGGAGGAACTCCTCAGCCCAGCAGCGTCGACCGCAGCGGCACGTCGACCCACCGGGGGCCGTTCGGCTTGATGGTGACCACGCGGGGCTCGGCCTCGTCGGGGGCGTCGCCGTCGTGCGGGGTGCCGAGGGGGTCGACGGGACGGGCGCCGCGGACCTCGATGGTCACCGACAGCCAGCTGTCGTTGAGCTGCTCGGCCAGGCCCTCGCCCCACTCGACGACGGTCACGGCGCGGTCCGCGGAGGCGTCGAGGTCGAGGTCGTCCAGCTCCTCGGCGCCACCGAGCCGGTAGGCGTCGACGTGGACGAGGTCCGGTCCGCCCGACAGCGACGGGTGGTTGCGCGCCAGCACGAAGGTGGGCGACGTGACGGGCCCACGGACGTCGAGCGCGGCGCCGAGACCCTGCGTGAAGGTGGTCTTGCCGGCGCCGAGGTCACCGGTGAGCACGAGCAGGTCGCCGGGCCGCAGGAGCGTCGCAGCGCGGCTCGCGAGGTGGTGCATCGCGTCGGGCGTCGGCACCTCGCGGGCGAGCCAGAGCGTCTTGCCGAGCACCAGCAGCGGACCCTCCTGGTCGACCGGGTGGTACTTGCGGCGCGTCCAGAACCGCACGGTGTCGGGCAGCTCCTCGCGCACGTGCAGCCAGATGCCGTCCTTGCCACGCTCCTCGGCGGTGTCCTCGGCGACGCCGACCATCGCCGACGCGACGCCACGCGCCTGGATCTCGGGGTCGACGGACACCCGCCGCAGCCCGAGCTTGCCGGGACGCGACTCGTCGAACAGGAGCGCCCCCATCGGCACACCGCGACGCTCGACCAGCAGCCCTCCGGCCGTGGCGAGCACCTCGGCGACCGACTCGGCGGTCTCGTCGAGCGCCGTCGACGGCGGGTCGAGCTCGGGTCGTGCGCCGAAGGAGCGGTGGATGATGTCGACGACGGCCTCGGCGTGCTCGGGGCCGGCATCGATGACGTCGAGGGCGCGCATCAGCGGTCCTCATCCCGCACGGGGTGACCGGCCGCCTCGAGCACGTCCTCGATCGCGCGGGTCACGGCGACGTGCTCCTCGAACGGGATCATGTGGCCGGCGCCCTCGAGCGTGACGAGACGGGCGTCGTCGATCGTGCGCGACAGGCGGCGGGCGTGCTTGAGCGGGGTGAGGAGGTCCTGGCTGCCGCAGGCGACGACCACCGGCACGCGCGAGAGGCCCTTCGCCCCGCTGCGGACGTCGAGGTCGACGAAGGCCGGGTAGAAGTCGAGGAGCACGTGGGTCTGCGCCCGCAGGATCATCTCGTCGGCCATGTCGGCGTACTTGGCCGGGGCGTCGGGGCCGACCGCCCAGCGACGGACGACGCTGTAGCTGTTGAAGGTGCGGCCCCAGTCGAGCAGGGGCGCCCCGGCACGCAGGAAGGGCAGCACGCGGCGCAGCGCGGGGCTCTGCCGCACCAGCCGCCCGTCGCTCGTCGAGAGGAGCACGGCGCCGACCACGCGGTCGCCGAACAGCTCGGGCGCCTGGGCCGCGAGCTGCTGGACGGTGATCCCGCCCATGGAGTGGCCGACGAGCACGACCGGGCCGTCCGGGACGACCTCGTCGAGGATCGTGCGGAGGTCGTCGCCGAGCTGCGCGAACGTCGAGCCCTCGCGGGTCGATCGCCCCGACGCCCCGTGCGAGCGCTGGTCGTAGAAGACCATCCGCACCAGACCGCGGAGGGCGAGGCGCTGGTAGTGCCAGGTGTCGAGGGTGCAGACCCAGCCGTGGCAGAAGACGAGGGTCGGCATCCCCTCGGCCCGGGCCGCTGCGGGGTCGCGCGGCTCGTCGACCTCGACGTCGAGCGCCACCCCGTCGGACGCGATGACCGTCCGGGCCGGCGCGTGCACGCTGCCGAAGGCGACGTCCTCGCCGCGCTGCTCCCGCCGGTGCTCGCGGCGTCGCGTGTCGAGGACCTTGGCGGTGACGC
Source organism: uncultured Aeromicrobium sp. (assembly GCA_964599245.1). Lineage (GTDB taxonomy): Bacteria > Actinomycetota > Actinomycetes > Propionibacteriales > Nocardioidaceae > Aeromicrobium. Next base: position 56,033 of record CAZREF010000008.1, on the reverse strand, counting down.
CGGCCGCCACGAAGGCGCCGGCCGTGGCCGCGAGGGCTGCCAGACGGGAGGGTGCGGGGCTCATCACTGTCCTTGGTGGGCGGCGGCGCGGACGTCGCGACCGGCGTCAACCCCGGTGGGTGCGCACGATCCGCCCGCCCAGGCGGGTGACGACCTCGTAGCCGATCGTACCGGCGGCCCGCCCCCAGTCCTGGGCGGTGGGGGCGCCGGGCGCGGCACCGAAGAGGGTGACGACGTCGCCGCGGCGGGCGTCGCGGTCGCCGAGGTCGACCACCAGCTGGTCCATGCAGATGCGCCCGACGATGGGGACCCGCTCGCCGGCGAAGCCCGCCTGGGCGCGTCCGGAGGCGGTCCGCAGCACCCCGTCGCCGTAGCCCAGCGGCACCAGTCCCAGCGTGGTCTCGCGGTCGGTGGTCCAGGTGTGGCCGTAGGAGACCGCGGTGCCGGCCGGCACCCGCTTGACCGCCGCCAGGCGTCCGTGGAGCGTCATGACGGGGCGCAGGTCGGCCAGCCCGTCCAGCGCCGGGTCGGGCGCGACGCCGTACGTCGCGATGCCCGGTCGCACGAGGTCGAGGTGCGCCGAGGGTCGGGTGAGCAGTGCCGCCGAGTTGGCGAGGTGGCGCCACTGCGGCTGCACCCCGGCGTCCTCGAGCGTGCCGACGGCCTCGCGGAACACCCGCTCCTGGGCGTCGTTGGCCGGGTGGTCGGGCTCGTCGGCGCAGGCGAGGTGCGACCAGACGCCGGTGACCTCCAGTCGACCCGCGCCCTGTGCTGCAGCCGCGTCGGCGACGAGCGCGTCCCACTGCGGGCCGAAGGCGCCGTTGCGGGCCAGCCCGGTGTCGACCTTGAGCTGGACCCGCGGCCGACGACCGTCCGGGACGGCGGCGAGGATCTCGGCGAGCTGCTCGCTCGACGACGCGGTGAGCTCGACGTCGTGCTCGACCGCGGCACCGTACGCCGCGCCGGGCGCGGCCAGCCAGCACAGGACCGCCCCCGTGTCACCCGCCTCCCGCAGCGCGAGCGCCTCCTCGAGCGTGGCGACACCGAGCCAGGCTGCACCGGCGTCTCGGGCGGCTCGCGCCACCGGGACCGTCCCGTGGCCGTAGGCGTCGGCCTTGACGACGGCCATCAGGGCAGCGCCCGGAGCGAGCGAGGCCAGGGTCGCGACGTTGTGGCGGTAGGCCTGGAGGTCGACGACGGCCTCGGCCTGCGGGCTCACCACCGTCGCACCTCCTCCAGCCTGCCGTCGAGGAAGGCAGCGACGGTGCCGGGCAGGGCGGCCGCGACCTGGGCCGCGGTGACGGGACCACCGGGGTTCGCCCGTACCGCGGCGGCCCCGTGCAGGAGCGCGGCGAGGCGGCCGGCGTCGAAGCCGTCGAGCCCTCCGGCGAGGAGCGAGCCCGCGAATCCCGCGAGCACGTCGCCGGACCCGGCGGTGCCGAGCCACGGCGTCCCGCTGAGGTTGACGGCCACCCGCTCGTCGCCGTCCTGGCCCGGGGGCGTGACCACGACGGTGCGGGCGCCCTTCAGCAGGACCGTGGCGCCCGTGCGCCCGGCTGCGGTCCGTGCGTGGGTGAGCGGGTCGCCCTCCACCTGCGACCGCTCGACGTCGAGCAGCCGGGCCAGCTCGCCGGCGTGGGGCGTGAGCAGCGACCCGGCGGGGATCGTGTCCGGGAGGTGCTCCAGGGCGCCGGCGTCGAGCAGCGTCGGGACGTCGTCCTCGAGGCACTGCGCGACCCGCTCGGCCACGTCGTCGCCGGCACCGGGCCCGACGACCCAGGACTGGACACGTCCGCGGCCGTGCACGACCTCGGGCGCACGGTCGACGACGCGGGCAGCCAGTGCGTCGCTGCCCACGAAGCGGACCATGCCGGCGAGTCCTGACTGTGCACCGGCGACGCAGAGGTGCGCCGCCCCGGCGTACTCCTCCGACCCCGCCGCCACGCCGACGACCCCCCGCGCGTACTTGTGCGACTCACGGCGGGGCACCCGCTGCTGCAGGAGGTCGCGGTCGCCCGCCTCCACGGACTCCACGGCCGCGCGGGGCAGGTGGGGCCAGAGACCGATGTCGACGACGACGGGCGGCTCCGCTCCCCCGGCGTCGGCGGCCGGGCCGACGAGGGAGGCGACCTTGTAGGTCCCGAACGTGACGGTGCGGTCGGCCCGTACGTGGACGCCGGGCGTGGCGCCGGTGTCGACCGCGACGCCCGACGGCACGTCGACGGCCACGACGTGGGCGCTGGTCCGGTGCGTCCAGCGCGCCCACTCCGCGGCGCGACCCTCGAGACCCGGCCGCGCGCCGATCCCGAACAGGGCGTCGAGGCACCAGTGCTGCCCACCCGGTCCGTCCACCACGCGCGCACCCGCGGCCGTCGCGGCGGCCAGCCCCTCGGGGTGCGCCTTCGCCTCGTCGAGCAGGGCCAGGTCGACACGCACCCCCCGGTCGAGCAGGTGCGTGGCGGCGAACAGCGCGTCGCCGCCGTTGTTGCCCGGCCCCACGAGCACGAGCACCACGTCGCCGGCCGGCACCTCCTCGAGCGCGTCGGCGAGGCCGCGCGCGGCACGCTGCATCAGCGCGTCCCAGCCGGTCTCGCGGGCCAGCCGCTGCTCAGCCTCGCGCACCTGGTCGACGGTGTGGGCCCTCAGCACGTGACCACGGCTCCCGTCACCCCTCCGCCACCACGAACGCCGTGGCCACCGACGTGTCGTGGGAGAGCGAGACGTGCACGGCGCTGATGCCGAGCTCCTGCACCCGGGCCGCGGCCACGCCGGTCAGCACCAGGTCGGGCGCCCCGTGCTCGTCGAGCACCACCTCGATGTCCTGCCAGGAGATGCCGGCCGGCGCGCGCAGGGCCTTGACGAACGCCTCCTTCGCGGCGAACCGGGCGGCCAGGCGCTCGACGCCGAGCTCGGCCTCGGCCGGCGTGAACAGCCGCGCGCGCAGCTCCGGCGTCCGCTCCAGCGTGCGCTCGAACCGCGCGAGGTCGACGACGTCGACGCCCACGCCCCGGATGCCGGCCACGTCCCCTACTCGACCGTGACGGACTTGGCGAGGTTGCGCGGCTGGTCGACGTCGTGCCCGAGCAGCGAGGCGAGCTCGCAGGCGAAGATCTGCAGCGGCACGGTGGCGACCAGGGGCTGCAGCAGCGTGGGGACCTTCGGGAGCCTGATCAGGTGGTCGGCGTAGGGCACGACGTCGTCGTCGCCGTCCTCGGCCAGGACGATCGTGCGCGCGCCGCGCGCCCGGATCTCCTGGATGTTGCTGACGATCTTCTCCTGCAGCTGGTCGCGCGCCTTCGGCGGCACGATGACGAACACCGGGATGCCGTCCTCGATGAGGGCGATCGGGCCGTGCTTGAGCTCGCCCGCCGCGAAGCCCTCGGCGTGCAGGTAGGCGAGCTCCTTCAGCTTCAGCGCGCCCTCGAGCGCCACCGGGTAGCCCACGTGACGACCGAGGAACAGCACCGAGCGCTTGTCCTGCAGCTCGGCGGCGAGCTTGCGGACCTGGTCGCCCTCGTCCAGCATCCGCTGGATGCCGGCGGGCAGCTTCTCGAGCGCGCCCATGATGGCGTCGATCTCGTCGCCGTACTTCGTGCCCTTGACCTGCGCCAGGTAGAGCCCGAGCAGGTAGCAGGCGACGACCTGCGCGAGGAAGCCCTTCGTGGACGCCACGGCGACCTCGGGGCCGGCGTGCGTGTAGATGACGGCGTCGGACTCCCGCGGGATGGTGGAGCCGTTGGTGTTGCAGATGCTCAGCACCCGGGCGCGCTGCTGGCGGGCGTACCGGATGGCCATGAGCGTGTCCATGGTCTCGCCGGACTGGCTGATGGCCACCACCAGCGTGGAGCGGTCGATGATGGGGTCGCGGTAGCGGAACTCCGAGGCCAGCTCGACCTCGCAGGGGATGCGGGTCCAGTGCTCGATCGCGTACTTGGCCACGAGGCCCGCGTAGGACGCGGTGCCGCACGCGATGACGATGATCTTGTCGACGTCGCGCAGCTCGTCGTCGCTCAGGCGCATCTCGTCGAGCTGCAGCCGGCCGGAGCGGCCGTAGCGACCGAGCAGCGTCTCGCCGACCGCCTGCGGCTGCTCGTCGATCTCCTTGAGCATGAACCAGTCGTAGCCGCCCTTCTCGGCGGCGGAGACGTCCCAGTCGACGTGGTAGCTCGTGGTCTCGGCCGGTGCGCCGTGGAAGTCGGTGACGAGCATGCCGTCGCGGGTGATGGTGACGACCTGGTCCTGGCCGAGCTCGACGGCCTCGCGGGTGAACTCGATGAACGCGGAGACGTCGGAGCCGAGGAAGTTCTCGCCCTCGCCCCGGCCGACGACGAGCGGGGAGTTGCGCCGGGCGCCCACGACGAGGTCGGGCTGGCGGGCGTCGGTGAAGACGAGCGTGAACGCGCCCTCGAGGCGGCGGCACACGATGCGGACGGCGTCGTCGAGGGCGGGCGTGCGCTGGAGCTCGTCGGCGACCAGGTGCACGACGACCTCGGTGTCGGTGTCGGACCGCATCTCGTGGCCCGCGGCCTCGAGCTCGGCGCGGAGCTCGGCGAAGTTCTCGATGATGCCGTTGTGGACGACGGCCACCCGACCGTCGGCGCTGAGGTGCGGGTGCGCGTTGCGGTCGTTGGGGGCTCCGTGGGTGGCCCAGCGGGTGTGGCCGATGCCGGTGGTCGACTCGGGCATCGCCTGCTCGGCGAGGACGCCGTCGAGGTTGACGAGCTTGCCGGCCTTCTTCGCCCAGGCCACGGTGCCGCTGTCGGTGTCGACGAGCGCGACCCCGCCGGAGTCGTAGCCCCGGTACTCGAGTCGCCGCAGACCACCCATCACGACGTCGAGGGCGCTGCGGTGCCCGACGTATCCCACGATTCCGCACATGGGCTCCAGGGTACCCAGGCGGTGCACCGGCACCCCCGACCGGCAGGATGTCGCCCATGGCCCGTGAGCTCTCGCCGTACGTCGAGATCGAGAGGTCGGCGTGGGCCGACCTCGCGGACGACGTCCCGCAGCCGCTGACCGAGGCCGACGTCGAGCGCCTGCGGGGCCTCGGCGACGAGCTCGACATCGACGAGGTGCGCGAGGTCTACCTGCCGCTCGCGGAGCTGATCAGCCTGCGGGTGCAGGCGGCCACCCACCTGTGGGAGGCGACGGAGTCGTTCCTGCGGGAGCCGCAGCCCCAGCGCACGCCGTTCGTCATCGGCGTGGCCGGCTCGGTGGCCGTCGGCAAGTCCACCACCGCCCGGCTCCTGCGCGAGCTCCTCTCGCAGAGCCCGGACCACCCGAACGTCCAGCTGGTGACCACCGACGGCTTCCTGTGGCCGAACGCCGAGCTCGAGCGGCGCGGGCTCCTGCAGCGCAAGGGGTTCCCGGAGTCCTACGACCGCAAGGCGCTGCTGCGCTTCGTCATCGACGTGAAGTCCGGCGTCGAGCAGGTGACGGCACCGGTCTACTCCCACCTCACGTACGACCGCACCGACGAGACGGTGGTCGTGGAGCGTCCCGACGTCGTCATCGTCGAGGGCCTCAACGTGCTGGCGCCCGCGCGGCCCCGCGGCGACGGCTCGCCGGGTCTCGCCGTGAGCGACTTCTTCGACTTCTCGATCTACGTCGACGCCTCCAGCAAGGACATCCGCGGCTGGTACGTCGACCGCTTCCTCGCGCTGCGGCGCACCGCGTTCGCCGACCCGGCGTCCTACTTCCACCGGTACAGCTCCCTCACCGACGACGAGGCCCGGGCCCGCGCGGAGGAGCTCTGGGACACCATCAACTGGCCCAACCTGCGCGAGAACATCCAGACGACCCGCGGCCGCGCCGACCTCGTGCTGCGCAAGGGCTCCGAGCACTCCGTGAAGTGGGTGCGGTTCCGCAAGATGTGACCCGCGGATGCGCCGGCTGCGTGTCGCCGGGCTCCGGACGGGGCGGGAGGTAGGGGACCCGCGCTACGAGCGGGGGTGGCGGTAGGTGGCCCGCGGATACGCCGCCGGTATCCGCGGGCCACCTACCTCCGGGTGTCCGGGTAGCGCGCGCCTCCTACCTCTCACCCGCGGGCGCCGCGACCCCAGCCCGGACGCGCACCCAGGTCCCCGGTCGAGGCCCTCTCGGAGACCGAGCCCAGGAGAAGCCGAGGCAGCGCAGCCGCAGGACCAGACCGAGCCGACGCAGACGACGACGCAGAGGACGGGCCCCTACTCCTCCAGCTCCTTCACCAGCTCCGCCGCCCAGGCCTCCTGCCGGTACCCGAGCGCCTCGTTGACGGCGATCATCGGAGCGTTGGAGGCGGCGTTCCACGTCGTGACGCGGGCGTGGCCGGCGAGCAGGTCCGCGGCCTCCTGCAGTGCCGTCGCCTTCATCGCCAGGCCGAGGCCGTGGCCGCGGTGGGCCGGGAGCACGAGGGTGTCCCACTGGTAGGCGGTGTCCCCGTGGTCGGGCACGACGAGCTGCGTGTGGCCGGCCAGCCTTCCGTCGGGGGCGAGGGCCGCCACGGTCTGCGCGGCCCGTCCCTGTTCGGCCCACCGGGCCTCCTCGTGGCGCACCCGCGCGGCGTCGAAGTGCTCCGGCTCCAGCCCGACGTCGCCCGACGGCGCCTCGGCGAGGATGAGGCCGCGCAGCACGGCGTACTGGTCGACCCACTCCTCGGGGCAGCGCCGCCACGACAGGGCGCTGTAGCCGTCGCGCCAGGGGGCCGCCACCACGGGCGCGGGCAGCGCCAGCGCTCGGATGGCGTCGAGAAGGTCGACGGCGTAGCCCCGGGTGGCGGCGAACGCCGCTCCGGGACCGGTCTCGACGTCGACCGACCAGGACGCCTCCGCGAAGGCACGCGAGCGACCCCGATCCCGGGCGATCCGCTCGGCCTCGGCCAGCAGCGCCGACCCGTGCCCGCGACGACGGTGCTCCGGCACCACGAAGACGTGGAGGTAGGCGAGCGTCAGGTTGTCCTGCTGGGGGAAGGAGACCCAGGCTCCCCCCACGCACCGGTCGTCCACGTGCGCGGCCAGCACGACGTGCTCGGCGTACGGGTCGCTCGTCAGGTTCGTCCGCTTCTCGGCGAGGCCCCAGGGCTCGTCGAACCGCTCCGGGTGGGCGGCTCGGTAGGCCTCGTGGAAGGCCGCGTAGTCCGGCTCGTCCGCGACGTCGACGGCCCGGACCAGCACGGGACCCACCGTACCGACGGCTCAGCCGAGGGTGCGGCGCACGACGCCGGCGAGGTGCTCGGCGACGCCGGTGGCCTCGTCGAGCGTCGGGGCCTCGACCATGACGCGGACGAGGGGCTCGGTGCCGGACGGGCGCAGCAGCACCCGGCCGCGGCCCTCGAGCGCGGCGCTCGTGGCGACCAGCTCGCCCTGCAGCACCGGGTCGGTGTCCACCCGGGCCTTGTCGACGTCGGGGACGTTGACGAGCACCTGCGGCAGCCGCTGCATCGCCGCGCCCAGGTCGGCGATCGTGCGGCCGGTGGCCGCCATGCGGGCGGCGACGTGCAGGGCCGTCAGCACCCCGTCGCCGGTGGTCGCGTGGTCGCTCATGATGACGTGGCCGGACTGCTCGCCCCCGAGGACGAAGTCGCCCGCGCGCATGGCTTCGAGGACGTACCGGTCGCCGACGGCCGTCTGCAGCACGGTGATGCCGGCTGCCTCCATGGCCTGCACGAAGCCGAGGTTGCTCATGACGGTGGCGACGACGGTCCGGTCCTTCAGGGTGCCGGCCTCCGCGCGCGCGAGCGCGAGGACCGCCAGGATCTGGTCGCCGTCGACCACCCTGCCCGCCGCGTCGACGGCCAGGCAGCGGTCGGCGTCACCGTCGAACGCGAACCCGGCGTCGGCGCCGTGGCGCACGACCGCGGCCTGCAGGTCGTCGAGGTGGGTCGAGCCGCAGTCCTGGTTGATGTTCAGGCCGTCGGGCTCGTCGTGGATCGTCACGACCTCGGCACCGGCCTGGCGGAAGGCGTGCGGGCCGACGTGAAAGGCCGCACCGTTGGCGCAGTCGAGGACGACCTTGAGGCCCGCGAGCGGCACCGGCACGGTGGAGACGAGGTGCTTGACGTACGCCTCGACGCCCACGTGGCTGTCGCCCACGCGACCGACCCCGGCGCCGGTCGGTCGGTCCCACGGCTCCTCGAGCCGCTGCTCGATCGCGAGCTCGATCGCGTCGTCGAGCTTGTGGCCCCCGCGGGCCAGGAACTTGATGCCGTTGTCGGGCATCGCGTTGTGGCTCGCGGAGATCATGACCCCCATGTCGGCGTCGAGCTCGGCCGTCAGGTAGGCGGCCCCTGGCGTGGGCACCACGCCGAGGCGGTGCACGTCGACGCCGGCCGACGCCAGGCCTGCGACGATCGCCGCCTCGAGGAACTCACCCGAGGCGCGCGGGTCGCGTGCCACGACCGCCGTGGGGCGGCTGTCCGCGAACGCCCCGGCCTCGCCGAGGACGTGCGCGGCAGCCACCGACAGGTCGAGCGCCAGCTCCGCCGTGAGGTCGCGGTTGGCGAGCCCCCGGACGCCGTCGGTGCCGAAGATCCGGCCCAACGCGAGATCAGCGCTTGCTGTACTGGGGCGCCTTGCGGGCCTTCTTGAGACCGGCCTTCTTGCGCTCCTTGATGCGGGCGTCGCGGGTCAGCAGACCGGCCTTCTTGAGGATCGGCCGGTTGACCTCCTCGTCGACCGCGTTGAGCGCACGGGCGACGCCGAGACGCAGCGCGCCGGCCTGGCCGGTCATGCCGCCACCGGTGACGCGCGCGATGACGTCGAAGCTGCCCTCGAGACCGGTGGCCGCCAGGGCCTCCTTGGCGATCTGCTGGTGCAGCTTGTTCGGCAGGAACTCCTCGAGCGGCTTGTCGTTGACGGTCCACGCGCCGGTGCCGGGGACGATGCGCACGCGGGCGACGGCCTCCTTGCGGCGGCCGGTGGCCGACCCGGGCGCGATCACCGAGTTGCTCGTCGCGACGTCGGCGGACGGGGAGGTCTCGGTGGTGTAGACGCCGTCGGTGGTGGTGGGGACGTCGGTCTCGGTGGTGTCGGCCACGGTGCTCGTCTCTTCTGCTCGGGTGCTCACTGGGAGATCTGCTCGATCTCGAACGGCTGGGGCTGCTGCGCGGCGTGCGGGTGCTCCGGGCCGGCGTACACCTTCAGCTTCTTGATGATCTGGTTGCCGAGGCGGTTCTTCGGCAGCATGCCGCGGACCGACTTCTCGATGGCCTTGCGCGCGTCCTTCTCGAGCAGGTCGCCGTAGGCGATCTGCTTGAGGCCGCCCGGGTAGCCGCTGTGGCGGTAGACGGGCTTGTCGGTGCGCTTGTTGCCCGTCAGCGCGACCTTGTCGGCGTTGATGACGACGACGAAGTCGCCGCCGTCGACGTGGGGGGCGAACGTCGCCTTGTGCTTGCCGCGCAGCAGGTGCGCGGCCGAGACGGCGAGACGACCCAGGACGACGTCCTGGGCATCGATGACGTGCCACTGACGGCTGATGTCAGCAGGCTTCGGGCTGTACGTGGGCACGGCGTGACCTTCTCGTTGTCGTTCTGGCTCTGTGTCGTCGTTGTGACTTCGCGTCGTCGGGCGTCCTGGCGCGGGGCGGGTCGCGGGCGACGCACCATCTGCCAGAGGCGTGCGTCCCGCGTCGGCGCAGGACCACCGGCGGTGGTCGCGCACGCAGGGCACAACGACGTCCAAGAGTAACCGGCTCGTCCACACCGGGTCAAAACGGGTCGCGGGCACGTCCCACCCGCCGCCCGCCGTGCGCCCCGCGGGACCCAGCCGTGCGGCGTCCTGGCGCCCGCACTAGGTTGGACGGCGAGTCCGGGGCCACATCAACGACCCGTTCAGCCCGTCACAGGAGACCCATCGTGACCGACCAGACCTTGACCGTCCGTGACAACCGCACGGGCGAGGAGTACGAGATCGCCATCACCGACGGCGCCGTCCGCGCGTCCGACCTCGGACAGATCGGGAAGAGCGACGACGAGCCCGGGCTCGCCGTCTACGACCCCGGCTTCCTCAACACGGCGTCGACGCGCAGCTCCATCACCTACATCGACGGCGAGAAGGGGATCCTGGAGTACCGCGGCTACCCCATCGAGCAGCTCGCCGAGTCCTCGACGTTCCTCGAGGTGGCGTACCTGCTCATCCACGGCGAGCTGCCGACCCGCGAGCAGCACGACCAGTGGGTGCACGACATCACCTTCCACACCTTCGTGCACGAGAACCTCAAGAGCCTCATGCAGGGCTTCCGCTACGACGCGCACCCGATGGGCATGCTGCTCTCGAGCGTCGGCGCCCTCTCGACGTTCTACCCCGAGGCGCGCGCGATCCACGACCCCGACGTCCGCCGCGAGCAGATCGTGCGCATGATCGCCAAGATGCCGACCCTCGGAGCCTGGTCCTTCCGCCACGCGCAGGGCAAGCCGTACGTCTACCCCGACAACGAGCTCTCCTACACCGAGAACTTCCTGTCGATGCTGTTCAAGATGAGCGAGCCGAAGTACGACCCGGACCCGCGGCTGGCCAAGGCGCTCGACGTCCTGCTCATCCTCCACGCCGACCACGAGCAGAACTGCTCGACGAACGCGGTGCGCTCCGTCGGCTCCAGCCAGGTCGACCCGTACTCGGCTGTCTCCGCCGGCATCGCCGCCCTCTACGGTCCGCTGCACGGCGGCGCGAACGAGGCCGTGCTCAAGATGCTCAAGCGCATCGGTAGCAAGGACCAGATCCCGGCGTTCATCGAGGGCGTGAAGAACGGCGACGAGAAGCTCATGGGCTTCGGCCACCGCGTCTACAAGAACTACGACCCGCGCGCCAAGATCATCAAGAAGGCCTGCGACGACGTCTTCGAGGTCACCGGCGTCAACCCGCTCCTGGAGATCGCGCAGGAGCTGGAGAAGATCGCGCTCGAGGACGAGTACTTCGTGAAGCGCAAGCTCTACCCGAACGTCGACTTCTACTCCGGGCTCATCTACGAGGCGCTGCAGTTCCCGCCGGAGATGTTCACCGTCCTGTTCGCCATCGGCCGCACGCCCGGCTGGCTCGCCCAGTGGCTCGAGCTGGTCGACGACAAGGAGCAGAAGATCGCCCGGCCCAAGCAGATCTACACCGGTGCGCGCACGCTCGACTTCGTGCCCGCCGAGCAGCGCTGGGCCTGATACCGCACCACCTCGCCATCCCCCTCCCCCGGACGCGGCGTCCGGGCGAGGGGGATGTGCACGTCCACGGCTTCCGTCGGCGGTCACCAGCATCCTGGCGGCGGCGCTCGACCCGTTGCTCCGTGACCTCATGACGCACTCGTCCGCCGGTCCCGGCATCGACGTCGGGACGTTGGACGTCACCATGCTCGGCCGCCCCGCCTGCGCAGCGGTCACGCTGGCCGGATGAGCGGGATCCTCACCGCCGGGTGACGGTCTTCTGGCCGTCGGCGTCCTTGCGGATCAGCACGTCGTCGAGCGCCTGGCCGTAGCGCGTCGACGGTCGCGCGCCCGAGCCCTTGGAGGCGACGATCGAGCGGTACCGCATCGTGTCCTCGGTGACGTCGACGACCTGGTACGTGCTGGTCCGCTCCGCCCATCGCGTGCGCGTGGCGCCGCGACGGTCCCAGTCGGCACGCGAGATGTCGTAGTACTTCGGGCCCGCGACCGACGTCGCGAACACCGGTCCGTCGGGGTCGCCCCGGTAGCCGCTGCTGTAGACGTGGTCGTGGCCGCTCAGCACCAGGTCGACGTCCCGCTCCTGCAGGATCGGCAGGATGCGGTCGAAGACGGCCTGGTTGGTCCGGTCCGCGCGGGAGGCGAACGGTCCTGCGTGCAGGAGCACCACGCTCCACCGGTTCGGGTTGTCGCGCAGCTGCGCGTCGAGGAAGCGGGCCTGCGTGGGCAGGTCGGGACCGAACGCGTCGAGCACGACGAACCGCACGCCCTGCTGGTCGAACCGGTACCAGGTGGACCGCTGCCCGGGCCAGCCGTTGGACGGGGAGGAGAAGTAGGTGCGGAAACCTTGCGCACCGCCGGAGCGGCAGTCCCGCACGAGGATGCACTGCTCGTGGTTGCCGATCGAGACGGCGACGTCGCGGCTGGTACGCACCGGCGCGAGGGCGGCCATGAGGTCGACCCACTCCTGGTGCTCCCATGGGTGGTTGACGACGTCGCCGGCGTGCAGCACGAGGTTCGCGGACGGGAACCGCTTCACCGCGGCCCGCACGATCGCGGCGGGCCGGTCGGCGTTCCTCACCTGCGTGTCCCCGAGCGTCAGGAACGTCCAGGGCGCGACGCCCTGCTCTGCCGTCGTGAAGTGGAAGTCGCCGGCCGAGCCGCCGTCGTTGACCACGCGGTACCGGTAGCGCGTGCCGGGCTCGAGGCCCCTCAGCACGGCGGAGTACGCCGGCCGGGCCGAGCCGCTGTCGCGCACGGTCGTCGCGGCCTTGCGCCGGGCGGTCGCCCGTACCTGCGTACCGCCGCCGACGGGCTGGGCGACCACGCGCTGGTTGCCCCATGGCTCGACCGACCGCCAGGTGACGATCTTCGTCGTGGCGGCGTCGGCACCCGGCCCGAGCACCACCGCCATCGGAGGCGTCCCGGTGCTCGCTGCGGGTACGGCCTCCCCGTCGGTCGTGCCCTGCCCGTCGGCCTCCGTGTCGACCGACGTCGAGCAGCCGCCGAGCAGCAGGAGGGCGACGAGTCCGGCGGCCAGTCCGTTCCTCACGGTCACCACGGTAGGCACTACGGTGACGGAGTGCGACTGCGACTCGACCTGTCCTACGACGGATCCGGGTTCCGCGGCTGGGCGGCCCAGCCCGGTCTGCGCACGGTGCAGGAGACCGTCGAGGACGCGATCGCGACGGTGCTGCGCCTGTCCGAGCGGCCGGCGCTGACCTGCGCCGGCCGCACCGATGCCGGCGTCCACGCACGGGGCCAGGTGGCTCACCTCGACGTCGACGGCGACGTCGACCCCGCGGCGTTGGCGCGTCGGCTGTCGCGCCTGCTGCCCGACGACGTCGCCGTGCGTGCGGTGTCGGTGGCGCCGCCCGGCTTCGACGCCCGGTTCGCCGCGCTCGAGCGGCGGTACGCCTACCGACTGCGCGACGACACCGGACGACGGGACCCGCTGCTGCGGGGGCACGTGGTCGACTGGCGTCGCGCCCTCGACGTCGAGGGGATGTCGGCCGCGGGTGCCCTGCTGGTCGGCGAGCACGACTTCGCCGCCTTCTGTCGTCGTCGCGAGGGGGCGACCACGATCCGCACGCTGCTCGAGCTCTCGAGCATCCGGCAGGACGACGGCCTGGTCGTCACGACCGTGCGCGCGGACGCGTTCTGCCACTCGATGGTGCGTGCGCTCATGGGGGCGCTCGTCGCGGTGGGCGAGGGCCGCCACGAGCCGACCTGGGCGCGCGAGGTGCTGCTCGCCGCCGAGCGCGACCCGCGCGTCACGGTCATGCCCGCCCACGGCCTGGTCCTCGAGGAGGTCGTCTACCCCGACGACGCCGGGCTCGTCGACCGGGTCGCGGCGTCACGTCGACGTCGCGACGAGGAGCCGTCTGGCTGACCACGAACCCGCCTCCGCGGCGCGTCGCGCGGCGTACGGTGACGGGGTGCCCGGACCGACCCGAACGCGTCGCCTCCTCCCCTGCGTCGTCGCGCTGACGACGCTCGCGGCGCTGATGGTGGGCTGCTCGGACCGTGGCGACGCGTCCCCCTCGGACGAGCCACCCGCACCCGCGTCCCTGCCGGCCGGTGCCGTGGTCGACTACCAGCTCGGCGGCGCCTACCGACCTGCCGACGACGTGACCGTGGTCGTGCGCGACCGCACGGCGAAGCCCGACCCCGACCGCTACTCCATCTGCTACGTCAACGTCTTCCAGACCCAGCCCGGCACCCTCGCGTGGTGGAGGAGGCATCACCCGACCCTGCTGCTGAGGAAGTCGGGGCGACTCGTCATCGACCCGGGGTGGCCGGACGAGGTGATCCTCGACCAGCGCACCGCAGCCAAGCGGGCCGAGATCGCGAGGATCGCCGTTACCTGGTTCCGCGGCTGCCGCCGAGCCGGGTTCGAGGCGATCGAGGCCGACAACCTCGACGCCTGGACGCGCTCGAGGGGCCTGCTGACGAGGGCCCAGACCGTGAGCACCGCGCGCGCCGTGGTCCGCGCGGCGCACGACGCCGGCCTGGCGATCGCCCAGAAGAACACCCCCGAGATCGACGGCAGGGCGCTCGGCTTCGACTTCGCCGTGGCGGAGGAGTGCCAGGTCTACCGCGAGTGCGACGCGTACACGGACGCCTACGGCGCGGGCGTCGTCGAGATCGAGTACACCGACAACGGCCGCGCCGCCTTCACCCGCGCCTGCGCCGCCCGCGCAGGCGCGCACCCGATCCTGCTGCGGGACCGCGAGGTGGTCCCCCGGGGCGCCCGCGGCTACGTCTTCCAGCACTGCTGACCACTCGCCCGTCCTCGGCGGCGGCCTGCGACGATGGCGCGGTGAGCGGTCACTACTTCGACGAGCGCCCGGGCGGCACCGACGACCGCCGCGAGGTGCGCTTCTCCGCCTGGGACCACGAGCTGGTGTGCACCACCGGGTCCGGGGTGTTCTCCGGTGACCACCTCGACCACGCCACCCGGGTGCTGCTCGAGTCGGAGGCGCCGCCGTCCGGCACCGTCCTCGACCTCGGGTGCGGCTGGGGACCGATCGCGCTGGCCGTCGCCGTCGCGTCGCCCTCGGCGACCGTCTGGGCCGTCGACGTCAACGAGCGGGCCCGCGAGCTCACCGCCCTCAACGCGGGACGGCTCGGCCTCTCCGACCGCGTGCACGTCGCTGCGCCGGACGACGTGCCCGACGACGTGCGCTTCGACGCCCTCTGGTCGAACCCGCCGATCCGCATCGGCAAGCCGGCGCTGCACGCCCTGCTCCTGCGCTGGCTCGACCGTCTCGCCGACGACGGCACCGCCCGACTGGTCGTCGGGCGCAACCTCGGCGCCGACAGCCTGCACCGCTGGCTGGTGGAGCAGGGCCGTCCCACCGAGCGCACGGCGAGCAGCAAGGGCTTTCGCGTGCTGGCCGTGCGCCGGGGCTGACCTACCTCGAGGTCACCGTCCGCGTACTGGAGGTCGAGCCCTTCAGGGACCGGTCACCGGAGTAGACGACGCGGATGCGGTGCTTGCCCTTGGCGAGCTTCGGAAGTCGGATGCTCACCCGGCCCTTCGCTGCGGTCGACAGACGCTGCGTAGCGAGGCGCTTGCGACCGTCGAACACCTGCAGGGTTCCGGTGGGTACGACCGGCGCCGAGACGGCGACCCTCAGGACGGGTCGCGACGTCCGCTTGACCTTCGACGGGATCGAGACGGCCGTCGAGGTGATGGACCTGGCGACCACACCCGTGACGACGGTGTCGGAGGTCGCGCCCGAGGTCGCGGTCAGCGTCACACGCTTGCCGAGGCTCGAGAGAGGCACCTGGAGCGATCGTCCCGTCCCGATGACGCCGTCGACACCCTCCAGGCCCCACGTGTAGGTCGTTCCCTCCAGGCTCGTGCGCCAGCCCTGCGCCGTGAGGCTGCGCCCGACGCTCGCCGTACCGGTGGTGCGGGTGCGGAATCGTGACAGGTCCAGCACCCCGCTCCCGCAGGTCTTCGAGTTGCAGTTGAGGTCCGCGAGGCGGTAGGTCCTTCCGCCCGCCGTGACCCTCATGGAGGCGAAGGCGGCGCTGCGTGCCGGGAACGGGGCCACCGAGGCGCGCAGCGTGGCCTCGACCTTCTTCGGGTCGGTGGCGCCCTGTGAGTAGAGCAGCGCGGCAGCAGCGGCGACGTGCGGCGTCGCCATGCTCGTGCCTTCGTACTCGGCATAGGTCGACGTCGTCGGCACGGTCCGGCCGGCATTCACCGTCGACAGGATGCTGCGCCCGTCGAGT
This sequence comes from uncultured Aeromicrobium sp., assembly GCA_964599245.1. Classification (GTDB taxonomy): domain Bacteria; phylum Actinomycetota; class Actinomycetes; order Propionibacteriales; family Nocardioidaceae; genus Aeromicrobium. The sequence continues at coordinate 40,168 of CAZREF010000008.1, read as the reverse complement.
GCTTCGTCGCCGCCCGGCGCCGAGATGTCCACGCTCGAGCCCGCCTGGGAGTAGTAGGAGCGGTGGCCGGTGCGGCTGATCGCGCCGACCGAGACGACCCCCGGGCACGAGGCCGGGACGGAGAAGTTCGCACTCACGTTCGTGGTGAAGGAGTCGTTGCCCGCGGCAGCGACGACCGTGGCACCGCGCGCACGGGCGACACCGACGGCCCACCCGTAGGCCTCGCACATCGATGAGCGGGCGGTGGACGAGGTGACCGTGCTGCCCAAGGAGAGGTTGATGACATCGGCAGGCGTGGGGTTCACCCCGACCCCGGCGTAGTACGGGTCCTCGGCCTCGCTGACGAGGTCAGCGCCAGAGGCCCACAAGACGCCCATGAGCGTGTCCCAGGTCGTCCCGCCGCAGTGTCCGAGGACGCGCACCGGCTGGACCCGGACGCCGGGGGCCACACCGACGACCCCGACCCCGTCGTCCGCCTTGGCGGCCACGATGCCCGCGACGTGCGTGCCGTGCCACGAGCTCGGGGCGTAGTCGTCCTTGGTCCAGCCCGCACCGCACTTCCTGACGTACGAGGCGTCCATCCAGTCCCCGGGGTCGGACGGGTCCGGGTCGAGGCCGTCGCCGTCGCCTGCGCTGGAGAACGTGCCGAGGTTGCGGCACTCGCCGCTCGAGCTGCAGGTGTACTCGTCGTCCACCAGGTCGTACCCGGGCACCAGCTGTCCCCGCAGGTCGGGATGTGCGAGGTCCACGCCGGTGTCGACGACGGCGACCACCGTGTCGGCGGAGCCTCGCGTGGTCGACCAGAATGACGGCGCCTTGACGGAGTAGCCGCCGGGCGAGCTGGCCCGCGAGTCCCAGAGGTTGTACTGGTCGGCGAAGCGAGGGTCGTTCGTGCTGACCGGAGGCAGCGCGAAGGCCTCCACGCGGTAGTTGGGCGCGGCCCAGCGGACGTCCCGACGTGCCGTCAACCGGTCCGCCACCTCTTGGGCGACCTGCGCCTCGACCGCCCCGTCGAGCTGCACGAGCGTGGTGCCACCCGGCCCGCCCCGGGCCTCCTCCACCGCGGTGCCGTCGGGCAGCGCCGAGTCGACCGCGTCGGCCGCCTCGTCGGCCGACAGGACGCCGCGCACGATGACGCCGGTGACGGGCGAGTCGTCGATCGACTCCGACGCCGCTGCCGGCGCGACCTCGACGCCCTGAGGTGCGGCGCCCGCCGCGGCGGGAAGCAGGGCGGCCAGGACGGCCCCTCCCGCGAGCATGACGACACCGGACCGGACCACGACCACTCCCTCGAGCACGACAGCGGGCGCGCCGAGCGGCGCGCCCGGCACGACCCTACGGCCGGCGGGCACCGCGGCGGAGCGGAACGAGCAAAGTGCCCCGGAACGACGACCGGCCCCCACCCGCGGTGCGGGTGGGGGCCGGTCGGTTCGACCTGGTCAGGCCTTGTCGCTGTCCTGCGCCTCGTCGGCGTCGCCCGTGGCGGCCTCGGCCGCAGCCTCGACCTCCTCGGTGGTCGCCGGCTCGGTCTCGTCCTCGCTGGCGGGGGCGCCCGCGACGACGTCGGTCTCGACCTCGGCCGCGTCGTCGGCCGTGTTCACGGCCGGCGTCTCGTCCTCGGCCGGGGCGGCCGCGGGAGCGGACGCCGTCGGAGCGGTCGCCTGCGCGGCGAACTCCTTGGACTCCACGATCTCGATGACGGCCATGGGGGCGTTGTCGCCCTTGCGCGGACCGATCTTCGTGATGCGCGTGTAACCGCCCGGACGGGTCGCCATGGCGGGCCCGATCTCGGTGAACAGCGTGTGCAGGACGCTCTTGTCACGCACGACCTTCACGACCTGGCGGCGGTTCGCCACCGTGTCGGTCTTGGCCTTCGTGATGAGCTGCTCGGCGTAGGGCCGCAGACGGCGGGCCTTGGCCTCGGTGGTGGTGATGCGGCCGTGCTCGAACAGCGCCGTCGCGAGGTTCGCCAGGATCAGGCGCTGGTGCGACGGGCTGCCGCCGAGGCGGGCTCCCTTGGTGGGCGTGGGCATGAATCTGTCTCCAGGTCAGTGAAACGGTCGATGAGCGAGCAGCTCAGTACTGCTCGTCCTCGGCGAAGCTGGCGTCGTCGTCGTAGGAGTCGAGGACGGCCGACGGGTCGAACCCGGCCGGGCTGTCCTTGAGGGCCAGGCCCATCTCGGCCAGCTTGGCCTTGACCTCGTCGATCGACTTCGAGCCGAAGTTGCGGATGTCGAGCAGGTCCTGCTCCGAGCGGGTGATGAGCTCACCCACGGAGTGGATGCCCTCGCGCTTGAGGCAGTTGTACGAGCGGACCGTGAAGTTCAGGTCCTCGATCGGCAGCGCCAGGTCGGCGGCGAGCTGCTCGTCGACGGGCGACGGGCCGATGTCGATGCCCTCGGCCTCGACGTTGAGCTCACGGGCCAGGCCGAACAGCTCGACGAGGGTCGAGCCGGCCGACGCGATCGCGTCGCGCGGGAGCATCGACGGCTTGGTCTCGACGTCGATGATCAGCTTGTCGAAGTCGGTGCGCTGCTCGACTCGGGTGGCCTCGACCTTGTACGTGACCTTCAGGACGGGGCTGTAGATCGAGTCGACCGGCATGCGGCCGATCTCCTCGTCGCCGGTCTTGTTCTGGACGGCCGAGACGTAGCCACGACCGCGCTCGACGACGAGCTCGACCTCGAGGTTGGCCTTGTCGTTGAGCGTGGCGATGTGCAGGTCGGGGTTGTGGACCTCGATGCCTGCCGGCGCCTCGATGTCGGCCGCCGTGGCGACGCCCGCGCCCTGCTTGCGCAGGACCATCACGAAGGGCTCGTCGTGCTCGGAGGAGACGACCAGGCCCTTGAGGTTGAGGATGATCTCGGTGACGTCCTCGGTGACACCGGGGATCGTCGAGAACTCGTGCTGGATGCCGTCGATCTTGATCGACGTGACCGACGCGCCCGGGATGGAGCTGAGGAGCGTGCGGCGCAGCGAGTTGCCGAGCGTGTAGCCGAAGCCGGGCTCGAGGGGCTCGATGACGAACCGCGAACGGTGGTCGCCGACGACCTCTTCGGTGAGGACGGGACGCTGTGCGATGAGCATGGGTGAACTTCCTTTCCGACCCTCCCGCTATTTGAAGGGCCGGCTCGGTGGACGGGGTCGATCAGATCTTGGAGTAGTACTCCACGATCAGCTGCTCCTGGATGGGGACGGTGATCTGCTCGCGGACCGGGCGCTGGTGCACCAGGATCCGGCCGCGGTTCGGATCGACGTCGAGCCAGCCCGGAACCGTGTCCTTGTCGTGGGTCTCGCGAGCCACGATGAAGGGGGTGGTCTCCAGGCTCTTGGGCTTGACGTCGATGATGTCGTGCTTGCTGACCTGGAAGGACGGGATGTTCGTCTTCACGCCGTTGACGATGAAGTGACCGTGCGTCACGAGCTGGCGCGCGTGACGACGCGTGCGGGCGAGACCGGCACGGTAGACGACGTTGTCGAGCCGGCTCTCGAGCAGGCTGAGCAGGTTGTCACCGGTCTTGCCGGGCTTGCGGTGCGCCGTCTCGTAGTAGCGACGAAACTGCTTCTCGAGGACGCCGTAGGTGTAGCGCGCCTTCTGCTTCTCCTGCAGCTGGGTGCGGTACTCCGACTCCTTGATGCGGGCACGACCGTGCATGCCCGGGGGGTAGGGACGGCGCTCGAAGGCGGCGTCGCCACCGACGAGGTCGACGCCGAGGCGGCGCGACTTCTTGGTGAGAGGTCCGGTGTAACGGGCCATGATCTAACTCCTGGATTCTTCGCGGACCCTGATCGCGGGGATCAGAGACGACGGTGCTTGGGGGGACGGCAGCCGTTGTGGGGGCTGGGGGTCACGTCGGAGATGGTGCCGACCTCGATGCCGACGCCGCTCAGCGACCGGATCGCCGTCTCGCGACCCGAGCCCGGGCCCTTCACGAAGACGTCGACCTTCTTCATCCCGTGCTCCATCGCCTGGCGACCGGCGGCCTCGGCCGCCATGCCCGCCGCGAAGGGGGTGGACTTGCGCGAGCCCTTGAAGCCGACCGTTCCGCCGGAGGCCCACGCGATCACGGCGCCACTGGGGTCCGTGATCGTCACGTGCGTGTTGTTGAACGTGCTCTTGATGTGGGCCTGGCCCTGGACGACGTTCTTCTTCTCCTTGCGGCGCACCTTCTTGGCGCCTGCACTCTTCGGAGGCATCTAGATCACTTCTTCTTTCCGGCGACGGTGCGCTTCGGGCCCTTGCGGGTGCGCGCGTTGGTCTTGGTGCGCTGGCCGCGGACGGGCAGGTGCGCACGGTGGCGACGGCCCTGGTACGAGCCGATCTCCATCTTGCGACGGATGTCGGCCGTGACCTCACGGCGCAGGTCGCCCTCGACCTGGTAGTTGCCCTCGATGTGGTCACGCAGCGCGACCAGCTGGTCGTCGTTCAGCTCGTGGACGCGGACGTCCGGGCTGATGCCGGTGGCGGCGAGGGTCTCGGCGGCGCGGGTGCGTCCGACGCCGAAGATGTAGGTGAGTGCGATCTCGATGCGCTTGTCGCGCGGGAGATCGACTCCGACGAGGCGTGCCATGGTGGCAGTTCCTTCCGGTTCGGCAGAGGTGTCGTCACCTGGGGCGCCCCGGCTGCCTCCAGGCTCCCCGTCCTTGTGGGGGTCCTGAGCCGGGCCCCGGCCTCTGCGCCGGGGGTGACCCGCTGCCGTCCTGTCTCCAGGGGACGGCGGGAGCCGTCAGATGTTCAGTGTGTCGCGGTGAAGAAGTGCGGTCAGCCCTGGCGCTGCTTGTGCCGGGGGTTCTCGCAGATGACCATGACGCGGCCGTGGCGACGGATCACCTTGCACTTGTCACAGATCTTCTTCACGCTCGGGTTGACCTTCATCGAGAAGCTCTCTCTTCTTCAGTCTGAACGTGTTTCGGTGTGCAGTTGTTCGGGTCGTGCAGCGTGGGCCGGGCGGGGCCGGCTCACTTGTAGCGGTAGACGATGCGGCCGCGGCTGAGGTCGTAGGGCGAGAGCTCCACCACCACCCGGTCCTCGGGGAGGATGCGGATGTAGTGCTGGCGCATCTTCCCGCTGATGTGCGCCAGGACCTTGTGGCCGTTGGCCAGCTCGACCCGGAACATCGCGTTCGGGAGTGCCTCGACGACGGCACCCTCCATCTCGATGACGCCTTCTTTCTTCGCCATGGACCTCAGCTTCTCGGTTGACTCGTCTGGTCCGGTCGGTGCACGCACGACGACCCCTCGACTTCTCGAGCCGCCCCTCGCGGAGGAACCGCGGGGGCATGGGAGGACGTGCCTGACACAGGCCGACAGGTAAGTGTACGTCGACAAGCCAGCCTCGTTCAAATCGGTCCTCGAGCCCGTGGCACCCGACGCGGCGGGCGGGGACACTGGGCGCCATGAGGCTCGAGAACGTCGTCTGGGACGCGTCCCGCCCGCGTGCGCTGGGGCGGTTCTGGGTCGAGGCGCTCGGCGCCCGCGTGCTCGGCGACGCCTCCGCCGAGGACCCGGGGCTCGAGGCCCGGCTCGACCTGGGCGGCGAGGCCTTGCTCGACCTGTGCTTCCCTCCCGGCGCAGGTCCGTCCGGAGCACCCGCCCGGCTCCACCTCGACCTGCGTGGCGGACCGGAGCAGGGCGCGGTCGTGGCGCGGCTCGAACGACTGGGGGCACGTCGCGTCGACATCGGGCAGGGCGACGTCCCGTGGGTCGTGCTGGCCGACCCCGAGGGCAACGCCTTCTGCGTGATGGAGGACCGTCCGGCCTACCGCAGTGGGACGGGTCCGGTCGCCGCACTGCCCCTCGACGTCGCCGACCCCGACCGCGAGGCACGCTTCTGGTCGGCCGTCACCGGGTGGCTGCCGACGCCGGACGACCCGCACGCCCTGCGCCACCCCGACGGCGTCGGCCCGCTGCTCGAGCTCCTCCCCGAGCCGTCGCCACGGACGGGGAAGGCGGCACTGCACCTCGACGTGCGTCCGGGCGCCGACGACGTCGCCCCGCTCGACCTCGTCCGCGACCTCGGCGGCTCGGTCCTCGAGCAGCCGGCGCCCGGCCTGCCCTGGACCGTCTGCGCCGACCCCTCGGGCAACGAGGTCTGCCTCCTCGGGGTGGCGCCTCCGTCGTGATCGGCGTCAGCCGGTGTAGCGGTCGATGAGGCGCGAGAGCACGATCGCCGTGTCGGTGTGGTCGACGTTGCTCACCTCGGTGCGCACCCGCTCGAGCGCACGCTCCAGGTCGCGGACGTCTCGTGCCACGATCCGCAGGATGGCGTCGGCCTGGCCCGACACCGTGGCTGCGGCGTGCACCTCCGGTACCTGGGAGAAGGCCTCGCGCAGCGCTTCCGGCGTGATGGTGCCGCGGCAGTGCACCTCGACGTAGGCCTCGACGTTCCAGCCCATGAGGTCGGGGTCCACGACCGCCGTGAAGCCCTTGATCACCCCGTCGTCGAGGAGCCGGTCCACCCGGCGCTTCACCGCGGGCGCGGACAGGCCCACCTGAGCCGCGATCCGCGCGTAGCCGGCCCGTCCGTCGCGCACGAGGTGGTCGATGATGCGCCGGTCGACGTCGTCCATGACCTCATCATGCAACGAATCGTCGCTCGTCGGCAGAAGGCGTTCGATTCCTGCGCCTGGACGTGCGGTTCCGAACGCGATGTCTCGCACTCGCCGCCGGTACGATCGAATCGTTGCGCCGCCAGCACCGCGCCCACTCCCCCAGGAGGCCTTCGTGACCGTGCTCGAGACCCGTCCCGACGTCCAGCCGCTCCTCGCCCCTGCACCTCACCCGGCCCCCACCAGGACGGCACGCACACGGAGCTACCTCATGTGCGCCCCGACCCACTTCGACGTCACCTACGCCATCAACGCGTGGATGCGTCCCGGCGTGGGCGTCGACCGCGACCGCGCGCTCGTGCAGTGGCAGACGCTCGTCGAGACCTACCGGGCCCTGGGCCACCGGGTGGAGGTGCTGGAGGGTGAGCCGGGCCTGCCCGACATGGTCTTCGCCGCGAACGGCGCCCTCGTCGTCGGCGGTCGCGCCTACGGTGCCAGCTTCCTGCACCCGGAGCGCCAGGCGGAGGCGGCCCTGCACGCCGCACGCCTGCGGGCGCTCGGCATCGAGGTCGTCCCGCCGACCCACACCAACGAGGCGGAGGGCGACTTCCTCGTGCTCGGCTCGATGATCCTGGCCGGCACCGGCTTCCGCACGAGCCTGCACGCGCACGTCGAGGCCGCCGAGGTGCTCGACCGCCCTGTCGTCAGCCTCGAGCTGGTCGACCCGCGCTTCTACCACCTCGACACCGCGATCGCCGTGCTCGACGACGGCAACGGCGAGGCCCCGGCCGACATCGCCTACCTGCCGTCGGCGTTCTCCGCGCACAGCCGCCGCACCCTGCGCCAGCTGTTCCCGGACGCGGTCGAGTGCAGCGAGGCCGATGCCCTGGTGCTCGGCCTCAACGCCGTGGGCGACGGACGTCACGTGGTGCTGCCCTCGCAGGCCACGGGGCTCGCGACGCAGCTGGCCGCGCGCGGGTACCAGGTGGTCCCGGTCGACGTCAGCGAGCTGCTCAAGGCCGGCGGCAGCGTCAAGTGCTGCACGCAGGAGCACCACGCCTGACCACGGCGGGCCTCAGCGGCGGTAGCGCGGCAGGTCGGCCGAGAGCTCGGCGAACAGCGCTCCGTTGAGGCCGAACACGCGCTTCACCTCCGCGAGCACATCCAGCTTCTGCGCCGGTGTGAGCTCCAGTGCGTCGAGCCGCGCGCGGTACGCGTCCTTGTACGGCTTCGGCTTCGGCACGCCGGGGAAGGCGTAGAACGCGAGACCGTGCGACTCGAGGCCGAAGGTGCGCCCCAGTACCCGGCCGATCGCCCGTCCGCCGGACAGGTCGCCGAGGTAGCGCGTGTAGTGGTGCGCGAGGAACCGGGCGGGGTCGTCCCTCGTGGCCTCGATCCGGGCCACGTAGGCCTCGGTCGCGCGCGTGAGGGCGTCGCCCGTCCCCCAGTGCGCCACGTCGGCCTCGATGGCCGCCGAGCGCTCGAGCGCGGGGTCGAGGACCGCGTCGGCCTCGGCGCGTCCGGCCAGCCCGCGCCCGACCTCCTCGAGAGCGGCGTACACCCGCTGCAGCCGGGAGAGGTAGTCGGCATACCCCTGCGGGCCGACTCCGCCGGCGAGCAGCTCGGACACGAACGACGAGCCCTCGGCCGCCTGGTGCTCGGCCTGCGAGCCCTCGCGCAGCAGGCGCGACAGGGGGAGGTCGGCGTCGCTCGGCACCAGGCCAGCCTAGGTCGTTCGCCGCCCCTCGCCCCGGCGGTCGAGGTCACCCCGTCCGTCACATCCGCCCCACGCGTCCCGAAAATCACGTACGCTGCTCGGCGTGTCGCGATCTCGGGTGCTGACCGCCCTGCTATCTTCCGGCGCCGCCCTGGTGGTGGCGGCCGGGATCCTGGTCGCGCCCGCGCAGGCCGGGTCCTCGCTGCTGTGCTCCGGCTACGCCTCCTGCAAGCGAGCCGGGTACGACCACTACGGGTACGAGACCAAGCAGCGCACCAGCTACTGGCGCATGTACACCGGCACGAACTGCACCAACTACGTCGCGTACCGCCTCGTCACCACCAACGGCATGCCGAACGTGCGGCCGGCGTCGGGGGTCGGCAACGCCCGCGACTGGGGGAAGGCCATGGCCTCGGTCACCGACCAGACGCCCGCCGTCGGCTCGGTCGCCTGGTGGGGGAAGACGGGCAACCACGTCGCGTACGTGGAGAAGGTCGCCTCACCGACGGAGATCATCGTCTCCGAGTCGAACTGGGGCCGCGACTTCGACCACCGTCGCATCACGAAGGGATCGGGCTGGCCCGACGGCTTCATCCACTTCGCCGATCCCGGCATCACCAACACGGCGCCCCCGACGCTCCAGGGCCGTGGCCGCGTGGGTGAACCGCTCCGGGCCACCTCCGGCTCCTGGAGCCCCGCCGCCACGACGCTGCGCTACGAGTGGCGCGTCGGCGGGGTGCTCCGACCGGTGACCGGGGCCACCTACACCCCCACCGAGGACGACTTCGGCAAGGACGCCACCGTCCGCGTCACGGCCTCGCGGCCGTCGACCCCGGCCGCGCACGCCACCAGCGCGCCGATCACCGTCTCCCGCGGCTACCTGACGCCGGTCCAGGGCCCCCGGCTCACGGGCACGCCCGTCGTCGACGGGACCATCAGCGCGTCCGTGCCCACGTGGAGCCCGGCGGCCGAGAGCGTCACCTACGCCTGGACCGCCGACGGCGAGCCCGTCGACGGCGCCACGGGAGCGCGGCTCCCGATCGGCCCGGACCTCGTCGGCCGTCGCATCGCCGTCACCGCGACCGGGCGCCGGACCGCGCACGTGCTCGCCACGGTCTCCTCCGACCCCACCGACGCCGTCCGTCCCGGCACCCTCGTGGCCACGACGGCCCCCACGATCACCGGCGACCCCGCCGTCGGTGCGCCGCTCGTCCTGTCACCCGGCACCTGGAACCGGCGCGACGTCACCGTCGACGTCGCCTGGCTGGTCGACGGCGACGTCGTCGAGGGCGCGACCAGCAGACGCTGGACCCCGCGTCCACAGGACGTCGGGCGCACCGTCTCGGCGACCGTCACGGTCTCCAGGGACGGCTACACCAGCACGAGCCGCACCGTGCGGGCGGCCACGGCGGTCGCTCCCGGCGAGTTCGCTCCCTGGCCCCGGCCCACGCTGCCCGCCGAGGCCGAGGTCGGGACGCCCGTCGTCGCGACCGTCCCGACGGCGACGCCGGAGCCGTCGTTGACCTACCAGTGGTACGTCGGCGGGACCCTCGTCCCCGGCGCCACCGGCCCGTCCTACACGCCGCGGACCGCGGACGTCGGCTCACCCGTGCGCGTCTTCGTGACCGCGCGCCGCGAGGGCGTGCGCACGCTGCGGCTGGCCTCGGTCCCGACCTCACCGGTCACGCGGGCGAGCATCCGCGCCGACGCCCCGACGGTCGAGGGCGCCCCCCGCCCGCTGACCACCGTGCGGGCCGGGATCGGCCAGGTCTCCCCCCGAGGCACGACCGCCTACCAGTGGTTCGTCGACGGTCGTGCCGTGAAGGGCGCCACGTCGAGCACCTACGCGGTGCCGTCGTCGGCGATCGGCCGGGCGCTCGCCGTCCGTGTGGTGCACCGGGCGCCGGGGCGCACGAGCCTCGTGCTCATGTCCGAGCCCGTCACGGTCAAGGCGCTGCCCACCGTCCGGCTGACGACGACGCCCGCGGGCTCGACGTTCCGGCTCGACGTGCAGGTCACGGCACGCGGGTCCTCGCCCGTGCCGGGCCGCGTGACCCTCGCGCTCGGATCGACCCGCCGCACCCTGACGCTGTCCGGGGGTCGGGCGTCGGTCGAGCTCGACCGACCCGCCAGGGCGAGCGTCCTGACGGTGTCCTACACCGGCTCGTCGCGTGTGGAGGCGCGGCGCGTCACCCGCACCGTCTCCTAGCCGCTGCGACCGATCCGCTGGGACCGAGCCGCGCCGCCGGCTCACGCAGCGCTGTCGAACACGACCTTCCATCGTCCGTCGAGCCGCTGGACCTCGTACGTCTCCGCGGGGTCGCCGTCGCCCCACTCGATCCGGACGGTCGCCTGGTCGCCCGTCCGCTCGGTGACCGAGAAGTCGACGTCGTCCAGATCGAGCCCCTCGGCCGCGAACATGCCACCGAGGTCGGAGACGAAGCCGCAGTCGATCTGCGACGGCGTGACCACGACCTCCTTGACCGCGTCGCAGTCACCGTCGTCCAGCGCGCGCATCATGGTCTCCACGGACGCGGCCGGGTCCTCGCCCGCGGGCGGCTCACCGCCCCCACACCCGCCCAGCAGACCGAGCAGCAACGCGACTGCTGCGCCGGTCGCCGTCCGTCTCACGCGTCGTCCCCGGCGTACGGCACGCCGAGCGCCGCGAGTCGCTGCCGGCCACCGTCCTCGGCGGTGAGCACCCAGGCGCCGTGCTCGGTCCAGGTGACGGTGTGCTCCCAGTGGGCGGCCCAGGAGCCGTCCGTGGTCACCACGGTCCACTGGTCCTCGAGGGTGCGGTTGTCGGGCGAGCCGAGCGTGATCATGGGCTCGATCGCGAGCACGAGGCCCGGGACGATCCGCGGCCCGCGGCCCGGCCGACCGACGTTGGGGACGTCGGGAGCCTGGTGCATCGCGGTGCCGATCCCGTGGCCCGTGTAGCCGTCCGCGATGCCGTAGGCGCCGGCGGACTCCACGCTGCGCTGGACGCCGTGGCTCACGTCGCCGACGCGACGACCGACGCCACCGGCGGCGATCCCGTCCCACAGCGCACGCTCGGCCACCTCGACCATCGTGGCGACCTCCGGGGCGACCTCGCCCACCGCGACCGTGACGGCCGCGTCGCCGTGCCATCCGTCGACCACGGCGCCGCAGTCGACCGAGATCACGTCGCCCTCACGAAGCACGCGCCGCCCGGGGATCCCGTGGACCACCTCGTCGTTGACCGACGCGCAGATCACGCCCGGGAACCCAGGCACCCCTCCCCCGGCGCCGTAGCCGAGGAAGTTGGACGTGGCGCCGTGCGAACGGATGGTGTCGTGCGCGAGGGCGTCGAGCTCGGCGGTGGTCACCCCGGGTGCCACGACGGACCGCACGGCCTCGAGCGCGCGGGCCACGACCAGTCCGGCACGTCGCATCGCGGCCACCTGGTCCGGTGACTTCAGCTCGATGCCGCGACCGAACACGTCGGGTCCGTCAGAGGCCGAGGGCGGCGTCGATGCGGGCCTGCACCTCGTCGACCGAGCCCATGCCGTCGACCTCGCGGAGGAGACCCCGCTCGCGGTAGACCGGCAGCAGCGGTGCGGTCTCGGCGATGTAGACCTCCTGGCGGTGCCGGATCACCTCTTCGGTGTCGTCGGCCCGACCGCTGGTCTCGGCACGCTTGAGCAGCCGGGCGATGAGCTCCTCGTGGTCGACCGTCAGCACGAGCACGTGGTCGAGCGCGGAGCCGAGGTCGGCCAGGATCGCGTCGAGCGTCGAGACCTGCTCGACCGTGCGCGGGTAGCCGTCGAGGATGAACGACACGCGGGCGTCGTCCTGGCCCAGCCGGTCCTTCACCATGGCGTTGGTGACCTCGTCGGGCACGTACTCGCCGGCGTCCATGTAGCGCTGGGCCGTCCGCCCGAGCTCGGTCTGCTGCTGCACGTTCGCCCGGAAGATGTCACCGGTGGAGATGTGCGCGCCGTCGATGCGACCGGCGAGCGTGGCCGCCTGCGTGCCCTTGCCGGCACCGGGCGGACCCATGATGAGAAGACGCGTCACCGCAGGAACCCTTCGTAGTTGCGCTGCTGCAGCTGGCTCTCGATCTGCTTCACCGTGTCGAGCCCGACGCCGACGATGATGAGGATCGACGTGCCGCCGAACGGGAAGTTCTGGCTGGCGTCGAGCAGGGCCACCGCGACCATCGGGATGAGCGCGATCGCTCCGAGGTAGACCGCGCCCGGCGCCGTGATGCGGCTCAGCACGTACGCGAGGTAGTCCTGCGTGGGACGGCCGGCCCGGATGCCCGGGATGAAGCCGCCGTACTTCTTCATGTTGTCGGCGACCTCCTCGGGGTTGAACGTGATCGCGACGTAGAAGTACGCGAAGAACACGATCAGGGCGAAGTAGGTGATCATGTAGTACGGGTGGTCACCGCGCACGAAGTGGTCGGTGATGAAGGTCGCGCCCGGGCCGTCGGGCCGGAACTGGGCGTAGAGGGCGGGCAGGTACAGCAGGCTCGAGGCGAAGATGACCGGGATGATGCCGGCCTGGTTCACCTTGAGCGGGATGTACGTCGACGAGCCGCCGAACATGCGCCGACCCACCATGCGCTTGGCGTACTGGACCGGGATGCGGCGCTGGGCCTGCTCGATGAAGATCACGGCGGCCACGATCACGAGGCCGACGGCGACGACGACCGAGAAGGTGGTCCAGCCCTTCTGCTCGCGGATCAGCCACATCGCGCCGGGGAAAGTGGCGACGACCTGCGTGAAGATGAGGATCGACATGCCGTTGCCGACGCCGCGGTCGGTGATGAGCTCACCGAGCCACATGATGACGGCGGTGCCGGCGACCATGACGAGCACGATGAGCAGGAACGCCAGGATGCTGTCCTGGCGGTACAGCAGCTCGCCGCAGTCGACACCGCCGAACAGCTGACCGCTGCGCGCGAGCGCCACGATGCCGGTCGCCTGCAGGACGGCGAGGCCGAGCGTCAGGTAGCGCGTGTACTGCGTGATCTTCGCCTGGCCGGACTGGCCCTCCTTCTTGAGGGCCTCGAGCCGCGGGATCACCACGACGAGCAGCTGCAGGATGATGCTCGCGGTGATGTAGGGCATGATGCCCAGCGCGAACACGGTCAGCTGCAGCAGCGCACCGCCGGAGAAGACGTTGATGAGGGCGAACAGGCTGCTGTTCTCACCCTGGGACGCGAGGTCGACGCAGCGCTGGACGTTGCTGACGTTGATGCCGGGAGCCGGCAGGGTCGAGCCCAGGCGGAACAGCACGATGACGCCGAGCACGAACAGCAGCTTGCGGCGCAGGTCAGGCGTCTTGAACGCGTTCACGAAGGCGCTGAGCACCTGGTGTCCTCCTCGATCGTGGGTCCGTACGGACCCCGGGCGACTGTAACAGTCGGTTCTCGCAGGTCCGCCGTTGCCCGGGGGTTGCACCGGGGGTCGAGACGGCGCCCCCGAGGCACCCTGGCGGGTGCCGTGCGACGCACGACGGCGAGGTCCCGTGCGGGCCCCGTGGGACCCGCGGACCTCGCCGTCGTCACGTCAGGAGCTCCTCAGAGCTCGGTCACGCTCCCGCCGGCGGCCTCGATCTTGCTGCGGGCCGAGCCGGAGAACTTGTGCGCGGTGACCTGGAGACCCACGGAGATGTCGCCCTCGCCGAGCACCTTGACCAGGTGGCCCTTGCGGACCGCACCGGCGGCGACCAGCGCGTCGACGTCCACGGCGCCACCCTCGGGGAAGAGGGTGCCGAGCCGCTCGACGTTGACGACCTGGTACTCCTCGCGGAACGGGTTCTTGAACCCCTTCAGCTTGGGCAGGCGCATGTGGAGGGGGATCTGGCCACCCTCGAAGCCCTGGGAGACCTGGTAGCGGGCCTTGGTGCCCTTGGTGCCGCGACCGGCGGTCTTGCCCTTGGAGCCCTCACCGCGACCCACACGGGTCTTGGCGGTCTTGGCGCCCGGGGCGGGGCGCAGGTGGTGGAGCTTCAGCGCCATGTCAGTCAACCTCCTTGACGTCCACGAGGTGCGGGATGGACTCGGCCATGCCGCGGATCTCAGGACGGTCCTCCTTGACGACGACGTCGCCGATGCGCTTCAGACCCAGCGACCGCAGCGTGTGGCGCTGGTTCTGCTGGCGACCGATCGCCGAACGAACCTGGGTGATCTCGAGGCGTGCCATCAGACACCAGCCTCGACCGGCGCGTCCTGCGCCTCCTTGATGCCCTCGGCCTGCGCCTTGAGCAGGGCGGACGGCGCGACGTCCTCGACGGCCATGCCGCGACGCTGCGCGACGGCCTCCGGCGACTCCAGGCCCTTGAGGGCCTCCACCGTCGCGTGGACGATGTTGATCGCGTTCGAGGAGCCGAGCGACTTGCTCAGCACGTCGTGGACGCCGGCGGCCTCGAGCACCGCGCGCACCGGACCACCGGCGATGACGCCGGTACCGGGCGAGGCGGGACGCAGGAAGACGACACCGGCCGCCTTCTCGCCCGTGACCGGGTGCGGGATGGTGCCCTGGATGCGCGGGACGCGGAAGAAGTTCTTCTTCGCCTCCTCGACACCCTTGGAGATCGCCGTCGGGACCTCCTTGGCCTTGCCGTAGCCGACACCGACCTGGCCGTCGCCGTCGCCGACGATCACGAGGGCGGTGAAGCTGAAGCGACGTCCACCCTTGACGACCTTGGCGACACGGTTGATCGTGACGACCTTCTCGATGTAGTTCGACTTGTCGCCGCCGCGGTCGCCTCGACCACCGCGACGGTCTCCGCCTCCGCGGCGGTTACCCTGCTGGGCGCTCATGCGGCACTCCCCATGTCGTTGGTGTTGTAGGTCATCAGAACTCCAGCCCGCCCTCGCGCGCACCGTCGGCCAGGGCCGCGACGCGACCGGCGTAGCGGTTGCCCGCCCGGTCGAAGACGACGGCCTGGATGCCGGCGGCCTTCGCACGGTCGGCGACGAGCTCGCCCACCTTCTTGGCCTTGGCGGTCTTGTCGCCGTCGAAGGCGCGCAGGTCGGCCTCGAGCGTCGAGGCCGAGGCCAGCGTGTGTCCCTCGAGGTCGTTCACGACCTGGGCCACGATGTGCTTGCTGGACCGGGTCACGACGAGACGAGGACGCTCCGGCGACCCGTGCAGCTTCTTGCGGCCACGGATCTGGCGACGCGCGCGCGAGGTGGCGCGGGCCGAGCGACCCTTGGACTGCTTGATCGAGACGGCCATCACTTACCAGCCTTTCCAGCCTTGCGCAGGACGCGCTCGCCGGCGTAGCGCACGCCCTTGCCCTTGTAGGGCTCGGGCTTGCGGATCTTGCGGATGTTCGCGGCGACCTCGCCGACCGACTGCTTGTCGATCCCGATGACCGAGAACTTGGTCGGGGCCTCCACGTTGAAGGTGATGCCCTCGGGGGCCTTCACGACCACGGGGTGGCTGAAGCCGAGCGCGAACTCGAGCTCCGTCGGGCCCTTGGAGACGACGCGGTAGCCGACGCCCACGATCTCGAGCTTCTTCTCATAGCCCTCGGTGACGCCGACGACCATGTTGTTGATGAGCGTGCGGCTCAGGCCGTGGAGGGCCTTGCTGCGACGCTCGTCGTCGGGGCGGTTGACCTCGAGGCTGCCGTCCTCACCACGGGCGACCGTGATGGGTGCGGCGACCGAGTGGGACAGCTCGCCCTTGGGGCCCTTGACGCGGACGTCCTGGCCCTCGATGGTGACCTCGACGCCGCTGGGGACGGCGACGGGCAGCTTGCCGATGCGCGACATGTGTTCGTCTCCTCCCTCACCAGACGTAGGCGAGGACTTCTCCGCCTACACCCTTGGTCGTGGCCTGACGATCGGTCAGCAGGCCCTGGCTGGTCGAGATGATGGCGACGCCGAGCCCACCGAGCACCTTGGGCAGGTTGGTGGACTTGGCGTAGACCCGCAGGCCCGGCTTGCTGATGCGGCGGATGCCGGCGATCGAGCGCTCGCGCTGGGGGCCGTACTTGAGGGTGATGTGCAGCGTCTTGCCCACCTCGCCCTCGGCGGGCTCCACGACGGTGTAGTCGGTGATGTAGCCCTCCTGCTTCAGCAGGGCGAGGACGCCCTCCTTGAGCTTGGAGTAGGGCGCCGACACGTCGTCGTGGTACGCCTGGTTGCCGTTGCGGATCCGCGTGAGCAGGTCCGCGATCGGATCGGTCATGGTCATGGTGCGTGTTCCGTTCCTGTCGTGGTTTCGCATCCCGTGCCCCCGGGGACGAGCCCCGCGGGTGAGGGAGGACCTGCGACGGTTGTGAGGGTGGTGGGTCCGGTGGTCGGTGACGGCCTGCGCCAGGTCGTCACGCGGTGGTCACCAGGAGGACTTGGTCACTCCGGGCAGCTCGCCGCGGTGGGCCATCTCGCGCAGGCAGATCCGGCACAGGCCGAACTTCTTGTAGACCGAGCGCGGACGGCCGCACCGCTGGCAGCGGGTGTAGCCGCGGACCGCGAACTTGGGCTTGCGCGCCGCCTTGATCTTGAGGCCGGTCTTCGCCATGTCAGTTCTCCTTGAAGGGGAAGCCGAGCTGCTTGAGCAGCGCGCGACCCTCGTCGTCGTTGGTGGCCGTCGTGACGATGGTGATGTCCATGCCCCGCGAGCGATCGATCTTGTCCTGGTCGATCTCGTGGAACATGACCTGCTCGGTCAGGCCGAAGGTGTAGTTGCCGCGACCGTCGAACTGCTTGCCGTTCAGGCCGCGGAAGTCGCGGATGCGCGGGAGGGCGAGCGTCAGCAGACGGTCGAGGAACTCCCACATGCGGTCGCCGCGCAGCGTGACGTGCGCGCCGATCGGCATGCCCTCGCGCAGCTTGAACTGGGCGATCGACTTGCGCGCCTTGGTCACCTGCGGCTTCTGGCCGGTGATGGCGGTGAGGTCGCGGATGGCGCCCTCGATGAGCTTGCCGTCGCGAGCAGCCTCGCCGACGCCCATGTTGACGACGATCTTCGTCAGCCCGGGCACCTGCATGACGTTCGCGTGGCCGAACTCCTCGCGCAGCGCCGGGAGGATCTCCTCGCGGTACTTGGCCTTCAGCCGCGGAGCGGCGGTGGTGGTCTCAGCCATGCTCAGATCTCCTTTCCGGTCTTGGAGGAGACGCGCACGCTGCGCTTCGCCTCGTAGCTCGAACCGTCGGCGCGGTTCTTGGTCACGTCGTCGCGGCGGTAGCCGACACGCGTGGTGGTCTTCTCGCCGTCGACGTCGACCACGAGCATCACGTTGGACACGTGGATGGGGGCCTCACGCGTGATGATGCCGCCCTGGCCACCGTCGGCGCCGGCGCGCGTGTGCCGCTTGATGCGGTTGACGCCCTCGACGATGACGCGCTCGCGCTCGGCGAGCACCTCGATGACCTTGCCCTCGACGCCCTTGTCGGCGCCCGCGATGACCTTGACCTGGTCACCCTTGCGGATCGCCAGCGACTTCTTCTGCTTGCTCATGCTCACAGCACCTCCGGGGCGAGCGAGATGATCCGCATGAACTTCTTGTCACGCAACTCGCGGCCGACCGGGCCGAAGATGCGCGTGCCGCGCGGATCGCCGTCGGCCTTCAGGATGACCGCGGCGTTCTCGTCGAACTTGATGTACGAGCCGTCCGGACGACGGCGCTCCTTGACGGTGCGCACGACCACGGCCTTGACGACGTCGCCCTTCTTGACGTTGCCGCCCGGGATGGCGTCCTTGACGGTGGCGACGATGGTGTCGCCGATACCGGCGTAGCGTCGACCCGAGCCACCGAGGACACGGATGCAGAGGATCTCCTTCGCACCGGTGTTGTCGGCGACCTTGAGTCGCGACTCCTGCTGAATCATCTGTCTCTCACTTCGCCTTCTCGAGGATCTCCACGACGCGCCAGCGCTTGGTGGCCGACAGCGGGCGGGTCTCCTGGATGAGCACGCGGTCGCCCTCGCCGGCGGCGTTGGCCTCGTCGTGCGCCTTGAGCTTCACGTTGCGACGCAGCACCTTGCCGTACAGCGCGTGCTTGACGCGGTCCTCGACGACGACGACGACGGTCTTGTCCATCTTGTCGCTGACGACCAGGCCCTCGCGGACCTTGCGGTAGTTGCGGGCGTTCTCGGTGTTCGTGCTGGTCACGGTGTCCTTCTCGCTGGTGCTCATGCCTCGACCGCCTCGATGATGCCCAGCTCGCGCTCGCTCAGCACCGTGTAGATGCGGGCGATGTCGCGGCGGACGGTCTTCAGGCGAGCGGTGTTGTCGAGCTGGCCCGTGGCGTTCTGGAAGCGCAGGTTGAACAGCTCTTCCTTCGCCTCGCGCAGCTTGGTCTCCAGGGCCTCGGCGTCGAGGCCGCGCAGCTCTGCGGCAGTGGTCTTCGCAGC
Organism: uncultured Aeromicrobium sp.; assembly: GCA_964599245.1. Lineage (GTDB taxonomy): Bacteria > Actinomycetota > Actinomycetes > Propionibacteriales > Nocardioidaceae > Aeromicrobium. The sequence continues at coordinate 21,561 of CAZREF010000008.1, read as the reverse complement.
CATGCTCAGAACCCTCCCTCGGTCTCGCGCGTGATGAAGCGGGCCTTCATCGGCAGCTTGTGGATGGCACGGCGCATCGCCTCGCGGGCGACGTCCTCGGAGACGCCCGACAGCTCGAACATGACGCGTCCGGGCTTGACGTTGGCGACCCACCACTCGGGCGAGCCCTTGCCGGAGCCCATGCGGGTCTCGGCGGGCTTCTTGGTCAGCGGGCGGTCCGGGTAGATGTTGATCCAGACCTTGCCGCCACGCTTGATGTGGCGCGTCATGGCGATACGGGCCGACTCGATCTGGCGGTTGGTCACGTAGTGACCCTCGACCGCCTGGATGCCGAAGTCGCCGAACGCCAGCTCCGTGCCGCCCTTCGCCATGCCGCGGCGCTTGGGGTGGTGCTGCTTGCGGTACTTGACCCTACGAGGCATCAACATCAGGACTGCCCTCCTTCGGTGGCAGCGCCCGCGCCGGCCGTGGCGGGAGCCTCGGCGGCGGGTGCGGCCTGCTCGGCCGGGGCGGAGCCCTGGCCGGCCTGGTCGTCACGTGCGGGACGACGCCCGCGCTGGGGGCGGCGGCTGCCGGGAGCGGCGGCGCGACGTGCGGCCTCGGCCTCACGCTCGGCGCGGGTGCCGGCGACCTCGCCCTTGTAGATCCACACCTTGACGCCGATGCGACCGAAGGTGGTCTTGGCCTCGTAGAAGCCGTAGTCGACGTCGGCACGGAGCGTGTGCAGGGGCACGCGGCCCTCGCGGTAGAACTCCGAGCGGCTCATCTCGGCACCACCGAGGCGACCCGAGCACTGGATCCGGATGCCCTTGGCGCCGGAGCGCATCGTCGTCTGCATCGCCTTGCGCATGGCGCGACGGAACTGCACACGACCGCTCAGCTGCTCGGCCACGCCCTGCGCGACGAGCTGGGCGTCGAGCTCGGGCTGCTTGACCTCGAGGATGTTGAGCTGCACCTGCTTGCCGGTGAGCTTCTCCAGCTCCCCGCGGATGCGATCGGCCTCGGCGCCGCGGCGACCGATGACGATGCCCGGGCGCGCGGTGTGGATGTCGACGCGGACGCGATCACGCGTGCGCTCGATCTCCACGCGGCTGATGCCGGCGCGGTCCATGCCCTTGGTGAGCAGCTTGCGGATCTTGACGTCCTCACCGACGTAGCTGCTGTACAGCTTGTCGGCGTACCAGCGGCTCTTGTGGTCGGTGGAGATGCCCAGGCGGAAGCCGTGCGGGTTGATCTTCTGGCCCATGGTCAGCGACCGCCCTTCTTGGTGTTCTTGCGCGTCTGCGGCACGTCGGCGGACGGCTGCACGACGACGGTGAGGTGGCTCGTGCGCTTGAGGATGCGGTTGGCCGCACCCTTCGCGCGCGGACGCCAACGCTTCATCGTCGGGCCCTCCTCGACGAGGACCGTCGAGACGACCAGGTCGGAGGCGTCGAGGCCCTCGGTCGTCACGGCGTTCGCCACGGCGGACTCCACGAGCTTGTAGAAGTTCGAGGCCACGGCCTGCGGGGCGAACCGCAGGACGGCGAGCGCCTCCTCGGTGTCCATGCCGCGCACGAGGTCGCCGACCCGGCGGGCCTTCAGCGGCGTGACCCGCACGAAGCGAGCCACCGCGAACGCGCCCGGGGCGTCGCCCAGCAGGCGCTCACGGCGCGCGCTGATGTTCTCTCGAGTCGTTGCACTCATCGCCTCTTGGCCTTTCGGTCGTCCTTCTCGTGACCGCGGAAGGTGCGGGTGGGGGCGAACTCGCCCAGCTTGTGCCCGACCATCGCGTCGGTGATGAACACCGGGACGTGCTTGCGGCCGTCGTGCACGGCGATCGTGTGTCCGATGAAGGACGGCAGGATCATCGAGCGACGCGACCAGGTCTTGATCACGGTGTGGGTTCCGGCATCGTTCTGAGCGTCCACCTTCTTCTCGAGGTGGCCGTCGACGAAGGGACCCTTCTTCAAACTACGGGGCATTCTCTACTCCTGGATTCCTGAGCTCGTCGAGGCTCAGCGGCCGGACTTGCGGCGGCGGACGATCATCTGGTCACTGGCCTTGCGCTTGCGCGTGCGGCCCTCGGGCTTGCCCCACGGCGAGACCGGGTGGCGTCCACCGGAGGTCTTGCCCTCGCCACCGCCGTGCGGGTGGTCGATCGGGTTCATGGCCACACCGCGGACGGTCGGGCGCTTGCCCTTCCAGCGGTTGCGACCGGCCTTGCCCCAGTTGATGTTGGACTGCTCGGCGTTGCCGACCTCACCGATGGTGGCGCGGCAGCGGACGTCGACGTAGCGCATCTCGCCGGAGGGGAGGCGCAGCTGGGCGCGCGAGCCCTCCTTGGCGACGAGCTGGACGCGGACGCCGGCCGAACGGCCCATCTTCGCGCCGCCGCCCGGACGCAGCTCCACGGCGTGGATCTGCGTGCCGACGGGGATGTTGCGCAGCGGCAGGTTGTTGCCCACCTTGATGTCGGCGGTGGGACCGGCCTCGACGGCCTGGCCCTGGCGGATGCCGTCGGGCGCGATGATGTAGCGCTTCTCACCGTCCACGTAGTGCAGCAGGGCGATGCGGGCGGTGCGGTTGGGGTCGTACTCGATGTGAGCGACCGTGGCCGGCACGCCGTCCTTGTCGTAGCGCTTGAAGTCGATCACGCGGTACGCGCGCTTGTGGCCGCCACCCTGGTGACGCGTGGTGATGCGCCCCTGGTTGTTGCGGCCGCCCTTCTTGGGCAGCGGCTCGACGAGGGACTTCTCCGGCGTCGTGCGGGTGATCTCGGCGAAGTCGGCGACGCTGGAGCCTCGGCGGCCCGGCGTGGTCGGCTTGTACTTGCGGATGGCCATGTCTGATCAGTCCTCAGCTCGGGCTCGAGAAGATGTCGATGCTCTGGCCGGCGGCGACGCTCACGATGGCCCGCTTGGTGTCCTTGCGCTTGCCCAGACCGTTGCGGGTCCGGCGCGTCTTGCCCTTGCGGTTGATCGTGTTGACGGCCGTCACCTTGACACCGAAGACGTTCTCGACGGCGATCTTGATCTCCGTCTTGTTCGCGTCCGGGTGCACCAGGAACGTGTACTTGTTGTCGTCGATGAGCGCGTACGTCTTCTCGGAGACGACGGGCGCGATCAGGACGTCGCGGTGGTCCTTGTGGAGGGTGCTCATGCTCACTCACCAGCCTTCTCGAAACCGGCGGCCTGCGCGGTCTCCTCGGTGTCGAACCAGACCTCGGCGACCGTCTGGTCGTACCAGGGGCTGTCGGGCGTGTGGTACTTCATCGAGTCGGCGTTGCCCTTGATCTCGTGACCCTTGGGGGCGTTGCCGCTCTTCAGCGGGGCCTTGGAGCCGGGACCGTACGGCTGCGTCTTCGTGGCACCCTCGGGCGCGTCGCCCGCCTCGGCCTCGACCGTCTCGGCCTTCGGCTCCGCAGCGGCCGGGGCCTTCGTGGCGGCGGCCTTCTTCGCGGGGGCCTTCTTCGCGGCCGGGGTGGCGGCGGGAGCCGCGTCCGCCTCGACGACGGCCTTGCTCAGCGCGATCGTCTCGGCGCCCTCGGCGGAACGCGCGGCGACGAACGCCTCGAACGCGGCCTGCGTGAACACCACGTCGTCGCTCAGGACGACGTCGTAGGTGTTGAGCTGGTCGAAGGTCAGCACGACGAGGTCGGTGACGTTGCGCAGGCTCTTGGCCGTGACGACGTCCTCACGCGTGACGACCACCAGCACGCGGCGGCGCGTGGTGAGCTCGGCGAGCGCGGCGACGGCGGCCTTCGTCGACGGCGCGTCGCCGGGGACGAGGGACTCGACGACGTGCAGCCGGCCGGTGCGGGCCCGGTCGGAGAGGGCACCGCGCAGGGCGGCCGCCTTCATCTTCTTGGGCGTGCGCTGGTCGTAGCTGCGCGGCGTCGGGCCGTGCACGATGCCACCGCCGGTGTAGTGCGGCGCGCGGATCGAGCCCTGGCGGGCGCGACCGGTGCCCTTCTGGCGATACGGCTTCTTGCCACCGCCGGCGACCTCGCCGCGCGACTTGACGTCGTGCGTGCCCTGGCGGGCGGCGGCGAGCTGCGCGGTGACGACCTGGTGGATCAGCGGGATGTTCGTCTGCACGCCGAAGATGTCGACGGGCAGCGCGGCATCGATGGTCTTGACGGCCATGGATCAGGCTCCCTTCGCGGCGGAACGGACCACGACGAGTCCGCCCTTGGGGCCGGGGACCGCACCCTTGAGGAGGATGACGCCCTTGGCGACGTCGACGGCGTGGACGGTCAGGTTCTGGGTGGTGACGGTCTCGGCGCCCATGTGGCCGGCCATGCGCAGGCCCTTGAACACGCGACCGGGGGTAGCGCAGCCGCCGATGGAGCCCGGCTTGCGGTGGTTGCGGTGCGCGCCGTGCGAGGCGGAGACACCGGCGAAGCCGTGACGCTTCATGACGCCGGCGAAGCCCTTGCCCTTGCTCGTGGCGGTGACGTCGACCTCGTCGCCCGCGGCGAAGATCTCCGGGGAGATCTCCTGGCCGAGGGTGTAGTCGGCGACGGCCTCGGTGCGGATCTCGACGACGTGGCGGCGCGGCGTGACGCCGGCCTTCGCGAAGTGGCCGGCCTGCGGCTTGGTGACCTTGCGGCCGTCGATCTCGCCGAAGCCGATCTGGACGGCGCTGTAGCCGTCGGTCTCGGGCGTGCGGATCTGCGTGACCACGTTGGTCTCGGCGGCGAGGACGGTGACGGGGACGATACGACCCTCGTCGTCCCAGACCTGCGTCATGCCGAGCTTGCGGCCGAGGAGGCCGCGCGCGTTGACGGTGGAGGAGGTGCTCATGGGTTCAGGTCCTCCCTCAGAGCTTGATCTCGATGTCGACACCGGCCGGCAGGTCGAGACGCATGAGCGAGTCGACGGTCTTCGGCGTGGGGTCGATGATGTCGATGAGCCGCTTGTGGGTGCGCATCTCGAAGTGCTCGCGGCTGTCCTTGTACTTGTGCGGCGACCGGATGACGCAGTACACGTTCTTCTCGGTCGGCAGGGGCACGGGGCCGGCCACGGAGGCTCCGGTGCGCGTGACCGTGTCGACGATCTTGCGCGCCGAGGTGTCGATCACCTCGTGGTCGTAGGCCTTGAGCCGGATACGGATCTTCTGTCCCGCCATGCTCTGGTCGTCCTTACTCTTCGTCAGCTGTGTGTGCCCCTGGGGCCTGTCACCCGGGAGGGGATCGCTCCCCTCCGGCCCCCGAGGTCGGGCGTGTCGCGGTCGTGACCACGAGCGTGCGCGAACCTTCTGGAGTTGGGTGGTTGGACTTCCGGACCGCGGTCGCGGCCTCGTCGAGTCCGCGTCTCCTGCGTTTCCAGCAGTCAGGCCGGTCACCGTGCGATGCACTCGTGGTCCCGGCGTGAGTTCCGGGCGGGCGCACCCCAGCGATCCGGCCGGAGCAACCGCACTAGTCTGACAGACTCCCCCGCCTCGACACAAATCGGGTCCTGGACCGTCGTTCCCGCGTCCCGCCGCCTCGTCGCCCCGGGCTCGCCGCGTCCTGCGGCTGCGTCGACTCGGCTTCTCCTCGTCCCGCGGTTGCGCCGCTCCGGCTTCTCGTCGTCCTGAGGCTGCGCTGCCCCGGCTCCTCGTGGCGGTGGGTCGCGTTGAGGCCTCGACCGGGGAGCCGGGTGCGCGTTCGGCCTGGGTTCTCGGGGTCCGGTGGGGTCTGACGCACGATTCTTCCTCTGCGCGCGCAGGGATTCTCCCTTCTCGTGGACCGTGCCACGCGAAGGGAGAATCGCTGCCCCTCCACCCCCGTCAGCGGTAGGTGACGCACCAAATCCCACTCCCGGAGGTAGGTGACGCACCTGATCGCGCCTCTGTCAGGTGTCTCTCCTACCTCCCAGGGCCGCGACCCACGCACGATCCTGCGTCACCCCAGGCCCCCGCAGGCCCGAGAACCCAGACCGCCGCGCGCCCAGCTCCCCGGTCGAGGCCCCTACGAAGACCACGCCGACGACAAGCCGAGCCAGCGCAGCCGCAGGACCACGAGAAGCCGAGCCGGCGCAGCCGCAGGACGAGAGGAAGCCGACGCACACGGGAGACCCGGGAACGACGAAGCCCCCCGGACCCGAAGGTCCGAGGGGCAACGCTCAGCGGTGCTGGTGCGTCGTCAGACGCGCACAGAGCCTGTCGATCGTGCGACGCGCTGAGCCCGTCGAGGTGTCACTTGTTGATCTTGGTGACACGGCCGGCGCCGACGGTACGGCCGCCCTCGCGGATGGCGAAGCGCAGGCCCTCCTCCATGGCGATCGGCTGGATGAGCTGGACGCTCATCTCGGTGTTGTCGCCGGGCATGACCATCTCGGTGCCCTCGGGCAGCGTGACGACGCCGGTGACGTCCGTGGTCCGGAAGTAGAACTGCGGACGGTAGTTGTTGAAGAACGGCGTGTGACGGCCGCCCTCCTCCTTGGACAGGATGTAGACCTGGCCCTCGAACTCCGTGTGCGGGGTCGTGGAGCCGGGCGCGATGATGACCATGCCGCGCTCGACGTCCTCGCGCTTCGTGCCGCGGAGCAGGAGGCCGACGTTCTCGCCCGCCTGGCCCTCGTCGAGGAGCTTGCGGAACATCTCGATGCCGGTGACCGTGGTGGTCTGCTTGGTCTCACGGATGCCGACGATGTCGACGGTCTCGTTGACCTTGATGATGCCGCGCTCGATGCGACCGGTGATGACGGTGCCACGACCGGTGATCGTGAAGACGTCCTCGACCGGCATGAGGAACGGCTTGTCCGTCTCACGCGGGGGCAGCGGGATGTACTCGTCGACCGCGTTCATGAGCTCGAGGATCGACTCGCCCCACTTGGCGTCACCCTGCAGCGCGGGGTGGGCCGCGACCTTGACGACGGGGACGTTGTCGCCGTCGAACTCCTGGTCGTTGAGCAGCTCACGGACCTCGAGCTCGACGAGCTCCAGGATCTCCTCGTCGTCGACCATGTCGCACTTGTTGAGCGCGACGACCATGGCCGGGACGCCGACCTGGCGGGCCAGGAGGACGTGCTCGCGCGTCTGCGGCATGGGGCCGTCGGTCGCCGCGACCACGAGGATCGCGCCGTCCATCTGCGCCGCACCCGTGATCATGTTCTTCACGTAGTCGGCGTGGCCGGGGCAGTCGACGTGGGCGTAGTGACGGTTCTCCGTCTGGTACTCCACGTGCGCGATCGAGATCGTGATGCCGCGCTGACGCTCCTCGGGAGCCTTGTCGATCTGGTCGAAGGCCGAGGCCTCGTTCAGGTCGGGGTACTTGTCGTGCAGCACCTTGGTGATCGCCGCGGTCAGCGTCGTCTTGCCGTGGTCGATGTGACCGATGGTGCCGATGTTCATGTGCGGCTTGGTCCGCTCGAACTTCGCCTTAGCCACTGGGGCTCCTCCTGGGTTGTGTGTTGCTGTGTCTGAAAGCCGTCGGGCCCCACGGGGGAACCTCAGGCCACCTTACCGATGACGCCGACGGTTACTCGCCGCGGGCCTTCTTGATGATCTCCTCCGCGACGGCCTTGGGAACCTCGGCGTAGGAGTCGAACTGCATCGAGTACGAGGCACGTCCGGAGGTCTTGGACCTCAGGTCGCCCACGTAGCCGAACATCTCCGAGAGCGGGACGAGCGCCTTGATGAGCTTGGCGCCGCCATAGCCCTCCTCCATCGCCTGGACCTGGCCGCGACGGGAGTTGAGGTCGCCGATCACGTCGCCCATGTAGTCCTCGGGCGTCGTGACCTCCACGGCGAACATCGGCTCGAGCAGGGCCGGGTCGGCCTTGCGCGCGGCCTCCTTGAACGCCATGTTGCCGGCGAGCTTGAAGGCGAGCTCGCTGGAGTCGACGTCGTGGTAGGCGCCGTCCTCGAGGGTGAACTTGACGTCCACCATCGGGTAGCCGGCGAGGACACCGAACTCCATGGCGCTCTGCCCACCGGCGTCGACCGAGGGGATGTACTCCTTCGGCACGCGGCCACCGGTGACCTCGTTGACGAACTCGTAGCCGCCCTCGCCACCGAAGTCCGGACCGTTGGGGGCGAGGCCGATGACGACCTTCGCGAACTGGCCGGAGCCACCGGTCTGCTTCTTGTGCGTGTAGCTGTGGCCGGTGACGGCGCGCTTGATGGTCTCGCGGTAGGCGACCTGCGGCTTGCCGACGTTGGCCTCGACCTTGAACTCGCGCTTCATGCGGTCGACCAGGATGTCGAGGTGGAGCTCACCCATGCCGGCGATGATCGTCTGGCCGGTCTCCTCGTCGGTGTGGACCTGGAACGTCGGGTCCTCCTCCGCGAGCTTCTGGATGGCGACGCCGAGCTTCTCCTGGTCGCTCTTGGTCTTGGGCTCGATCGCGACCTGGATGACCGGGTCGGGGAACGTCATCGACTCGAGCACGATCGGGTTCGCCGAGTCCGCGAGGGTCTCACCCGTGGTCGTGTCCTTGAGGCCCATGACGGCCACGATCTGGCCGGCGCCGACCGACGCGATCTCCTCACGCTTGTTGGCGTGCATCTGGTAGACCTTGCCGATCCGCTCCTTGCGGCCCTTGGTGACGTTGAGCACCTGGGTGCCCGCCTCCAGGCGACCGGAGTAGACGCGCACGAAGGTCAGCTTGCCCAGGTGCGGGTCGGTGGCGATCTTGAACGCGAGGCCGGCGAACGGGGCGTCCTCCGACGGCGGACGGCTGTCCTCGACGGACTCGTCCTTGGCGTCGTGGCCCTTGACGTCGCCGACGTCGATGGGCGACGGCAGGAAGTCGACGACCGCGTCGAGCAGGGGCTGGACGCCCTTGTTCTTGAACGCCGTGCCGCACAGGACGGGGTTCAGCTGCGCCGCGAGCGTGGCGCGACGGATCGCGGCCTTGAGCTCCTCGACGGAGATGTCCTCGCCCTCGAGGTACTTCTCGGCGATCGCGTCGTCGACGTCGGACAGCGTCTCCAGCAGGGCCTCGCGGCCCTCGGCGGCGGCGTCGGCCAGGTCGGCCGGGATGTCCTCGACGGTGTAGTCCTCACCGATCGTGGTCTCGCCGCGCCACGTCAGGGCGCGCATGCCGACGAGGTCGACGACGCCGAGGAAGTCGCTCTCGGAGCCGATCGGGATCTGCAGGACCAGCGGGGTGGCGCCGAGGCGCTCGCGGATGGTCTTGACGCAGAAGTCGAACGAGGCGCCCGTGCGGTCGAGCTTGTTGACGAAGCACATGCGCGGCACGCCGTACTTGTCGGCCTGGCGCCACACGGTCTCGGACTGGGGCTCGACACCGGCGACACCGTCGAAGACGGCGACGGCACCGTCGAGGACGCGCAGCGAGCGCTCGACCTCGACCGTGAAGTCGACGTGCCCGGGGGTGTCGATGATGTTGATCTGGTGGTCCTTCCACCAGCACGTGGTGGCGGCGGACGTGATGGTGATGCCGCGCTCCTGCTCCTGCTCCATCCAGTCCATGGTGGCGCCGCCGTCGTGGACCTCACCGATCTTGTACGTGATCCCGGTGTAGAAGAGGATCCGCTCGGTGGTGGTGGTCTTGCCGGCATCGATGTGCGCCATGATGCCGATGTTGCGGACGCGGGTGAGGTCCGTCGTGATGTCGGTTGCCACGGTGAGCTACCAGTTCCTTACGTCGAAGATGGATGCTGCTGGGGTCACCAGCGGTAGTGGGCGAAGGCGCGGTTGGCCTCGGCCATCTTGTGCGTGTCCTCGCGCTTCTTGACGCTGCCGCCGAGGCCGTTGCTGGCGTCGAGGAGCTCGTTCATGAGGCGCTCGGCCATGGTCTTCTCGCGACGCTCGGAGGAGTACTTGACCAGCCAGCGCAGGGCGAGGGTGGTCTGGCGAGCGGGACGGACCTCGATCGGCACCTGGTAGGTCGCACCGCCGACGCGGCGGGACTTGACCTCGAGGGCCGGCTTGACGTTGTCGAGGGCGCGCTTGAGCGTGACGACGGGGTCGGTGCCCGACTTCTCGCGGGTGCCCTCGAGCGCCGAGTAGACGATGCGCTGGGCGGTCTGCTTCTTGCCGTCGACGAGGATCTTGTTGATCAGCATCGTGACAAGCTGGTTGTTGTAGACCGGATCGGTCTCGGGAACGCGCTTCGGCGCGGGGCCCTTGCGAGGCATCAGCTCTTCTCCTTCTTCGCGCCGTAACGGCTGCGAGCCTGCTTGCGGCCCTTGACACCCTGGGTGTCGAGGGAGCCGCGAACGATCTTGTAGCGCACACCCGGGAGGTCCTTCACACGACCACCGCGCACGAGGACGATGGAGTGCTCCTGGAGGTTGTGACCCTCACCGGGGATGTAGGCCGTGACCTCGGTGCCCGAGGACAGGCGCACGCGAGCAACCTTGCGCAGCGCGGAGTTCGGCTTCTTGGGCGTGGTGGTGTACACGCGGGTGCACACACCGCGACGCTGCGGCGAGCCCTTGAGGGCCGGCGTGCTGGTCTTGGTCACCTTGCTCTGGCGACCCTTGCGGACCAACTGGTTGATCGTGGGCACTACGGACTTCTTTCTTCAGGCGAGAAGGACTCTGAGTCGTGCTGCACTCGCCGCCGAACTGGTGCAGGGTGGCGGGATGCGCGCAGCGGCCTGGACAATCCAGGCACAGCACTCAACAGTACCGTCCGGTGCAACCCCCGAGCAAATCACGGGGCAGGGCGGTGGCGAGCGTTCCTGCCCGGTCCGTCGAACAGGCTGATCCCGTCCTCCTCGACCTTCGTCCTGCGGCTGCGCTGCCTCGGCTTCTCGTGGGCTTGGTGTGCGTAGGGCCTCGACCGGGGAGCTGGGTGCGCGTCGGTCCGGGTTCTCGGGCCTGCGGGGGGTCTGGGGTGACGCAGGGTTCTGCGTTGGTGTGTCGTGCGTCCGCTTCGATCCTGGGAGGTAGGAGAGACACCGGACAGAGGCGCGATCAGGTGCGCCACCTACCTCCCGGCGCCCGGTTCGGTGCCTCACCTACCGCCGACGGGCGCGGAGGGGCAGCGATTCTCCCTTCCCGTGGCACGGTCCACGAGAAGGGAGAAGCCTTGCCCACGCAAAGGAAGAATCGTGCGTCAGACCCCACCGGACCCCGAGAACCCAGCCCGGACGCACACCCAGCTCCCCGGTCGAGGCCCTTTCGCGACCCACCACCACGAGAAGCCGAGCCGGCGCAGCCGCAGGTGGGGTCGGAGCCGGGGAAGCGCAGCCGCAGGACGAGAGGGAGCCGAGCCGGCGCAGCCGCAGGACGGTGGAGGTCGAAACAGCGCACCCGCACGACGAGGAGAAGCCGACGAAGCGCACCTGCAGGTCGGGAGGACCCCTACTCCCCCGGCGCGAGCAGCTCGGCGAGGTGGAGGGCGGGGACGTGGGCGAGGTCGTCGAGCTGGGTGCGGCAGGAGAAGCCGTCGGCGAGGACGACCGCTCCCTCCCCCATCGCCCGCAGCGCCGGCATGAGCTGCAGCTCCGCGACGGCCACCGACGTCTCGTAGTGCCCGCGCTCGACGCCGAAGTTCCCGGCGAGCCCGCAGCAGCCGGAGAGGCGGGTCACCGTCGCACCCGTGCGCCCGAGCAGGTCCATGTCGGCCTCGAAGCCGAGCACCGACGACTGGTGGCAGTGCGGCTGCACGACGACCTCGGTGCCGGTGAGGTCCGGCGGCTCGTAGCCCTCCGTCCGGGCCAGGAGCTCGGCGACCGTGAGGACGCCGGCGGCGACCTCGACGGCGCGCGGGTCGTCCACGAGCTCCACGGCGTCGGAGCGAAGGACCGCCAGGCAGGACGGCTCGAGCCCGACGACGGGGACGCCGGCGGCCACGTACCGGTGCAGCACGGCGACGGTGCGGCCGACGAGCGCGCGGGCGGTGTCGAGCTGACCGGTCGTGATCCAGGTCAGGCCGCAGCAGGCCTGCTCCTGCACGACCTCGACGCGGTACCCGGCCGACTCGAGCAGCCGCACGGCGGCGAGGCCCCCCGACGTCGAGAAGTACTCGGTGAACGAGTCGGCCCAGATCGCCACGCGCGGCCGTTCGTCGCGCGACGCCTGCGCCCCCTCGGCCGCCGCCAGCACCGGGCGGGCGGCGCGGCTGAAGCGCCGCGTCGCGAAGGCGGGCAGGCTGCGTCGCTGGTCGACGCCGGCGACCCACCGCGCCAGGTGCGCGAGCCCGGGGAGGCGCAGCGCGAGGTTCGCGACGCGGGCGACCGGCGACGTCAGTCGCGCCCAGAACGGGAGCTTCCCCAGCACGTAGTGGCTCCGCGGGCGGAGGCGACCGCGGTACGCCTGGTGCAGCACCTCCGACTTGTAGGTGGCCATGTCGATGCCGGTCGGGCAGTCGTTGAGGCAGCCCTTGCACGACAGGCACAGGTCCAGCGCCTCGTGCACCTCGGGCGCCCGGAAGCCGCCGTCGACGAGTCGGCCGTCGACCATCTCCTGCAGCACGCGGGCACGACCGCGGGTGGAGTCCTTCTCGTCACGCGTCGCCTGGAACGAGGGACACATCACGCCGTGGGACGCCTTGTTGTCGGCGAGGCACTTGCCGACGCCGGTGCAGCGGTGGACGGCTGCGCCCAGGTCGCCCTCGTCGTGCAGCAGCCGCAGGCCACGTCGCGATCCCTGCAGGCCGGGCGCCCACCCCCGTCCCTGCCCCCGCAACGACCCGTCGATCGGGTCCGGGTCGACGAGGACACCGGGGTTGAGGAGGTTCTCGGGGTCCATCACGTGCTTGACGCCACGGAACAGCGCGATCGCCTGCTCGGAGTACATGAGCGGGAGCAGCTCCGAGCGTGCGCGGCCGTCGCCGTGCTCGCCGGAGAACGAGCCCCCGTGCGACGCGGTGAGGCGGGCGGCGTCCTCGATGAAGGCGCGGTAGCCGGCCGGTCCCCCGGGCTCGGACATCGGGAAGTCGATGCGCACGTGCACGCAGCCGTCGCCGAGGTGCCCGTACGGCTCGCCGTGCAGGCCGTGCTGCTCGAGCAGCGCGTCGAAGTCGCGCAGGTAGGTTCCCACGCGCTCGGGCGGCACGGCCGCGTCCTCCCAGCCGGAGAGCGCCGGCCGGTCCCAGATGCGCGAGGCGAGCCCGGCGCCCTCCTCGCGGATCCGCCAGAAGGCGGCCTGCTCGGCCACCGCCGTCACGTGGCGGTGCGCGTGCGACGCCGACGACGCGACGACGCGATCCGCCTGTGCGGCCAGCTCGGCCGGGTCGTCCCCGGCGAGCTCGACGTAGAGGAAGCCGCCACCGGCGGGGTACTCGGGGACGCCCGACTCCCCCTTGGCCGCGCGGTAGACGTCGACGATGCGGGCCCCGAGGCCCTCGCAGGCGATCGGTCCGTGCTCGAGCATGGCGGGGACGTCGTCGCCCGCCTCGGCCATCGACCCGTAGCCGAGCACGACGAGGTGCACGTGCCGCGGCGTCGCCACGAGGTCGACCGTCGCGCCGAGGATGACGCCGAGCGTCCCCTCGGTTCCGGCCATGAACGAGGCGACGTCGACGCCGCGCTCGGGCAGGAGGTGCTCGAGCGAGTAGCCGGAGACCTGGCGTCCGAAGCGGCCCAGCTCGGTGCGCACGGTGGCGAGGTCGCTGCCGACGACCTCGCGCAGACGGTCGACCGTCGGCGAGGAGGCCGGGAGGTCACGGCCGACCAGGAGCCGCTCCCCCGTGCCGGTGACCAGGTCGAGCGCGGCGACGTTGTCCGCGCTGCGCCCGTAGCCGAGGGCGCGGTTGCCGCAGGCGTTGTTGCCGATCATCCCGCCGATGGTGCAGCGGGTGTGCGTCGACGGGTCGGGCCCGAAGCGCAGGCCGTGGGGGGCCGCGACCTTCTGGAGGCCCGCGTGGACGACACCGGGATCGACCCGGGCCACCCGTCGGTCCGGGTCCACCTCGTGCACGCGGTTCAGGTGCTTGGCGAGGTCGACGACGATGCCACTGCCGACGGCGTTGCCCGCGATCGACGTCCCCGCGCCGCGGGAGGTGACCGGCACGCCCGTCGCGCGGGCGACGTCGACCACGGCGAGCACCTCGTCGACGTCGCGCGGGCGGACGACGACCTGGGGCACGACACGGTAGAGCGAGGCGTCGGTGCTGTAGAGCGCGCGGGCGAGGCTGCCGTCGTCGACGTCGGCCAGGCCGCGACGACGCAGCTCGGCGACGACGTCGGTGGTCGCCGTGGTGCTCCGACCTCGGGCCGCGCCGGTCGTGGTCGCGTTCACCACAGCTCGAGGGAGGCGTCGAGGATGCCGGCGACGTCGTCCTCCGTGACCTCCCGCGGGGCGGTGGCCAGGAGACGCTGCTGCTTCATGGTCCCCTCGACGAGGTCGTCGAGGTCGTCGGCGCCGAAGCCCACGGCGGCGAGGCCGGCCGGGATGCCGACGTCGCGCATCACCGAGGCGAGCACCTGGGGCAGCAGGTCCGACGGGTCGTCCGGCATGGTCGCGTCCGGATCGAGCAGGCGGGCCGCGCGCACGTGCCGGTCGGGGGCGGCGTCGAAGGTGAAGCGGAAGGCGGCCGGCGCGGTGAGGGAGACGGCCATGCCGTGCGGCACCAGGCCGGCGTGGCCCGCCGAGCCGTCGTCGTCGGGATAGTCGTGGGGGCGGAACTCGCGGACCTGACCGGCGATCGGATAGGCGTTCGCGTGCGGGATGTGGACGCCGGCGTTGCCGAAGCCCAGGCCGGCGAACGTCGCGGCGGTGGCCACCTGGGTCCGCGCGTCGAGGTCGTCGCCGTGGGCGACCGCGCGGCGGAACGAACGTGCCATGAGGGCGAGCGCCCGCTCGGACCAGACGTCGGAGATCGGGTTGGAGCCGCAGTACGGCACCCGCTGGTCGGCCTGCTTCGCCTCGTAGGACGTGTAGGGGCGCGCCGTGTAGCTCTCGAGGGCGTGGCACAGGATGTCGAGGCCGGAGGCGGCGGTGACCCCCGCGGGCTGGCTGAGCGTGAGCTCGGGGTCGACGACGGCCATCGTCGGACGCAGCCGCGGGTGCGAGATGCCGGTCTTCACGTGCTGGTCGACGACGTCGAGCACGCAGATGGTGGTGCTCTCGCTCCCGGTACCGGTGGTGGTCGGGACCGCCACGAGCGGGAGCAACGGGTGCGCCGGCGCCCGTCCCTGGCCGACCGGCGCGTTCACGTAGTCCATGAGCTCACCGTCGTTGGTGAGCATGAGGTCGACGGCCTTCGCGGTGTCGATGCTGCTGCCACCACCGACGGCGAGGACGGCGTCGAAGGGCCCCGCGGAGCGCGCGAACTCGACGGCCTCCCGCAGGCTCGCGTCGGTGGGCTCGACGCGGGCGCGGTCGAACACGACCACCTCGACGCCGTCGGCCCCGACACGCTCGGCGATCTCGGCGGGCGCCCCGGTGGCCGCGACGCCGGCGTCGGTGACGAGCAGCACCCGTCGCGCGCCGAGGGTGCGCAGGTCGTGCCCGAGCTCGTGCCGGGCACCGACGCCCAGCTTCAGGCCGGGTGCTCCGTAGGTGAACACGGTCTCGGGGTGCTGCGGCACGAAGGACGTCATGCGTGGGCTCCTGTCAGCTCGGGTCGCCGTGCTCGCCGGCGGGGGTCGCGGAAGACCCCTCCGACAGTAGCATGCTACTGATGGCGGCGGCGGTCGTCCGCCGTGCCCAGCCGCGGACGTCGGCGTCGGGGTCGAGCTGCAGGACGAGCAGCTCCGCGGTGTGCACGAGGTGGGCGTGCATGAGGGTCGCGGCCCGTGAGGCGTCGCCGGCGAGCACGGCCTCGACCACCGGGACGTGCTCCTCCAGCACCTCCGTCGCACCCCGGGAGCGGTGGATCGTCGAGGCACCGCGCGACTGGATGGACTCCCTCAGCGCGAGCACCTCCTCCCCCAGGCGCGCGTTGCCGCTCACGGCGTGCAGCGCGGCGTGCAGGGCCCGGTCGTGCTCGTCGAAGGCCTCGGCGTCGTCCTCCGAGGCGGCCGCGGCCATCGCGTCGAGGCAGGCGCGGAGCCGTCGACGCTGGTCCTCGTCGGCGTGCAGGGCGGCGAACGCCGTCGCCGGCACCTCGAGCAGGATCCGCAGGTCGAAGACGTCCAGCACGTCCTGGACGGTGACGCCCCGGACCCGGACGCCCCGGTTGCGCTCGACGGTGACCAGCCCGGCGTCGGCCAGGCGCAGCACCGCCTCCCGCACCGGCGTCCGCGAGACCTCCAGCTCCTCCGCGAGGCGGTAGATGGAGTGCTGCGAGCCCGGCGCGCGGTCACCGGTGAGGATCTCCTCGCGCAGCCGGGAGAACACCCGCTCCGCCGCCGTGGTGCGCGCTGCCATGTCCGCGCCTCCTCGTGGCCGGTCGATCCCGCGGGCCTCACCGTACCGCTCGGACCCGCGACGCCCCGCCCTCCGCGCGCGCGACGTTGCCCCGCTGCGGCAGGATGGGCTGCGACGTCGGAACGGTCCCGGACCCCGGCGTCCCCTGGACGGGCCCGTCCCACCCCGCCCGCCGTACCCCGCCGCCCCAGGAGAGCCATGAGACGGACCGCGACGACCCTCGCCCTCGTCGGGCTGCTCGCGCTCGGCGCGTGCGAGACGCGTACGCAGGACGACGTCAGCCCCACCACGCCCGATGCCTCCGCCGCTGCCGAGGGCGAGAACAACGTGACCGAGCACGAGTCGGGCCCGCAGAGCCCCATCTCCTTCGGGCTCGAGGTGCCCGAGGGTGCGACGCAGCTCGGGCCCCTGGTCCGCTACCGCAGCCCCGCCCTGATCGAGGCCTACCAGCCCGAGCTCGACGCGGCCGAGGCCGCGCAGGAGCGGGCCGACGCCGAGCGCGAGGAGGTCGACGGCGTCGAGCCGGAGCCCACCGAGACGACGACCCCTGCCACCCGCCCGAGCGACGACACCTTCGCGCTCATCGACGACGCTCCCCGCCCCGACATCACCATCTCCCTGCTGCGGGTCGACGGTGATCCCACCCTGGTGCTGCGCCGTCTCATCGCCCAGGTGAACGCGGTGATCCCCGACGCCGACCTGGTCGAGGACGACCTGTCGCAGTTCTGCCGGGCCCGCGAGCGGCGCATCACCGGGTGCACGGTCCAGGCGCGTGGCCTCACCGCCGACCGCCGCGACGTCCGCATCACCATCACCGCCGACCCGGGGGACGTCACCACCCGCACGGCCTACCCGGCCTCGGACCGCCGCCCGGTCATGACGGTGCGCGCGGAGTACATGGGCGACCCCCGCAGCGGTCAGCTCGAGCCCCGGGCGCAGACGGCGGAGGTGCCCCGTGACGTGGAGGGTGAGGACCGTTCGGGACTCATCTGGCCGAGCATGGACGTCGCCGAGTCGCTCGACGCGCCGCTGCTGGACGGCCGCTGGACCGTCCCGCCCACCGGCACCCTCCTGCTGAGCGGCGACCGTCCCCGCTTCGCCGCGGTCGTCGCCGACCGGGTGCGGGAGGCCGACGCCATCGCCGAGGACTTCGCCTCGAGCATCGGCACCCCGACCAAGGACGTCGTCGAGGACCTCAACGAGATCAGCACGACCTACACGGCGCGGGGCGAGGACGGCAGCCGGGCCCGCGCGACGTTCGTGCTGTCCGCCCGCGGCAGCTACGCGATGCTCTTCTACTTCCCGCCGCCGTCGAAGGACTGAGCCCAACGCCCGATCAGGCGGGCACCGGACGGTAGTCGCCGACGCGTGCGAGCACGTGCTCCACCGCCGGAAGCAGCGACCGCTCGCCGTCGGCGACGTCGGCGAGGGGCAGCCAGGTCGCGACGTCGGTCGTGCCGTCCACCTCCACGACGTGCGGCGTGGGCAGCGGCGCGCCGGGGCGCACGCCCTCGACCGTGACGGCGTAGAGCAGGTGCACCCCGTGGTAGTCCTCGAACCGGTCGTCGCGACCCGGGGCGACCGTGTGCACGTCGTGGACGTCGACGAGCCGGCGCGAGGTGGCGACGAGACCGGTCTCCTCGTGCAGCTCACGCTCGACGGCGTCGTGCGGCGACTCGCCGTGGTCGACACCACCGCCGGGCAACGCCCACCAGCCCGGGGGGTACCCGGACGCGGAGATGCGCGTGAGGAGCAGGTGGCGGACGCCGGTCTCGTCGTCGGCCAGGACCACGGCGTAGGCGCCGAGGCGCTGGGTGCGGCGCGCGTCGTCGGACGTCGTCATGCTGCTCCTCCGGGACTGCTCTCTCAGGACGGCTCCACTAGAGTCGGAGGACGATGAGCGCCCTCGACCCGTTGCCCGTGACGACCGCTGCCCCGAAGGAGCGCGTCGCCTACCTCGACAACGCACGCTACTGGGTGATGCTCCTCGTCGTGATCGGGCACTCGCTCACGCAGTTCGTGGAGATGGACTCCGCACGCGGCGTCTACGTGTGGATCTACAGCTTCCACATGCCGTTCTTCATCCTGATCTCCGGCTACACCGCGCGACGCTACATGGGCGACGCGCGCCAGGTGCGACGCATCGTCAGCACGCTCGTGGTGCCGTACCTCATCGTCGAGATCTCGATGCAGATGATCATGCGGCACTACATCGGCGAGCCCGATCCCTACATGTTCCTCTCCCCGCAGTGGCTCGCGTGGTTCATGGCGGCGTTGTTCGTCTGGCGCCTGACCACCCCGATCTGGCGGGCACTGCGGTACCCCATCACCACGTCGATCGCCATCTCGCTGCTCGTCGGCCTGATCGAGGTGCCGAACGTCCTCGCGCTGCCCAAGATCCTGGGCTTCCTGCCGTTCTACGTGATCGGGCTGCACATGAGCCGTGAGCGGTTCGAGCGGCTCGCCGACACCCGCATCCGCATCGGCTCCGCGCTGCTGCTCGCCGTCAGCTTCGTCGTCTGCTACCTGTACTCGCGGAACTGGACCATCGACTGGCTGCTGTGGAAGCAGCGCTACGACGAGTCGCCCCTGCGTGCGACCCCGGTGGAGGGCATCACGCAGCGCGCGGAGCTGCTCGTCATCGGCCTCGTGCTGACGTTCGCCGCCCTCTCGCTCGTGCCCCGCCGGCGGTCGTGGACCACCCGGATGGGCAGCAGGACGTTCTACTGCTACCTGCTGCACGGCTACATCATCCTGCTGCTGCGCTACCAGCTCGGCGTCTTCGACTCGCTCGAGAAGTACGGCGCGCCCGCCGTCGTCCTCACGATGGTCGTGGCGGTGATCGTGTCCAACCTGCTCATGACCAAGCTCGTGCAGACGCTCTTCCAGCCGATCTTCGAGCCGAAGCTGCGCTGGCTGTTCCGGCCGGAGGCCCAGGCCACCTCCTCCCCCAAGCCTTCGGCGCCCAGCGCCAGCACCCCCGCCTCCTGAGTCCTCGCGATTCGGAACGTCATCGCGCGTTCCGGCCGGGAGGACGGGCCATGGAGTTCCGTGTCGCGACGGTGGACCGACGGCACGAACGACGACGGCCCCGGACCAGCAGGTCCGGGGCCGTCGTCGTGTGTCGGTCGCTCAGGACTCGTACGACGTGAAGTCGTAGTCGTCCAGCTGGACGGGCTGGCCGTCCGCGCCACCGAAGCCGTAGTCGTACGACTCGTAGCCGGTGACGGCGTAGGCGGCCTGGCGGGCCTCCTCGGTGGGCTCGACCCGGATGTTGCGGTACCGGTCGAGACCGGTACCGGCCGGGATGAGCTTGCCGATGATGATGTTCTCCTTCAGGCCGCGCAGCGAGTCCGACTTGCCGTGGATCGCCGCGTCGGTGAGGACGCGGGTCGTCTCCTGGAAGGAGGCGGCCGACAGCCACGACTCGACGGCCAGCGAGGCCTTCGTGATGCCCATCAGCACCGGGCGGCCCGAGGCGGGGGTGCCGCCCTCGGCGACGACCCGACGGTTCTCGGACTCGAACGTCGCACGATCGGCGAGGTCACCGGGGATCAGGTTGGAGTCGCCCTGCTCGATGACCGTCACCCTGCGCAACATCTGCCGCACGATGATCTCGATGTGCTTGTCGTGGATCGCCACGCCCTGGCTGCGGTAGACCTCCTGGACCTCGTCCACGAGGTGCTCCTGCGCCCGACGGACACCGAGGATGCGCAGGACCTCCTGCGGGTCCGGCGTGCCGTGCGTCAGCTGCTGCCCGACCTCGACGTGCGAGTCGTCCTCGACCAGCAGGCGCGCACGCTTGCTGACCGGGTACTCCTGCTCCTCCGAGCCGTCGTCGGGGATGACGACGATCTTGCGCGTCTTGTCGGTGTCGTCGATGCGGACGCGACCGGCGGACTCGGTGATCGGTGCACGACCCTTGGGCTGGCGTGCCTCGAAGAGCTCCACCACGCGCGGCAGGCCGTGCGTGATGTCGTCGCCGGCCACACCACCGGTGTGGAAGGTACGCATCGTCAGCTGGGTGCCGGGCTCACCGATCGACTGGGCGGCGATGGTGCCGACCGCCTCGCCGATGTCGACGAGCTTGCCGGTGGCCAGCGAGCGGCCGTAGCACTTGGCGCATGTACCGGCCGCCGCCTCGCAGGTGAGGACGGTCCGGACGCGGATGGTCTCCACGCCGGCCGTCACCAGCTGGCCGATCTCGACGTCGCCGAGGTCGCCGCCGGCCTCCACGAGCACCTCGCCCGTCTCCGGGTGGGTGATCTCGGTGGCCGCGCTGCGCGAGTACGCCGAGGTCTCGACGTTCTCCGCCGGCACGAACGTGCCGTCGTCAAGGCGGGTCGCGATGACCTTGGGCAGGCCGCGCTCGGTGCCGCAGTCCTCCTCGCGGATGATCACGTCCTGGCTGACGTCGACGAGTCGACGCGTCAGGTAGCCCGAGTCGGCGGTGCGCAGGGCGGTGTCGGCCAGACCCTTGCGGGCACCGTGCGTCGCGATGAAGTACTCGACGACGCTGAGGCCCTCACGGAAGTTGGCCTTGATCGGGCGCGGGATGATCTCGCCCTTCGGGTTGGCCACGAGTCCACGCATGGCGGCGATCTGCCGCACCTGCATCATGTTTCCTCGCGCGCCGGAGTGCACCATCATCCAGATCGGGTTGTCGGCGTCGGCGGTGAACTTCTTCTCCATCTCGCCGGAGACCTCGGCCGTGGCCTGGGTCCAGATCTCGATGAGCTCCTGGCGACGCTCGTCCTCGGTGATGAGACCGCGGTCGAACTGCTGCTGGACCTTGGCGGCCTGGCCCTCGTACTTGGTCAGGATCTCCTGCTTGGACTCCGGCGTGACGACGTCCTCGATGGAGATCGTGACGCCCGAGCGCGTGGCCCAGTGGAAGCCGGTCTCCTTGAGGGCGTCGAGCGCGACACCCACGTCGATCTTGGAGTAGCGCTCGGCGAGGTCGTTGACGATGACCCCGAGCTCCTTCTTGCCGACCTGGTAGTTCACGTACGGGTAGTCGTCCGGCAGCGTCTGGTTGAAGATCGCGCGGCCCAGCGTCGTCTCGCGGGACTCGATCTCGCCCTCGACGTTCGGGATGCGGATCCGCACCTTGCTCTGCAGCGTGATCTCCTGGCGGTCGAACGCCATGATCGCCTCGGCGACCGAGCTGAACGCACGACCCTCGCCCGGGTGGCCCTCACGCTCGAGCGTGAGGAAGTACAGGCCGATGATCATGTCCTGCGTCGGCATGGTGACCGGACGGCCGTCGGACGGCTTGAGGATGTTGTTCGTGCTCAGCATGAGGATGCGGGCCTCGGCCTGCGCCTCCGCGCTCAGCGGCAGGTGCACGGCCATCTGGTC